>DDYN01000032.1 GCA_002347965.1 Nitrospirae bacterium UBA2233 | reverse complement strand
CTTGGTTGAGCTTGGGCCTAGCCTGTAAAAAGCCATTCGTTTGTACTCTAAAAATAGCTTTCGTATCTGTTCCGGCGTTTCCTTCGCGACGAGCTTCTTCTTTGTCGTGAGAGAGACAATGGCGTTTTTTTCCCCCTCGACAGTCTCGATCAGCTCCGGGTTCAGGTAAAACACCTCGTCGTTCAAACGTGTCAGCTTAATCATGAACGCGGCAAGCTATCTTCTCAACCCCGTCAAAACCTGAAACATCTGGTCGGCCGTCCGGATCGTCTCGGCGTTTGCCTGGTAGTAGCGCTGGAGTTTGATCATATTCACGAACTCTTTTGTGATATCCACGTTCGACTGCTCCAGCATCCGGATAACAACCCCCCCGCGAGAACCAGTGTTCGGCTTTCCTATAAGCCCGGTTCCAGAAACGTTAGATTCGATGAAATTGTTTTTCCCAACCCGGTGAAGGCCGGCTACGTTCGGAAATTCGGCCAAAGCTACCTGGTAGAGGTAGCTGTGTGTACCGTCGGGGTTTAACCCAAAGAGCTTTCCATCCTGATCCATGTCGAGCTCAGTGAAGTGCTGCGCCCTCTGCCCGTCTTGCCAAAGTGCGTTGAGGTTCGAGGGCGAGGAGCGCTGCGTTGTTGGCCCCGTTTTCGGCTCCATAGGGATGCCGGATTGTTTTCGGTTTTGATTCCACTGGGGGGATTCGATTCCGTAATCGAACAGAACGCGCTGAGGATTCACCGACCCGTCGTCGAAAAAGTATAAGCCCGGAGCGTAAGAGATCTGATCTTCAAGGCTGCCTGTACGGTCAAACACGAGACACTGTACATTCCCGATCGTCCTCACTTCAGTCCCCCCCGGCAACTTGGCGTTGTAGGCCGTCCAGGCAAGCCATGTTGAGCCTGGCGAGGCAGGGTTGGTACCGATCATCGTCGAGTCGGACAGCTTGGTGAAGTACACGTCGACCAGGTGATCTTCTCCTTGCGAATCGATCACTGTGACCTGGGTTGAATAGTCAGCATAGGAGTTGGAAAAATAGCCAACTACATCGGCGCTCAACTGAGTGACATCGCCGGCAGCTAGATCCTGCCCCAATCTTTGGCGTACTTCTGGCGGAAAGCTGTTCAAGTTTGCCTGGACGAGCCGTACAAGTTGGGGAACGTTTCCAGTCGCCGCAGCCTGCCCTATCTGCGTAAGAAATCCCAGCGTCTGGCTTGGGTTTGAAACGTGAGCACGGGTGTTGCTGTCTAGGTTGACATTCATTTTGATGGCGCTCGTGGCATGGGGCTCCCGGAGGTCGTTGCGCACCTGGATGTCTGTAACCGCCCCAACAGCCGTTCCTGTCGAAGGGTCTAGCCTGTAGCCCTGGAGCCTCTGTCCCCAGGAGTTGATGATAAACCCGCTCTCGTCCGTCCCGAACTGGCCGGATCGGCTGTAAAACGTGCCTTTGCTTCCAGGAGCCTTCAAGACGAACAATCCGCCCCCATCGATCGCCATATCCAGCGGGTTTGTAGAATCCATAAGCGTGCCCTGGTTGAAGTTTGAGGAGATACCGGCCATCCTGACCCCCGAGCCCACATCGGAGGGAAAGTACGTACCAGTAAGCCTTTGGTATAGAATATCCTCAAAGCGGGCATCACCCGCCTTATAGCCAACAGTGTTTGCGTTGGAAAGGTTGTTAGCGACAACACTCATCCCGTTGTCGTTGCTGACGAGCCCTGTTGCCCCGGTATCGAGCGTCCTGATTAACGCCATTATGTTCCCCTTTATGTTGAACCGTTAGTAGGTCAGGCTTACCCTAGAGATACTGGAAAGAGGGACTTCCTTAGAGTCAACAATTAGCATTGGAGCTTTGCCATCAAGGGTTACGGACTGAACAACCCCCTTCATTCCTGTATCCACTGACAGCGGTTTACCGGATGTGTCCTTTGCGTCAAATCTCACAGTATACGTGCCGTCTGCCAGCGGATTACCATCCGGTCCCACCGGCACAATCTGGATCGCGTCATGGCCGGCTTTATGCTCTCCTTGCGGATACCTCGCAACCTCCTTACCGCTTTGATCGATAAGGGCTGCATCCAGGCTCGCGGCATCCTTGGCGAGGCTTATGGATACCGAGGTCGGCTGGCCGTTTAGAACCTCGATCGTATTCTGCCCCACTGCGACCTCTTTCCCGATCAGGGAGACTGGATCGATGCTAGAGCGGGAGCCGAACGTCGCCTGCATCTGCTCTAAGATTTTATTTGTGTTGGTTGCCTGCTCTAACGCGCTGAACTGGGCAAGCTGGGAGGTGAATTCAAGGTTGTCCATCGGCTCCATCGGGTTTTGGTTTTGCATCTGAGCAACCAGCAGTTTTAAAAAGTCAGTCTGGATCGCTTGGGGATCGTTCTTAGAGGCTTGCGGGACGGGGTTGCTCGATGGATTGATAGAGGCAAACGTGTTTGCAGACTTTGGCATGGAAAGGTCAACATTGCTGACGACTGCCATAGCTTTTCTCCTTTCGCTTGGCTAGACACGGATGCTTAACATTCCTTTGTGGTACGGCAATACAGGCAGTATTGCGTTTGAGGATGTCGCCTCTTGCCCGTTGGATAAATTCACCGTATGGGGGGGCGTAGAAGGCTGCCCCGAAAAGCCTTCAAACTCCCTAGAGAAGGAACCTTGGTTTCCTATGGATAAGGAAAACTGAGTCAAGTCAAGCCCTTGTTCCCTAAGGTTATGTTGCAACCCCGCCTGGCCTTGCTTAAGGGCTTGGCCTGCCTCATGCGAGGTTGCCACGATAGAAACCTTTAGGTCGTTTCCTTTTAGGTCAAGTCGGACGGCAAGTTCTCCCAAATCTGGAGGCTCGAGCGCAAGCACGATCGTATGCCTTTGCTGTATAGCCGGCCTATCTTGAGAAAGGTGGCCAAGGATAGCTTCCTGAAGTTGCCTCGTAACTTCTTGAGCATCGGCATTGTTCGGTCTGAAAGAGCGGCTCAAAGCCATGGCTTCTTGAAAGGAGATGTTGGCGTCTTGCTTGTCCTTGGACTGCAGTAACGGCATCGCTTTTTGGCGGCCCTCTAAGGCGTTTTCTGCTTGGATTTTAAAGGCAAACTCAGGCGTCTCCTTAAGATTTAGCCAAGCGTGGCGGTCGGAAAATCGACTCTCTAGGACGGCCTGGAACTTCTCGGCAGAACTCTTGGAGCCATAAAGCTCGTCCAATAGGCCGGCAAACATTTTTACCCGGTCCTTTCCGTCCATTGGGTTCGCCTGGCCTGAAGCCTGGGGNNGAGGGGTTAGGCTTGGAGGCCTGGGCCGAGGTCTGAAGCAAGGGCGGCGTAAAGCTCGAGGTTTGCCCTTGTTCGGCCTGGGCCTGCGGATGGACAAGCGCGCTCAAGAGCTCCAGGAGCCTGTCCGTTTCGGCGTTCGCCGGGGATAACCTACCCATACGCGACGGATCGAGCGGGGTTTTTGACAGGATCGGGGCGGCCAAGGTTTTTTCTTGTAAAGACGCGGACGATTTTGCCTTTTGGGTTCCCATAGGGGTAGGCTGTCGAAAATCCTTCACGTCGGATAAAACACCCCCGTCACTTTCTGGAGCTACCCCTGGCATGCCTGTGGCGGGAAGCGTGCGATTAAGGCTCGGCATTTTACCTGCGGCCTTGCCCCCGTCGGAATGCTCAAGGCCCTTACTCTCTTCCCCCTTGGAGCTAGAAACCATGCCTATGTAGGCCTCGAGTAGGACCCTGTAGGCATGGTTGGCCTGCGGTCCTAGTTGGCCGTTTAGGAAAGAATCTTTTTTTTGAAGAAGAAGTTGGCCGATCAAGCCCACAAGGAGGGCCTCACCGGATATGTCGGGGTTTTTTTGGTTGGGCAGGCTCGGTTGGCCCTTGCGCTCGCGACCCACTCCGCCGGATTCATCCAGCAGCCCGAGCAGTCCTGCGAACTCGCCCTCTTGAAAAAGGCCTGGGCGATAGCCTTGAAAAGCCTCTAGTTTGGAACTCTTTGAGGCCCCAGAAGGAGCGGCCAAAATCGTTAGAATCGGGTTTAACGAAGCGGCATTAGGCATTTTATCCTCTCAAGGCGCTTGGTTTGAGCTTGCAGAATCCCCTTCGAGCCTTATAAGGTCTTGAGAAATCTTAGAGGCCTTTTGCGGGTCCATGGCACCCAGGATTCTTCCCGCCTCCCTCTTTCTTACTCGCAACAAAATCGCTACCGCAAGGTTGGGGTCCATTTCCTCGATTGCCCTGGCAGCCTGCTCAGGATCCATGTTTTCGTAAACACCGGACAACTTCTCGATTCGTTCGTCTTTTGTGCGCTGGGCCTCTAGCGAAAGCGCAACTAAACGCTGCTCGAGAGCGATCAACTCGTTAGCGCGCGCTTGGAGCGTTGCATCCAAGCTTTTCACAAACGCTTCCTTCTTGGCAAGCTCCACCTCTTTTGCGCTGATTCTTTGCTTTTCGCGCTGGAGCTCTTTGAGCAGATCCTGAAAATGCTCCGGCGTGGCAACGGCACCTTGCTGCTTTTTTTGGGCTTGAAGGCTTACAGTCCTCCTTGCTCGATCTTCAAGGGCCCTCTTTTGGGAGGCGTTATAGAGGTCGAACCCTACCTTAAGGAGGGTCAATACAACTACCGCGCCCAAAAGGAACCCTACTAGGGCCTTTCTTTTAGTCTTTCCCGCTGCTGTCGAGGGGTTTTTGCTTTGGCCGACCTTCACCGTAGCCCCGTTTGCAAGTTTTGACGTCTTGCCTTCATCATGAGCCCGAAGGCATCCTGAAAGCTAGCCTGCCTTTTTTCTTCAAGGTCTCGTTGGCGCTCTTGAATTTTTTCGTCAACGCTGGCGACCTTTTTTGTTTCCTTGGCATGGTAGCGAAGCTCTGCACGCTTCATGCTGAGCGCATCGTGAATGTGCTCCAGAAGGCCCCTTTGGGACTCGATTAGCGAATCTAGCCACTTTAAGTAGTCTACGAACAGCAACCCCTCTTTGGCCAGCACCCCATGCTTGGTTTCTTCCATAAGCGCGTCGTAGGCCTTTTTTTTGAGCCCTCGCTGGTCTTTGAGGGTATCGTTCTCGTTGTTGTATACAGCGAGAACCTTGAGCATTTCGGCCCTTGCTCGCTCCTCAAGGAGCTTTTTGTAATTTAAGAGCACTCGGATTTTTTTTTGGTCCATCAGCGGAACAGGTCTTTTAACTGGACCAGGCTCTTCGCCATCTCGACCCTCTCGTTCTCGCCTTGCCTGACCAACGCGAGCATCTTATCATGCTTCGCGATCGCCGCGTCGATCTTGGGGTTAGACCCTCTTGCGTAGGCGCCGATATTAATCAAATCCTCGGCCTTTTGGTAGTTGGCCAGCATATCGCGGAAATTGTTGGCCAACTCGAGGTGCTCTTTTGAGCTTACGCGCGACATTACCCTGCTGACCGAACGAAGGACGTCCACGGCGGGATAGATGTTTTGGAAGGCAAGTTCTCTTGAGAGGAGGATATGGCCGTCGCTGACCGCCCGGATCGCATCGGAGATGCCGTCGAAAGCGATGTCATCCCCCTCTACGAGGACCGTATAAAGCCCGGTAATCGAGCCCTCCCCTTTGAAGTTTCCCGCCCGCTCCATCACCCGAGGAAGGAGCGAAAACACGGAAGGGGTGTATCCCTTGGTCGTCGGAGGCTCTCCCACGGAAAGCCCTATCTCCCTTTGGGCCATGGCAAGCCTCGTGAGCGAGTCCATAAGCAAGAGCACATCCTTGCCTTGACTGCAAAAATATTCAGCAATCGACGTCGCGAGAAACCCGGCCCGAACCCTAAGGATGGGGGTCTCATCGGCAGTAGCCACGACGAGCACGGACTTGGAGATGCCTTCTTGTCCTAGGCTCATTTCGAGGAACTCTGCCACCTCACGGCCACGTTCGCCAACCAGCGCGATCACGACCACGTCGGCCTTCGTAAATTTGGCCATCATCCCGAGCATAATGCTTTTGCCCACGCCAGAACCGGAGAATATGGCCATACGCATGCCTTTTCCGATCGTCATCAGCGCGTTCACCACCCTAATCCCGACATCCAACGGCTCGGAGATCGGCTCTCTCTTTAGGGGGTTAATGGGACCCTTTTCCAGTGGAATGCGCTTTAAAGGGTTCAACGCCCCTTGCTCATCGATCGGGTTGCCAAGCGCATCGATGACGCGTCCAAGCAGCTCTTCGCCCGCGGGAACGCTCGCTTCATCCCTGGTAAGCCGAATTTCCGAGCCTACTCCCACGCCCCGAACGTCTTGAAAGGGCATCATCAGCGCCCTGCTCTCTCTAAACCCTACCACGTCCGCTTGAACCGACGGCCTGCCGTTTTCTGGCAGAATTTCGCAACGATCCCCCACGACAGCCCCGGGCAAATACCCTTCCACTAGCGGGCCGACAACTTGAAGAACCTTGCCGAACCTTTCGATGGTTTCAATATCCTTGAGGGCGCCCCCCCAATTATGCATGGCCTGCCCTTTCAAGGAGCTTCTGCCGAATCACTTCTAGCTGCTTTTCAATTCTCGCATCGACCCTCCCTTGGTAGGTTTCAAGGGTACAGCCTCCCCTTTGCAAAGAGGGGTCTTTTTCAAAAACCACTTCGCTCAGCCCCTTGTCCTCGAGAATTTTTGGGTCAAGCTGGAGAATGTAGGCATAGTCTGCCGGGTTAAGCTTAACCCTAACCCCTCCGGAACGGCCTTCAAACTCCTTTATCACCCTTGAGGCCATCTCGAGGACGACACCGGGATCAATCTGCACTTCTCGCTGGAGGATTTTCTCGGCAACTTGGACGGAAAGCCCGACAATATCCCTCTCGCACTCTGAAATTACCCTTGGCTTGAGACGGCCCATCTCGTTCAGTAAGCCTTTCAAGGCTTCGAGGTGCGTTTTTGCTTCCGCCTCGATACTCTTTTGACCTTGAAGGACACCTTCTTTTCTACCATGTTCGAAGGCACTCCGTTTCAACTCTTCCGCCTCGGCCGAGGCGTCGGAAAGAACGCGCTCTTTCGTTTTTTGAGCTTCTTGACGGGCTTCTTGAATTAAGCGTTCTTTCTCACTGCGCCCTTCTTCGACAAGCGCCTCTTTCGCCTTTCTCGCCTCTTTTAGGATCTCTTCTTTTAAGGGCTGAACGTCTTCGTAGAGCTGATTCCTCACGGCCTCGTACGCCTCAACCCCGGCCGGACGAAGGACGGTCTTGCCCTCTTCATCCACGGATCCCTGCTTGACAGGTTCAGAAGGAGGCTCAGTTGCGCGCTTTTCCATTTCAGGAGGCTGGCTTTTTTGTTCCTCTTGATCCAACGGCTCTTCTTTGTTTACCCCCTCTTTGGTGGCTATGGGAGTAGGTTTTTCCTCGGTAAAAACAGCAAGCCCTGGCTCCGTGTCGGCATCAAACGAGGGAAGGCTTATGGGCCTCAGGGCGCTACTGGACAACAAGGTCGCCTCCTCCGACGGTCGGGAGCGCAATAGGGTTCTCAAGGCGAGAGGCAAGCTCCCTTGCGATCTCCACGATACTTTTTTGCGCCTTTTCGATCTGGGAGAGGCGCTTTGGCCCCAGGGCTTCGAGCTCATCTAGCAGAACCTCTCTCGCCCTTGTGCTCAGGTTCGAAAGCACCTTTTGTCGCATCTGCTCTGATGAACCCTTTAAGGCGAGTGCAAGCTGATTGATATCCACCCCCCTTAAAAGCCTTTGCATATCCCTGCTGTCTAGTAGGTTTAAATCTTCAAACGTGAGCAGCTTTCCCTCTAGGCGTTTGGCCAACTCTGGGTCCTTCGTACCGATCTTCTGAAGGATCGTTCGGACATCTGGCTCATCGAGCCGGTTCAAAATTTGAGCAACCTGGTCTAAGGAGCCCGACCTTTCGCCTATCACAACACCGTACACGAATTCTTTCAGCCGCTCCCTTATGATTCCTTCAAGACTGTCAAGGACAGTCGGAACGACATTCCCCAACCTCACCATTCTCTCGACGACCTCCGCCCTTTTGTCGACTGCCAAGCGAGACAACACGTAGGCGGCATGCTCTCGGTTGACGTAGGACAAAACGACGGCGATTACCTGCGGGTTCTCTCCAATAAGCAGCTCCAAGAGCCATTCTCTGTCGAGATGCTCTAGGAAGGAGAACCAGTCTTTAGATGTTGGAGCTGGTTCTTCGGCTTCGGGGGCAGGAGGCACTTCCTCTTGTTTTTGGCCTTCTTGGGGAGCCCTTTCTTCTTTTTCTTGAAGGACGCCCAAGACATGGCCTATTAAGAGAATAAACTCGTCCACGACGATCGTGACCGTATCCTCGCTGAAGCCTTCGATTCGTCTTTCCGACTTCGCCTTAAGCAAGGTTTCGAGCGTTTCCGGGCTTAGGCTTTGAGAGACGGCCGCAACCACGTCCTTTGGCATGATAGAATAAATCACTAGCGCCTTTGTGAGCGAATCGAGCGGCATCTGGTGCGTGCTCTCGTCCCTGCCCGGGCTTTTGTCCGTAGGTTCGCCAAACCGGACGACATCGTCCACACGCATGGCCTCGTCTTCTGGCCGTGCCCCTAGCCAATCTTCCTGCGCCGGTTCTGCCATCGTTACACCTGTTCCTTGTTTTGGCCTTAACCTTGCCCGGCCTCAACCTCGGCTGGTGATGAGGGGGACCTTTTGGCCTCTTGCTCCTTAATAAGCATCTCTAGGGCCTTTGAGAGAACTTTCGGGTTCTCTCCGCTGGCTCTCAGGATTCTGTCGAAATACTTCGCTTTATTCTTCTCTGACGGAGGTTTCGCCTGTAAAAGCATTCCCTCCCCTTCTTCGGGAAAGATGGGCCCACGCATTTCGGCGTTCAGCCCTTCTTCGGGGAGCGCTCCTGCTTCCGAAGCTGCACCCTCTTTTGCTTCAGCTGGCCTTCGAGGGAAGAAAAAGCTCAGTACCGGACGCACCACAAAAAATACGAGCAGGACCAGCCCAAGCGCGACGATCCCTAGTTTAAACATGCTGACCCAAAACTCATGACGGGCCATCTCGAGGGCAAGCTCCCTTTCGTTCATAACCCCTTCCTCGGCAAACGGAATGTTGACCACACGGATTTGATCGCCTCGGTTTTCATCGTAACCTATGGCCCCCCGTACCAAGCTGTCAATCTTGGCCAGATCTTGAGTGTTCAGGGGGATATAGCGACCGTTTTGACGCTTCCCGTCCAAAAGCACACCAACGGTAAGCCTTCGGATGACCCCGTAGGGTTCCACGACATGCCGAATCAGTTTGCTCACTTCGTAGTTTGTGATGTCGTGCGATTTCGAGCGCTGATTCGTCGCCTGCTGTTGGGCAGGCTGCTGGCCCCCGGCAGCGGGGACGTTCGTCATGACGCCGGGCACACCGATAGGGGGTGTAGGCCCCAGCCCCACCTCCGACTCTCTTTCGCGCTCTTCGGAGCGGACCGCCGTTGCGTCCGGGTCGTACGTTTCCTGAGTATGCTCCGCCTTCGAGAAATCGAGCATGGCGGATGCAGAAACGAGCACCTTGCGTCTTCCGACAACCGGAGTGAGCATCTGAAGAAGCTTGCGCTCGAGTTCCCCTTCAAAGGCCCGCTTAATCTGAAACTGGGTGTTCGTAAGCTTTGCTATCCCAGCGCTTTCGTCCTCTTCGAAGGTTAGAACTTTGCCCCGTTCGTCCACGATCGTAACACTCTTTGGGTCCAGCCCCTTGACCGCACGAGACATGAGGAAAGAAACCCCTTTGACCTGCTCCGGGGCCAGATCTATCCCCCTTTTGAGCTTAAGGACCACAGAGGCGCTTGCAGGCTTTTCGTCTTCCACAAAAAGCGTCTCGTCAGGGAGGACGAGATGCACCCTCGCCTGTTCCACGCCATCAATCGTCTCGATGGTGCGCTCCAGCTCCCCTTGAAGGGCCCTTAAGAGGTTTACCCTCTGGGTAAACTCTGTAATCCCCACCCGGGTTTGATCGAACAGCTCAAACCCGACAGGGAGCGCCTTCGGCAAGCCCTTGCTGGCCAAATCGGCCCTCAGGGCACGCACCTGCTCCGCTGGAACCCAAATCTCTTTGGTTTCGCCCTGGACCCTGTAGGGAACCTTTTTTTCTTCGAGTTGAACCAGAACGGCTTCCCTATCGGAGGATGCAAGCCCTTTGTACAAAGGGGCATACATCGGCTCGGTCCCTCGAAACGCGAAAAACAGCGCCAGCGCAAGCAAAAGGCCTAAACCTGCAAGACTCAAGCCCTTTTGCAGGGGGCTCAAGCGTCCAAAAAGCTCCCTTGCGCCCTCAAGGACGCGCTTGAGCCATGCATTCATGCTTAGACGGACATCCTAAAGAGCTCGTTGTAACCATCCAGGAGCTTGTTGCGCACCTGCTGAAGCAGTCTAAACTCCGTATCGGCCCTTTCCATCGCGATGATTGTAGAATGGACGTCCCGGCTCCTACCCAAAGAGAGCTCTTCGGCGCTCTTCTCGGCTTGGAGCTTGTCGTTATTGACTTGGTTCATCGCCTTGTTGAGCATCGAGAAAAACGATTCGGCCGGGTCTGCTTTTTGCCCCGGCTGAGCCGACGGCCCGGCGACGATGCCGGCCACCTTCTCGGCATAGTATGCCGCCAGCGGGGTGATTGCGGGTTCCATTTCTTATCCTCTCCCGATTTCAAGCGCCCTTAAGGCCATCTGTTTGGCCGCATCGATCCCCGCGGCGTTCGCTTCGTAAGAGCGCTGTGCATTTATGAGGTTGACCATTTCATCAATCACGTTGATGTTTGGGTAGGAGACATACCCAGCGGCATCGGCGTCTGGATGGCCAGGGTCGTACATTCGCCTCGGGTCTCTTTGGTCAACGTCCACACCGACCACGCCAACCTTGGCCAACGGGCTCGCTAGTTCTCCAGGAATAGCGCCTTCTTCCGGTTCGCCGTAAGGAAGGGCCGAAAACACGGCATCCCTTCTTCGGTAGGCCCCGCCCTCTTCCGAGCGGGTCGCGTTCGCGTTGGCAAGGTTCGAAGCGACCAGGTTCATCCGGAACCTCTCGGCCGAAAGGCCTGAAGCCCCGATGTTGAACGCGTCAAATACCGACATAGGTCCTCCTTTTCGAGTGATCCGCCTCGTGTTGCACAAGAAAGGCGGCGCAATCGTTCATTTTTGGGCTACCTGCCTTCTTGGATGCTATAACGGAGGTAAGCGAACTTTCTGCGCAGCATATCGCCGTTTGCAAGGTAGAGAACCTGGTTTTTTGCAAGCTCCGAGGTTTCTCGGTCGATATCTACAGTGTTTAGATCATTTCCTGCCGCCAAGTCAAGTATGGGCCTGGTATCTCCATCCGCATGCTCCAACGTGGCAGGGGCAAAGGGTACGGGAAGATGGCTTGGATCGGTCAGCGCCAGCGGAGGTGAGTCGCGCTCGTCCAAGATCGCCCGAAGCTTTTGTTCGAAGGCCACGTCTTTTGCGATGTATCCAGGCGTGTTCGCGTTCGACAAGTTGGAAGCGATCGCATCGTGGCGAAAAGAGCTCAAATCCATGACCTTCTCTAGCAGCGTAAACCGGATGTCGAACAAACCTCGAGCTGGCATAGGCCCTCCTGTGCCCCTAATATACTTCTTGAAGATTCTTCAGTGCAATGTCCGCAAACCCGAGCAATGCCCGCGCGACTACGGCAATCTGCTTGTCTTTGCTCTTGGCTAGAGCCGAGAATAAAGGGCTGGCTTGCTCTACCTGGCCTGTTTCAAGCAAGACAATGCCCCTGCGCACTCTTACCCGTTCGGACAACGGATCTTTTGGAAATTTTTCTACAAACAGACCGTAATGACTCGCGGCCTGCTTGTAGCGTCCGGCTCGCTCGAGGTTTTGCGCTTTCAGTAAAATTGCGCGACGGATGCCTTCTGTGTTGTTCCCTCGAACGGCCATATCCAGGGCAAGCGAAAACGAATCGTCCGCGGCATCCGGATGGCCTAACTCCATAAGGGCTATCCCCCTGTTCAAGTAGCTATCCAACGCTGGGCTGGCCTTTAGAAGTTCCGGGAATGCCCCTCTTGGGTCTCCTCGCTCCAAATATGCCCTTCCAAGGGCTCCAAAAAGCTCCCTTTGGCCTTCTTCTTTATCGTAGGCCTGAATTTCTTGCTTGAGCGAGATGATTCGATCCCATTTGCCGCTCGCCTCAAGAAGCCTGACGAGCGGCACAAGAGCATCGTTGACCCCGGCACGATACCCCCTCTCGTACAGCTCCATGGCCTTGAGTTCAAGCCCGTTTGCTTCGAAAAGTTCCGCCATTTTTCCCGTAAACGCCGCATCGTCCTCCAAGGCTAAAGCCGGCTCAAATTTTATGAATAAATCCATAGCCTCAAGGGGATAGGATTTTGCGAGCGCAAGCAATGTCTGTCTTAGGAGTGGAGAGTTAGAAACATCGAGCGTGCCCTTTAAGCGTTCGAGCTCCAGAAATGCCTCCCGCGGGTCTTTGCCCGCGTACTCAAGGGCCTTCAAGAGCCGACCTTCCTCCCCCTGGGCCTCTTGCGCGCTTACGGCCCCTAGCCAGAAGGTCAGCACGACGAATGCGGCAAAAATTGACTTATTCACCACGATCGCCCAAAAGCCCGCGTTGTTCGTAGATGTAGGCAAGCACGCGCGCTACGGCAAGGTAGAGTTCCTTGGGAATCTCTTCATTCAGCATGAGCCTAAAAAGCGCCTGAACAACAGAGGGCTGCGCGACAATCTTTATGTCGTGCCCCATGGCCTCTTGCTTGATACGCTCGGCCACGGCGCCCTTCCCCTTGGCTACAACCCTAGGCGCTGTATCTGTCTTAGGGTCGTAGCGAAGCGCTACCGCAACGGGCACCCTTGTCGCCATTATTTTCCCCCTATGCGCTGCTCTCTTTGGCCATAACAACCATGTTTCCGCCAGCTCCTTGGGCTTCCTTTAGCGCCTTTTCTCCCGCGGCCAACAGCAGCTTCCAATCCCAGCTCGTGATCGGGAAATTCGCTAACCCAACGCTTGCAGTCAAAGAAAGACTCATTCCTTCCCCTTCAAGAAAGGGCTTCTCCCTAATCACCCTCAACACGCGAGGGGCAACGACCTTAAGCGTGCTTTGATAGTCAGACTCGATCAAAACGATGACAAAGCTGTAAGTTCCGTATTTTACGAGTATGTCGACGTTCCGGATGCATCCATCCTCAGGAGAGAGCCGACGGGCCGTCTCTTTTAATACCCGGTAGACAACGTCTTCTGCACGATTCCTCGCAAGGTCAGCCATGCCGTCAGCTTCGACAAAGAGGATGCTCACCCTTCTTTGATGGCGCTTTGCCCTGTAAAGTTCCCTCGGAAGCTCGATTTCCAGGAAGCGCTTGTTGAACACGCCCGTAACGGGGTCTGCAAAGCTCTTGTCCTGGATCGAGGTAAAAATCCAGACATTTTGCAGTGCAGAGATTACATCTGCGTATATCCAGGGCAAAGAGCCTCCCGAAGGTCCTTCGAAAAGCAAGGCGATTAGCGCCGACCCCTCGTCCATCAGGGGGATCGGATACAGAGAAAGGTGCGAGAACTTGCCTACAGGCTGTCTTTGGTCAAGAACGGGCTTTTGAATGCGGCCGGATTCTTCTATTTGGCGTATCACGGCCTGGAGCGCATGAATTCCTTCGGGTTCCATGCCGTCATGGCACTGCATACGCCAGCCTTGCTCCCCACGTACCTGTTCGAACACCGCCCCTCCGCCCGCCTTTGCCGACGTACTTAGGGCCAAAAGCGCGCTAGCGTACGCTTTTTTTAGGTCCAGCGGTTGGTAGACTTTCCTTAAGAGGTCTATAGATTCTGGGGTAGCCTCTTGAGGGGCATGAACCTCGGGAAATTGACTATCTCCAACGACCGGAGCTTGCGAAGACTCAGCGGAATGCCCTCGAGCTTCCAGAAGAAGCGAAAGTAGATTCTCGGCTGTAACGGGCCTTTTTAGAATACGGCGTGGCTTGTTCTTCAAGGGTCCAAGCTCGAGATTTAAGGGGTCTTCGCCAACCAGGACGCAGGTATCCGGCTGCAGGGCCAGCAAGCGTTCGAACATTTCTGGAGAGCGTCGCACCACGATCGAAGGGACGATCGGCAATCCCCCTGTTAACTCTTGCTGAAGGGCTTTGTCGTCTAGCCAAGTAGGAAGGTCGTGGTTTACAACCTCTACTGCTGGCGGCTTGGGAAGCGAACCAAGGAGCACCTCGAGTGTCCTGCGTTCTTTTTCGGCAAATCCCACCAAGAACACCTTATTTAGGCTCGCATCGGGGGCATGTCCTTTCGACAAGACAGAGTCGCCATTCATGCTAAGGGCTAGCCCTGTATAAAGGAAGGTTCTTTTCGATAGCAGCTTGATCCTCGAAAGAGAGGGCGTTGCGAATGTCGGAGGGGATAGATTTGGCGTAAAGAAGCTTGTAAGTTCTCTCCAGTAAGCCTTTTTCGAAGGCGTACACCAAGTTGGTTTGGGTGTACACCAAAAAAAGCCTGTCTTCTTTTTTGATGAGATAATTTGGAATACCGTGCTGCGAAACAAACGCCTCGATGGAGGGGTCTTTACGAAGGCTCCGCAAAGTTTTTGCTCCCGCCGCGTTCATCCCCTCGTGGGTCACGACGGGCACGGGCGTTCCCTTGAAGGCATCCTTGCTGGAGGCACACCCTGGAGCAAAGAAGCATACGACGCTCAAGCCCATGAACATAGAAAGCAGCCAAAGCCTACAACTGCCAAACCCTGGATGTTTCATGCCGTGTATGTACTAACCCCCCCCACAATCTCCAGAAGCATCCCCTCTAGGTGTAGAATTATCTTACACCCCACGGATTTCAAATCAAGCCCCTAGCCTGTAACTGCCGCGATTTGGACAGGTTGCAGCCTCTATTCAGCCTCGAACACCGGCCGCCCTCCTTGAAGCCCCACGAGTCATCCTAACATGACATGGGCGTATCAAAAATGACGTGCTGGCAAGCGGCTTTCCGTCTTGTTGCGTTATTGCGTTTCGTTATAATGGTCTTGCTTAAAGGACACTTCAGACTCTACAGGCGAATATATATTTTTCCTTTCCGAGGGGCATGGTATTATGCTAGAATTAGTTAGTTTTAAGGTATTCGTCGGGCGTTTTTTGCTTATAACATTCATCCATTAAGGGAGGGGTCGCAATGTCGCTTATGATCACCGATGAGTGCATTAACTGTGGGGCATGCGAGCCTGAATGCCCCAACGGAGCGATATCCGAAGGAGACGGGATCTACGTGATCAACCCGGAGCTGTGTACGGAGTGTGCAGGGTTTTTTGAAGAAGAGCAATGTCAGGCCGTCTGTCCGGTAGACTGCTGCGTCCCGGACCCCAGCCATCCGGAGACGGAAGCGCAGCTCCTCGAGAAGGCAAAAAAGCTCCACCCCGACAAGGAGATTACAGCAGAGTCCCCCTCTAAGTTTCATAAGGCCTAAATAAAGAAACGAGACAGCCCGTGGTGCACCCTGGGAAAGCCAAAAGTTCCGTGGTTGCTTTTTCCCTCGCCTTTAGCGTGGGAGCGTTTGGTGCCGGGTGCGCCACGACAAGCTCCCGGCGGGCGGGCGAACGCAAGATTCTTCAAGATGTAGCCGCGCAGATCAATGCGCTGGACGCGCGAATGGCCGAAGGCCAGAAGAAAACAGATGCAGAGCTAGACCGCATCCGGGTTGCGCTCGGAGAGGTCGGTCAAAAGCAGTTGGCCCAGGAACAGCGGCTTACATCGCTCGAGGCCAAAAGCTTCCAAGAGGCTTCCGTCAAGCCTAGCCTTAAGCCTACGCCCATCATGCCGCCGAAGGTCTCTTTCCCGGCGCCCCAAAAACCCCAAAAATCTCCAAGCTTAGCCCCGGTGCCCTTAAGGCTCGAACCCCAATTTGAGCCGAAAGAAGACCCAAACCAAGCCGTAAATGCCGTTACAAAAGAGTTCGAGCTGCTCGAGTCCATCGAGGACCCGGCCGTAAGGCTTCTTCTTCAAGCAAAGAAAGCGCTTCTTCAAAAAGACTATGCCAAGGCTCGGGCAGTAGCCCAGGATTTGGTTTTGCGCCACCCCGAGGCCGAGGTGGGAGACGATGCCCAGTTCCTCGTGGGCGACACGTATTTTTCCCAAGGGCTCTTTGCCAACGCTATTTACGAGTACGATACGGTCGTCGTCCGGTATCCTAAGGGAAACAAGGCTCCCGAAGCCCTCCTGAAAGAGGCCGAGTGTTACGAGCGCTTAAACTTAAAAGAGGATGCCCTGAAGGTTCTTGACAGGCTTATCCGGAATTATTCAGACGCGCCGGAGAGTGTGCAAGCGCGCGAGCGAATGGCAAGGCTTGCTAGCCCTGCCGCATGAAAAACTCTCCAACCTCGCAGGCCGTTAAGGCGTTCAGGATATGCGCCTTGGGAAGCCCTGCCTTTCTTGCGATATCGACGCCGTATCGAATGTCGTTCAACCCGGAGCGCTGATGGGCGTCAGGGTTGATGGAAACGAAAACGCCCGAGGCAAGGAGCGTTTTGGCCCAGCGGTAGTCTACGTCGAGTCTCTGAGGGTGGGCGTTCAGCTCTATCGCCTTCCCTAGCCTTGCAATCTCTTGGATGACCGCCTCTAAATCGATTGCGTAAGGCTCCCTGGCCAACAAGAGCCTGCCAGTAGGATGGCCAAGGATTGTTACGTAAGGGTTTTTTATGGCCTTAAGGACCCGCTCGGTCATTGCGGCCTTATCCATTTGAAAATGGCTGTGTACGGAAGCTATGATGAAATCGAGCTGCCTCCAGACATCCTCGTCATAGTCTATTGAGCCGTCCGGCAGGATGTCCGATTCGATACCATGGAAAATTCGAATTTCCGGAAAATCCTCCCTTAGTCCTTCGATTTGCTTTTTTTGTTCGAAGAGCTTCTCTTGGGTAAGCCCGCCCGCGTAATAGGCAGACTTGGAATGATCGGAAATGCCGATGTAGGCAAGCCCGAGCGATTTTGCATGCGCAATCATAGCCTCGAGTTCGTCCATACCGTCGCTAAACCGCGTATGGACGTGAAGGGCCCCCTGGATATCGCTTTGGCTTACTAGGCTTGGGAGGTTCTTAAGGACAGCAGGGTCAAACTCCACGAGCCCTTCCCTAAGCTCCGGCGGGATCCAAGGCAGGCCAACCAAGGCGTAAATCTCTTCCTCCGATCGGAGCTCAAGAGGCCTTTTTTCGTCGTGCCTACGGATGCCTTCTGGGGTGATAGAGTACCCGCCCGCCTCAAGCCGGCGGGTGATTTCACCCACGTGCGAGGAGCTTCCTGTCATAAAGAAGTATTTTGTGGGAAACGAGCGCACGGAGATGGACGCCAAGGCCACGCGAACGCCGCCTTCCCATTTTCCGACGATGGTTTCGTCGGCTTGCTCGACGACATCGCTCAAAATGGGTGAAGGCTCCTCGAGTGTCTTCCAAAGCAAACCCGGATCGCTCGCCACAGCCAGGCAATCGATGCCTGCAAGGACGGGACAGCGCCTTCTTAGCTCGCCCGCCGGAAACAGCCGAACGTCCGGGAGCCTTTCTTGGAGCCAATCTTGAAGCGTCCCCCAAATCGCATCCCCTGCGGGCAAGAGGACGACTCCGAGTCTCTCTTCGTGACGGGATAGCTGCTTAAGCAGGGCCTCCTGGGTTTTTACGCCAAAACCTTCGAGGGCAAGCAGCCTGTTTTCCTCTATTGCATACCGAAGCTCCCCGGGAGTTGAAACCTTAAGCGCGTCGTATAGCGCCTTGATTTTTTTTACCCCAAGCCCGGGAATCTTCCCAAGCTCGAGGAGCGAGACGGGGTACTTTTTGGTTAGCTGCTCCAAAACACCAAGGCTTCCTGTAACAAGGTATTCTCGGATAAGCTCTTGAATATGCTTGCCAATGCCCTTAACCTTGATCTTATTCTGTGCGATGTCGCCGATGTCCGCCTCGGAGGCTTGAAGCGCCCCTTTCGCCTCTTTGTACGCGCGTACTCGAAACGGGTCGGCACCCTCCAGCTCCAAGAAAAAAGCGATCTTCTCGAGCATGGCCACGAACGCTTCTTTGGTTGGCGGCTTCTTTTTGTCTTTTTCTTGCATGACTACCCCTAAGGGTTTGACAGCCCAAAGGCGATACTGATAGTATAATTATGCTTGGGCTTTCTGGTTTTTCTTGTCTAAAAAAGCTTAAAACAAAAACAGGAGGGTCGCAAATGCCGAAGTCCTTAAACCCGAGGGACAACCTCAAGCCGAAGAATTTGAACGGGATTTCCGACAAGCAAATCGACTTCCACTTCGACACGCATTACAAAGGATACGTGACCAAGTACAACGAAATTCAAGAAAAACTGGCCAGTGCCGACCGTTCCAAGGCAAACCAAAACTTCTCGGAGTACCGGGCGCTCAAGGTCGAAGAAAGCTTCAACTACATGGGCGTTGTTCTTCATGAGCTGTACTTCGAGAACCTCGGCGCCAAAGGCTCGCCATCGCCCGACCTCAAGGCCGCGGTCGAAAAGGCGTTTGGCTCGATGGAAAAGTGCCAGGAAGAACTCAAGGCTTCAGGAATCGCGCTAAGAGGCTGGGCACTGCTTTCTTGCGACCTCTTCAGCGGAGAGCTTGTCATCAACGGCTTGGATGCCCACAACCTCTACGGGTACGTAGGCTCTCTGCCGTTGATCGTCCTGGATGTCTACGAGCACGCCTATTACGTAGACCAGGGGCCCAAAAGGCCGCCTTACATCGAAAATTTCTTCGGCAACCTCAACTGGGATGCAATCAACGCCCGCTTCGCCAGGTGTAAGAAGGCTTGCGAGGCACTTGGCTCGTTTATCGGCTAAAATCGAAGCGGGCGGGGCCTCTTAAGCCCCGCCCGCTTGCTCGAGCGCCTGCCTGGCCATGTAGGAACTCCGAACGAGCGGTCCGGCAATGACAGAGCGAAACCCTAGCGCTTTGACCTTCTTGCCAATCTCTTGAAACGCCTCGGGCGGAAAGAACCGCTCTACGGGGATCTGTTTTTTGCTTGGCCTTAGGTACTGGCCGAGCGTTACCATGTCGACATTCGCATCCTTTGCGGCTTTAAGCGCCGAAAAGAGCTCCGGGAGTGTCTCCCCTAACCCCAGCATGAAGCCCGTCTTCGTGAAGACCGAGGGGTTGACCTTTTTGGCCGCCCTTAGTACCTCAAGGGACCTTTCGAATTCCGCTCCCGGACGTACTTTTGGGTAAAGGCTCGGGACCGTCTCCAGGTTATGGGCGAAGACCCGGACAGGAGCGGCTGAAACAAGCTCGACAAGGCTTACATTGCCCTGAAAGTCGGGGGTAAGGACTTCAACCCCTGCCCTGGGAAGGGCTTTCGCAACCGCTTGAATCGTGGCCAGAAACTGCAAGGCGCCCTGGTCTGGCAGGTCGTCTCTCGTAACCGAGGTGATCACGACATGTTTCATTCCGAGCACTTCCGCTGCCTTCGCGACCCGCTCGGGTTCTTTTAAATCCAAGAGATCAGGTCCACCCTTTGGAACGCCGCAAAATCGGCATTGTCTCGTACAAACCTTCCCCAAAATCATGAATGTTGCCGTTTGACTGGCAAAACACTCCCCTAGGTTGGGACAGCGCGCCTCATTGCAGACGGTGTTGAGGCCTAACCCGCTTAACGCCCTTCGTGTAGCATCCGGCCCAGGCCCCACGGGGCTAGGCACCCGAAGCCATTCGGGGAGCCTTCTTTGTGGTTCTTGCTTTTCTTCGGACACGGCAAGTCTCTCTATCGCTTACAGAACAAAGGAAGGACCAAGCCCGAATCGGGGCATGAAGCAAGGAGCGAGCGAATAGGCCGGTTGAGACCTGGATGCACAAGCCCAGGGTTTAAATCTAGCATGGGCTCCAGGACAAAGCGCCTCGTGGGGATTTTTGGGTGTGGAACCTCAAGCTTCGGGGTCTTTATGACCCGTGCACCGTACAAAAGGACATCCAGATCGAGCTCTCTTGGGGCGTTTCTTGAGGCTTCTTTTCTTCCGGCAATACGCTCGGCACGTTTCAGCGCGTCTAGCAAGGGTTCCGGGGTCAACGGGGTCGTTGCTCGAAGCACCAGGTTTATGTACGCCTCGCCGAAGCTTCCATCTCCCCAGGGGCTGCTTATGTAGGCGCGCGAAAAAACCGGCCCCTGGATGGCCCCTTCCTTCAAGAGCCAGTCAAGCCCAACCCCGACCCACTGGAACCGCGGCGGGATGTTGGAGCCCACACCAAGGTAAACTTCCTCCACCCGGCAGCCTCAAAAAGCTTGTACGATACGCTCTATCCCTGTCGAAATCGCTTCGTCCGGGGCCGTCAGGCTGATTCGGAAGAAACCCTCCCCCATGCTGCCAAACCCTACGCCCGGAGTAACGACGACTTGATTCTCCTCGATCAGGCGCTTTGCAAAGCTGCGGGAATCGGAGCCCTTCGGGAGCCTACACCAGAGGTAGAACGTGGCATCCGACGGGAAGACCTCTATACCGGCGGACTTCAGGCGTCCTACCGCTTGCTTCCTTCTTTGGGCGTACACCGAAGCGATCGCGAGCGAGGCGTGCTTTGCGTTTCGTAAGGCAACGATCCCGGCCCTCTGTATCGCCTCGAACACCCCCGAATCTATGTTGCTTTTTACCTGGACAAGGGCCTTCAACACGGAAGCGTTTCCTACGCAAAACCCAACACGCCAGCCTGTCATGCTAAACGTCTTCGAGAGCGAATGGAACTCTACGCCTACCTCTTTGGCGCCGTACGCCTGCAAAAAGCTAGGGGTTGGTGGATCCAGGAAAACCTCGCTATAGGCGGCATCGTGGGCGATAACGATTCCTTTGACCTTGGCCCAGGCCGCCACCTCCTCGAAAAACCCTAGGGGAGCCCTGGCCGCGGTCGGGTTGTTCGGGTAGCTCAGGTAGATAAGCCTTGTTTTAGGACCTGCCGCAGCCTCGAGTACTTCCATTTTTGGCAAAAACCCGTACTCCCACGTCAGCGGGAAGGGCTTAGGGGTTGCATCCGCCAAGATTGAGGCTTGCGTGTACACGGGGTAGCCTGGGTCCGGGACGAGCACCTCATCGCCAGGGTCCAGGAGTGCAAACGGTAGGTGGGCGATTCCCTCCTTGGAGCCTATCAGCGCGACGACTTCGTTTTTTGGGTCGAGATCCACTCCGAAGCGTTCGTTGTACCACTGGACCACAGCCTCGCGAAACTCCATCAGTCCGTCATAAGAGGGGTAGCGATGGGTAGATGGATTCCTTATGGCCTCGGCCATGGCCTCCACGATAAACCCTGGGGTTGGCATGTCTGGGTCGCCGATACTCAGGTCGATCAAGCTCTTTCCCTCCTGACGGGCCTTTTGTTTGAGCATGTCGATCTCCCGGAACAAGTACGGCGGGAGCTTTCTGAGTCGTTCGGAAAGGCGTATTTCCATCGTATTCCCTCTGCTAACTCTTTATTGGCTAGGCTCGAATACCTAAAACATCGGCCATCGTATAAATACCAGGCGGTTTGCCGTGAATCCAACGGGCAGCAAGGAGCGCGCCTTTTGCGAACGCACTCCTGGATTGCGCCCTATGGGTCAGTTCTAAGCGTTCCCCCTCCCCTAAGCAAAACAGGGTATGGTCTCCAACGACGTCCCCGCCTCGAATCGCCAGGATAGCAACATCCCCTTCGGCTCTTTTCATTCCATCGCCATGCCTGGAAAACACGGGCCTTAAGCTCTGGTTTTCCTGCTTAAGCGCATCGAACAAAGACAGGGCGGTACCGGAGGGGGCGTCTTTTTTCCGTTTGTGGTGCGCCTCCAAGATTTCCAAGTCTTCGGTATCCGCGATCCTCGCTATTTCCCCGGCAAGAGAAACCATGAGGTTGCCAAGCTTCGAAAAGTTGGATGCCCAAATTACGGGAACGCTCTTTGAAAGCTCAAGGAGCTCTTGGCGATGCCCCTCCAGAAGGCCCGTCGTCCCGGAAACCAACGGTAGGGGCCGAGACCTAAGAGCGCCCAAAAGCTCCATGAAGGCGCTGGGCTGGCTAAAATCGATCACAACATCGGTAGGTTCTAGAATGCCCTTAGACAGAGAAAGGGCCCTTTCTTGTCGAGGAGACATGCCTTGTTCGATTATCTCTTGCCTGTCGATTCCGCACGCGTACGCAAACCTTCGGTCTTCCTCAATAAGGGCCCTTAGCTCCTTGCCCATGCGGCCGTTTGCCCCGAACAGCGTAAGCTTTAGCGGTACGCTCATAAGAGGCACGCCCTCTCCATCTCTTCTTTCAGCCGACGCTTATTTTGTTCGGACATCGGCACTAAAGGAAGCCTGTACTCTTCTTCGATTTCACCCAAAAGCGCGAGTGCGGCCTTGACGGGAATGGGGTTCGTCTCTAAGAACAGGGCATGGATTAGCGGCAGGTATCGTCTTTGAAGGGCGGCCGCTTCGGCGATGTTTCCCGAAAGCGCGAGGCGAACCATGCGAACCAATTCTTTGGGCATGAGGTTGCCCAAAACAGAGACAACCCCATGGCCGCCTACGGCCAGGATGGGGACGTTAAGCCCATCCTCGCCGGAGTAAACCTCAAAACCGGCCCTGCATGCGTTTATGGAATCCATGACGGTCTCGAGGCTGCCCGTAGAATCTTTCACGCCCACGATGTTCGGGATTTTCGATAACCTGGCAAGCGTCTCCGTTTCGATCTTGACGGCCGTCCTGCCCGGGATGTTGTACAGCACGATCGGGAGCGACACCTCTTTGGCCACTAGGGCGAAGTGCTGGTAAAGGCCCTCTTGCGTGGGCTTGTTGTAGTACGGCGAGATCAAAAGCGCCCCATCGGCGCCCGCCTCCTTGGCCGCGCGGGTCAGCGCAATTGCCTCGTGGGTGGCATTAGAGCCCGTGCCGGCGAGCACCTTGGCCTTGCCTTTCGCTTCTTCGATTACGTGGCGTATGACCGTTAAGTGCTCTTCGTGGTTTAGCGTGGCCGACTCTCCAGTCGTTCCCGTTGGGACGATCGTGTCTACTCCGGCATCGACCATCTTGGCCGTCAAGGCCCTCAAACGCCCGATGTCGAGGCTTCCGTTGCGAAAGGGGGTAACGAGGGCCACCATCGTTCCTTCAAACATCTCTCTCTTCTCCTGCGCTAAGGGTTAAGGGGTACCTACCCTCGAACACGAACACCGCCGGACCCTTGAGGAACACGTGCTCCCCAAGCCCTTGATAGCGGACAAACAGCGTGCCGCCGGGCAGCTCGAGCGCCACCTCTGGAGCGAGCCTTCCGGCAAGCCGAAGCGCGACGGCCACGGCACACGCACCGGACCCGCACGCGAGCGTAAGCCCGGCTCCACGCTCCCAGACGCGCACTTTCGCCAGGTCTGGGCGTAAAACCCGGACGAACTCCACGTTCGTTCGATTCGGAAAAAAGGGGTGTCTTTCGATCTTCGGGCCAAAAGTCTCTGCCATCATAAGCCCTTCATCGTCCGTAACCTCGACGACGCAGTGGGGATTCCCCATAGAAACGGCATGGATGAGAAACTGCCGACCTGCGACCTCTAGAGGCATCCCTGCCACACGCCCTTTTGCGGTTGTTGGGACACGCTCGGCCTCCAGGATTGGCAGCCCCATGTCGACAGCAACCTCATCCCCTTCGATGCCGGTAACGACGACGCCAGAGAGCGTCTCCACGCCGAACCGCTCTACTTGAACGCCGAGAAACCGCTTACAGTAAAGCGCCGCACAGCGGATGCCGTTGCCGCACATCTCTACCTCTGAGCCGTCCGGGTTGAAGATCCGCATCTTTACGGCTGCGTCTTTGAGGTCGGGCGGCTCGAGGACAAGCAGCTGATCGCCTCCGATCCCGAATCGTCGATCGAGCAGCGTACGGGAGAGCCGACCCCAGTCGAGCACCCTGAACGATTCGTCGCGAACCACATCGATGACGACGAAGTCATTCCCCGCACCGTGCATCTTGACGAACGGGACGATCATGGCTGAACGCCCTCCTTTTCTTCCAACAGCGCCATCGGGACAACCTCGTCTTGGATAAGCTCTTCGAAGGTCTGTCTTTTGGATAAAAGCGCCTCGCCCTTCCCAAGAACCCCAACCTGGGCAGGTTTGGGCCTCATGTTGTAATTGGAAGCCATCGAGACGCCATAGGCTCCGGCCCCAAAAATGGCGAGCAAATCGCCCTCTTGAACGCCTTCGATTTCCCTGTCCTTGGCAAAAAAATCACCCGACTCACACACCGGCCCGACGATGTCGGCCTTTTGCACGGGCGCGCCTGTTTTTTTCACTTTTTCTATACGCTGGAACGAGCCGTACAATGCCGGGCGGATCAGGTCGTTCATGCCAGCATCCACGACAACGAAGCGCTTGCCTTCCTGCGACTTTGTGTATAGCACGCGGGTAACGAGAATCCCGGCGTTCCCGACGATGACCCTGCCTGGCTCCAGAATGAGCGTTTGCTTTGCCGACTCCTTACTCTCGATCCCTCTTAGCGCCGCCTGGATCGTTTCCGCGTAGGTGGATGGCTCTGGGGGTTCTTCTTGGTCGTAGCGGATCCCAAGCCCGCCGCCTACATCCAGGTAGCGCAGCTTCGTGCCAAGCGCCTTGAGCTCGCTCAAGAGCGCCTTGAGGCGCAACATCGCCTCCTTTATCGGTCCCAGGTTGATGAGCTGCGAACCGATATGGCAATCGATCCCGACGATTTCGAGGCTTGGCAGCTGCATCGCCCGTTTGTAGGCCTCGAGGGCTGAGCCCATCGGAATACCGAACTTGCTCGTTTTAAGACCCGTGGCCACGTAAGGGTGGGTCTTTGGGTCCACGTCCGGGTTTACGCGAAAGCTTACGGGGGCCTTTTTCCCCGAGCGTCCTGCAACGTCGGCGATCACCTCGAGCTCCGATAGAGACTCGACGTTGAACATCAATATCCCGACCTCGAGTGCGGCCTTGATTTCCTCCGGCGTTTTCCCGACGCCCGAGAACACGATGCGGTCGGCCGGAATTCCCGCCTTGAGGGCGAGAAGCAGCTCTCCTTTGGAGACAATGTCCGCGCCTGCACCCATCTTGGCCAGAAGATAGATCAAGGCAAGCGTAGGGTTTGCCTTGATCGCGTAGCATACAAGGTGGTCTATGCCCTCGAATGCCCCGTCAAACACGCGGTAATGCCTTTTGATCGTCCCCAACGAATAGACGTACAGGGGGGTTCCGTACTTTTGCGCCAGACGTTCGATGTCAACGTCCTCGCAAGCGAGCGTGTCGCCTGAGTATCGAAAGTAGTTCATTGGCTTACCTCGGGTGTTTTGTAAAGACGACGGAGACCGTACAGCTAGGCTCGGAGACGTTTCCCGCCTCGTCCAGGGCCACGATGCGGTAGCGATAGCTTGATCCAAAAACGACGCCGGTATCCAGGTAGCTTACCGCAGGAAGCGGCGTTTCGTTCAAAAGTATGAATTCTCCCTTGCCTTCGCTTCGGTATACCCTATACCCGGAAACCTCCGGTTCTTTTGAGGAGTCCCAGAAGAGCTGAACCCCGTTTTGAGTGAGAACGGCCTGAAGGCTTGAGGGGGGAGAGGGAGGAACGACGTCTTTGGGCGTTGCCAGGGCGGCCTCCGAACTCTTTCCTTCGATCCAGACGCTTCCGGACAGCACCGCAGACCGGACGATCAGCGTATAGAGGGTTTTATTCTTGAGCCCACTGAACGTGTAGGAGAGGCCGGGCCTAGAAAGAATGGCGGTGGGCGATTTTGGGGCGGGCTTGCCTGCCTCAAAGAGGTACAAGTGGTAGCGCGCGCGTTCGCTCGCGCCCTCGGGATAAGAAAGCATCACCTCGATCAGGCCATCGCCCGCTTCCACGCGCTGTATCTTTGGGGGTGGCGGAGGTGGCAGGTAGGCTAGCTCCAGCGCTGGACTTTCAAGCTCGCTGAAACCCTCTTCATTGTAAGCCCTGACCTTGTAGCGGTACACCCAAAAAGGACGGAGTGTTTCGTCTAGGAAGGCGTACTCTGGCAAGACTCCAGTGCCTTCCAGGGCATCGTGTCGTACTACGGGCTGCCATCTGGCGCTTGCGAGCGCCTCTTCGGCCTGCGCCTCCTGTCTTACGAGCTCGTAAGCCACGATCGTCCCCCCGCTGGAGAGGTAGGTAAGTCCCATAGGCGGGCGAAATACTATCTGCGCCTTGGCCTCTCGAACCTCAAGCCGGACGTCTTTCAGGACAACCTTCGCCTTTTGAGGAGCAACAACGGGACCTTTTTTGCCACAGCCTTGAAAAACGGCCAGGACAAGCCAGAGCACGGCAAGTCCGGCGCTAAGCGAGCCAGATGCCCTCATTGCACGCCGCAGTTTCAATTTGATGACGGACGGCCCTTGGAGATGGCGAGCCGTAGCTTTGGCGTGCCAGTAGCTGGGCCATGGGAGAAAAGAGCGTAAGCGCCGATTCGTCAAAAAGCCCGCTAAATTGCCTAAGCTCGTCCAGCGTAAGGTTTGCCAAGCTCTTGCCGGAGGCCTCGCACGCTTTGACGATCCCGCCCACGAGCTCGTAGGCCTTTCTGAAGGCCACGCCCTTTTTCACGAGGAATTCGACCAAATCGACACATCCAAGGCAAGGGTCGGAGGCCATGGCTTCCAAACGCTCGAGGTTGACTTTCATCCCGCCGATTAGGGCGGTTGTCATACGAAGGCTTTCTTCGTAGACCGGATAGGAGGCGAAAAGATGCCTTTTGTCTTCTTGCATGTCCCGGTTGTAGCCCATGGGCAGGCCCTTGAAAAGCGTGAGTAGGCCAGAAAGGCTCGAGATGGCAAGCGAGGCCCTCCCGCGGATGAGTTCTAGCACGTCTGGGTTCTTTTTATGGGGCATGAGCGAGGAGCCCGTACAATAGCGGTCTGGGAAGGCAAAAAAGCCGTATGCGGGGGACGAAAAAAGAATAAAATCTTCCGCAATCCGGCTTAGGCTGACGAATCCTGTGGCCACTGCGTACAAGAAATCCAAGAGCACATCTCGGGTCGAAACGCTCTCGAGGCTGTTTGGCGTCGGCATGTCAAACCCAAGAAGGTTCGCTTCGTAAAATCTATCGACGGGCAGGTCCGACCCGCCTAGCGCTCCAGAGCCTATCGGGCATACCGCTAGCCCCTCGCTCGCCCGCTGGAAACGCGCCTGGTCTTTTTTAGCCAGCTCGTAGAACGCAAGCAGGTAGTGTGCGAGCGAAACGTTCTGCGCCGGCCTCATGTGCGTAAACGCGGGTATCGGGGTTTCGGTGTGCAAGGATGCAAGCGTCAAGAGTTGGACGCGGTAGCCTTTAAGCGCGCTGAGCACCCTTTGGATTGCCTCTTTCAGGAACAACGCCAAATCCAGGGCAACCTGGTCATTCCTGGATCTGGCCGTATGGAGCTTATGGGCGAGCTCTCCCAACCGGCGTGTCAGCTCTTCTTCGATCGCCATGTGAACGTCTTCTTGCTCGGGGCCGAACCCAAAAACACCAACATCGATGTCTTTAAGGATGGCCTCCAGCGCTTGCACAAGCTCGGTACGCTCCTGTTGGGTAATCAGCCCGACTTTTGCAAGCATTCGAACGTGTGCAATGCTCCCGAAGATGTCCTGCCGGTACAAGGCCGTGTCGATCGGGATCGAGCTCGTAAACGCAAGCACGTCTTGATCGAGCGGCTCCGTAAACCGAGCACCCCAGGGCTTCTTCATGCCCCGGGTGTCCCCATTCGAAGGGCGCGGATTTTCAAGCGAAGCGCATGGATGCGGATAAACCCCTCGGAGTCTTTTGGCTCAAACCCCTCGACGCCCTCGAAGGTGGCGATTTTGGGGTCGTAAAGGGCCTTTTCGGAGCGTCTGCCTACGACATGGACCCCGCCTTTGAAAAGCTTAAGCCGTACCTCTCCGGTCACGTCCTTTTGTGTATGGTCAAAAAACGCCTGCAACGCCTCCCTCTCCGGGGCAAACCAAAACCCGTTGTAGACGAGCTCGGCATACTTGGGAATCAGGCCATCCCTTAGGTGCATGACTTCCCGGTCCATCGTCAGCCCTTCGAGCGCCCTTTTGGCCGCATGCAGGAGGGCCATCCCGGGGGATTCGTACACCCCTCGGCTCTTCATGCCTATGAAACGGTTCTCGACCATGTCGGCACGGCCCACGCCGTGCGACCCGCCAAGCCTGTTGAGCGTCTGGATCAGGTTGTAAGGGCTAAGCCGTTTGCCGTCGACGGCCACGGGGTTTCCCCCCTCGAAGGCAATGATCACGCTTGCGGGCAGTTCCGGCGCTTGCTCCAAAGAAACGGTAAGCGAGAACATCGCCTCGTTCGGCTCTTGCCAGGGGTCCTCCAGTTCGCCCGCCTCGTAGCTGACATGCAAGAGGTTTTTATCGATCGAATAGGCCTTTCCAGCCGTGAGCGAAATTGGGATGTCGTAGGTCTTGGCGTACTCGAGCAAGCGCGTACGAGAGGTCAGGTCCCACTCCCTCCACGGCGCAATCACCTTAATCTTAGGGTCGAGCGCGTAGTAGGTGAGCTCGAAACGGACTTGGTCGTTGCCCTTGCCCGTCGCTCCATGGGAAACGTACGCGGCCCCTTCCTTATGCGCAATCTCAAGCTGTTCTTTGGCAATCAACGGCCTGGCGATAGATGTACCGAGGAAATATCCCCCCTCGTACACGGCGTTGGCCCGAAGGATCGGGAAGGCAAAGCTCCGGGCAAACTCTTCTTTTACATCGGCAACGTACACCTTGGAAGCCCCGGTGGCATAGGCCTTTTTTTGGATGGCCTCCAGGTCTTCCTCTTGGCCGACGTCGGCCACGAATGCGATTACCTCAAGCCCTTTTTCTTCAATGAGCCATTTAAGGATGACCGAAGTATCCAGCCCACCCGAGTAGGCCAGCACGACTTTTTGGCGTTCGCTTCCCATGGTTCCTCCTTTTAGGGTCGGTTCGCGAGAAAAAATTCGAGTAGCGCCTTCGTCGTATGCAGGCGGTTCTCGGCTTGGTCGAACACGATCGAGCAGGGGGAATCGAGGACTTCTGACGTGATTTCCTCCCCCCTGACGGCGGGCAAGCAGTGCATCACCTTCGCATTCGGCTTGGCCAGCCGAAGCGTCTTAAGGTTGAGTTGGTATTTTAAGAAGATTCGCCTCCTCAACTCTTTTTCTGGCTCTTTACCCATGCTTACCCAAACATCCGTGTAGACAATGTCTGCGCCTTCGAGCGCCTCCTCGAGAGATTCGGTCAGAACCATCGTTCCGGCCATCTCAGGCTTTAAGCTCTCCAGAAATTCGCTGTCCGGGAAAAAGGCCTTGGGCGAGGCGAGCCGAAAGTCGATCTTGTACCTGCAGCAGGCCTCCATGAGTGTTTTGGCGACATTATTGCCATCCCCCAGAAAGGCAAGCTTCACGCCATCCAGTCCTCCGAGGGCCTCTTTGATCGCCAAGAGGTCTGCAAGCCCCTGGCAAGGGTGCGAACTCTCGGAAAGCGCGTTGATTACGGGAATTTGCACAGCCTGGGCAACCCTTTCTTGGATGGCGTGCGAAAACGTCCTGAGAACGAGCCCGTCCGCGTAGCGCTCGAGCGTCCTGGCCATGTCGAGGAACGCTTCCCGTTTGCCCGGTTGGACCTGCCCCTCTTCTAAAAAACTCACGATCCCGCCTAGCTCTTGAACGGCGACCTCGAAGCTCACCCGAGTCCTTAGGCTTGGCTTTTCGAACACCATCGCAACGGCCTTTCCGGCAAGAACGTCGTCTCGCCTCACGCGCCTTCTCGATTCTTTAAAGCGCAGGCTTCTGTCTAGGAGCATATCCAGCTCCTGTCTCGATAGGCCCCTTAATGTTAAATAATCCCTTTTGGTTCGTGTCAGCATTGTTTTAATGCCTCCTTGAAGCGTGCGAGCGCCGTCTCGATCTCTTGACGGCTGACACTCAACGGCGGAATGAAGCGGACAACCGACTCGCCCGCCGAATGCAGAAGAAGGCCAAGGTCGAATGCGGCATCAAGCACGCACTTTGCCCCGGCTTGGAGCTCTACGCCCCACAAAAGCCCCTTCCCTCGGACGTCCTGGATCGAGGGAAACTCGCCCTGTAACGCCCTTAGGCCTTTGGAAAGCAGCGCCCCTTTGCTTTCTACTTCTGCAAGGAAACCGTCAGATTGGAGGGTCTTGACCACCTCGATACCCGCCCGGACGGCAAGAGGGTTCCCGCCAAACGTCGAGCCATGGCTTGAGAGCTTGAAGCTTTCGGCAATTTCCGGCCTCGCCAGCATGCATGCAAGCGGAAGGCCACCGCCAAGGGCCTTTCCTAGCGTAACGATGTCGGGTTTTAGCCCCACATGCTGGAAAGCGTAGGGCTTTCCCGTCCTGCCGAGCCCCGTTTGAACTTCGTCCACGATAAGAAGCGCCCCCGAGCGCTCAGCAAGCCTGGAAACTTCCGCGAAATACCCGTCGCTCGCCGTGTTTACCCCTCCCTCGGCCTGGATCACCTCGAGAAGTACGGCTAGCGTAGGCTTCTCAAGTGCTTCTTCGAGCGCCATGGAATCACCGAACGGGACGAAGGCGAACCCTTCGAGCAGCGGCTCGAAGGGCGTTTTGAGCTTTGGCTGCCCCGTTGCGCTGAGTGCGCCCAAGGTCCTTCCGTGGAACCCTTTTTCCATCGCAACGATACAAACCCCCTTGTTCGTGTCGTTGCGGTAGGCCCGGGCCAGCTTGATGGCCGCCTCGTTCGCTTCTGTGCCAGAGTTTGCGAAGAAAACCCGAGAGGAGAACCCAAAACCCTGGAGTAGCTTGGCGAGCTCTGCTTGCAAAGGATCGATGTAGAGGTTGGAAACGTGCAGGTAACGACGCATCTGGTCTGCGAGCGCCTCTAGCACGCACTCCGGGGTATGGCCTAGCGCGTTGACCCCTATCCCGGAGACAAAGTCAAGGTATGCATTTCCATTCGTGTCGTACACCCAGCAGCCCTTCGCCCTTGAGACAACGAGCGGTCTTTTGGAGTATACGGGTATGATCAACTCCAGCCCGTCAAGGTTTTCCATCAAAACTTAATCTCCGTCCCGATGCCCGACTCCGTGAACAGCTCCAAAAGAAGGGCATTCTTGATCTTCCCGTTGATGATATGGGTCTTGCGTACGCCCTGATCGAGCGCGTCGATGCAGCATGTTAGTTTTGGGATCATCCCCTGCGTGACCGTGCCCGATTCGATCAAACCCTTGGCCCTGGTGCTTTTGAGAGAAGGAATCAGCCTTCCGTTTTCGTCCAGCAGCCCTTCCACGTCCGTCATAAGAATGAGCTTTTCCGCATGCAGACTGCCTGCAAGCCTAGAGGCGACGGTATCCGCGTTCAGGTTTAGCGGCGTTCCTTCGTTGTCTACCCCGATAGGGCTGACGACGGGAATCAGCCGTTCTTTTAAAAGTAGGCTCACAACGCTAGGGTTGGTCACGACGATTTCGCCCACGAACCCAAGGTCAACCTCTTCCCCGTTTGTCTGGACAGCACCCATCTGTTTCGCCAAAAAAAGCCCGGCATCCCTGCCGGAGAGCCCGATAGCCTTCCCGCCCAAAAGCTCGATCAGAGTGACTATCTCCTTGCCTGTTTTAAGGAGCACCATTTCGACGACCTCGAGCGCGCTGGCATCGGTAATGCGAAGCCCGCGGAAAAAGCGGCTTTCGAGCCCAAGCCTTTGAAGCAACGAGCCGATCTGGGGGCCGCCGCCGTGGACGATGACGGTCCGAATGCCCAAGAATTCGACAAAGACGATGTCCAGCGCGATAGACTTGAGCAGCTCCGGGTCTTTAAATGCCGTCCCCCCAATCTTCACGACGATCGTTTTGCCGTAGAACTGCCTTAAGTAGGGCAACGCCTCCAAAAGGACCTTAACCTTGCTCGACGCTTCGGTTTCCATGCGCTCTCCTTCAGTGCCCGCGGCTTAGAGGATGTACCGGGTCAAATCCCTGTCTTTGACGATGTCGGCCAGCTTGGAGATGACATATTGATCGTCGATCCTGACTTCGACACCCGCCATTTCTGGCGCGACGAACGATACTTCTTCAAGGAGCCTCTCCATGACCGTGTGCAGGCGCCTTGCGCCGATGTTTTCCGTATTCTCGTTTATCTCCGAGGCGATCTTGGCGATCTCCTCGATGGCGGAAGGCTCGAAGATCAGCGTAACCCCTTCCGTCGCCAAGAGCGCTTGGTACTGCCGAATCAGGGCGTTCCGGGTTTCGCCCAGGATTCGGACAAAATCCGCCTGTGTGAGCGCTTCGAGCTCGACCCTGATGGGGAAACGCCCCTGAAATTCTGGGATCAAATCGGACGGCTTGGAGGTATGGAACGCTCCGGCCGCGATGAAGAGGATATGATCGGTACGAACGACTCCGTATTTTGTCGAAACGCTCGTCCCCTCGACCAACGGAAGGAGGTCTCGTTGGACTCCTTCGCGCGATACGTCCGGCCCGCCAGAGCCTTCCCTGCCGGCGATCTTGTCGATTTCGTCGATAAACACGATACCGGAATTCTCCATCAGCTCGATCGCAATTTTCTGGACTTTCTGCATGTCTATCAGCCGCTCGGCCTCCTCCTCGGTCAGCATCTCCAGCGCTTCGGGAACGAGGACTTTCTTCCGCTTGGACTTTTTGGGCATGAGCTGGGAGAGCATGTCCCTCAAATTGGTGTCGAGCTCTTCTAGCCCCTGGGCTGCAAAGATCTCGACCATCGGCCCCGCGGCCTCCTTAAGCTCCATCTCGACGAAACGCTGGGATAGCTTACCCTCGTGCAAGAGCTTACGAAACCGCTCGCGGGTAGAGGATTGGGGCTCTTCCGGTGTGGCAAACCTTTCCGTCTCCTCCCTGCCGGCCTTTTGGGCTGGCCGCAATGGGCCTACAAGCAAATCAAGGACGCGCTCCTCGGCCAGGTGCCTTGCGCGCTCAAGGACCTTTTGACGCTCTTCTTCCCTTCTTTGGTTCACGGCAACGCGGGCCAAATCTCGGATGATTGAGTCTACATCCCGTCCGACATAACCGACCTCTGTGAACTTGGAGGCCTCTACCTTAAGGAAAGGGGCGTTCATGAGCTTTGCAAGCCGCCTGGAAATTTCCGTCTTCCCCACTCCCGTCGGCCCGATCATCAAGATATTCTTGGGGGCGATCTCGTCTTTTAGCTCCGGCTCGACGAACATGCGCCGGTAGCGGTTCCTTAGGGCGATCGCTACGGCCCGTTTGGCCTTGTCTTGGCCCACTATGTAGGTATCGAGCATGCGCACGACCTCTCTCGGGGTCGGGTGCTTAGCGAGGGTCTCGTCCGGCTGATTCATCCTTCGAGCACCTCTATGGTTAAGGTATCGTTCGTGTACACGCAAATTTTCCCCGCGATCTCGAGTGCAACCCTCGCGATTTCGGCCGCCTTTAGGCCGGTGTGCAAGCTTAGCGCGAGCGCCGCAGCCCTGGCATAATCACCCCCGGAGCCTATCGCCATCGCTGGCTCGTCCGGTTCGAGCACGTCGCCACCTCCAGTGAGCAGCAGGATGTGCTCCCTGTCGGCCACGAGCAGCATGGCCTCAAGCCGCCTAAGGATGCGGTCCGTCCTCCAATCTTTGGCGAGCTCGACGGAGGCGCGCATCAGGTTGCCCCGGTACGCCTCGAGCTTGGCCTCAAAACGCTCGAAGAGCGTGAACGCATCGGCCGTCGAGCCGGCAAACCCGGCAAGAACTTTATCCTGGTAGAGACGCCTGACTTTTTTGGCCCCAGCTTTGACGATCGTTCCAGAGAGGCTCACCTGCCCATCTCCGGCCATGGCGACCTCGTTTTCTCGCCTTACGACAAGGATGGTCGTTCCTTCAAAATGTGCCATTTCCCTTCTTTGCCCTTGGATGAGCCTTTTGGTACGTCTCGAACAAATGCTCGAGCGTCACCCTCGTGTAGCGCTGAGTCGTAGAAAGGCTCGCGTGGCCTAACATTTCCTTAACGAGACGGATATCCATTCCCCCCTCGAGCAAATGGGTGGCCAACGCATGCCGGAACATGTGGGGGTGGAGGTCGTTCCTGCCGAGCGCTTCAACCCCAAGCTTTGCGACCCGAGCCTGCATGCTTCTGGCAGAAAGCCGCTTTCCCGCGGGCCCGACAAAAAGCCACGCCCTTTCCGAAGGCTTGGCCCAGCGCACGCGTACCGGTAAATACGCAATTATAGCCTCAAGGGTGCGCTCTGTACAGGGCGTATAGCGTACTTTCCCCCCTTTGCCGGTGACACGAACCAGTTTGCGGTCCATGTCGATGTCCTGGAGCGTAAGGTTCAGCGCTTCCGAAATCCGAAGCCCAAGGCCGTAGAGAACTTCCAAAAAGGCGGCATCCCGGATGTCTTTAGGGTCCGAGCGCCTCCAGAGGTGCTCCAGCAACTCCTCCACGCTCTTGGCGCTCATGTACGAAGGAAGCCTGGATTCGGCCTTTCCTCCGGCAAGCACAGGCTTGAGCGCTCCATCGAGGTTACCAGAACCCTCCAAGAAGCGGATGAACGCCTTGAAGGAGCACTTCTTGCGCTCGATGCTCGTACGCTTGAGTCGAAAGGAGAGGTGCCTTAAGTAGCGGAACAGCCACCTTTCGAGCACCTTAGCCGCAAGTGGCAACGTAAAATTCGCCTCATCGTCCTTAGCTTCCCTAAGTAGGAAAAGACGGACATCCCGGACGTAGGCCGCTACAGAGGCCCCAGAAAGCGCCCGTGAAACCCTGAGAAAGCGCTCGAAGGCCCCAAGAAGCGACCGCACCTCCCCCGGCGTTGGGCTGTCTTGGCCTATTTGAGAGATGAGAACCCCTCCTGAAGCCCTATTCCCATTTCGCGCATCCAAGCATCCAGCCCTGAGCTTGAACGCTCCATAAGCCAAGCCCGTTTGGCCTTTCTGTCGCGCCCGGGAGGGTTCTCTGCTTCAAGCAGGCCAAAGTTTGCATTCATAGGCTTGAACTCTTTGTGCCCTTCGAAGGTGATGTACCCGAGAAGCCCTGCGATCATGCTTCCTTTCGGAAGCTCCCGGATTGGCTGTGTTTTCCACATCCTCGCGGCAAACAGGCCGGCCACGAGGCCCATCGCGGCCGACTCGAGGTAACCCTCGACCCCGCAAACCTGGCCAGCAAAAAAAATACGCGGGCAGTGTTTTAAGCCCAAAAAACGGGTTAAATACTTTGGGCTGTTAATGTACGTGTTCCTGTGGAACGTTCCGTACCGGACAAAGCGGGCATTCTCGAGCCCAGGAATCATCCGGAACACCCTGTCCTGTTCTTGCATCTTGAGCCTACTCTGAAACCCGACAATCGCGTAGTGACACCCTACCAGGTCGTCCTGTCTTAGCTGAATCACGGCGAACGGCCTGTTCGAAGCGCCCCTGAACTGCCGAAACCCCACGGGAGACATCTGGGCGAACGCCAGCGCATGCTCGCCCTGCTCTGCAATGAGGTCTACGGGTTGACACCCCTGGAAAAACCTGGGTTCATCGAGCGGCTTCAAGGGAACCTTCTGGGCTCCCTTGAGCGCTTGCACGAAGGCCAGGTACTGCTCCCTGCTCATCGGACAGTTGATGTAGTCGCCTTCTCCCTCTTCGTAGCGGGAGGCGCGAAACACCTTCGAAAAATCAATGCTTTCACTCTCGACGACAGGGGAAACAGCATCGTAAAAGTACAGCCCTTTGTCGCCGAGCAGGTGTTCGATTGCACGCTCAAACCGACCCGATGGCAAGGGACCTACGGCGACAACCACGATACCCGTGCGCGGGATGGCAACGGCTTCTTTCCGGACGACCTTAATCAGCGGATGGGCAGACAGGATGCGTGTAACGCGCTCGGCGAACGCATCCCTGTCGACGGCAAGGGCCTCCCCTGCCGGGACACGCGTCTTCCTCGCGGCTTCCAGCACGACCGAGCCCAGAAGGTCAAGCTCTTTCTTGAGGAGCCCAGAAGCCTTTAAGGGGTCCATGCTCTTGAAAGAGTTCGAGCACACGAGCTCGGCTAGGTGGACCAGGCGGTGGGCGGGCGAGAAGCGCCTTGGTTTCATCTCGATCAACTCGACGGGAACCCCTTCTTTGGCGAGCGCGTAGGCCGCCTCAACCCCAGCCAGCCCGCCCCCGATCACCTTTACAGGTAGCCGTCGCGCCCTTTCTGGAATATCGCTCAAATCGATCCATCGTTCCATGATCGCCTACTCCATCTGGAACAGCACGGGCCAGAGTACGGCGGAGTGCTGCTTTCCGAGCACGTCTAGCATCTCGCTTACACATCCGACAGGCTCAAGCAAGCGAAGGTATGGGTCTTTGTAGGCAAGCGGCCCTTGGGCCAACGCTTCGAAAAGCCCCTTTTCTTTCGGAAACACGACAATTTCTGCCGCATCTTGAGGCCTTAGCCCGATGGCCTTCTTTGCTTCGTCCAAGGCTTCGAAGAACCCCCCTAAACGATCGATGAGCCCGAGCTTCAACGCGGCCTCCCCGGAGTAGATTCGTCCTTGCGCAAGCTCGGCGATTTCCTCTTTTGACCTTCCTCTGGAAACAGCCACGGCCTCGAGGAACATTTCGTAATCATGGCGGATGTTTACCTTGAGACGCTCGAGCTCTTCCGGACTCCACCCCTTCCACGGGGAGAATACGTCCGCGTGGTCTCCGCGCTGAATCGTCTCGGAGCGGAGACCGAGCCTGTCGGCAAGCACGCTGACATCCGGCTTAAGGGCCAGCACGCCGATCGAGCCCACGACCGAGTAGGGATGGGCAATCACCTTGTTGCCCCCTGAGGCGATGTAGTAGCCTCCGGAGGCACAAACGCCGCCGGCTTGGACGATAACGGGCTTTTTCTCTCCGAGCTTGCGGATTTTTCGCCAGATTTGATCGGTAGGCGACTCCAGCCCTCCGGGAGAATCGATTCGAACCAAAAGGGCCCCGATTGAACGGTCTTTTTCGATCTCCTCGAGCAGCTCGAGGGTGGGCCGCTCGAGAATCGCCCTCGTCCTCAACATGGGCGTGTCCTGACTTTCACCCGGCAGAATCATCCCGGACAAATGAAGAAGGGCGATACGCCGCTTGAAGGGGTTACCGACTGGAAAGAGCTTTCGCACCCTGTAATCCTTGAAGTTCACAAAACGAACCCTGTGGGGTTCCTCGTCTTTCACGATACGCTTAAGGTCATCCCTGTAGCCGATCGAGTCGAACAGTCCAAAGGCTTTGGCCTCCGAAGAGGTTAACGGGGCCCTTCGGATGGCCTGCTCGAGGGATTGACGATCCAGGCGTCTTTCTTTTGAGATCGTTGCAACGAGTTTTTCGTACAGGTCGTCCATCAGCGCGCCGAGCTGCTCCTTGTCCGATTCGGACATACTCGAACGGGTGAACATGTCGCCAAATGTTTTGTATGCGCCTTCCTTGACAACCCACATCCGGATACCCAGCTTGTCCAACAGGTCTTTTAGGTATACCGTTCTCGTTTTCAGTCCTACCAAGAAAAGCCCTGCCGTCTTCGCGCCCATAATGTGGTCGGAGGCCGTAGAAAGGAGGTATTCCTTGTTTCCGCCGTTCTCGAAGTAGACGTATACGGACTTTCCCTGGGCCTTGAACCTAAGGAGGGCCGAGCGCAAATCTTCAATCTCGGCAAAATCAAGCGCCGTTTCGGAGACCACGAGCAGGATCCCGGAGACGACGTTGTCCCTTGAAGCCTCTTCGATCAGGCGCATATATTCATCAAACGTCCGGGTCGGCTTTCCGATCAAGCGGCTCAAGGGGTCCTTTTGGTAGGCCATTCGAAGGGGGAGGTCGATTTCCAGGATCTCCCTGCCGCCGGTCATCCACCTTCCGTACCGGCCAAGCTGGGCGAAGCTGTCCGTAACCCCAAAAAGGCCAGCCTTAGCGAGCGCGGGCGAACCGGAGATTCGCCCCTTCTCCAAAAACCCGAACAACGCCGCCGCCAAGAGCGCACCGTTCGCCAAAATGAGTGTCCAGGTTCGATTCATACCGCTGTAAGCTCCACGAACGTTTTACAGTTGGGGCACTGGAGAGACTTGGTCTCCCCTTTGCGATCCTTGACGCGAACCATCACCTGAAAACCGCATGCCGTGCAACAGGCCTGTACGGGCTCTTTTGAGAGTACCAGCGAGCATTTCGGGTAGTTGGTACACCCGTAAAAGGTGCTGCCCCGCTTCGATCGGCGCTCGACAAGCTCCCCGTCGCAGCCTTCTTTTGGGCAAGGAATGCCAAGCGTAACAGGGCTTGTTTCCTTGCAGGCAGGATAGTTCGAACAGGCCATAAAGGCACCGTAACGGCCTTTTTTAATGACCATGGGAGACTTGCATTTGGGACAAAAGCGGCCGGTTTCTTGTACTTCTCCGTTCTCAGCTATGGTTATACTCCCGTCCGGCTCGAGGATGCAAGGCTTTGAAAAGGTGCACTCCGGGTAACGCGAGCAGGAGAGGAAATAGCCGTGCTTTCCGAAGCGCACCTCTGTCAGCGCCTGGCACTCCGGGCAGGAAACGCCCGTCTCTTGGCGCATGGCCTTAATGCTCGGCATGTCTTCGTTGGCCTTTTCGAGCTCCTTGGCAAAAGACGAGTAGAAGTCCGCGATCAAGCCCTGCCATTTCATCTGGTTGGCCTCGATCGCGTCTAGGTCGTTCTCAAGCTTGGCCGTGAAGCCTGTATCGAGAAGGCCTGGAAAATGGGCCACGAGAAGGTCGCTGACCGTGATCCCGAGAGGAGTAGGAAGAAGCTGTCCGTTCTCTTTTTGGACGTAACGGCGCTCCTGAACGGTCGAGACGATCGTAGCGTACGTAGAAGGCCTGCCGATCCCGAGGTCTTCGAGCTCTTTGATGAGCGTTGCTTCCGTAAACCGCGCAGGAGGCTTGGTCGTGTGCTCTTTGAGCACGAGGTTTTCTGGGCTCAAGGAAGCATCGCTCTGGAGCTCCGGCAACGTTCCTTCGAGCGACTCTTTTGGTTCGCTCATCTCTAGCGCCGCAAGAAACCCGGAATGGAGCAGCGTTTCGCCCTTGGCCCGAAAGATCGCCTCGGTCCCGTCGGCCGTCCAAGCCTTGAGCGTAACGCTTATGGTTTCAAAACGCGCGTCGGTCATCTGAGAGGCGACAAACCTCCAAAAAATCAGCCTATAAAGCCGATGCAAGCGTCTATCGAGCTTGCCTTCTAGTGCCTCGGGCGTAAGGGCCAGGTCTGTCGGCCGTATGGCTTCGTGGGCGTCTTGCGCGCGGGCCTTATTTTCGTACCGGCGCAACGTCTTGGAGGCAAACGACCCGCCAAAACGGTCCTTTACGAACTCTTTCGCCTTATGGCACATGTCGGGAGAGAGCCGAAGCGAGTCCGTTCGCATGTAGGTGATGAGGCCCGCGTGGCCAAACCCGGCGATCTCGACGCCTTCATAAAGCCTTTGAGCCAATAGCATCGTTTCTTTGGGACTAAACCCTAGTACCGATGCCGCCGTTTGCTGGAGCGTGCTCGTCTTAAACGGAGGCTTTGGGGCACGTTTGCGTTCAGACTTAGCGACATCCGAGACGACCAAAGGTACGCCCTGAAGGGCCTTCAGCGCCCCCCTTGCCGTTTGCTCGTCCTCGAAGAGAGCCTTCTTGCCCGCATAAACGGCCAGCTCGGCATCGAAGGGTACCCCTTGATGGGCGAGCTTGGCGAGCAGCGTAAACCATGTTTTTGGAACAAACGCCCTAATGGCCCGCTCCCGCTCGAGAACGAGCCTTAAGGCAACGCTCTGAACCCTGCCGGCGCTAAGCCCGTACCTTACCTTCTTCCAAAGGAGCGGGGAGATCTTGTAGCCTACTAGTCTATCGAGAACCCTTCTGGCTTTGTGCGCGTTGTATAGGTTAAGGTTCAGCGCCGCCGGCCGTTTCAGTCCTTCTTGGACCCCTTTCTGGGTAAGCTCGTAGAAAAGTACCCGCTTGAGCGCATCTTGCGGTAAGATTTTCTGAAGCTCTTCGGCAACATGAAAGGCGATTGCCTCGCCCTCCCTGTCAGGGTCGGAAGCGAGGTAAACGGTCTTCACGTTTGCGGCGGCATCTACGAGACGCTTAAGGACTTGAACCTTCCCTTCGATCGTCACGTACTCGGGCTCAAAATCCTTTTGAAGGTCAACCCCGAGCCGGCTCTTCGGGAGGTCCTTAACGTGCCCCTTGGAAGCTTCGACGGGAACGCTCGGGCCCAAGTAGCGCTTGAGCGTTTGCACCTTCGTGGGGGATTCCACAACAATCATGTAATCGTACGTCTTCGTTCCCATCGGCTTTTTCACTGTATCAACCCGTTTGTTCCTTAAGACTTGGCAGAGCTTCCTTTGGGTATTCTAGCACAAGGCCCTTTGCTTTGGGTTTCGATGCCGTTCATACTTAAAGAAACAACCCATCCGCCTCGAAGGAGTCGCCATGTCAGGGATTGTATCTATACTCAAGACGCTTTGGAAGGCCGAAGAGGCCCTGTTTGCAGCGCAGGCCGCATCGGAAAAACCCGAAGACCTTATCGGAAGGGTCCATGCCCGCATCGATGCCACTCCGGAGTGCCAATTGGCTTTTAAGGAACGCCTTCAAGATCTACAGGCCGCAAGGTCTTCGGATGCGCGTTTAAGCTCGTACGTGGATCGTTACGGCATCGCAGGGCTGAAGCGCTACAAAACTGCCTCGGGTCAGCCCGTGTACAGGGTTGTAGCAGAAACCTTTCCTGGGCACATCAACAATCTTTATTTCTTGCCCCAGACATCGGGCAACGTCCTGATCGATGCGGCCACGACGACAGAAACCGCCCTAAGAGACTTAGAGAGGGCCGAACGGCTTCTCCCGGAGTGCTTCGGACAAGCCTTTTGCATCGAAGACATCACGGATATCGTCCTTACCCACGGCCATATTGACCATTTTGGCGGGCTCCATGGTTTGGTTGAACGCTCTAAAGCGCGCGTCCATATCCACGAGCTGGACTTCAAGTCGCTCGCACAGTTCGAGGAGCGAACCGTCCTGTTATCGAAAGACCTGGGCGTTTTCCTTCGAAGGGCCGGGGTTTCGAGCGAAAGGGCCCTACAAATGGAAGAAATGTACCGGTTTGGAAAGGCCTTTTTTAAAGATTTCGAGCCCCAAAGCGCCTTACGGGACGGGGACACCCTAAAAGGCATGCGCGTGATCCATACCCCGGGACATTGCCCCGGTGAGGTCTGTTTGTTGTACGACGACATCCTGTTTACGGGCGATCATATTCTGCCGACCATCACGCCCCATCAAAGCCCAGAACACATCGCCCCGTTCTGCGGGCTCGGGCACTATATCGGCGCGCTTAAACATATCGGCAATCTGGAAGGCGTCAGGCTCGGCTTAGGAGGCCATGAAGGCGAAATTCAGGACGTTCAAAAGAGGGGCACGGAACTTCTGTACCACCATCAAGGAAGGCTCTTGGAAATTCTTCGGCTTTTCGGCGAACCCCGCACAGTCGTAGAGGTAACTCGCATCATCTACCCGATGCACTCCGAAGGGTACAACCACCTTCTGGCCCTCTTAGAGGTCGGGGCCCACGTAGAGTACCTGAACGATTACGGGCTCATCCGAATTCAGAACATAGAAACCCTTCTTCACGAAGAAAACCCCGCGTTGGTCCTAAAGCGGACACCCAAGGGCGAAGCCTTTCTCGAAAAGCCATACGGAATCCTCGAAGAGGAAAAACCCTCGAACGCCTTTTAGGCGTTAAACGACACACCGCCTTTTTGCGAGCCTTTTTGCTCTGCGCCGGGAGTGTTGCGAAGTACAATGCCGTCACGAAGCGCGAGGACGAACTTTTTCAGAGAATCTTCGAGCTCTTGCAAGATGGCCGCCGTGCTTTCGCCCTCCGCCTGGCGTGCATCCATCATGCGAAGCGTCCAAAACGCGTACCAGCGACGGATTGTAGCAGCAAATGCCGGGTTTGACCGAAAATCCAGGTGCATATCGAGAGTCGCCACCGTATCCATCGCGGTATCGAGGAGCTTCTTAAGCCTTTGCGGCTCTTTGTTTTCCATGGCTTTTCTCGCTTGCGTAACAAGGCCAACGAGATAATCATGAACCGCGACGACCCGCTGCTCGTTATCGGCAAACTTCAGCTCTTCTTTCCTATAATGCACTGTCCACGCTGCTTTGTTGCAGTTTTTCCTCAAGGCATGCGTACACGGCAACGTCCCGGAAGCCGCCTTCTAGAAACACGGCTTCACGGAGCACCCCTTCAAGTACCGCTCCGGCGTTCTCGAGCAGCCTTTCAAGCCTAGCATGCCCCGGCAAGATGTACAAACTAAGCTTTCTTATGCCAAGCTCACCGAGCAACGCCCGGAGGAAGTCTTTTAGGGCAAAAGGGGTAAGCAACCCGTAGGCGTGCTCCGAGAGCCATAACGATGCATCGGCACTATGTTCCTGCTTAAGCGCCGCAACCCATAAAAACCCGCAAGGCTCTCCCTCGCCGCTCCTTAACGCAACGAGCCTACGCTTCGGTTCGTCTTCTTGAAGGAGCCCTTGAACCTCTCTCCAGGAGGGGTCTAAAAATCGCTCAAACAGCAAAAGCCCGTCGTCAAAGGCCTTTTTGAGGAAAGGACTCACTTCGGTGAAGGATTCTTCTGTGATTAAGCGAGCACTTAGAGCGTGCCTCCCCCAAGCGAAACGTTCCATCTCCTTGGTAGGCGCGTCTCCCGCCTGGGTCTCCAAAAGCCCTTCGCGTTCGAGCCGGTCGTACAGGGCAACGGCTGCGCGGAACACATCGAAGGCGATGGCGCACTCTCTTGGATCAGGAGGGGCGATTTGATGCCCGGCTTGCGCGTTCTTCAGCCGTGCCGCCCAATGCCCCCCTTGGCAAAGCTTTAGGATCGGGCAGGCCCTGCATACGGGCTTGCAGGTGTCAGACTCTCCCAAAAGGGCTAGGACATCTTGCATGCTGACAAACGTCGGTTCGGGGGCGCGAGGCGAGGCCTTGAGGCTCAAGGATTCATCCTGGCCGGGCAGCAAGACCCCTATCCAGGGGGGGGAAATTGGGGGGACGGCCTCGTACATGGCTCGGATCCAAGAGGATAAAGGCTCGAGTATGGCTTTGGGGTTTTCTTCCCAGACAGAGCCCATGAGGGAAACAAGGGCATCGAAGAGCCCTTCTGGGGGACTTGGAATCCACCCTCCCCAATCTAACCAGACTCTTCCAGTACCCTCGCGAAACAGCCTCTGGATAATTGCAGGCTCGAATGTTTCCAGACACAAAACGGCATCCATCGGGTTTGAACCCGAGGGATGCCGAAACACTCCTTCTGGCTCATGGACACCAAAAACTACGCCAGGGGACTTCGATGGACAAGGAGCGATCCTCTCTTTGGCGCTCAATCCGACGACAAGCGGGGCGCTTTGGGTTGGGCTTAAGGCGGCAGTCGCCTTCATGGTGGCGCCGAGCACGGAGAACGGGTCTTGGATGGACGCTAGATCCAACACCCAGCGGGGGCTTTTTGGATTTTTGCGCTCTTCAATCTCCAGCTCTTTCGGGAGAAGGTCGTCTTCGTACAGACCCGAGAGCGCCCCCGTGCACTCGTCCAAGACCTGCCCGGGGTATTCTTCTAAGAAGGCGCTCACGTCCCCTCGAAGGCCTAAAAACCTCGCCGTCGGAGCGTCCAGCTGCACGAGGAAGGCGGTTTTCGTGTGAAACGCGAATGCTTCTTCCTTAACCGTGAACACGTAGAGGTCTTCGTAGGCCATTATTCGCCGCGCAGGAACTTGTAGAAGGGCTTTTTCATGAGATCACGAAACTCCGGCTCGAGCATCCCGAAGGCCAGGACGTCGTGGTAGCGCCCGTCCCGGTAGACGTGTTCGATCAGCCGCTGCTCGATCGGAATCCCCAGCTTTTTATGGATCTTGACGAGCCTTTCGTTGAACGCGTAGACGTAGCCGATCACCTTGTGGAGGCCCAAGTCCAAAAATGCGTATTCGATGGCCGCCAAGTAGGCGTCGATGACGGCCATCGTGGCGCGTTCTTCCTTCAGAAAGAACACGTCTAACGTGGCGTTGCGGTTTCGCCAGGAGATCTTGTTGAAGAAGATGCAGCCAACCCTACGGCCGTCTTTCAGTCGGCAAACAATCGCGTAAAGGTTGGCATCGTAAGAAAAAAGCCCCTGGGCCGCACGAAGGATTTGATCCCTGAGCCGCTTTTCTCTCTCCAAGGGGTCGCCTCCGATAAAGCGGCGGTAGTCCGTATCCTGGAAGGCGGCCAGAAGGAAATCGAGGTCCGTCTCTTCTGGCTTTCGAAGTAGGACGAACTTCCCGGTTCTCATGAATTTTGAGCAAGAAAGCGGGTTTGTGTCATGCTAAAAGGAATGATGTCGTAAAATCGCCCTCGAGCATACACCTCCTCGCGCCTTCTGCCCTCTTGAATAAAGCCTAGCTTTTCAAACAGCCCAAGCAAGCGCTCTTCGCAGCCGAGGAACTGAACCATGGCCCGGTGGCGGTTTCTTGATAAGAAGATGTAGCTTAAAAGCTCCTTTAGCCCGCCCAGCAGGGCTTTGGTTTCGAGGTTTTCCACGCAAGGCAAGGCCTTTAGAAAGCAGTCCCCTTCGATGCCGTCAAAAAAACTAACTAACAGGAAGGCCTCGGGAAGCGGAGAAGATGCGGCTCGAACAACGAGCAGCCTGCTTGAACTTGCCTTTAAGAGCTCTTCCCTAAACGCCCCGCGGAGGCGCGAAAAAGGGGCAGGGTCAAGATCACCCCGAAAATCGAGGAAAAAGGCGCGCACCGGGTCTTCGCGTCCGGTGCGCGCCAAAAGCTCTAGGTCCGCATACCGTGCGGGCCTGAGATACTCCACCCCGCTACTTGCTACCCAATTGGGTCGAGTAAAGGCCAGGATAGCCGGGAGAAACATCCCTGCCAGTGATTGCCTGGAAAAACTGGCCTGCAATCAACCCGATCGAGCCGCCCAACGCTTCGGCCACACCGGAAAAAGAGTGGACGACCCTGGCCGCGTTGTGGGCCGGTCCTTGGTAATCTTCGATCCTGGCGGCTCCCGGGACACCCATCAGCTCGCCTGCGAAGAGAGGGATGTGCCCGATTCTGGAGGTATGTCCTGGCGTCCACCAGATAATTTTTCTTTTGGGCTCGTAGATGAACACCGTATGAGTAATCACGTAGCCGAAGTCCATGATGATCGGTATGTAGGGCGTGCCCTGGAAAAGGGCAAGGTCCACGGGTAAGGTTTGGCCGTGACGCTCCGGCGTCCACCAAGAGCCGGCTGGCCTGCCGAGGAAATCCGTTCCCCCGTTTGTGTCCGCGGTGAAACGCTTCATCGCTTCAAGGTCGATGTTGCCGTAGTTTGTGCGTACCAATTCCCACATCCTAAGGGCCCGCATATCCGCCCCCCAGCAAGCGAGCGCCATGTCTGGAGTGAAGTACTCCGACGTGGATATGCAGGTCGTCTTCTCCAAAGGCAGGAGCTGGTAGGTGTTGGCCCTCCCGACGATCCCGTTTTCGCCGTAGTCCCACTTTAAATAGTTGTGGGTGAACTCGATCATGGCCACGTTGCCCTGCTCGTCCGCCATCGAGAACGTCCAGTTGATCGACGCCCCGAACATTGGGTCGGAGGTGGAAAACCGAGGCACCGAGCCCAAAAGCTCGGTCACTTCGGGAATCGTGGCGCAGCGCTCCATCGCCATGCTGGCAAGCTCGAACGAGGTTAGCCCAGTCCCGTCGTCGTCGTAGTTCATGGCAGAGGCGGCGAGCGATAGCCCCCTTTCGTTCATGATCGCGACCCCGATCAGGTAAGGAACGCCCCAAAAGAACGTCTTGTAGCCGTTCTTCGGCTCAAGAACGCTAAAGAAGGGAATCGAAAAGATCGGCCTGGCCAACAGCGCAGACTCGAAGTTCCAGGAAAGATACACCTGGCCGTCGCTTGTGGCGGGCGGGGCGGCACCCGACTGGGCACACTTGGGACCTAGCGCCAAGACAAAACTGGCCTTTACGAGGTCTTCGGTCGGAACCCCAGAGGACTCCGAAATACCCTCAAGCCTTTCTAGGTATTCGGGGTAGTAGCTGGCAAGGTCTTGAATATGCCCCCGGCTAAGTACCGAGGCCTGCTCGTTTAAGCCCGACGCCTTAGCATCTTCAGCGAACGAACGGTAAGCCTCTTTGAAGCTCCTTCCTAGCGTGACACCCTCTTCGAAGAAAGGGGTGGTGTTTCCTACGTGCGCGAGGGCAAGGACCAGACCCGCCGCAAAACATCCGTATCGACAAATTAACCGCATACTGTACATGCTCCCCCTTTTTTTATTCAGCAACACTTGGCGTTTCGGTTCCATAGGGCCTGAAGGCGCCCAATGCAACCGAGCCCTCGTTAGGTTCAATGCCGGCCGTATACCCGAAAAGCTGGGCTGTGCTGGCCCCAAGCCCAAGCACGACTTCCGCAAGCCCAAAAAGCTCGTCTGAAACCTTCACCCAGCTGTTAAGCACCCTTGCATAGTTCTTCTGTGGGCCTTGGTAGGTCTCGATCGTCGGACCCTCCACGCCAAACCATGGGGCAAGAAAGATCGGGATAAAGTATCCCCTGGAGGCATGGCCAGAAGACCACCAAAGCACCCGCCGCTTGGGCTCGTAGACGAGGTTGAACTGCTCTATGACGTAATCTATATCGGACTGGGGGTTGTAGGGGACGTCGTTCCAAACGTACTGGTCGCGCGGCAACGTGTGGCTGTGCCGCTCGATCGTCCACCATGTGCCCGAGGGCCTGCCCATAAACGGCTCACCGCCTTCAGTGTCCGCGGTGAATGTCTTGACGAGTTCTAGGTCTATCTTGCCGTAGTTGTCCTCCAAAAGCCTCCACATCCTCGAGGCCCGCATCCTTGAGCCGAAGCAGGCCGAGGCCTCGCCTTTGGAATACTGCGGGGCCAGGGGATAACAGGTTGTCATCTCGTCAGGCAGGTAGTCGTAGTGGTTGGCTCGTGCAACGATCTTGCTTTCTGGGCGAATCTCCTCGAAAAGCGTGGTTGTCATCTCGATAGTCGCCACGTTCTCCTGGGCATCGGCCAGCGTGAAGCTCCAGTTCATCCAGTTGCCCCAGTAGATGTCCGAGGTCGAGTATCGGGGCATCGCTTTGGCAATCTCCACGGCCTCATCCACGTTTGCGGCCCTTTCCATTACCAAAACAGCCAGCTCGAAGGGCGTAAGGCCCTCCCCGTCCTCGTTTATCGTCATCGAGGCGGCCGACAGCGAAAGGCCCTTCTCGTTCATCAAGGGAACACCAAAAAAATACGGCAAGCCAAGAAAGCAAAACTTATAGCCTTCCTGGTTTTCTACGATCGAGAAGAGAGGCAGGATAAACAAAGGCCTTGCTGCCGTAAGCGTCTCGAAGTTCCACGTTAAGTACACCTGGCCGTCTTTCGTGGCCGGAGGGGCGCTCGCCCCCTGGGCGCACTGCTGTCCACGGTTCAAGAACATCGAAAGGGCGACTGTCTCCGTTGGATTCGTGCCGATAGCCGTGGACATGCCCCTTAGCCTTTCGAGCTGCTCTGGAAAGTATCGGGCAAGCGTCGCTTCGTGGCGCTGGGCCATTTCAATCGCCCGACCCCATGCGTCCGGCTCCGCCTCCTCCTTGAGCTGTGAAGCGAGCGTGGAATACGCCGGGGAGAGCGTCTTCGCCATGCGATAGCCTTGCTCGTAAAACGAGCGGGCAGAAGCTTGGGCTTGAACCAACACGATTGCGCACAGAAGGACGACAGGGTACATTATCCCATGGATAGAGGGACTTCTAGGCGGAATGGGTGCTGTTCTCAAGGCGCTTCACCCCTTGTACTGGTTATATTCGTTGCCTATTGTTGCACACCTCCTTTTAGGAAGGCAAGCGATGCGTTTTGGTGCCAAGGCTTGGTTCTGGTTGCTTCTTCCTGCCCTTTTGTTTGGGTGTCATGGAGGGCCGCAACCCGAAGCCCACATACCAGGCGTCTTAATTTCGGAGATAGGGGACGACATTCGCATCCTCGACCCTGGGCTGTCCACGGATTCCGTTACGTTCCGGGTGCTTACGAACATTTACGAAGGGCTAACCAGGGTCGGGCCGGATGGCCGGATAGTTCCAGGGATTGCGAGTAAGATCGAAGTCTCTAAGGACAAACGCTCCTACACGTTTTTTTTAAGAAATGCCCTTTGGAGCGACGGCGTTCCAGTCGTGGCGAAAGATTTCGCCTTCGCCCTAGGGCGTGTGATGGACCCTAAAGCGGCCGCCCAGTACGCCTACATCGTCACCGACACGGTAGAGCGTGTCGATGTTCTAGGCGAGCGAACGCTCCGGATTATACTAAAGCGGCCCACGCCCTATTTTCTTTGGCTTACGGCCTTCCCCGCATATTTGCCGCTTAGGCAGGACTTGCTCGAAGCGTTAGGCCAAAGCTACGGGACGAGTCCAGAGCGAACCGCGTTCAACGGGCCCTTTGTCGTCACAGCCTGGAAGAAAGGCTCGAAGGTCGTGTTGGGAAAAAACCCGCGATACTGGGACAAAGAAGCCGTGATTTTAAAGGGGGCCGAGTTCGTCGTCGTCAAGGACCCGAACACGCTCGTCCAGATGTACGACACGGGCGCGTTGAGCTTTATTTACCAAGTTCCTACCGTCCATTTGCCCCGTTATGCAGGAAACCCTCGGCTCAAGCCGAGGCCCGAGGCCGTTACCGACTACATCGTGTTCAATTTGCACCGCCCAGACCTCAAGCCCCTACAAAACCCAAAGGTACGCAAGGCGTTAAGCCTCGTTCTGGACAGGCAGGCTTACTGCGCCAACGTGGACAGGCAATCGCTCCCGGCCTACGGGTTCGTACCGCCGACGATCTCGGGAGACGGGCCGGGACGCTCGTTTCGAGCGCATTTTGGGGAACGTTTCAGCGTGTTTTACGACCCATTGACTCGCAGGCCGTACAAAACGAGCGTTTGGTTCGAAGATAGAAGGATCGAGGAAGCAAGGGCGCTGTTTCAAGAAGGGATCAAAGAATCGGGGCAAAAGAAGCTCACGTTCTCTCTCCTGATAGATGATACCCCTCAAGCAAGAAGGCTCGGACAGGTGCTACAGTTCTTCTGGCAAAAACACTTAGGGGTCAAAGTCAGCCTCGATCCAGTCACTTACCAAACCCGCTTGGCGCGCGTGGCCATGAAGGATTACGACACGGCCAACGTGCTTTGGGGGGCGGATTACGACGATCCAATGACATTTCTAGACCTGTTCACGACAGGCTCGCCGTTCAACGACCCGGGCTTTTCGAACCCCGATTACGATGCTCTCATCAAAAAAGCGCGCCGGAGCTCGGACCAAGCCGAACGCATGACGCTCTTTGTCCGCGCAGAAAAATTGCTAATGCAAGAAAGCCCGGTTGTTCCCGTGTTCTACAGGCTCTCCTACGCGCTCGTGCCGCCCTATCTCAAGGGCGTCGTGTTCTTGGCGTGCGGAGCCGACGGGCCCCTCAAATGGGCAAGCTTCCAGCCATGAGGCCTGCACGAAGCAAGGTGAGCCTGCAAAGCAGAGGTTCTCTTTGGCGCCTGTTCGGGCGTGTCATCGTGATGCTCGCCACGCTTTGGGTCGTCGCAACGTTCACGTTCCTCGGCATGCGCTTGATTCCAGGGGACCCGTTCTCGGACCCAAAGGTCACTCCACAGGTCAGGGAAAACCTCTACCGCAAGTACGGGCTCGATAAGCCGCTCTACAAACAGTACGTTCGATACCTGGGCAACCTCTCAAGGCTCGACTTCGGCGTTTCTTACGTCCAGCTCGGCCGCTCGGTAAACGACATCATCGCTCAAGGCTTCCCTGTCTCGGCAGAGCTTGGGCTTTGGGCTTTACTCCTGGCCCTTTTTTGGGGCACGCTCTTGGGCACGCTTGCTGGACTGCACCACGAAGGAAGGATCGATCGATACGCGACCTTTTTGGCCGCCCTTGGCGTTTCGGTGCCATCGTTCATTTTGGCTTTGTTTTTTCAGCACGTTTTTGCGTTTAGGCTTGGCCTTTTCCCCGTCGCAGGCTGGGAGGGAGGAATAGCAAGATTCTTGCCCGCCTTAACGCTAAGCATCCTTCCTGCCGCGACGATTGCTCGCCTCCTTCGTGCGAGCATCTTGGACGTGCTAAGGCAAGACTACATCCAGACGGCCAGGATTAAAGGGCTTGCGCATACCAGACTCCTGGTGCATCACATCCTTCGGAACGCCGCCTTGAGCGTCTTAACCTACTTAGGGCCGATGGTGGTGAACATCACGACCGGATCGTTCGTGATCGAGACGATCTTCAACGTGCCGGGCCTGGGGAAACATTACGTCCAGAGCATCTACGACAGAGATTACACGCTCGTCATGGGAACGACCGTATTCTACGCCGCGCTACTGATCGTCGCGATGTTCTTGGTCGACATCGCCTACGGCCTTTTAGACCCAAGGATCCGCGCCTTCGGAGCAAAGGAGCGCTGAATGGCCGGCTCTCGACCGCTGAAATCCAGCCCCTTGCTCCTTACAAGCCTCCTTTTTTTGATTGGCATTCTAACGCTTGCCATGCTAGGGCCTTGGCTCAGCCCCTTTTCGCCCTACGAGATCGACCTCACCCAAACCAACCTCCCCCCTGGCTTGGCCCACCCGTTCGGAACGGACGCGCTCGGAAGAGACCTGTTTGTAAGGGCATGGGGTGGAGCTAGGATCTCTTTGTTCGTCGGGTTTGCGGCCGCGCTGATCGATTTGGGGCTTGGCCTGATGCTGGGCGGGCTCGCGGGATACATCGGGGGAAAATGGGACACGGCCTTTATGCGCTCGGTGGAGGTTCTCTACGGCATCCCGTATATCATGGTGGTCCTTCTGCTTGCAGTAATCCTAGGCCCCGGGGTTTTTTCGCTCATCGTCGGAATGACGCTTACGGGCTGGATCCCGATGGCCAGGCTCGTGCGGGGCGAGGTTTTTAGGGCAAAAGAAGAGGACTTCGTCCTTGCCGCGACCGCTATGGGCCAGGGGCCGTTCCGGATTCTCCTTTGGCACATCCTTCCGAACGTTATGAGTCCCGTACTGGTTGCCTTGACGCTCACCATTCCCCAGGCCGTATTCTTGGAGGCGTTCCTTGCCTTCATCGGCCTTGGCGTGCCGCTGCCTAGGGCCAGCCTGGGCACGCTGATCACGGAGGGAGCCCGGGAATCTTGGTACTACCCCTGGCAGCTCTTCATCCCCGCGACCATTCTCTGTTCGACGCTCCTTGCCTTCAACACCTTGGGCGATACCCTAAGGGACATGCTGGACCCAAAAAGGGGAGAGCCAGCACCCAGGCCGTTGGTCAGGGGCAGTGTCAACATTCCCGAAATCCCTCCGGAGAAAACTCTCGGAGCCCCGCTTCTAACGCTCGAGCAAGCCTGTGTTAGGTTCCTTACGCCAAGGGGAGAGCTTCCTGCGATCAGAGAGGTTAGCCTTACGCTTCAACCCGGCGAAATGCTCGCGCTCGTGGGAGAGTCGGGCTCTGGCAAGTCAACGCTAGGAAGGTCCATCGTGGGACTCTTGCCGAAGAAAGGCTCGCTGGTTTCTGGCAAGTGCCTGTTCATGGGCCAAGAGCTCCGGCTGCCAAGGCTTGGGCCCCTCGACCAGCTGGGCAAGCCTAAGCTAGCCATGGTTTTCCAGAACCCTTTAGGGTCGCTCAACCCGACGATGCAGGCCGGAAAACAGGTAGCAGAGGCGCTTGTTTCCGCCAGGATGCTTTCTTGGGCCGCGGCCAAGGACGAAGCGCTTCATCTTTTTAAGGAAGTTGGCATCCAAAATCAGAGGCGCTGCTTTTTCGCTTACCCTCACGAGCTATCGGGGGGCATGCGACAAAGGGTCGTGTTCGCCGTCATGCTCGCGCTCTCGCCAAGCCTCTTGATCGCCGACGAACCCACGACGGCGCTCGATGTTGCCACGCAAGCTAGGATCCTTGCGCTTCTCACCAAGCTCAAGACAACGCGCGGGCTGGGCGTCTTGTTCATCACGCACAACCTCGCGCTTGCCAAGGGCTGGGCTGACAGAGTCTCTGTGCTGTATGCGGGCGAGATTGTCGAAGAGGGCCCCTCGAGGCGCTTGTTCCAAGACCCCCGGCATCCCTACACAAAGGGGCTGCTCGATTCGATCCCAAAACTCGACGCGGACAACCCGGACAATGCCCTCTTTGCGCTTCCAGGAAGCCCCCCCGACCCGTATACGCTCCACAAAGGCTGCGCGTTCGCCCCTCGCTGCCCCGTTGCGAGGCCTTACTGCAAGGACGAGCCGGCCCCATGGGTCACGCTCGAAGACGGCCACAGGGCCCGTTGTTTCGCGGTCAAGGAAGCGCTTCTTCTTTAAGGAGCGATTGAGGGAGAAGCTCTTCCAGCGCCTCTTGAAGGAGCCCTGCATGGTAGGCCGTATCGATCGGCTTGGGGTTGTCATGGTAAACCCAAACAGGGCTCGCCCTCGATGCTTTGTCCTGAACGCGAACAGCAGCCATGCCTTGATCGGCCAGCACCGCTGGAGTAGGCTACGTTCAAGGTTCGAACGTTCATAATAGGGAGGAAGCGATGAAAGAAGCCACGCGGCCGAAGGAGCACCTCCCACAACTTGTCGTCCTCGATGACATCTCCAAGCGTTTCTACCCGCAAGGAAGCCCTTCTTTCGAAGCCCTTTCAAGCGTTTCGCTCGCGCTCTACCAAGGGGAGACATTCGGGCTAGTGGGCGAGTCCGGCTCGGGCAAGTCCACGTTGGGAAGAATAATTCTTAGGCTTGCCTCACCCACAGGGGGCAAGGTGTATTTTGACGGGCGGGACGTGTTCTCCTTGCGAGGGAGAGCATTGCTTGACTTCAGAAAAAAGGCCCAGGTTGTCTTTCAAGACCCGAAAGCGGCGCTCAACCCGCGGATGCGCGTTGGCACCGCCGTTGAAGAAGGGGTTGCACTAGGGGGCATTGCCGGCACAAGGGCCAAGAACGAGCGCGTCGATGAACTCCTTGAGCACGTAGGGCTTCAGCCTTCCCATGCAAAGCTATTCCCTCACGAGCTCTCAGGAGGACAATTGCAACGGGTGTGTCTTGCCAGGGCGCTTAGCCCTTCTCCCAAATTCCTCGTTTTGGACGAACCGACATCCAGCTTGGATGTCTCGATTCAAGCCCAAATCCTAAAGCTGCTTCTTAGGCTCAAAAGGGAGCTTGGGTTGACGTATCTTTTTATAAGCCATGACTTAGCGGTTGTCCGTGTTTTAAGCGACAGGGTGGGCGTTCTCTATAAAGGCCGTCTCGTCGAGCTTGCACCGGCAAAGGCCCTCTTTAAGGAGCCACTGCACCCCTACACCCGAGCCTTGCTTGCGTTGTCTCCGGAGTTTTGGGACGCTTCCAGGACAACAACCCTTCCTGCCGAATCGGAGGGCGATGCCGAAAAAACCCATCCAGAGTGCGCCTACTTGCCGCTTTGCGAAGAACCGCTCGAGGCATGCAAAAGCCGCATCCCGGAGCTTCACGAGGCTTCACCAGGCCATTTTGTAGCCTGCCAACCCAAAGCTTAGCCGCCAGGCGGGCATGAAGAGCTTTTTAGACCCTTGAACGCATTACTAGGACTAGACAAAAGGCTTTCGCGCTTAGCGGGTTGCAACCCCGAAAGCCACCTCCTCTTCAAAAATTGCGGGACGGGCATACCGAAAGAATACGGTTCCTAGGGCCGGGCTTTGGAGTTCTTCGAGCGGTTCACCGGTAAGCGTATCCCGGACCCAGCCCAGCGTCTCCCCCTCGAACACCCCGCACCCTGGAGCCTTGAGGGGCAAAAAAAGCCCAGGGTGCCCGTTCCGGATAAGCAGCAAGTCCGCCTCTTCGAGCAAAACGGGGCTGAAGCGCTCCGGGACCCTTAGCTTCAAGACTCCAACCTTGGAAAGAAACCGAAGAATGGCCGTTGTTTGTTCGAGAGCAAGGTCTTGCTGGATGTCGGAAGGCTTGCCCCCGACCAAGCCAAGGGCGCACACGTCCCAAACTTGCCAGTTGTACAAAAGAGACCCCGTATCGAAGGGTTTCGGATCCTTCACGTACAAGAAATGGGTTCCAAAATGCGACCCCGCCTCGATATTCCCCAAACCAGACCTGTACATCGTCGTGAGGGCCATGTGCTCTTGACGGGGATCAAGGCTTGTGACGTGCACACCAAAGTCGGCATCCTTGAGCTTTTCAAACAGAGAATGGGCAAGAATCTGCGTGGTCTCCCCGAAGCGGAACCCGGGGAACATTCTGTCGATATCGGTTGCATCCGGGGGCCAGAAGCGATATCCCACGTTGAACCCGAAGGTGTTGACTAGCGGAACGAGGAGAATTTCCCCTTGAATCATGCCGTGGTTCCTTTCGGCCTCCCGCCTCAAGAAGGCGCATAGCCGTGCGACCACGTAACTTTGATGGACCTCGTCACCCCTAAGGCCGCCCACGATAGCCACCTTCGGCCTACCCTCCCCAAACCGAAACCCGACGACACGAATCGGATAGCCGGCCGGCGAAGTCATCTGAACCAAGATTTCTCGTACCATCAGCCCTCCAGTGCGCAGACCCTGGCGACCAACGAGCCCTCGAACACGATCGGGTAGGCCCGTAGTGTGAATAAAAGGCCATCTGCCGGACTCCTTAGCGTCTCCAGCCCCTCTCCCGTAAAGGGTGATACGATTTGCCCGATCACCTCTTCTTTCCCTATCCTTCCCCCGTGGTCTGCTCCGGGAATAAACAGGCCGGAGCAGCCGGCGTTTATGAAGTAAACTTGCTCGTTTATAGAAACAATGGGCTCGCGTACTTCTGGCGGAGAATCTAGCGAAAGGAACCCTTCATGGGCCATCAAATGGATAAGACCCGAAACGAGCTGATCGCCGAAAATAGGCGTTACCCGAAGCCCGACCCCCATCTCGACCACGAGCGTGCGTACGCCTATGGCGTTGAGCGTATGGGCCAACGTTGAGCGGAGCACCGTAACAGAAGGGTATACCCAAACGAAGTCTACGTTCAAAAGCTTGGCTAAGGGTAAAAGCTTTGATGCGTTCCCCTCGTCGATCCGAACTTGAGGGATTTCCTTCAAAAAAATATTGCTCGCATGCAAATCAACGGCAATACTCGAGCCGCTTACCGCATGCACTGTCGCATGCGCCATCTTTTCGGGCAGGCTCCCAAACGAATCTCCCGGAAACATGCGGTTCAAGTCCACCTCGAAGAACGGGACGAACCGCCGGGTCATGTTCACCCCTAAAGGGTTCAAGCTTGGATAGATGTCGATGACCCCCCGGATCGCCCGAGGGTTTTCCTTGAGGAAGGAGGCAAGGCGGTAGCAGACGTAGAGCCCTTCCAGCTCGTCTCCGTGAATTCCGGATAGAAGCGAAAGCCTTTTTAGGCGGTTAAAAGACCCCTCCATGCCCTCGGGAAAAAAGCGCTGCCTTTGAAGGGCAACCGCTTCACGGGTTGGCAGGTTAAGCGTGAACCAGGTCTCAAGCATCGTCCGTTTCCAGCATCTCGACGCGCACGTTAACCTCGACGTATTGAGAAAACTTGCCCTTGAAGACTCCCGAATTCATACGCGTGTCCTTGGCGTCTCGGCCGTGAGCCACTTTAATGTACCCTTCCCTGACGAACGCGTTGTGCGTCGGGTCTAAGCCGTACCATCGGCCTTCGTGGAACACCTCGACCCAGGCGTGGCTATCACCCTCGCCTTCGATATATCCTGTCACGTATCGCGCGGGCATTCCAAGCCCGCGGAGCAGGCCGATCAAGATGTGCGCGAAATCCTGACAGACCCCCTTGCCCTTAGAAAGCGCCTCGCCAGCGTCCGTTTCGGAGTTTGTTGCGCCTTTTTCGTAGACAAGCCGGCGAAACACGGCATCGTTCAAGAAAAGCATTCCTTCTCGAGTTTTAAGCCTGCGGAATGCGGGCGTCATTGCGGCTACAAGCCCATCCAAGGCTTCGCTCGGGCCGACCATCGGCGAGGGGAGACAAAACAGCCCAAGCCCCTGGACGTCATCGTCCCAGTACTCATCCCTCAGCAAAACCTTCCCCCAAACGCTGGCAACAAGCTGAGCATGCTCGCCTAGAACAGCCCCATAAAAAACCCGGTTCCCAAAGGCATCCTCAAAGGCCGAAACGTAGTCCGCAGCCTCGATTGAAAGTTCCCATTCTGGCAAAATCATGCAAGGCGTGGGTTTGGGAAGAATACGCAGAAGGAAGTGGTGCTCCCTTGCAGGGGCTGCAATCGTAAGCCGCGTGGTCGACTTAAACAGATAGCATGCGCTCAAAGGCACGAACCTTCTCCTCTAAAGAGGGCAACGCCAGCTGTTCCAGCGGCGCAATCGCAAGCCCGTTTTCCCGGAAAAGGCCGTTAAGCCGCGAGGTAGCATGCAGGGCTCCTTCCGTATCCAGAACGCTTAAGCGCAAAGCGAGAGCTTCTACGGCTCTTCCAACCTCAAACATCCAGGCCCATTCCGCTCCGAGCCTTTCTTTGGTATGGACAAGCAAGGCATTCCCAAAAGCCAGTATTCTTTGGGGGGACTGCATCACGTTCGACTCTCGGATTGCCATGGCTTCTTGGCCGGCAAGGTTTACGAGCGTGACGGCCTTTGTGCCTAAAAGGCCCCGCAGGCAGATGGCATCCTCCCTGGCCATTTTAAGGGCAAACCCTACTCCCGGAGGTTCTTCTTGGCGTACAACCGTGTCGAGGAACCAAGGAAGGGCTTCTTGAGCCAAAGGGGGCCTACCAAGCAGCCCTTCGTATGACTTCGGCCAAGGAAGCCCCCTCGCCAAGCACCGAAGCACCTCCAGCCCTAGCTCGAGCGTCCCGAGCGTACGGGCTGTGTATCTGCCTAACCAAAAAAGGTTTAAGCAGTCTGTGCGGGTTGGTATACCCATGTATCCTTGTAGCCTCCCCCTTGGCATGAATTTACCAGGTAAGACCCCCGTTGGCCACTAAATCGGCTCAAGCCGCCTCGAAGCACGGAGACGTCCTCGCTCATAACGGCATACATCCGTAAGTCGGCCCGCCGCTTCTCGTACGTTCCATCTTGAAGGCGAACGTCAAGTTCTTCAAAATCGAGAATCTCCTGGGCAATAAAGCCCCTTGGGGAAGCGACAATGCGCACTTTTAGCTCCGCTAGCTCTGCTTTTGTAAGCCTAGGGCCGAAGCGGACACCAAACCCTCCCGCCGAGTTGACCTCTTTTATCACGAGCCTGCCAATGTTCTCGAAGACGAACGCTGCATCCTTCGGGTCTTCCGGAAGGTAGGTGGGAGGCAAGGGAAGAACAGGGTCTTGCCCTAAGTAGTAACGGATAATTTTGGGGGTGTAATAAAAAACCCCCTTGTCATCCGCCACCCCGGTCCCTAGCGCGTTCCCAATCCCCACCCTCCCTTTCTTGTAAATTGGGTAGATGTTGGGGACGCCTATCACCGAGGCAGGGTTGAACATGACAGGGTCAAGATACTCGTCGTTGAGCCTTTTATACACAAACCCAACCTTGTGCCTTTTCCCAAAACACCCTCTAAGGAAAACATCTTCTCCGCAGACGAGCAAATCTTCCCCAAACGCAAGGGTCATCCCGAGCGATTCCGCCAAGTAGCCGTGCTCGAAGAAGGCCGCATTGTGCCTGCCCGGGGAGAGGATAACCCCCTCCCCGCCGGCGTTCACGGAAGAAAAAGCCTTACCCAGGTTTTGCAAGAAGGTCAGCGTCTCTTTCACCCCGCGTTCCGCCAGAGCATCGGGAATGCAGGTTTCGTACAGCTCACGGGCCTTAAGCGCGTAGGATACACCGGAGGGAATCCTTAGGTTGTCCTCGAGCACGAACCATGTATCGGCCGCCCGGACGAGGTCAATGCCAGACAGGTGGAGAAACACGCCCTTGGGTGGAGTAATACCCCTGGCTTCGACCATGTACCCCGAAGAGGAGAGCAAAAACGATTCCGAAAACACCTTATCCTTAAAGATTTTTCCTTCATGGTAAACATCTTGCAAGAACATGTTCATCGCAACAACCCGCTGCTTTATGCCTTCCTCCAGGCGATCAAACTCATTTTGCGGGATCAAGCGGGGAATTGGGTCAAAAGGAAACACCCTTTCGTGCAGGCCGTTCGGCCCGTCATAAGCGAAGGTCACATCTTCGACGGACAACGCCCAAAAAAGAGAAGAGGCAAGCTCGTTCAAGCGTTCGTCGGAGAAAAGGGGTTCCATCTTTAAGGGAGAGCGATAACCCGTTGAATCTCTGGAATTTCCGAACGAAGGGCTCGTTCGATTCCCATCCGTAACGTGAAGAATGCACTCGGGCACCCGTCGCAAGCCCCCTTTAACCTCAGGTAAACTTCTTGGTTTCGGACCTCGACGAGCTCAACGTCGCCGCCGTCCATGTTGAGCATGGGCCGAATACGCTCAAGTACGCCCATTACCCTCTCTGTCGTGCCTTCTTCCATATCTACACTTCCTTTTTTGTGTGGTGTACGACAGGTATTATAACACGAGGAATATGCCCATAAAACCATGCACGCCCCTGTAGAGCTTCATTTCTTTACGAAACCGTGCTACCCTGATGTTAGAAGCCACAAGATTGCTTGTTTATACGCGTGCATGGTGAGTGTAGCTCAGTGGCAGAGCACAGGGTTGTGGCCCCTGTGGCCGAGGGTTCAATCCCCTCCACTCACCCCAAGTGAGGTTTATATCATCCCAAACAAAGGGGCATGCTGCTGAGTGCTTGTGTGCTTGAAGGGATGGGCCTTAAATGCAGAGAAAGGTTCCAGCCTAACCGCACGCGTCCGCGTTTTTATCACCCCGCACCGTCTTGTCCGTCCTTCGACTTTCGGGCGAATTCTACCGTGAGACCTCAAAACCTTAAAAGACCTAGGAGGGCCGGCCATTAGAGGTACGCCGCAAGGGTATCGGGGCGAGGCAATCAGCACAGCCCTAAGAAAAATTGAGTTTGAGGATCAAGAATCGCTTTTGACGTTGGCCGGAGGTGCTAGCCATCACTTACGCTTCCTGGAGCGCTATTTTGGCGTGCGCCTTTCCTACCGAGGAACCACGCTTTACCTACTCGGCGAAGAGTCAAAGCTGGAAAAGGCGGAAGGCTTGGTCAATCGACTCTCGGAAAAAATTCGAAGGAAAACCGCGATCACGTTCGAGGAGGTCGAAAGGACGATCGAAGAGGCCGAAGGCCCTAGGAAGGTGCAGGCTCAAGGGTCCGGAATCGATCCTGCGGTAAAACCGAAAGAAATCTGGACAACATGGGTTAAGGCGAAAACACCCAACCAGGAACGCTACTTAAGGGCTATCCAAAGCTGCGACATGGTTTTCTGTATCGGGCCGGCCGGGACGGGGAAGACCTACTTGGCCATTGCCATGGCCGTCGTTTTCTTGGTGAACCAGCTCCAGAAGCGAATTGTCCTCGTTCGTCCCGCCGTGGAGGCAGGAGAAAAGCTCGGGTTCCTCCCCGGCACGCTTGTTGAAAAGGTTGACCCCTACATGCGGCCCCTCTACGATAGCCTGCACGATTTCTTGGGGCAGGAGCGCACCAAACAGTTTTTGGCCAAAGGCGTCATTGAAATCGCCCCGTTGGCCTACATGCGCGGCCGTACGCTCAACGATGCGTTCATCATCCTGGACGAGGCGCAGAATACCTCCTCGGAGCAGATGAAGATGTTCCTGACTCGTATGGGGTTTGGCTCGAAGGTCGTCGTAACGGGGGACGCCACACAGGTAGATATTCCTCAAGGGACGCCTTCCGGGCTAATCGAAGCGATGCGCATCTTAAATGGGATTCCAAGCATTTCGTTCGTGTCTTTTACTTCGGCGGATGTCGTGCGTCACCCCCTTGTTCAGGCCGTGTTAAAAGCCTACGAGGAGGGCAATGGCAGAAAATAGCCCGTTTGACCCAAGAAGGCTTCCTCTTTCACGCCTCTGGACAAGCCTGTTTGTGTCGGTGGACAGCCGAAAAAAAGCTGTTCTAGTGGCAATCCTGCTTGGAATAAGTGGGCTACTAACGCTTGCTATGAGTCCTGAGTTGTTGCACAAAAAAGAAAACTTCAACGTAGGGGATGTAGCACGTTACCCGGTTCATGCTCAAAAAGATTTCAAAGTCGTCGACCCTGCAGCGACCTTTCAGGCTAAGGAGCGCGCGGCTCTCGAGGTTCCGCCCGTTTATTTCTTGGCCGAGGAAATTCCAAACCTCATCGTTCGAAACCTTGGGCTGGCACTCAAGGCGTGCGCAAAAGCGGTCAAAAGGAATGCTCCTCTCGAATGCGAACAAGCGCTCTTTGAGCACACGGGGCTTAGGCCCCCAAAAGAGACACTTGCCTTTTTAAGCAAAGAAGGGGTTTCTGAAGACCTGCAAGAACGGCTCGCTCTCGAGGTGGCCGACGTCTACGCCTCGAGCTTTGTCCGAGGGGAGTCTGCCGGCCCCGTGGCACAAACCAACCCAAGCCGGCCTTACGTCGTACGCCTAAGGGATGGCAGAGAGGTCGAAATTGCCCCAGAACGCTTAATCGGGTGCCGCGAAGCAAGACAATCGCTATACTCTCGGCTTGTCAAAACGCTGCCCAACGACCTACCCGGGAAAGAAGGGCTTGCCGGATATATCTCCGAACTTCTTCTGCCAAACGTCTACTTTGACCAGGAAAGCACGCTCCTTAGGAAAAAGATGGCGTACGAAAACGCCTCTCCCGTCCTTCGAACGGTCCGAAAGGGGGAGGTCATCGTTCATCAAGACGAGGTCATCTACCCCGAACAGCTCGAAAAGCTCAAGAAAAACGCCCAGGCCTCACCGAGGTTTGTACTCTCTTACTTCGTCGGCACTTTGCTGATAATGTTCCTCGCACTCCTCTATGCCGTTAGAGTGGCCCCGGTAGTTGATGTAGCAGAAGGGCTTAAGCTAAAGAACGTTATCTACTACGGCTTTCTGCTCGTCGTCACCCTTGGCCTCTTTACTCTCTCAAGAGCGGCCATTCTCAAGGTGCTCGAGGTCTCCCCCAAGAACGGGTTTGACCAATTCTTAACGATCGTCTGCTTGCCCGTTACCCTGGCCCCAATGCTCGTTCGCTCCATCTTCAGCCCGAAGGAATCGTTTATTTTCCTCGCGCTTTACAGTCTTTTGATCGGTTGGTTCCTCCCCCCCGCGGCGTACGCCTCTCTTTATGCCTTTCTGATGGGATGCACGCTCCTTATTTGGTTTTCTCGGCTGGAGAGCAGGACGGGCTTTCTCAAGCTTGGCAGGCAGACATCTTTCATGGGTATGGCCATCGTCGTGTTGGTCGCCCTGATCGAGGGGTTTCCCTCGCCCGGGACTGTCTCTTTCGAGAAGTTCCTCCTTGGCATACTTGCAGCCAACGTGGGCAACTGGCTAACTACGATCTTGTCATTGGGCCTTCTTCCGCTGATCGAGTATGCGTTTGGTTACGCAACCACGCTCTCGTTGCTCGAGCTTTCCTCGATGGAGCACCCTCTGCTTAAAAAGCTGGCCATGCTCGCCCCTGGAACGTACAGTCATTCTTTGACGATGAGCGTGCTGGCAGACCGTGCAGCCAAACAAATCGGGGCCAATGCGCTGCTTGTCCGGGTCGGGGCGTATTTTCACGACATCGGCAAGATGAGAAGGCCTCAGTATTACGTCGAAAACCTAAGGCCGGGAGAGCCAAACTGCCACGATGGCCTATCCCCCACGTTGAGCGCGTTGGTCATCAAGGCTCACGTCAAAGAGGGAATCGAGTTGGCCAGGGCCCATAAGCTTCCGGAAGCGGTGACCAGAATGATCCCAGAACACCACGGTACCACGTTGATTAAGTTCTTTTTCGATAAGGCCGTCCTCCTCGACCCGAACGTCCAAGAGTCTGACTTTCGCTACCCTGGCCCAAAGCCGCGTTCCAAGGAGGCGGGTGTCTTGATGCTCGCCGATTCGCTCGAGGCAAGCGCAAGGACGCTGCCCGAGTTTTCTGTCGCCAGGATACAAGGCCTTGTCCAGCGAACAATCAGGACCAAATTTTTGGACGGGCAGCTAGACGGTTGCGACATGACGCTCAAAGATTTGCATGCGATCGCCAGGAGCTTGATTGAAACACTTATAAGCATCTACCATGGGCGTGTCCGCTATGAGCTTGTCCGTAAACAGTGTGCAAAACCCGAGGGTCTGCGTCTCGCTAATACCAGAAAGCAAGGACCTCTGCCAAAACCTGAATATCAGGCCATTCAAGGCTACGATGAGGCGGCACTTAAGCGCCTTGGGCTTTGAGGGGTACGGCGTTGCCCTGGCGCTTGTGGGCAATCAAACCTCTCAAACCCTCAATGCCCGCTACCGGAATACAGATGCCGCAACGAATGTCCTGAGTTTTGGTTATGGGCTGGAGGACCGCAACATGGGCGATGTCGTCCTCAATGGAGAATGGGCCCTACGGCGTGCCAAGGAAAAGAACCTCCCCTACGAGTCTGTCGTCTTGAGGCTCTGGGTCCACGGACTCCTCCACTTGGCCGGTTATGACCACTCGCGGGGCGCTTCGGCAGAGATGACGATGCGCACGCTCGAGCGTCTTCTGCTAGCAACTACCCATCCGCATCTAAACTGGGAACTTTTGGAAGGCATTTTCGACCCATGCGTATCGTAAGCACTCTTTTGCGCCTTAAGGGACAAAAACCAAGCCACGAGGCAAGCAACGGGTTTGACGTAGGTCAAGAAGGAGGCGTTGACCCGAGAATCCTGGCACTGCTGGACCATGGCGAAATTCGCGAGATGGCGATTCGCCTGGGGGAATTCGAGCAGAGGGAAGTTCGGGAGATCATGGTCCCAAGGGACAGGGTTGTCGCCGTTACAAGGCACGCTTCGCTCGTTGAGTTTATCGACCGGAGCATCGACAGCGGGTACTCGAAGCTGCCCGTGTATCGCGAAACGCTCGACGAGATTACGGGCGTTGCCTTTCTAAAGGATATCCTAAAACGCTACGGCCTCAACATTCCTAAGGACGAGCCGGTAGAAAGCATCGCAAGGCCTGTCCTGCTAGTCCCGGAGGTAAAGCACATTTTTGGGCTTCTGAAATCCTTCCAGGAAAAAAGGACGACTCTAGCCGTCGTGGTGGACGAGTTCGGGTCTACCGTGGGGATCGTAACCGTGCACGACCTCATGGAAGAGCTCTTTGGAGACCTCCTTATTTCCCAAGAGGAGGAAGAAGAGAAGGACTACGTCAGCCTCCCTAAAGGAGGGTTCGAAGTGTTGGCAAGGATCTCGCTCGAAGAGCTGATGGAAGAGACGGGGGTAGTCCTCGAAAAACCCCAGGATGTCGAAACGCTTAACGGTCTTTTGGTGCACAACCTAGGAAGAATCCCGAAACCCGGGGACAAGATCGAGCTCTCCGGGTACCGCTTTCTGGTTCTCGAGGCCGACCCAAGAAAAGCGGTAAAAGTCCGGATTGAGCCCGTATCCCCTACGCAGAGCTCTTGATGGAAGACACAATCAAGGCCATCCTTGCTTCCGAGGGAAGTGAAAAAATAGCGCTGCCTTGGCTTCCGCTTGCTTCGGGATGCGTCGGGTTTTGGTTGGCCTTTCCTCCGTACGGGCTTTCTGCATCGGCGCTCCTTGGGGTTTTTTGCCTGCTGGAGATCTCAAGGTTGGCACCGACCCCAAAGCGTGCCTTCCTCTGGGGATTGAGCCTTGGCGTCGTTTCAGAGGTGCTGCTTATGCACTGGCTGGTGTACACCGTAAGCGTATACGGGCAGTTTGGCTGGTGGTTAAGCGCCGCGATCGTCATCCCGCTCTATGCCTACCTAGGAGCGTTTTTCGGCCTTTTTTCGCTCTTTGCCCACCTGTACGCCCTAAGGTTCAAGAAAACTCCTTCTGCCTTTTGGCTTGCAAGCGTATGGGTTGTGCTCGAACTCGTCCGCTCGAGGCTCCTTGGAGGTTTTCCCTGGCTCCTATTGGGCCACGCCCTAGACCCCGCCTCCACGCTCGCGCAGGCCAGCGAGCTTGGAGGGCCATTGCTGGGAAGCTTTTTATTGGCGCTGCTAGGCGCCACTGCATGGCGGGCTTTCCACGCGAGGAAAAGGCCCGCACGAGTGTTGAAGGCAGTTTGGACGGGCATAGCCTGTCTAGCGCTCGCTTTCGGTTTCGGGGTCGTCAAAAAGCTCTCTTTCGCCAAGGAGGCGGCGACCCCTAAGGCAACGCTCCGGGCGCTGCTGGTACAAGGCAACATCCCCCAGGATTCCAAGTTTGACGAGTCTAAGAAATTCTCCGTCATCGACACCTACGTAAACCTTACGCATGCCGCGCTCCAAAAGGCTCATGAACCGCCAGATTTGGCGGTATGGCCAGAGACGGCCCTGTCTTTCTTCTTCACGCCGGATTTAGTTGCGCGCCGGTACTTTTTGGAACGCCTCTTCCCCATTCCTTCACCGCTTATCACGGGCACGATCGACGCCGCCTTGGACGAGCATTCGGGCGAGTGGCACTACCGAAACCGGGTAATCGCTCTGGATCGGACTGGAAGGCTCGTTGACGCCTACGACAAGGTACACCTCGTCCCGTTTGGCGAGTACGCCCCCGTGCCCATCGTCGGCAGGCTCGTGGGCGAGGTCGGCAACTTCACCCCCGGTCGCACGGTTCACCCCTTAAAGGTCGGTAGGCACACAATCGGGACGCTCGTGTGCTACGAGGCCATTTTTCCGGAAATCGCCAGGAAAATGGTCAGTCAAGGGGCCGATGTACTGGTCAACTTGAGTAACGATGCGTGGTTCGGCAAGACATCCGCCCCATACCAGCACCTTCGGATCGCCTCTTATTTGGCTACAAGCCTACGTGTGCCGCTCGTTCGGGTGACGAACACCGGAATCTCCGCGCTTATCCTGCCATCTGGAGAAATTCAGCACGCCTCCGGGCTGTTCAAAGCCTGGACGTCGGAGGTGTCCATCCCTGTCGGAAAAAGCGGTAAAACGCTCTATGCCCGCTTTGGAGAGGGCTGGGTTTTGCTGATCGCGGCATACGTACTCGTTAGCCTGAAGCCTCCCCATCGGAAGCACTTCCCCCGTTCCTTTCGTTGACGCAATGAACATGCAAAGGCTGAGGAGGCCCATCCTTGGGCTCGCCGACATAGAGCGTCATGTGGGGGAAGGGTATTTCGATGTTGCGCGCGTCGAAGGCTTTCTTGATGCGCCTCCTAAGCTCCCTTCCGACGACCCACTGACGGATAGGGATTGTTTTGATGCGAACGAGGATTTCCACGGCGGAATCCCCGAATTTGTCCACGCCGACAACCTCCAGGTCGTCTAAAATGTCCATTGCAAAGGCCGAATCTTGCCGAAGCTCTTTACCCACCGTCCTTAAGACTTCCATCACTTCGTCCACGTCTTCCTTGTAGGCGACTGGTACGGTCATCAGATAGTAGGAAAAGTCTTTCGTCATGTTCGTTACGGTAGAAATAGAGCCGTTCGGAACGATATGGAGGCTACCGTCGAAATCACGTAGCTTTATAATCCTAAGGCCCACGGACTCCACGTAGCCGCCTTTACCCGCGATATTCACGACGTCACCCACGCGAACCTGGTCCTCGAGCAAAACAAAAAATCCGCTGATGACGTCTTTTACGAGGCTTTGCGCACCAAACCCGACGGCCAGGCCGCCGATCCCCGCAGTAGCCAAGAATGGGGCTATGTCGAGCCCCAACTCGCGTAAAACCAGAAGAACGCCGATGACCAACACCAGTGCGAACCCGACGGCATAAACGATGTTACTCAGCGTTTGGGCACGCTTCTGACGCTCGATCGTAGGGGCGAACCCTTCCATGAGGATGCGCATCCGATTGCACGCCATCCTAATGAACTGTACGGCGACAAACAGAAGGGCCAGGAAGAGGAGGACGCGCGCCCCTCTCGTTAAAAGCAGTTCGATCAAACGATGGAGCCCTTTTCCAAGCCTCCCCCGTTCAGGAACAATTTTGGCGACAATGAGCCAGGCCGCGGATATGCCGATCATGACGTCCCCAAAAAGCTGGAGGCTTCCCCACACAGGCTCAAGCCAGGCTCTTCTTTGTACGGCGCGTCCAAGGAGAAACCCGTAGACCTGGAAAAGAAACCACGCACCAAAAAAGACAATGACGACGAATAGCGCTTTAGAGCCTATTTTGTTGTATGCACTTGCAATCGGAAGCAACCCAAAAGACGCGTAGGTCAGCAAAAGCACGACCAACGGCAGCAGAAAGCGGTCCGAAAGGGCCAAGATATGCTCATCCACCAAGACGGGCATTTTTTTGACGAGCCTTTTGAGCGCAAGCCGAATGAAAAAGTAGCCGATACTCGCGACCAAGAAAAGGCCGAGCGCACCGAGGGCGACTTGGATGAGCGTTTTATCGTAGGATGAAAAACGTAGCCAATGCGGCACGGTATACCCCCCTGAATTCAATACTGGGTATGCAAAAAGACATCGACGCCGCTCGTTCCTTGAGAGGTCGTGTGGGCGCTTACGCCCAATTTTGGCGTCAGGTGGTAATCTATAGCCACCTCCTCACCCTCTTGATAGTTCAGGCTATGATAGAACCGGACGTAGGTTTTCGGTCCGATGTAGCGGCCAAGCCCTATCCTGCCGCCGTCTCCGTTATCGTCCGTCATGCTGAACTCTTCTATTTGAAACCCCAGGCCACTCACTCCGAGTTCCTCACGAAACTCCGAGAGCAGCGTGCTGGCAATCATCCCGCCCGAGGCCGAGGCCGCTTGAGACTGGAAAGATGCCTGCTCGGTAGACCCAAGGCCGCTTTGAGGCTTGCCGAACAGCAGGACAGAAAGGATGTCTGTCTTGTCAAGCTCGGGCATACTTTTGAATTCGACCTGAGGCATTTTGGCCTCACCTCGAACAACGACGTAAACTGCGTACTCACTCGTCGTGTACACGCTGATTATGTCTAAAAGAGGGTTCAGGCCCGTAGCCTCCGTAAAGGTAGCCTTGGCGCGTTCGATGGTAAACCTCTTTGAATAGACGTTCAGCCAGCCCCTCGCAACCTCGATACTGCCTTCGAGCTTTACGGGGCCTTCTGGTTCTTTGCGCACTTGGACGTTTCCCCTAAGATTGGCGGTAACGTCCGTCCTCCGAACCAAAACATCTTCGGCAATTCGAAGGCGCACGTCCATGCGTAAGGAGCTAAGAGGGTTGAGCCAGGCGTTTGTACGGCTACGTTTGGTCTTTTGCGCGGCGTCTTCTTCCTTTCCGTGGACATAGACCGTCGTGTCGTTTGTGATACCCTTTTTTGAGAGGAGACCAAGATTAGGGTTGAGCAGGCTCTTTCGGAAGACAACCTCACCGGAAAGCGATGGAGACCGTATGGCTCCTTGAAGCGCAAGGACTGCATCCGCTTTAATCTGGTAGTTTGGCACCCTGGCAAGAGAAAACATCTTCGCCGATAGACGCAGATCCAGGCCTTCCGCCTGCAACCCTTGAAGGCCGAATGTGCCGCTTAGAGCGATCCGCCCGCCGTCTACATCGTGGGCCTTGACGGACACACGAGCGCGCGTTCCCAAAAAATGGACTTGAAATTCCTCAAAAATAGCCTCGGTCCCAAGCCTTTCCACCCGGACATAGCCATTCTGGATGGCAAACGACCCGTTTACAGACTTCTCGTCAGTACCTCCTCCAGCGACAACCACCTGAAATTGGGCAACCCCCGCGATGGAACTCAGCGTACTCCCGACGAAGGGCTCGAGGAGCCCGAGCGCGAGTCCGTCCGAGCGAGCCTCCAAACGCCGGCCCTTTTGGAGGCTTACCTGAAACCCTCGGGCGAGCGAGACTCCCGCGGGCTGCCAGACAATCACGCGCGTTTTCTGGGACGGCCAAGAGGCATCAAGGGTTGCAAGGTTGTTCTCGTAAGCCATACCAACGTTGAGCGTTCCGTAGGTCCGCTTGCCCAGCCGAACGTCCTTAAACGCCGCCTTTGCCCTAATAACGGGCGCATGCCGGCTGCCCAAGAGTTCGATCCTTCCGTTCATCTCGGCCGCCAAGCCTTGAAAAGACGGGTTCAAGAGGCTAAATAGCGGGTTCAGCTGGACACCGGACAGCATGAGGCGCAAATTGCTTTTTTCATTACCAACGGCCCCTTCAAGAAAGATAGCCTGCCCTCCGTCGGTCAGCTCGAGCCTTCCTACCGAAACGCCCCCCGCGGAGAAGACCGTCAGTTCGGCCGGCCTTGCGAGCCTCCAGTTTGCCCTGGGGGCCTTAATCTGGAAAGAATCGAGCATCACACGCCAGGCCTTCTTCCCGGGCGTGACCCTTGTCTTCAGGGCGTACGTTCCCCCGAGGCGCGTATCCGTGGCGTCCAACGATACGTTCAGCGTATGCGCACCCGTAACGAGAACTCGCACGGTACGAAACCCTACTCCTGCCCGCAGCTCTTCGATGCTCGCGCTAAACCGGCCCGTTGGCTGGCCTTCCTGAAGCAACCCATCCCATGACCCATCTAACTTTCCGATCTCGTAGGTGCGAACTCTCAGGGCTTCGCCAGAAAGCTCCCCTTTCGATAGCCATCGCTTTTCTTCCTTTTTCAACGTTCCCTTGGAGTACATGGCACCTCGAAGAGGCATACCAAGAGGACTAGAAAGCGCGCTCAAGTCCTTGGCGTCAAGCTCAAAAGCAAGGTCTGCGTAGACCAAGCTTTTCGGGTCTAAGGCTCCTTTGAGCAAGAACACGTTTGGGCCGATTGTCACGCTCGCAAGCTCCAACCCTAACCTGTCTGCTACCCATGAGCCCTTGGCACGCGCCTTGATTCTAGCCATACTCTCGACGCGAGATTGCGGAAAGATGTCGAAATCAAAGGTAAGCCGTGGGCCGTGGGCCGTGGCAAGCTCGCCCTTTATGTTTCCCTTCCCGAACAACCTGCCGGACGGCAAACCCGCCTTCCAAGCGCTCGGGTTGACTTGGTCGAACGAAAAGCTCGCAGAAAACGGGCCTTCAGCCGCAAGGTTGACGTCGGCTTCCAGGCTGGCCTTTCCTCTGGAGTCTTTTGTCGAGGCGGCGATGCTGAGCGTATCGCCCGAATGATTCAGCCTGACGTGCACGTCTTGAACCTCAACCCCTCGAAAGCTGGCCCGCGTCAGATGAACATCCGCCTGGCCCTCCTTAGGAAGGCCAGAGAGCCCCCGCACTCTAAGCCATCCTGAGCCAGCTAAGGCAAATGCAATGTCCTTAGGGAGGCGAACCTCTTCGGAGCTAAGGGAAAGTTCTCGAATATCGGCCAGGAGCTCCGGCTCTTTCCCCTTGAGATCGCCCCTTAGCGTGCCAAAGACCCTGCTTGCCTTAGAAACAAGCCCCCAGGCCACCCGAAATGTTTGCAGGTCGCCAAAAAAGCCTAGCCCTCCTTCTATCGGGTGTGCCATGGAAACCCCTGGCAACACAAAAAGATGCCTAAAATCGGGAAGAAACGCATGTTCAAAGGCCAGTCCAAGCTCCATGTGAAACGCTGGAGCCAGCCGGATGTTTCCATGAAGACGCAAAAAAGAGCGCCCAAAGCCAACGCTGGAAGGAAGCAGGGCCAGCGTGTGGATGCGCTCTTTATACGAATAGGTCAACGCCGCTTGAATCGCGTGCTCTTTCTTTTTAAAAAAGAGTCGAGAGGAAAGGTCGGACACATCCACGCGTACAGCATCCCCGAAAAACGCAAAATGCCCGACAATGCGGGTTTGGTCCATAAAAAGCTCGGAGTCTTTAAAGCGTCCATCTATCACCTCAAACCTTGCAATGCGCACTTTCCATTCCGACGGCGGACCTTTAGGCTTGGGGTTGCGAGAACGAAACGCCCGTGCAACGGCCGGCCGGCCCTTTTCATCTCTTGCAAGGTCAAACAGTACGCCGTCGAGGAAGAGCTTGGGAATCCATACTCTTTTGGCGAGCAACGCCATAGGGGAGATGTCAACCTGAAGCCGCCTTACGGAAAGAATTTTGTGGCCTTGATGCAACAGGACAACATTGCTGGCCTTGAGCTTTGATAGACCGATCGAGTCAACCCTTCCGATTTGCAACGTGCCCTCGAAGGACCGGTTAAACGCATCCTCGGCAAGCCGCAGAACGAACCCATTCCCATAGCCGGTTTTCAGCAAGAAAGCGACAGTCCCAACAACCAGAAGACAAACAACGAAGGTGCCCAAAGCGACCCAACGAAGCACAAGAAAGGCTTTCCTCACCATACCTAAAACATGTGGCCAATGCTGAAGTACACCTGCCAGCCCCGGTCGCCATCGGGGGCATCGAACGGGACGCCAAGGTCGACTCTGACTGGGCCGATGGGCGATTTGTAGCTCACTCCAACGCCGGCGGCAAGCTTCAGCCCGTTAAACGGAGGGTCAAAACGTTTCATAGAGACTTGTCCGAAATCGAGGAACGTGGCTCCCGAAATGCCGTCGAAAATCAGCCTTCTTAGCTCCACCGACCCTTCCACGAGGCTCAACCCCCCAAGAGGGTCGTTGGCCTGTCCGATTGGCCCGAGTCTTCTGCGCTCAAAACCGCGGACGCTGGACTGGCCTCCGGCGTAGAAGCGCTCGAACAAGGGGTAGTACTCGATCGAGCCGATCGGGTCTGCAAGCCCGACCTTGAGCCTGGTGGCGAGCGTCGTGCGAAACCCGATGCCTTGGTAGCGCCTCCCTTCGAGGAGTATGCGGTAGTAGGTATATTCTCCTCCAAACGAACCAAGAGAAGAGTCGAGATACAGCCCGATCACGCCTCCCTTCTTCGGGTCTAGCGGGTCGTCGGTCGTATCGAAGCGAAGGCCTATGGATGGGCCGGAAATCATCCCTTTCCTATCTAGCCCGCCGATTGCCGCCTCCGTAAGCGGGTTGACATCGGTATGCCTTGCGTACTCCGCCCGGTAGCCTAGTACCCCGGTAAGATGGTAGGGAAAATCGTGTTCAATCCTCGGGGATATCCGGGTTGCATAAAGCATGTACGTGTCTTCGTCGTCGTCATACTGGCTGAATTCCAGGATGGCCCTCGAACGAAAGAACGGAAAATGCGGGTTAAGAAACCTCCCGCTGAATTTTCTGACAAGCGAGGAGTATTCGGCGGTAAGCGCAGCATTCCTGGCGCTGCCAAAAAAGTTCACATGCTCCCAACCGACCTGTGTCCTGACCCCTTCTTCCGTAGAGTAGCCAAGGCTTAAGCGCAAATCTCTTGGCGGCCTCTCGATTACCTTGAGCCCTAGGTCTACCACTTCTCCCGGTGTTGACCGCTTTGAATCCTGCTCGAACCGAACCATCTGGAACAGCCGAAGATCGAGGAGCCTTTGTCTGGTACGCCTAAGCTTCGAAAGGGCGAACCTTTCTCCTCGGTGGTATACGATTTCTTTTCTTACGACCTCCTCCTCGACTCGCTTAAGCCCCTGGATACGCGTATGCCCAAAGAAACATACGGGCCCTGGCAGTATTGAGTACCGGACGATCGCGCTCTTGTCACGAAGGTAGACGTCGGCCCTACGCTCGATACGAACTCTGGCGTAACCCTTCTCTAAGAACCATCGTCTAAGAGAAACCTCCGTTTCCTTGTATTTTTGCTGGTCAAACGGCTCCCCTTCGCTGATTTGTAGCAATGGGCGTAGCTCTTCCGCCTGGACTCCGGCTTGTCCGGGGAGCGCCTGTCGCTTTTGGCCGGCAATATCGATCGAGATCTTGGAGACGCGTACAGGCAAACCCTCCTCTAGCACGACAATAGGGTTGACACGCCCTTTTTCCGGCTCCGGCGCCAAGTCGTAGCGAATACGGACGTCGTAGTAACCGTGGGTCTCGTAGAAAAGCTTTAGCTGTCCTAGGTCAGCAAGAAACACGACCGGATCGAACGCTGGAGGATGTTTGAACGGCAGGTATTTGTTCTGCGACTTTGTCTGGAACACCTTCTTGAGGCTCTTTTTCGGAAAGGCAACGTTCCCCTCGATCTCGATCGTCCCCACATGCCACGGTCTCGCAAGGTCTAACCCGGCCACCTCAACCGCGTTCACCCCCAAAAGAAGCCCTTCCAAAAGGACAATGGTTGCCGTTAGCACAAATAGGGCAAAAAACCCCCTTCCTCCCACGCGTCCATCCTGTATTCCACCCGAGAGGCCATGCTCTGGACGTCATGGCAACCCCTGGAGGATCGTCTAAATATTTAGACCTTGAGCCCCTTTGCCTGTCCCTTTAAGTAGCGGTTCAAACCCTTGGCTGCCTGCCTCCCTTCCCAGATGGCCCACACCACGAGCGAAGCCCCCCGATGAGCATCGCCAGCGACGAAGACCCCATCTTGAGAGGTCATGCCGTTGTCGTCGGCCTCGATGGCGTTTGTGGGCGTCTTAGTAAGCTTAGCCTGCTCCGGAATCGTGTCGTCCGGCCCCAAAAACCCCATGGCGAGAATTACAAGGTCAACTTCAAGGTGAAATTCCTCCCCCGAGATTTCACGCATGACGGGCCTGGCGCCCTCGACCTGAAGCCACTCGACTCTGGAGGCATGAAGCCTTTGAACGCGGCCATCCTTGCCCTCTAACCTCTTTGTTTGGACGCTCCAAAGCCGCTCGCCGCCCTCCTCGTGGGCGTCTGATTTCCTCAGCATGTAAGGCCAGTGGGGCCACGGCGTAAAAGGGGCGCGCCTTGTTGGGGGCTCCGGTAGGATTTCAAGCTGATAGACATGCCTTGCACCCTGGCGGATCGCCGTACCCAGGCAGTCCGCCCCCGTATCGCCTCCTCCTATGATTACGACAACCTTGTCCTTCGCGTCGATCCGCTCATCTTCGGGAATCACATCCCCGGCAAGCAGCTTGTTTTGCTGCGTAAGGTATTCCATCGCGAAATGAACACCCCGAAGCCCCCTTCCCTCGATGCAAAGGTCTCGCGGTTTTGGCGCACCGATCGCGAGCAACACGGAATCGAAACCCTGCTTAAGGCTTTCGAACGAAATACTAACCCCTACGTGAACACCAGGCCGAAAATCAACCCCTTCTTCTTGCATAAGCCGAAGGCGCCTTTCCAGAATGCCCTTGTCAAGCTTAAAGTCCGGGATACCGTACCGAAGCAGCCCGCCGATCCTGTCGGAGCGCTCGAACACCGTCACATCGTGCCCCAGCCTGCGAAGTTCTTGGGCGGCGGCAAGCCCGCATGGCCCAGAACCGACTACGGCTATGCAATTTCCCGTACTACGGCTTGGCGGAACTGGTTCGACCAGCCCCTTGGCGAACGCCTCCTCGATGATGTCCTTCTCTATTACCTTGATAGTAACAGGGTCGTCGATCAGCCCGAGGACGCAGGCACTCTCGCACGGCGCAGGGCACACCCGCCCCGTAAACTCCGGGAAATTGTTCGTTTTATGCAACAGCTCCAGGGCATCCTCAAGCCTCCCCCTGTAAATCGCATCGTTCCAGTCTGGAATGAGGTTACCCAACGGACAGCCCGTGTAATCATGACAAAATGGCGTACCGCACTCCATGCACCGAGCCGCCTGATGAACGATAAGCGCTCTCTCGAAGGGCAGTTCAATCTCCCCGAAATCCCGGACCCTCTCTTGAACGACACGCTTCGGTGGTGTTTCGCGCGGATACTCCAAAAAACCCGTCGGTTTTCCCATGGACTATTCTTACTCCCTGTTAGCTCGTCAACAGTGAAACCGCCTCCGGGTCGGCGGCCTTTCTCTTCCTGCCCTCCAGAACCTTTGCGTATTCACGCGGCACGAGCTTGATGAAGCGCGGCAGTTCCTGATCGAGGTTGTCCAGGATGTAGCCCACACGAGGGCTACCGGTATGGAGACGATGCCTTTCGAGCAGCTCGAGCAGCTCACAATCAGCAACCACAAGCCTTTCTAGGTCGACATCCGTCGAGTTGAACAGCCTCCTATCCAGGCCTGTCGGACTCCAAACGTATGCAACCCCCCCGGTCATCCCGGCCGCAAAGTTCCTTCCGGTTTCCCCGAGCACGACGACAGTCCCTCCTGTCATGTATTCACACCCGTGATCCCCGACCCCTTCGACAACGGCCCTGGCCCCGCTGTTTCGGATCGCGAACCGTTCCCCGACCTTGCCGGAAATGAAGACCTCACCCGCGCTCGCCCCGTACAGCAGCACGTTGCCCGCGATAATGTTTTCGTCAGCCGTAAGGCTCGATTGCTTCGGAGGAAAGAGTACGATCCGTCCCCCGCCAAGACCCTTGCCTAGGTAATCGTTGGCATCGCCTTCCAAAAAGAGAGTTATTCCCCTGGGGAGGAAGGCCCCAAAGCTCTGTCCCGCTGTACCCACAAAACAAACCTGGATCGTGTCCTCTGGCAAGCCTTCGGACCCAAAGCGCCGGACAACCTCGCCGCCCAGCATCGTCCCGACGGTTCGATGGACGTTCCGTACAGGCATATCGATTACAACCGGGCTCTTGGTCTCGAGCGAGTGCCTGGCCAATGCGATGAGCTCGTGATCAAGGGCGGTTTCGAGCTCCGTATCCTGAGCTTTGGTTTTGCGGATGGAGATTCGCTTGGGTACGATTGGCCTGTAGAGGATGTTCATGAGATCGATCCCGCTGGCCTTCCAATGAAGGGCCAAGCCTGGGTCCGGTTCGAGGACATCCGTTCGCCCTACCATCTCGTCCACCGTCCGAAACCCGAGGCTGGCCATGAGCACCCTCACCTCCTCGGCAAGGAACAAAAAGTAGCGCACCACGTACTCGGGTTTTCCCGTGAATTTTTCGCGCAGCTTGGCGTTCTGCGTGGCGACGCCAACGGGGCAGGTGTCCAAGTGGCACTTGCGCATCATCACGCACCCGAGCGTGATCAAAGGAAGTGTGGCAAACCCGAACTCCTCGGCGCCCAACAACGCGGCCACGACCACATCTTTGGCCGTCTTTAGCTGGCCGTCTGTCTGCAGCCGAACGCGCGAGCGTAGGTCGTTCATCACGAGCACCTGATGCGTCTCGGCAAGCCCGATCTCCCAGGGAATCCCTGAATGTTTGATCGAAGACCAGGGCGAAGCGCCCGTCCCTCCCTCGAACCCGCTGATGAGGATCAAATCTGCCTTGGCCTTGGCTACCCCGGCCGCAACCGTGCCCACGCCAGCCTCGGCGACGAGCTTTACGCTGATCGTTGCCTTGGGGTTGATATTGCGGAGGTCGTATATAAGCTGCTTTAAATCTTCGATCGAATAGATGTCGTGGTGGGGCGGGGGGGATATGAGCGTAATTCCCGGAACAGTATTCCGAACCTTTGCGATGATTTCGTTCACCTTGTAGCCAGGCAGCTGGCCGCCTTCTCCTGGCTTTGCCCCCTGGGCAATCTTGATCTGGAGCTCTTTGGCGTTGACCAAGTATTCTGGGGTAACCCCAAACCTCCCGGAGGCAACCTGCTTGACGGCGCTCGAGCGGTTTTCTCCGTTGGAGCTTATTTTGTAGCGTTCCGGGTCCTCGCCGCCCTCCCCGGAGTTCGAGCGAGAGCCAAGGCGATTCATCGCTATGGCGAGCGATTCGTGCGCTTCCTTGCTGATCGAGCCAAACGACATGGCGGAGGTGACGAATCGCCTCACGATGCTTTCGGCAGGCTCGACCTCCTCCAGGGGGAGGTGAGTTCGGCCGTCTTTGAATCGCATCACGCTCCTTAGCGTTACCCCATGGGTGTCCTGGGCAAAGTCCGCCAATTGCAGGAACTCTCGAAACGCGACGCGGTCTTCGTTCCTTACGGCCTCTTGGAGCTTGGTGATGGTCTTCGGGTTCCACATGTGGAATTCACCCGATCGCCTGTAGGCATAATCTCCCCCATCGTCTAGGTTGGCGAGCGTTCGTTTGGTCTCAGGAAACGCCTTGGCATGACGCACGGCCGTCTCTTTGGCGATAGTGTCAAGATCGGCGCCTTCAACCCTCGAGGGTGTGCCCGTAAAGTAGCGGTCGATCACGGCCTTTGCAATACCTACCGCTTCGAAAATTTGCGCCCCGCAATAGCTCGCATGCGTTGAAATGCCCATCTTGGAATAAACCTTCAAAAGCCCCTTGTTTAAGGCCTTGATGTAATTCTTTTCAGAGTGTTCTTCTGTAAGGCCTACATCGGCGAGCTTGCCCTCCCGGGCCATCCTTCGGACGAGTTCGAACGCCAGGTACGGGTAAACGGCGTTTGCCCCGTTTCCGACAAGCAGGGCAAAATGGGCAACTTCTCTCGGCTCTGCGCTTTCGATGACTATACCCACCTGGGTTCTTAGCTCGCTTCGGACCAGGGCGTGATGCAACCCGCCCGTAGCCAAAAGGCTTGGGATGGGCGCAAGCGAGGCGTTGACTCCTCGGTCCGAAAGGACAAGAATGTTGTAGCCGTCCCGGATGCGCTTCTTAGCCGTTTCGCAGAGTTCTTCTAGTGCCTCTTGGAGCCCTTGCCCGCCCCTGGAAACATCGAACAGGGTCGGTAAGCTCGTCGCCGCGAGCCCTTCGCTGTCTAAATAGCGTACTTTTTCGAAATCTTGGTGTGCCAAAATTGGCGTTTTGAGCTTAAGGACCCTCGTTGTTCTTGCCTCCGGGTCGAGCAGGTTTCCCGCACGTCCCAGGTAGCCAAAAAGAGACATTACAACCTCTTCGCGGATGGGGTCGATCGCAGGGTTTGTCACCTGCGCAAACAACTGCTTGAAATAGGTGAACAGCAGCTTTGGCTTGCTCGAAAGGATGCTAAGCGCGGTGTCGTTTCCCATCGAGCCCGTGGGCTCCGTACCCGTCCGAGCCATCGGGCCCATCACGACTTTTTCATCCTCCAAGGTGTAGCCGAACACAAGCTGGTGCGAAATGAGCGTCCTCTCGTCCCACTCCTCTTCGGGCCTGGAAGCCCCCCTAGGGGCAATCGCGGCAAGGTCCACTATTTTTTTCTTGATCCACTCCTTGTAGGGGGCCTTGCCCGCAAGCTCCGCTTTGAGCTCTTCATCGTTCACAATTCGCCCCTGGGTTGTGTCAATCAGGAGCATTTTTCCAGGAGCAAGCCGACCCTTGAGAGCGACATTGTCGGGCGAGATGTCGAGCACGCCCGCTTCGGAGGCCAGTATAACGCGCCCGTCGGCCGTAACAAGGTACCTGGCCGGTCGAAGGCCGTTACGGTCGAGCGTCGCACCGATGAGCTCGCCGTCGCAAAACGCGATCGCTGCCGGCCCATCCCACGGTTCCATCAAGGGCGCGTGAAACTCGTAAAAGGCCCTCTTACGGTCATCCATCCTTGGGTCTTGGTCCCAAGCCTCGGGGATCATCATCATGACGGCGTGGGCAAGAGGCCTGCCGGCCATAACCAGCAGCTCAAGGACGTTGTCGAAACTCGCCGAGTCCGACCCGCCAGGAGTGACAATCGGCAGGAGCTTTTGGATGTCTTTGCCAAACAGGGGGCTTTTGAGCGTGGATTCCCTGGCATGCATCCAATTGCGGTTACCACGGATCGTGTTGATTTCGCCGTTGTGCGCCAAGAAGCGAAACGGCTGGGCCAAGTCCCAGGTAGGGAAGGTGTTCGTGGAGTAGCGCTGATGGACGAGCGCTAGCGCGCTCTCAAGCCTACCATCGCGCAAATCCGGGTAGTACTCGGCAATCTGGGGGGCCAAAAGAAGGCCCTTGTAAACGATCGTCCGCGAGGACAGGCTAGAAACATGAAAACGGCTAAAATCCCCGACGCCCATCTCGCGGACCGTGCACTCGAGCCGCTTACGAACCACGTAAAGCTTACGCTCGAAGGCCATTCCTGGTTGGATAGCCTGGCAGCGCCTTAAGAACACCTGCTTAATGACGGGCTCGACGTCTAGGGCATGTTCGCCGATAGCCTTGTTATTCGTGGGAACATCCCGCCAGCCCAAGACCTCCAGCCCCTCTTCTTCGGCTATGCGCTCCATGAGTCCCTCGATCAGCAACCTTGACGACGTGCGGGTCGGCAAGAACACGACGCCTACGGCGTAATCCTTATAGGACGGCAACGTGATGCCTTCTGCGTCTAGGACTTCTCTAAAGAACCCATCCGAGATTTGAAGCAGAATACCCGCCCCGTCCCCCGTGTTTGGGTCGGCGCCGGCGGCTCCGCGGTGCATAAGATTATCCAATACCCTAAGCCCGTCTTCGACGATCGCGTGGGAACGTTTGCCCTGAATATTCACGACAAACCCTACCCCGCAGCTCGCCCGTTCGAACCCTGCATCGTGCAGCCCAAATTGTTGCGCCATTCCTAACCCCACTCTAGATACGCATACGCATTCTTGGTACAATGGGAAAACAACGAAAGTGTGCCGAAGTGGCGGAATTGGCAGACGCGCTAGATTCAGGATCTAGTGGATTAGCCTCCGTGTCGGTTCGAATCCGACCTTCGGCACCATCCCCCCGGCCATCGGCCAATCTTTATACTATACCAACCCCAGCACTTCTCAAACGATACAGAACCCGTGCGACAGGGCTAGCATCCATCCGGGTCAAAAGGCAGGCTGGACCCTCGATATGATTCGCCGGATCTTCTGCGATACTGGATCCCTGAGGATGTCGGTAACGCTCGTAATATCCAACGAAACGGCATTCTCCACCCCGGTTTCTTTAAGCGTATGCAGAAGGCTTTTCTTTACCTCGACCAGCGTCTTCTTCTCGTTCGCATCCGGGTCCAGCAAAATATAGACCTTCAGGCGGTTGAAGTCTTCTTGAATTACTTGGTAGTTCTTAACGCCTTTAACGAGGGTAATGTGGGCGTCCACTCCTTGAGGATGGAGGTGTCGAAAGCTCCCATCCGCCATTTTAACCCAGAGCATGTCGAAGTTTCTGCCGTACACCGCCTCAATCCTTGGTGTTTGCATGCCGCAAGGGCAGGGCTCGTTCGTCACGGAGACGACGTCTTCCAGCTCGTAACGAATGAGCGGCTGGACGTACTTCAAAAGGTTCGTGACATACACCTTATGGCTTAACTCGCCCTCTTGAACCGGGTTCCCGTGTTTGTCCACGGGCTCGACAAGGCAGACGTCCTCGTGGATGTGCAACCCATTCGATTGCTGGCATTCACCCGCCATCACGGCGGCCTCGGAGGCCGCGTAGGTGTCGCGCACTCCCACTCCGAAGGCCTTTTCAATCAGAGCCTTGGCGGAGGGGGTGAGCACCTCCGAAATGGTCTTGATGTATTTGGGGCGGATATCGAGCTTGCCTTCGAGCTGCGCATGGGCAAGCATTTCAAGCTTGGTGGGGTAGGCGACGATGGTAAACGGATCAAAGCGATTGAGCTCTTCTACGATTTTTTCATCGCTTGAATTAACGCTAAACCCCTTTGAGGGCAAGAAAAAAGAAGGGATAAGGCTGAACATACCCGAGGCCGTCCCGTGGTGTGGCCCGATGACGGCAATCACGGCGACCCCTAAAGGCTTCCGGATCAGCCCTCGAAAGAAAACCCTCGGTAAATCAAGGAAAGGATTGCCTCCCATACCCCGTGCAATCTCGTACGCGGTAGATTTCCAAATTTCCTTGATGTCGTAAACGAGGATGGCCGCTTTGCCCGAGGACCCGGACGTCTTGAACACCTTGTAGCGGTTGTTTAAGGTCGCATCCGAGGGTTTTTCGTTGCCAATCCAGGTCTCGACGTCCCTTAGCTTCAGCCCTGGTTCGGTTATGATGTCGTCGAAGTTTTCCATGAGCGTTTGCTTGTTGATCGGCGGAAGGTCTTGAAGCCGGAAGGTGTCGGGATTAATCCCCCTGTAGAGCTTCGCGTAAAAAGGAGAACGCTGCATGGCGTACCGCACCAGTCTGCGTAAACGCCTTTCCGATACGCGGGTAATCCCTTCCCTTCCCTTGAACCCGCCAAGCTTCGCGACCCCCATGTAGCCTACAAGATGCGCAACCTGGCTCATCATCAAGAAAGCGCCCACTCCAGCGTCCTCCTCGTCGTTTTCAACCTTCAAAATTTTCTCCGTTTTTCTGCAAACTTTTTTGCTGAAGCCTTTTTTGATACCCTAAGAGTTAGATCGTACAATACTTGGTTTATCTTAGGTTTTATCCCATGCCGTCTGATCCTGGCATTATTTCCCGAGCCGCAACTATTTTAGCAGAAAAGCAGGCATTACGACAGCTTGTGTGCCATGTTGAAGACCCGAGCGCGGGGGTTTCCTACAAGCCAGGAAACAGCCCGTTGACGCTCACGGACCTGGCCGTAGACGATCGCCTGTTTGCCGTCGTTTCGAGGCATTTTCCAGAGGACGGCTGGATTTCCGAAGAAAGGCCGGAACGCATGGTCCCATCGAGAAGCGGGTTCACGTGGGTCGTAGACCCGATAGACGGCACCCGTGAATTTCTGGAGGGCACTCCGCATTTTAGCATGTCTGTCGGCCTGCTTGATGAACGGGCCTGCGAGGTTCGTTTCGGTATTGTCTACAACTTCATGAGGGATGAGCTTTTCTACGCGCTCGACGACGAAGAGGGGGTCCGATTCGAGGGCGACAAAAGGCAGCTCTCTTCTTACGATAAAAACGCAATCCTAATATCAAGAACCGAGGCACGCATGGGCTTGTTTGAACCCTGGCAAGGCTTGCTTCCGTTCGCCCAAATCGGCTCTATTGCCTACAAGCTAGGCCTTCTTTCGGCTGGCTGCGGTAAGGCCGTTGTGTCGCTAAGGCGCAAGAACATCTGGGATATCCTGGCAGGATGCTTCCTTGCCTCCAAAGCAGGCTTCGAGGTGCGCTCGGTTGATGGCAAAGACCTAAGGTTCTCGACCGATAAGACCGAGTACCCAACGCTCTTGGTTTCTAAGGAACCTTTTTTGAGCGAACTTCTAAGCATCCTCCGTCATGCCTCTTAAGGCTGTATTTTTCGATTTCAACGGCGTTCTTGTGGACGACGAACCGCTCCATTGGGAGCTGCTTAACGAAGCGCTCGAGCCTTACGGAATCCGAGTATCTTTCCAGGAATACAAAGACCGGCTTCTAGGGTTTGACGACAAGGGCGCTTTGCAGGCATTGCTACACAACAAGGCTGACGCTCCAAGCGAGGCTTCAATCGAAGCGCTGATCGCAAAAAAGGCCGATCGTTACGCCGAACTTGCCCCAGTAAGCGTACGCCCTTTTAAAGAAACACTGCGCTTTCTTGAGTCCATCCCGTGTACTATCGTTCGAGGGGTCGTCTCTGGCGCCTTGAGGCCCGAAATAGAAGCATTCCTGGAGCGCTACGGGCTTAAAGGCGATTTCCAATTTCTTGTCGCTACGGAAGATACTCAGCAAAGCAAGCCCGACCCGGCCTGCTACCAAAAGGCCTACGAACAAGCAAAGGCCCTTACCTTTCAACAACGGCTGTCGCCCGAAGAGTGTCTGGCTATCGAAGATTCCAGCGAGGGCATTTCCTCGGCGAAGGGTGCCGGCCTCCGTACACTGGGCCTACTGCACACCTACCCCGCAAACCGCCTCCGTGCGGCCGAATGGGTCCTTGCCCACCTGGGCGGGTTTGGGTTTTTCGAAATCGAGGGTCTGTTCGAACGGCTAAAAGCTAAAAAATAGGAGCATTTCAATGGCACAACCAACACGGATTGTGATGAGCGGGCCTGCAAGCGAGGTGCTAGATGCCCTTAAGAAAAGCTACGGCCAAGAGCTTGCGTTCGTCATAGGGGGAGGCTGCTGCGAGGGGACGACGGTCAGCCTTTTTGAGAAGGCCTTTACAGTGGGCTATGCCCCTATCGAAGCGGAAGGGCCCTTGGGGCTGTTTGTCGAACGCGGCTGGAAGCACCTGTACGAGGGTAAAACCATTCTCGTCGATGTCGCAGAAGACGACGGCTCAGACCGCATGTCGCTCGAAGCCCGGCTCGGCAAGCACTTCACGTTCCGGCTCGAAGGGACGAGCGCCGCTCCGGGTGCATGCCCCCCGAGACCCTAGAGCTCGACCCGGCTACCTAGGACGTTCAAAACCATCCGAAGCCGTGCAGCGAGCATTCCAACGCGCATGGCCACAAAAACCAAAGACCCAGAAGGTAGCTTGCGCGACCCAAAAGGGGCGGGTCCAATCTTTTATGCCCCTTGAGAGACCCGGACTTGCTTTCGCCCATCATGGTAAAAAGCCTTGGCCTTAATTCTGCCTCCCCCCTAACGACCGCAACAGGAATAACCGGACATCCGGCCCTTTTGGCCATGAGTGCGGCTCCGCCAAAGCTTACGCACTCGTTCCCCCTAAGGCGATTCACAGAGTTCGTGGGATACGCTCAAGGCTTTCCTCGACAGGCCGACCCCTTTGGGCTTTCCCGTACTGCCAGGGGTGCATAAAGATCAGGGCCGGCTCGTCGGGCTCGACGGGCGCATCCTCGATCGTTGGCTGGCCTTGAAACTCTGAGGCTGAAAAAATAAAAGAGCCAAACCCGAGCGGCAGCGTTCGAAAGTATACTTAAAAAATGGTAGGCTCGGCTGGGAATTGGGTCAAGCGTTTCCCTCGTCGTGATGGAGCCATCAGTGCTCGAGCAAAAGGCGAAAGCTCGGCGACTTGCCAGGGTTGCTGCCCGCGGCTACACTGAAAGGAGACAAAACCACTCAAAAAAGGATACGACCATGGATGAAACTCCTGTCATCCAAAGCGCGGATACGCAGCGCGAAGACAGGGTTCCGCCGGGTCAGAGGGTTACACAACAATGGCCCGTCTTGCATCACGGCGCTGTCCCAATAATCGACCCGGCTGGATGGAGCTTCAAGGCCTTTGGGCTCGTGGAGACCCCCAAAGAGCTGAGCTTCGAAGAATTTGTGGCACTCCCCAGGGTTCGCGTTGCTTCTGACATCCACTGCGTGACCACCTGGAGCCGGCTGAACAACCTCTGGGAGGGCGTAGCCACCAATGAGATTGCAAGGATCGCAAGGCCCCTGCCCAATGCCCGCTTCGTCCTCGTGCACGCGTTTGGCGGGTTCAGCGCGAACCTCCCCCTGGAAGAGTTCTTGGCCGAGGACGCGCTCTTTGCCCTCACTCACGACGGGAAACCGCTTACACCGGAGCACGGCTATCCTGTTCGGCTCGTCGTCCCGCGCCTGTATTTTTGGAAGAGCGCCAAATGGGTAACGGGGGTGGAGTTTGTAGAGCACGACACGCAAGGCTTTTGGGAGTCGGTAGGCTACCATAACCACGGCGACCCCTGGAAGGAGGAACGCTATGGCCGCTAGGACAAACCGCCTCATACACGAAAAGAGCCCCTACTTGTTGCAGCACGCCTCCAACCCCGTGGATTGGTGGCCTTGGTGCGATGAGGCCTTTTTGGATGCCAAGAGGCTCGATCGCCCCGTTTTCCTATCGATCGGCTATTCAAGCTGCCATTGGTGCCATGTAATGGAAAAGGAATCGTTTGACGACCCCGAGGTGGCCCAGGCACTCAACGATGCCTTCGTATGTATCAAGGTCGACAAAGAAGAGCGGCCCGACATCGATCAGCTCTACATGGGCGCTTGCCGGGCTTTTACAGGCTCTGGCGGATGGCCTCTCAGCGTCTTCCTCACGTTGGACAAGAGCCCTTTTTTTGCAGCTACCTACATTCCGAAGCATGCGAGCTTTGGTCGTCTTGGGCTGATTGAGCTCACCCAAAGGATCTCCGAGCTCTGGAAAAAAGAAAGGGAAAGGCTGGTTGCCCCAGCTAGGCAGGTGCTAGACGCACTCCAAAAAGGCCCCGAATCCAAGAGCGAGCGACTGCCCGGGCCAGAGCTGCTCGATTCGGCCTATCTTATGCTTGAACACGCCTTCGATCCTGAATTCGGCGGGTTCGGCCAAGCGCCAAAATTTCCCTCACCGACAAACCTGCTTTTCCTCCTTCGATACCATGCCCGAGCGGGCAAGGAAAAACCCCTTTTGATGGTGCTTGAAACGCTCAAAAAAATGCGCTTAGGCGGCATCTACGATCATTTGGGGTTTGGGTTCCACCGCTACGCCACCGACAGGGCTTGGCGCGCCCCCCACTTTGAAAAGATGCTCTACGACCAGGCGCTCCTTTCTTACGCCTATATCGAGGCCTTTCGAGTCAGCAAAGACCCTTTGTTCGCAAGGACGGCCCAAGAGACTATTTCTTACGTTCTCTCTTGCCTGACCTCGAAAGAGGGGGCTTTTTGGAGCTCCCAAGATGCCGATTCGGAAGGCGAGGAAGGAAAGTACTACCTCTTCGAAGCCTCCGAAGTCGAAAAAGCCCTCCCCTTAAGCGATGCGGCCTTCATCGAGGAAATCTTTGGCATAAAAGAAGAAGGCAACTTCTTGGAGCCCGTCAGCCAGGCTAGGACGGGCAAGAACGTGCTGGCCATTCAAGGGCCGCCGGATGTCCTCGCAAAAAGACTCGATATGAGCTTGGAAGCCTTTTGGAATACGCTAGAGACCATCCGCCAAAAGCTGCTGGCCTTTCGGAACGGACGTACCCCTCCAACGACCGACGACAAAATCCTTTTGGACTGGAACTCGCTGATGATCATCTCGCTCGCCAAAGGAGCGAGGGTGCTGAACGACGAAAGCCTGCTCAACTCCGCAAAGGCCGCGATGGGGTTTGCGTGGGAACGCATGCGCAGCCCGGACGGAGAATTGTTCCATGCCTACAAAGATAGGCCGCTCGCCCCGGGCTTCCTCGATGATTACGCCTTCCTCGCCTGGGCGCTGATCGAGCTCTACGAATCGAGCTTTGAAGTGGCCTACCTGAAGAAAGCCAAGGAGGTACTAGATCGGCTGCTCGAGACGTTCTTCGATGCCCCAAGCGCAACCTTCTTCTTTACCCCCAAAGGCCTAAAAGACCTTCCTGTTCGTACAAGAAGGCTTGAAGATTCGGCCTTGCCGTCTGGCAGCGCCGTGACCATTATGGCGCTGCTCAAGCTCTCCATGGCCCTTGCCGACCCCGGTTACGAGCGCTTGGCGAAAGAAGCGCTCCGGGAGTCCGCAGCCTGGGTAGAACAGGCCCCGCACGCCTTTGCGTCTTTTTTGTGCGCCATGGATGTTGCGCTCGGGCCGAGTTCAGAGGTGGTTTTGGCCGCGACCGACCCTTCCAGCAAAGAAGCCCTGGCATTCCTGAGGGCGCTTTGGAGCGACTACCTGCCCAGGACAATCGTTCTTTTAAGGCCAACGGCCGAGGGCTTTTTTGAGCGTGACATCGCCACGCTCACCCCTTTTCGAAAGGGCCTTTCGCCGATCAGCGAAAAGCCTTCGGCCTACCTCTGCCGAGGAACGCGCTGCGAGCCCCCGACCCACGACGTTCAATCCCTTATCGGCCGTATACGTTCCAACCCATAGCCTTGAGGTACTCCTAAGGGCCATGCTAGTGTAAGAATACAAACCTAGCTACATTTTCTAATAACTTTACTGGGAGGGTTCTCGATGTCCATGGCGCAAAAACGCGTTTCCGATGAGCTTACGAAAAAGCTCTTTGAGGATATCCTCGAGGATGAACAAGAACACCGCCGTACGTTCACGATGCTCCTGGAGGATCTCTAGCCGGTGCTAGACCTTTATCAAACGGAGGGACTCCTTCCGGAATCCTCACGTATATTACGGCATTCGGTTAGGGAGTTCCTAGAAAAAGAGGTACGCCCCAATATCCTCGAGGCCTTTCATACCGAGACGCCGCCCGACATGCGCGCGCTCGCGCCGAAAATGGGTGCGCTCGGGATGTTGGGCGCCTTCATCCCGGAGGAAGATGGAGGACCGGGCGGGAACTATTGCGATTACGGCGTCGTATGCCAGGAGGCAGAAAGGCTCGATTCAAGCCTAAGGAGCTTTATCGCCGTCGTTTCGGCACTCGTCATGTATCCCATCTGGCGTTTCGGTTCCGAGGCCCAAAAGCGGCGCTGGCTGCCCACCCTAGCCAAGGGGGAAGCTATCGGCTGTTTTGGGCTCACCGAGCCCAACGCGGGCTCGGACCCTGCCTCGATGGAGACCAGGGCCAGGAAGGTCCAGGCTGGCTGGGTGCTCAAGGGACGAAAACAGTGGATTTCGGAGGCCTCGATTGCGGATTTTGCGATCGTTTGGGCAAAGACTGAAGAGGGTATAAGAGGGTTCTTGATCGAGCGTGGCACGGAGGGGTTCGAGACCAGCACAATCACAAAAAAAGGCTCGATGCGCGCCTCGGACGTGGGCGAGTTGATCCTAGAAGACGCCTTCGTTCCCGATGAGGCGCTCCTTCTAAAATCCTCGGGTCTAAAGACCCCGCTAAGCTGCCTTACCCAGGCTCGTTTTGGGATCGCTTGGGGAGCCTTGGGGGCTGCAGAAGATTGCTTTGAGGCTGCGCTGAACTATGCCAAAGATCGTAAGCAGTTCGGTGCCCCGATAGCCTCCTACCAGCTCGTCCAAAAAAAGCTTGTGGACATGTTTATCGGCATTACGCAAGGCAAGCTCCTCGTCGCCCGTCTTGCCAGGCTCATGCAGGAAGGCAAGGCAAGCTTCCAGGCGGTTAGTCTTGCCAAAAAGGTCAACGTGGCGCTTGCTCGAGAGTGCGCGGCTATCTCACGCGAGCTTCTTGGCGCCAACGGGATCGCGCTCGAATACCCACCCATCCGCCACATGATGAACATCGAGAGCGTCTACACCTACGAAGGCACCGACGACATGCATACGCTCATCCTGGGCGAGGCCTTGACAGGTATCGGCGCCTTTGCGAAAGAAGCCTAAGCGTGGCCAGGCCAGCTTCAGCTTGGCCCGTAATCCAAGAGGCCTCTTGCCTTCTGGCCATAGGCGCGTTTGATGTTTGAACGTTCGATGGTGGGCGGCCAAGTTTGAATAGCACCCTTCGATGAACCTTGCCCCTGCCCTGCTTTGGCTAGCCTGCGTTTCGCTGAACACGGTCGGCCATCTTGCCTTCAAGCAAGCCGCGCTCCTAGGGACAAGACGGCCACTCGGACGCGGGCCCCGGACATCGGGCAAGGCTTGGATTGGC
>DDYN01000052.1 GCA_002347965.1 Nitrospirae bacterium UBA2233 | reverse complement strand
CGGACCCCAAAGCCCGGGTTTTTGTGCGCCAGGGGCTTTTCCAGGCCCTCCAAGATGGGGCAGGGAATACCTGCCGCCTTGTGAAGCTGACCTTCGTGGCGCTCTACAAAATGTTCACGGGGGCGTTATCGTACAAGAATATCGCCGGGCCTATCCAGATTTTTGCGCTCGCCGGCGAACAGGCACGTACGGGGCTTGCCTCGGCGTTGTTCTTTCTGGCGGTCATCAGCGTAAACCTTGGCGTCATCAACTTGCTTCCCATCCCCGTGCTGGATGGAGGGCACGTGCTGTTCTTGACTGTGGAGGGGGTTACGGGCAGGATGCCAAGCATGAAAACAAGGGAAATTGCCCAACAGGTAGGCTTATTCATCCTGCTTGCCCTCATGCTGCTCGCGTTCTTCAACGACATCACCCGCATCCTTAAGGGCGGACTCTTGGGGAATGGTCAGATATAGCGTTCGGCTGGCGCTTGATTTCTGTTCCGAGATGCTAGGGGTAGCCCTTCACGCTCGAAGCGGGGTGGAGCCTGTCTTCATCGTTGAAGCGCGAGGGTCTTCGCTTGGAAGGGTTACGCGGATGCTCAAGCGGGCGCTAGAGCACGAAGGCGTTGGTGTCCGGGATTTGCACGAAGTTGTCCTTGCCACCGGCCCCGGCAGGCTCATGGGAATCAAGGTGTCGCACGCCTTTGCCTACGGACTCAAAGAGGCTACCTCTCAAGTGGCGCTCTACGGGATGAATCGTCTCGATGCGCTCTCTACCCTCCTTCCCGGCGATCAAGGAGGATGGGTCGTGCTAGGCTCTCACGGGAAGGCCGCCGTTGCGAGCGGCTACACTCCGTCTGGCGGCGTCCTCCTCAGGAGGGCCGAACCGGTCGTAGGGCCGAAAGAGAGCCTATTAGGGCTTGTAGGGCAAGAGCCTTGCGTGAGCGACCTTCGGGATTTCAGCAGGTTGCCCAGTGTGAGCGTGCTTGAGCCCGAGGAGGTAACCAGAATCATTCTGCGTCGGCTTGTATCCGGTGGAGATTGTGCGTTATATTTCACTGAAGACCCGGAGCCCTGCTTTTTCAGGCCTTTCATGAGCTTGGGTCAGTCCGGTAAAGAACGGGTTGTGTTTTAAGGGGGGAAGCCGTATGGCCATAAAGTTAGGGGCAGAGATGGTGCTAGAGGCGCTTCGCAAGGAGGGGGTGGAGGTCATTTTCGGCTACCCTGGTGGAGCGGTACTGCCTATTTATGACGCCTTGTACGATTCAGGGCTTCGCCATATCTTGGCAAGGCACGAGCAGGGTGCGGTTCACATGGCGGACGGGTTTGCCAGGGCTTCCGGGAGGGTGGGCGTTGCTCTCGTCACCTCCGGGCCGGGGGCTACGAACACCGTGACAGGACTGGCAACGGCCTACATGGATTCGATCCCGGTCGTTGTCTTGACGGGGCAAGTCCCGACAAGCCTCATCGGTAACGATGCGTTCCAGGAGGCCGATACGGTCGGAATCACAAGGCCCGTGACCAAGCACAACTATCTCGTCAAAAGCGTCAAGGATCTCCCGAGAATTCTCAAGGAAGCTTTTTATATAGCCTCCTCCGGCCGTCCAGGGCCCGTGGTGGTAGACCTTCCCAAGGATGTCGTCAGCTCGGAGGCCGAGTTCGAATACCCCGAAACGATCGCCCTGAGGAGCTATCGGCCAACCGTATGCGGGCACGTTGGACAAGTCAGGAAGGCGCTGGAGATGCTTTTTGCTGCCAAAGCGCCCGTGGTGTTCGTGGGCGGGGGGGTGATCCTCTCCAACGCCGCCGATCGGTTGACCCAGTTTGCAAGACAGCTTGGTGTTCCTGTAACGATGTCTCTCATGGGACTGGGCGGCTTTCCTGGCTCGGACCCTTTGAGCCTCGGTATGCTAGGTATGCACGGGACTTACCAGGCCAACATGGCCATCCAAAACTCAGACCTTATCTTCGCCGTCGGCCCGCGCTTTGACGACAGGGTCACTGGCAAGCTGGAGACGTTCGCCCCGAAGGCCAAGATCGTTCACATCGACGTTGACCCGACCTCGATCTCCAAGAGCATCCGTGTGGATATCCCCATCGTAGGCGATGCTAGGGCGGTGATGGGTCAGTTTTTAGAAGAGCTCGAACGGAACGAACCGCCGAAGGAGTATTTCGACCATCTCGAGCATTGGCGGGGCCGGATCGAAAACTGGAAGGCATTGCATGCGCTCGATTACGACAGGAACGGAAGCCGAATTCGGTCGCAGCACGTCATCGAGACGCTCTACAACCTTACAGGCGGCGATGCCGTCGTGGCCACGGACGTCGGCCAGCACCAGATGTGGGTAGCCCAATTCTTCAAGTTTGGCAAGCCACGCACCCTTTTGACGTCCGGAGGGTTGGGGACGATGGGGTTCGGGTTTCCTGCCGCCTTGGGGGCCAAGATTGCCCGGCCGAACGAGACTGTCATTGCCATCAGCGGGGACGGGAGCATCCAGATGAACATCCAAGAGCTGATGACTGCCGTTCAGTACGGGATCGACGTGAAGGTCGTCATACTGAACAACAGCTTCCTTGGCATGGTCAGACAATGGCAAGAGCTGTTCTACCGAAGCAGGTACGCGTCTTCTTGCATGGCGATGGTTCCCGATTTTGTCAAGCTTGCCGAGGCGTACGGCGCGAAGGGTTTCAGCAGCGCCGTGCCGGAGGATGTCGTTCCGATTCTAAAAGAGGCGCTTGTCCACAAAGGGCCTGTCCTCGTCGAGTTTCGAGTGGCCGAGGAGGACAACGTCTACCCGATGGTGCCTCCCGGCGGGAGCATCGGCGACATGCTGCTGGTATAAGGGGGGGTTATGGGCGCTGCAAACGGGCACAACAAAACGCCAAGGAGGATTCTCAGCATCCTCGTGAACAACGAGTTTGGCGTACTGTCTAGAATTTCCGGGTTGTTCTCGGGCAGAGGGTTTAACATCGAGAGCCTTTGCGTGGCCGAAACGCTCGACCCGGAGGTCTCCAACATGACGATCGCTACTTCTGGGGATGAGCAGATCATCGAGCAGATCATCAAGCACCTAAGAAAACTGATTCCTGTGATCAAGGTGACTGATTTGACAGAGCTTGCCTACGTGAGCAGGGAGATGGTGCTTGTAAAGGTGCATGCCGAGGGGGATGCCAGGGCCGAGGCGATGCGCCTTTCGGAAATCTTCCGGGGGAGGATCGTGGATGCCGCCCAGAAGAGCTTAACGATCGAGGTCACGGGCGACGACGATAAAATTCAAGCCTTCTTGGATCTTATCCGGCCGCTGGGGGTGAAAGAGATCGCAAGGACGGGCAAGATCGCCATGGCCAGGGCACAAAAGGGCTAACGATTAGGAATTGGCCGATTGAACAGTGAAGACGCGCAGGTGGGACGGGCATGCCCCGCATTCGTGCATGGCCGTTCTCCTTTGACGCGGCTAGAAAGCCTTCGACTCGGTGCTTTTGATATAAACGGACGATAAAAAACAAAAAAGGAACAAAACCATGCAGGCTTACTACGACAAGGATGCAGAATTGAGGCGTATCCAGGACAAGACCGTCGGGATCGTTGGGTTTGGTTCCCAAGGGCACGCACATGCGCTGAATTTAAAGGATTCTGGCGTCCGCGTTCTCGTAGGATTGCCCGAAAACTCTCAATCCAGGCCAAAGGCGATCAAAGTCGGTTTTGAGGTTGTAGCCGTCTCCGAGCTTGCCAAGAGGGCCGATGTTGTCATGCTCTTAACCCCCGACGAACGCATGTCTCAAATCTACGATCAGGACATCGCGCCGAACATCAAACAGGGCGCTTACCTTGCCTTTGCCCACGGGTTTAACATTCATTACGGTTACATCAAGCCAGCAGAAGGGCTTAACGTTTTTATGGTCGCACCCAAGGCGCCGGGGCACTTGCTTCGGCGCGAGTTCCAGGCCGGTCGAGGGGTGCCGAGCCTCGTGGCCGTCCATGCGGACCCCGCAAGCGATACGCTCGAGGTGGCGCTGGCCTATGCATGTGCCTTGGGGTCTGGCCGGAGCGGGGTTCTTAAGACGACGTTTAAGGACGAGACGGAGACCGACTTGTTCGGCGAACAGGCCGTGCTGTGTGGAGGTCTTAGCTCGCTCATTCAGGCGGGGTTTGAGACGCTCACCAAGGCAGGGTATCCTCCGGAAATGGCTTACTTCGAGTGTTTGCACGAGATCAAGCTGATCGTGGATTTGATCTATGAAGGCGGGATTTCAAACATGCGCTACTCTATTTCGAACACGGCCGAGTACGGAGACCTGACAAGGGGCCCAAGGATCGTCGACGCACACGTCAAGGAAAACATGGAGAGGGTACTGCAAGAGGTCCAGGATGGGAGTTTTGCGAAAGAATGGGTAGAAGAGTACAGGTCCGGGAGCAAGCATTTTCAGGAGCTCCGCAACGAGGCAAAAGCGCATCCCATCGAGAAGGTTGGCGAACAGCTCCGCTCCATGATGGGCTGGATGTCCAAAGAAAAGCTCCTGTAGGGCCGTTAGCCAAGCACATAATGGGTGTTCGCGTTCTTAAGGAAGGGGTTTTGCTTGCCCTTCCGTTGATCGTGATCGGGGTCTACCTGGGGGCTAGTGCACCGTTCGAGGCGGCTGTATCGTTCGCGGTGGCCGGGTTTATCCTGTTTTTTTACAGGGACCCCGTCAGGCAGGTCCGTCCGGCGGAAGGCGCCATGCTTGCCCCGTCGGACGGGACCGTGCTCGAGATACAGGAGGAAACCTCTCTTCTGGGGGAAACATGCTGGCGTGTGGGGGTTTTTCTTTCCGTGTTCGATGCGCACATGAACCGCTCGCCTGTAGAGGCCACGCTCGTTCGCCGCTCCTACACGAAGGGCAAGTTCCTTCCCGCATTTTTGGGGAGGGCGGGCTTAAGAAACGAGCGGATGGAGTATAATTTAATAGACAAGGCAGGCGAAGCGGTCCTGGTAACCCTGGTTGCCGGCTTTTTTGCGAGAAGAATCGTGAGTTTCGTCAAGGAAGGTCAAGACGTCGCACAGGGGCAAAAGATCGGGTTTATCCGGTTTGGCTCAAAGGTCGAGGTCAAACTCCCGGGGAGTTACCGGCTTCTTGTGCGAAAGGGGCAGAAGTTAAAGGCGGGGAAAAGTGTCATTGCCGTCCGCGAGGTCTCAAACGGGGTTTAGAGAGTTCATACCAAACGCCCTGACGTTGGCGGGGCTTTGCTTGGGGTGCCTGAGCCTTTTGCTCGCCTGGGAAGGAAAGACCCTAGAATCAGGCTTGGCCATCCTCCTCGCCGGCGTCTTCGACGGGCTTGATGGCCGAATCGCCCGTGCAATCGGCGTACAGAGCGAACTCGGAAAAGAGCTCGACTCGTTAAGCGATTTGGTTTGCTTCGGCGTGGCGCCGGCCTTTTTAATGGCGGCATCCGGGGTTTGGCGTTTGGGGCCGCTAGGGTTCTTCGGGATGTTTGTCTACATCGCCTGCGGCGCGTTCCGCCTTGCGCGTTTTAACCTAGAGCATACCCACGACCCAAGCGCTTCCTTCAGCGGGCTTCCGATTCCGATGGCAGGAGGGGTTCTGGCAAGCCTCGCCATTCTTAAGGGGGGCGGAAATACCGTGCTTGCTTCTCCTGAAAGCCTCCTTGGTTTCCTTCTCATCCTAGGGGCGCTCATGGTCTCCAGGGTTCCGTTCCCGAGCATCAAGAAGGCGTCCATCGGAGCGTTGTTTAGACCTCGAATGCTTCTTGCAGGGGTTCTACTGGCGGCCTTCGGCTTGGCATGGCCGTATGCGCTACCCTTCTTGTTGTGCCTTGGCTATCTGTTCATCGGTCTAGGGAGGCTTTTTTTGGCGGAACTTGCGGGTCGCAACAAGAAGGCGAGGGTTTTGCCGTTTCAAGACAGGCCGAAGGGCCCGGCTTCAACGCGCCCCAAGAAAGGGCCGCCTTCGAGCGAGCGGAAGCATGTATTTAAGCTGATCCGACTGCGAAAGGACGAGGGAAGGGGAGCATGAGCGAACAAGATAGGGTTTATATCTTCGATACGACGCTGCGCGATGGGGAGCAATCGCCCGGTGCAAGCATGACGTTCCAAGAAAAGCTCCTTATGGCGAGAAAGCTTGAGGAGCTTGGCGTAGACTGCATCGAGGCCGGGTTTCCGATAGCCTCGGAGGGCGATTTTGAAGCCGTTTCGAAGATTGTCAGGGAGGTTAAGGCCCCCGTTGTCGTCGGGCTGGCCAGGACAAACCGGGCCGATATTGAGCAGGCGGCCAGGGCGCTCGAAGGGGCCAATAGGCCGAGGGTACACGTGTTCATCGCAACCAGCCCGATCCACCGCAAGGCCAAGCTCAATAAGGACAAGGCTCAGGTGCTGGAGGCCATAGCAAGCGCCGTAACGCTCGCCAAGTCTTACGTGGGCGACGTCGAGTTCAGCGCCGAGGATGCCACCCGTACAGAGTGGGATTTTCTGAAGGAGGCGTTCGAATGCGCCATTGCCTCGGGAGCAAGCGTCATCAACGTACCCGATACGGTTGGCTACAGCGTTCCCGAAGAGTACCGCTCGCTAATCGCCTATTTGAAGGCCAACGTGAACGGTGCAGGGGGCGTGCTGTTTTCGACCCATTGCCACGATGATCTTGGGCTTGCCGTGTCTAACTCTTTGGCCGGCATTCTAGGCGGAGCAAGGCAGGTGGAAGGGGCGCTCTTGGGAATCGGCGAAAGGGCCGGGAACGCCTCTATCGAAGAGGTTGTCATGGCCGTCAAGATGCGGGGAGATGTCCTTCCTTTCTTTACCGGGGTCAACACCTGCCAGATCTACCCCGCCTGCAAACTGCTTTCGCAGATTACGGGGATTCCGATCCCGATCAACAAAAGCATCGTCGGGGCGAACGCGTTCGCTCACGAAGCGGGCATTCACCAAGACGGCGTGCTCAAGGACGTGCTTACGTACGAAATCATGAACCCAGCCGATGTCGGCATTCCGGGGAATGCGTTGATTTTGGGGAAGCATTCCGGGCGCCACGCCCTCAAAAACAAAATCGAAGGGATGGGCTTTAGGCTTACCGATGACGAGCTTGGACGCGTGTTCAAGCGCTTCAAGGCGTTGGCGGACGAAAAAAAACAGGTATTTGACGAGGACATCGAGACGCTCGTCACGGAAGAGCTAAGAAGGGCCGACCAGGAAGGGGCCGAGGAGGCGTTTGTTTTGAAATACCTCCAGGTAACCTCGGGCAGCATGAGCATCCCGACGGCTACGGTGACGATGGCGGTCCGGGGCGAAGAGCGCAGGGAGGCAGGGTTTGGCGACGGGATGGTCGATGCAACTTACAAGACGATCGCCCGCATGGTCGGGACCGGCTCCGAGCTCGTCCGCTACCAGGTGAACGCGATTACCGGCGGAACGGACGCCCAAGGTGTGGTAAGCGTTACAATCAAGGAAGGCTCGTCCACGGCGACCGGGAAGGGGGCGCACACGGACATCATCATGGCGTCTGCGCTCGCCTACATCAACGCCCTCAACAGGATCGAGCGTATGAAGGCCAGGAAGGCTACCTCACCGCTCAACCCTTAGCTTTGCTGTTTCATGATGCAAATAGAGCAAATAGAGAAGGATCAATAATGGGTATGACCATCACGGAAAAAATTCTAGCGGCCCACTCGGGGAATAAGCAGGTTCGGCCGAACGACCTGATCATGGCCAAGGTCGATTTTGTCATGGGCAACGACGTAACGGCCCCTTTGGCTATCAGTCAGCTTAAGAAGTATGGCCTCGGAGGCGTGTTCGACCTAAACCGGGTAGCGCTCGTTCCTTCGCATTTTTCCCCCCCAAAGGACATTAAGGCCGCAAACAACGTCCGCGCGCTCCGTGAGTTCGCCAAAGAAAAGGGGATTGTAAATTTTTTTGAGCTTGGAGCTGCGGGAATTGAGCATGTCCTCCTTCCCGAGCAGGGCCTTGTGTTGCCAGGAGATTTGGTGATCGGGGCGGACAGCCATACCTGTACGTACGGGGCGCTGGGGGCCTTTTCGACGGGCGTCGGCTCGACAGACCTGGCCTATGCCATCGCGATGGGTGAAGTTTGGCTCAAGGTACCCCCGTCTCTGAAGTTTTGCTACGAGGGTAAACGCCAACCCTACGTTTACGGCAAGGACCTTATTCTGTACACTATCGGCCATATAGGTGTAGACGGCGCGCTGTACTGTGCGATGGAGTTTGTGGGCAGNNATCGAGGCGGGGGGGAAGTCCGGCATCATCTCGCCCGACGCTACTACGGAGGCGTTTGTTAAGCCTAGGGCCAAGCGTCCTTACTCGTTCTACGCGTCCGATGAAGATGCTGAATACGAACGGATTTACGAGTTCCGCGTAGACGGTATCGAGCCTCAAGTGGCGCTGCCCAACCTTCCGAGCAACGCCTGCCCGATCTCAGAGGTGGGAGAGGTCAGGATTGACCAGGCGTTCCTTGGTTCTTGCACGAACGGGTGCCTCGAAGACCTAGAGATCGGCGCCAAGGTGATTGAAGGAAAGAGAGTCCACCCGGACGTCCGGCTGATCGTCATCCCCGCAACTCCCACGATTTACAAGGATGCGATGGAAAAGGGCATACTAAAAACCTTCCTGGAAGCCGGCGCAGTCGTGAGCACGCCCACCTGCGGGCCATGCTTGGGGGGTTACATGGGGGTGTTGGGCGACGGGGAAAAGGCCGTTTCCTCGTCTAACAGGAACTTTGTAGGAAGGATGGGCTCGCCAAAGAGCGAAGTTTACCTAGCGAACCCGGCCGTCGTGGCTGCCAGCGCGGTTGCCGGAAAGATCGTCCACCCGGACGACGTACAATAGAGAAGGAGGAACGATGACCACCCAAGGGCGAGTCTGGGTGTTCGGTGACAACATCGACACGGACGGGATCATTCCCGCGCGTTACCTGACGACGTTCGACGCCGAGGAGCTTGGAGCTCATTGCATGGAAGACGTAGACCCAGAATTTCCCTCTAAAGTCAAGCCTGGAGACATCCTTGTAGCCGGCAAGAACTTCGGCTGCGGGTCTTCCAGGGAGCACGCCGTGCTTGCCCTAAAAGGGGCGGGGATTGCCGCGGTCTTGGCCGAGTCGTTCGCCAGGATTTTCTTTCGGAATGCGATCAACACGGGCCTTCTGGTTTTGGAGGCCGACGGGGTTCGAAGTATTTTGGACGCCGGGGATACCGTGAGGGTGGATGCCAAATCTGGGACAATCGTGAACGAAACCAGAGGCCGTTCGTTAACGGCAAAACCGGTCCCCGCCTTTATCCAGGAAATCCTGGACGCGGGCGGGCTTATGGAGTATGCCAAGAAGAAACTCCAGACCGATGCTAGGTAGAACTCACTTAGCCTGCGGGGTATTATTCTCCTCTCTGCGCTTTTATGGGCCAGCGGAGGTCGGGGCATGTCTTTTAGGGAGCCTTCTGCCCGACTTGGACCACCCCCGCTCTATCATTGGGGGGCGTCTGCGGCCTGTCTCGGGTGTTTTGAACGCTATCGCCGGCCATAGGGGGGCGTTCCATTCCTTATGTGCCCTTCTCGTCGTCGTTTTTGGGCTTTGGCGACTGCTCCCCGAGGACGTGTTACTCGCCTTGGCGGCAGGGTTTGGGCTTCACCTGGCGTTGGACCTGCTGACCCAAAGAGGAATCCCCTTACTCTGGCCGTTTTCGAGGGAGCGCTTGGGGCTTGGCCTTATCAAAACTGGCGGCGTGGCCGATAGGCTGCTCGGGTTTTTGGGTTTATTCTTCGGGTTCTTGGTGATCGGCAAACATTGGGTTTTTGGGGGATCGGTCGGTATGCGGGACATCAATCGCATTTTTGGAGGGCTTCTATGAAACGCGCGCGGCTCGTGGCGTTTCCTGGGGATGGGATCGGGCCGGAAGTCATGGAAGAGGGGTTTCGCATCATTAGCCTACTCAAGGAGAGCGGCCTGATCGAGCTCGAAGTGCAAACGTTCCCTGTTGGCGGGGCTTCCCTGGACCGTTTCGGGGTTCCTTTGACCCAGGAAGCGTTGGACGCGGCGCTTAAGGCGGATGCCGTCCTGCTCGGCGCGATCGGGGGGCCAAAGTGGGACAAGGTTGAGTTCGCCTTGAGGCCGGAGACGGCCCTGCTGGAGCTGCGCAAATCGCTCGAAGTCTTTTGCAATTTAAGGCCCGTCAAAGTGTTCGCAGGGCTCGAGAGCCTCTCCCCCGTTAAAGAAGGGCGGATCCTGGGTGTCGACCTCCTGCTTGTTCGGGAGCTTACCTCGGGCCTGTATTTTGGCGCCCCAAAGGGGATTTTTACCGATCCTGAAACGAACGAGCCCTACGGTATCAACACGCTCGTGTACAGAAAGCATGAGGTCGAGCGCTTGGCGAAGCTAGGGTTTGAGCTGGCCTTGGCAAGAAGAGGAAAGGTGACGAACGTCGACAAGGCCAACGTTCTCGAAAGTTCCAGGTTTTGGCGCGGCGTCGTCGAAGAGGTGCACGCGTCCTTTCGGGGTGTCGCGCTTGACCATCTGCTTGTCGATGCGGCGGCCATGCGCATCATTCTTTCTCCCTCCCAGTTTGACGTGCTCATCACGACAAACATGTTCGGAGATATCCTGACGGACGAGGCAGCCTGCATTGTGGGCTCGATCGGCCTCCTGCCGTCTGCCAGCCTTGGTGAACGGCTCAATACGCTCGGTGAACGCAGCGGGTTCTACGAGCCCATCCATGGGAGCGCACCGGACATCGCGGGCAAAGGCCTGGCAAACCCGTCCGCCATGATCCTAAGCGTGGCCATGATGCTCGAGATGAGCCTAGGAGAGGCAAGCCTAGCAAAGAAGCTTGCCGGAAGTGTTGAACTCGTGCTGAAGGAAGGGCGCAGGACCAAAGACTTAGCCTCGGATAACGAGGCCTATCTCAAGACAAGCGAATTTGGCGAAAATGTTGAGCACGCCTTCCGGAAGGCCCTTGGATAGCCTAGGGCTCTTGGAAGGCTTTTGAAGTGAGGGTAGGGATAATGAAAGGAAAAAAATCGTTTCGTGTAGCAATCGCCGGGGCGACGGGCGCTGTCGGTCAGATGATGCTCAAGGTTCTCGAAGAAAGGAGCTTTCCCGTCTCCGAGCTGGTTCCGTTGGCCTCGGTAAGGTCGGCGGGGAAGTACGTTCTCTTTCAAGGAGAGCGTATCCCCGTAGCCGAGCTGACACCAGCCAGCTTTCGGGGGGTGGACGTGGCGCTGTTCTCTGCCGGTGCGTCCAGAAGTCTGGAGTTCGTGCCAGCGGCCGTGGAGTCGGGTGCCGTCGTTGTCGATAACTCGTCCGCGTACCGGATGGACCCGGACGTCCCCCTGGTCGTACCGGAAGTCAACCCGGAAGACATCGCCCTCTACAAGAAAAAGGGCGTCATTGCCAACCCTAACTGTACGACGATCATCTTTGTCGTCCCGTTGAAGCCGCTCCACGACGCTTTCGGTGCGGAGCGCGTGGTGATTTCGAGCTACCAGGCAGTCTCCGGGGCGGGGGCTAAGGCGATGGAAGAGCTAAGGCACCAAGTGCTCGCCTTTGGCCGTGGCCAAGACCCTAAAACCCTGCCGTCCGAGGTATTTCCCTACCCGATCGCGTTTAACGTGATTCCTCACATAGACGCCTTCTTGGAGAACGGCTATACCAAGGAAGAAATGAAGGCTCACAACGAAACACGAAAGATGTTCCACTCGGATACGCTCGCCGTCAGCGCGACATGCGTCCGTGTCCCCGTCATGCAAGCGCACGCCGTGTCCGTCCATGCAGAGTTTGCAAGGGACTTTTCGCTTGAGGATGCCAGGCAGGTCCTTGCCAAGGCTCCTTTCGTCGAACTCGAGGACGAGCCCGAGAGCAAGCGCTACCCTATGCCTTTGTTTGCAGCAGGCCGGGATGCCTGTTTTGTGGGAAGGCTAAGGAAAGATGTCTGCCATGACCGTGCGCTCAACTTCTTCGTCGTTGGCGACCAGCTAAGGAAGGGGGCAGCGCTCAACGCCGTACAGATCGCAGAGATCTTGACCAAGGAATACCTGCAAGGCTAGGGCGGATGTCGGCGGAGGCAGGGCCGAAACACTGCTACCTGCTAAGGCTGGCCTACGACGGGTTTGGGTTTTCCGGCTGGCAGACCCAAAAGAATGCCTCGACGCTCCAAGGGGTGTTAGAGTCTGCGCTTTCGTCCGTGTTTGACCAGCCTATCCGGGTCGTAGCGGCCGGAAGAACGGATGCGGGCGTGCACGCCCTAGATCAAGCAGTCCACTTCAAAACGTCCTCGTACCGGCAGCCCCGCGCGCTCTACGAGGCACTGCGAACGATGCTTCCCCAGTGCATGAGCGTTCGCTGCGTCAGCATGGTTGAGCCGGAATTTCACGCGAGGTTCTGGGCCCTTCGGAGGACGTACGTATACTGGGTTCGCCGCTCTGATAGGCACGACCCCTTTCTTTCGCGGCTTTGTTGGCGTGTGGGTTTACCGCTTAATTTCGACGCCATCCGAAAAGGGCTGGATGCTCTCGTAGGAACCCACGATTTTTCGGCTTTTGCCGTGAAGTCGCCGGGCAGGAACCCTCACGTGACGATGGACTTGGCGAAAGTGTTCGACCTAGGGGACGAGAACGCGTACTTCGTGTTCCGAGCAAGCCATTTCTTGCGTAAAATGGTGCGCATTCTGCTCGCAGGATTGATCGAGCTTGGGCTTGGGAGGCTTGTCCTGCAGGACCTAAAGGCCTCGCTCGAAACGGGCGTATTGGCCAAGCATGTTGCGCCAGCCCCTCCCGGCGGGTTGTTCCTGGCCCAAGTTCTCTATCCGGCCGACGTTAGGGTGTTCGAGCGCTACCCGGCTGAGGCCGGCGATGAAAAAATTCCGGGGATTTTGTATCCGCAGGACGGACACGTTCCGTTTTGAAGCGATACCCTAACAGTCCGAAACCCGCTCCGTTCGATCAGGCATGTCTTACACCTTGGACAGGTGGTGTTCTCGAAGCGATTCCCGGGCAGGTTGCCCACGTACACGAATTGTAATCCCGCCTTTTTCCCGATTCTACATGTCGAAAGCAGCGTTTCCGTCGGCGTTGGGGGCGTGCTTGTCATTTGGTAATCGGGGTGGAACCTGGATATATGCCAAGGAATTTGAGGGTCGACGCTTGCCAAGAATTCCGCGATCTTTCCCAACTCCGGCTCGGAATCGTTCAACCCGGGGACCACGAGGGTGGTCACTTCGAGGAAAATCCCTAGCGTCTTCATCTCTTTGATGCTCTCGAGCACGGGCTCGAGTTTTGCCCCCATGACTCTTCGATAGCGTTTGTCGTCGAAGCCCTTGAGGTCGACGTTGGCCGCAGCCAAGTAGGGTACGAACGTCCGCAGCATTTTTTGAGTCATGTAGCCGTTGGTGACGTACAGGCTAAGAATCCCTTCTTCGTTGGCCAGTCTTGCCGTGTCGAAGGTGTACTCGAAAGAGATTGTCGGCTCTGAATAGGTGTATGCCACCGTCTGGCAGCCGGATTGCTTGGCCAGCCTCACGACCTCTTTGGGCGGGAGGTCCCTTCCGGGCGCCTCGACGTCGCGTTTTTGCGAAATATCCCAGTTCTGGCAAAACGCACACCGGAAATTGCATCCGATCGTGGCGATCGAGAACGAACGCGTCCCCGGTAGGACGTGAAAAAACGGCTTTTTTTCGATCGGGTCGATCGCCGAGGCAATCGCCTTGCCGTAAACGAGCGTATAGAGCTTATTCCCGATACGCTTTCGCACTCCGCAAATCCCTACTCTGCCGTCTTTTAGCCTGCAGTAATGCGCGCAAAGCTCGCAAACGAGTATTTCCCCTTCTTGCCGGTAGAGCATCGCCTCTATCGGGGGCAAGCCGCTCTCGGTGTTCACTGTTGTTCCCCTACTTATCTTATTTGGACTTTGTTAGGCTTGAGCTTGGCGAAGGCTATTCTTTTATTTTAATATAGTGGACATCAATTTCGTGACGTTAACGGAGTGTTCTACGGAGCAATGGCGGGAGCAACTGTGCGATCTTTCTTTGTTTGCCTCCTGGCCTGGCTTTTGGCGTCCTTGGGAGGTTGCCTAGCCAGCCAGAAGCGTCCTACCTTCCAGGGGCCGAAGTCCGTTCAGGTTCTGTATTCTGGGGATGTACGCGGAGAGGTGGAGCCTTGCGGCTGTGTGACCGGCCAAAAGGGTGGCATCCCTAGACGTGCGGGCTTTATCCGGCAGGCGTTCCAGAAGAACCCCGCCACGCTGGTTTTCGATACGGGAAACGCGTTCAACGGTTCGAATGTTCAAAGCCCTTTCTTGGGCCCGCTCATCGAGAAGAAGGCACGGTTTATCGTTGAAGCCATGAATGAGATGGGCTACTCGGCCTACACTCCCGGCGTTTATGACCTCGCGCTCGGAAAAAAAAGGCTCTCGAACCTGCTTCAAGGGGCTTCTTTTACCGTTTTGGAGTCTACCAAAGAAGACGGCCTTCCTAATGCCAAGCGAGACCTTTTTGGGGATTTGTTTGGAATCGGGATGAACGTCGGCGTCGTAGGTTTTGCCTTGCCGGAAAACCCCAGCAGGGACGTGCTTGGGGCGTTTGAAAAAGGGTTTTCGGCGGCCGTTCGAAGAATGAAGAAAAGAGGGGCAGGGCTTGTCATCGTCCTTTATTCCGGCCCCTACCGCCACCTGGATTCGCTAAAACTTCAAGGTGTGCCGTTGAACACGCTCGTTTTGCTCTCCTACGAAGGCGCCTGGTGGCCAAAGCCGAGGGTGTTAGGAGATGGCCGGGTGCTGCTCGTCTCGATCCCCAAAGAGGGCCAGCATATGGGTCAAGTCGAGCTCGTTCTTTCCGACCCAAGCCAGCCTTTTGTTTCAAGGTTAGAGTGGATGTTTGCCTTTTACAAAAGGCAAATGTTCGAAGCGGCTTTACAGAAAAAAGCCCTTAAGAACCGCCATCTTGTAGAGCAGCGGCTCGAGCTGGCCAGAGCAGAAATAGAGGGCCTGGAAAAGAAGAACCTCTTTGATTGGCGAGTGGTCCCGTTGGATTGGCGCTTTACAGAGGACCCAAAGATGAAGGCGGCCGCGGATGCGCTTAAGGCCCGGATTCAGCAGGAATACGCTCGTCAACTCGCTTCGGCCACGACAGCGGCCGAGCGTGAAAAGAACGGCGAAAAAGCCTTGTCCGATAAAAACTGCAAGTCCTGCCACCAGGAGGCGTGGTCTGCATGGTCGAATACCCCTCATGCAAAGGCGTTTGCCACGCTCATCGAGAAGAAGGCCGATGCAAACCCGGAATGCGTTGCCTGCCATTCTACGGGGTTTGACAAGGAGCTTAGGCTACTCGAGCTTAAAGATGGCGCTGCAAAACCAAACGTGCTTTGTAGCGCCTGCCATGGCCATCGGCCTTTGCACCTGAAGGATCCCAAAGCCTATCCGATGGAAACCGGCGCTCGAATGGCCGTGTGCATCGGATGCCACGATTCAAAGAATAGCCCCGGGTTTGTGTTTGGCCCGTACATTCAGGCCATCCGGTGCGATCGTGAGAGGCAAAAAGGGTCTCTAGCCCGAATCCTGAATGGGTCGTATAATAGGCGTTTTTAAGAACATGTCAAATTAGGAATTGGCAATGGCACCAAAGCTCTTTCCGGATGATTGGACAGTCTTTATTTGGACAGTCTTTATTCAGATGGCGATCTTTCTTTTGGCCTACCTTGTCGTGAAGATGCTGGTTATCCGTCCTTACTTAAGGCTTAAAGGCTTTCGCGAGGGACTGACGTCGAAACGGGTCGAAGAAGCGCGGGCGCTCGTTCAGAAAGCAGAGGCGCTGAAGGCCTCCTACGAGGCCAGCCTTACCGAGGCCAGAAAAGAAGCGGACAGCAATCGGGATGCAATTTTCAAGGTGTACGAGCAGAAAGCCCGCGGGGTTGAGGCCCAAGCGAAAAAAGAGCTTCATGATTTGCTTCAACTCCGACAAAAACAGATTCAGGAGAGCCTTGAGGCGATGGAGTCCCAGTTTCGCGGCAACAAAGAGTTGCTGAAGCAGTTGTTTTTTGAAGTCTTGACGGGCAAACGGCCGAAGAGGATGGGTTGATGAGTGGGATTTGGTCGCTGGCCCCCGGGTTTTTGAACCTTGCGCTGTTCGTGGGGATCGTGGCGTATTTCGCCAAGGGTGCGATCCGGGGATTCTTCCAGCAAAGGGCCGATGGGGTGGCCGCCTCCATCAAGGAGGCCACCAGGGCGTACGAAGAGGCGCGTTCCAGCTTGGAGCTTTGGGAGAAAAAGCAAGCCATGCTAGAGGCGGAAGTGCGGACGATCTTCGAGCACGCCGAAAAGAGGGCTCGAAGTGCCGGGGAGGAGTTCGTCCGTCAGGCCGAGGCCTACTCAAGGCGTATGCTCGAGGAAACGAGGCTTAAGATGGAGACCAACGAGCGGGATGCGCTCGAAGCAAGGAGACGTACGTTCTTGAAGCAGCTTACTGGAGAGCTCAAGGGGATGCTCAGGGATAGGCTTAGCGAAGACGAGCGGTATGCGCTCGTTCGGTCCGCGATCGAACGGCTAGCCAGTCTTCAGCAAGAGAGGGGGAAAGGATGACCCAGAAAGCCCGAAGGGCACTCAAGAAGCTCGCCCGGGTCTTACTCGATATGGCAATCGCCAACGGTAAGGCAGACGATTATGAGGCGCGTCTAGGAGAGGTCGAAAAGGTGTTTAAGCGGCAGCCAAAGGTCGCAAAGTTCTTGGATGCCCCGCTCTTCGAGCTCAAAGAGCGGACGGATACGGTGCGTCTTTTGGCTGGGTCGTGTAACCTGGACGATTTGCTCGTAAAAACGCTAGAACTTCTGGTGGAACAGTCGCTGCTGTACGCAATTTCGGATTTCGTCGGAATGTACTCCGCCCTCCTGATGGAGCGTAAGGGCATTCTCGAAGTCGAAGTCGTCACGTCCGTGCCGCTCAAGCAGGCGGATCGGGACGCGATCCTTGATGCCCTTAAGCTCTTATACCCCGGCTTGAGCCTGCACCTAAAAGAGGTGCGGGATCCTGAGCTGCTCGGAGGGTTTGTCCTGTATGTAGAGGACCGGGAGGTGGATCTGTCGCTTTTGGGCGAGTTGGACCAGTTGTTGTCATGGATGATGGCCTAAGGAGTTGTTCGCATGCAATCGAAAACGCTAGATTTCACCGAGCAAATTAAGCAGAAACTCATGGGGTTCGAAGCGAGGCTCGAGATTGCCGAGAAGGGCAAGGTCTTGAGCATAGGGGATGGCATTGCAAGGGTCTACGGACTCAACAATGCNNGTTGCGCTGCTGGGGCATTACGCCCACATCAGGGAGGGGGATGAGGTCAAGCGGACAGGACAAATCCTCGAAGTGCCGGTTGGCGAAGAGCTGCTCGGCAGGGTTGTCGACCCTTTGGGCAGGCCGCTTGATGGTAAGGGAGAAATCCAGACCAAGGTTCATTTGAGGGCGGACGTGATAGCTCCAGGCATCGTCGTGAGGCAGCCCGTCAAGGAGCCGTTGCAAACCGGGATCAAGGCCATTGATGCGATGATCCCGATCGGCCGTGGCCAGCGGGAGCTGATCATAGGCGATCGCCAGACGGGAAAAACCGC
>DDYN01000045.1:19600-19784 GCA_002347965.1 Nitrospirae bacterium UBA2233 | reverse complement strand
TCACAGCGTCCTCTTCGTCCGCGAAGCGCTTGATTGCATCCTCGACGTACGCCCGGTAGGCCATCACCTCGGAAACCAAGGGCCTAGAGAGAGTCCCTCGTTTGTTTTTAGGGAAATAGGGGCCAACGCCCTCGTAGTAGGAATTAAAGAGGTAGCGGAACTCAGGCTCAAAAAGCCTGTACCC
>DDYN01000045.1:13241-19541 GCA_002347965.1 Nitrospirae bacterium UBA2233 | reverse complement strand
GGTTGAACCAGACTTTGGGTGGCCTCTCGGACCTCGAAAAAACGCCCAAGGAGTGTGTTGCCTTCATGCATCGTCGCCCCCTTTCTCTCCTTTCTGGCCCTTCTCTTCTACAGTTAATATAGAAGAGTGACACTCTCAACCCGCTAAAACGGGTGAGCTTCTAACCAAGATTCGCGGTTTGTGGGCTGTCCCAAGGAGGGACCCGCTTCAGGCATTCCTGTTGCGGTGCTTGAGTCCGCAATTCAGCCAGACACCTTTGGCCCGTGCCCGGGCTACTACTACGCCGGAGAACCCCCGGACGTAGATACGTGATGCGCTTGGGAAACGGAACCACTTGATTATAGGCAATTTGGTGCATGTTCACCGCGCCTACGATGTCCCTGTGGCCTTCGAATCCACAGGCTTTGCATCGCCAGTTCCTTCCTTTAAGCTTGTGGCGGTGGCCGCATACGGGACACCGGCTGGACGTACCACGCTCGTCCCCGGTGAAGCACACGATGCGGTCTTGTTCTGATTTTTGCTGTAGGTAATCGATGTCCTTTCCGTACTCCCACTGACTCATGCGTTGATTGTGGTGGCGGCCAGAATCCTTACGCCGGACACCATCCGGGTTGCCGATGAAAATGGCTTCGATGCCGCGATCCTTGCAGAAATCAACAACCTGTCGAGTCCCCTTGTGGCGCAGGTCGCGAACACGGCGCTCATGATGTAGGGTGAGCCTGGCCCGGGTATTTCCTAATTTCCGCCACCGCCGGGAACCTTTCTTGCATCGGGAACGCAGTTTCTGTATCTCGCCAAGCTGCTTGCTGTGCAGGCGCTTTATGGAGCGAATGCCACGACCGGAGACGACCATGGCCTCTCCATCGTTGGTGACCTTGGGCAGCCTGATGAATTTGCCCCAGGTCCACCGTCGCGTGTTTTTCCGTTACTCCGGCTGCTAGAGCCGTATCGGCCACTTCGATGCTGACATGGAGTTCGTTATGCACCCCGTTCCAGACTACCTTGCAGGCGGATTTCCCGATCAACCATTCCGGGCGCGGGAACACCAACGACGGACGCCCGCGTCCCATGGGCAGAACGATGCGATTTTCTTTCAGGCACATCGCCTGGGCGGGCCACATCAACGGGAAGAAGCGTTTGTCTTTGTAAGGATACCGCATTTCTTTTCGCCCGGATCGCCGGTTTTCCAGCGTAGACTCCACGGCGGCATCGAAGACGCGGAACACCTGCTGGATGCTTTGCGAATGCAAGGCAAAACGCCCCCGGGTGGCTTTGTGGTATTCATTGCGTCCTGGCCAAGGCGTCTGCTCCTGCCGTGCCTTCATGTGCATGTCCCTGCACTCGGTCCACACCCGTGCCGCCTCCATCTGCCCTTCGCGGACAATGGCTTCCTGGCGCCTGGAAATGCCTTTGAGCGAGAAAATGCGCACCCGTTCCATATCTGTTATGCTAGCCCAATGAACAATAATTGCAAACCGGAAAAACCAGGTGGACTCGCTATCAGGTTGCTTATCGCTTCGTGTGGATGCCGAAGTATCGCCGCAAGGTTCTGGTGGGAGAGGTGGAAGCCGCCTGTAAGACGCTCATAGCCGAGTGTTGCAACCAGCACGGCTTTCGCCTGTTGGCCCTGAAAACAGGTGTGGACCATGTGCATTGTTTTGTGTCAGCCCCACCGCGGCGGGCGCCGGCAATCATCGTTGGCTTGCTTAAGGGATATACCTCACGCAGGCTGTGGGAACGCTTCCCGAAGCTCAAACGGCTCTGCGGACGGGAACAACTCTGGACGCAAGCATGCTTCGTTGGCACGGTAGGTAACGTTAGCGCAGAGACTATCCGCCGATACATCCAGGAATGCCAAGGGAAATAGCGGCGCTTTCGTCCCACCCCCTGAAGAGGATGGGTATTCCCGAGCCATTCGATAAGACCTGGCGGGCAAACAGACCCAAAACGGCTCTTCTCATAAAAAAAAGAAGCTTCCATCATGAAAAAAGCCGGTATAAATGCACGCCTCGGCATTTATTTCTCGGAACAAGCAAGACTTCCAAGCCCCTCTCAAGTCCTCTGTGGCAGGGCGGGATCGGCTGGAATGTGGCGGCAATTACCTATTGGGAAAAGACGGATAAACCCGTCGATCAGCCCCGGAAGACGCCTTCGATCATGCCATCGAGGACTTTATCTTATTGTTCATTATTCAATCGGCCTTGGCCTACCGAAAACATAGGCGGAGGCCCATGACAATCGATTGATGCCGTTCTGCGAATGTTACAGAAAAGGTGCCGGCCTCGCTAAGGACGCCATAGTCGCGTGCTTAAGGGCGTTTCAACGCTTTATTTTAGGAACGGGATGGCAAGCGGGTATTTCCAGGCTTCCCCCATGTTCGCCTTGATCCCGCCAACCACCGGGAAAACGACGGCGACGACGCCAAGCGCAAGGAGCAAGGGGATGCCGATCAGGCCAAACGACAGGATAAGGCAAACGAACCCGTACAGCACAAGGCTTAGTACCCAGTTCGTCACGGCCTTGCCGTGCGGGTCGAGACCCGGAAACTCGCCTCTTTTCGCTTGCCAAAGAATAACGGGTACGATCAGCCCGGCAATCGGGATAAAGATGCCGACAAACTGCGAGAAATGAATAACCATCGCCCAGGTCTGCATGTCCTTGGACCTCGGCCTTCCTCGTTCAGGCGGGACTGCCATTGCTACCCTCATTTCTTTTCTCCCGACTCAAGCTTTCGTCGCCACAATCGAGTGTTCCCGTCTGCCTGGATTAGAACCCCCCGGGCAAGGCTGTTCGCCTATTGCCATTATCGAGCGAGCAGGTCGTAGAGCCACCCGGTGGGGTAACCACCCACAAAGAGCAAGGCGGGCGTCAAAAGGAACGCTGTCCGACATGAAGTAAGCCTTCTAAGCCCTGATCCTAGTCTTTAGGCCGTTCTTCTGGCTCTTTGTAGGACGCCTTATGCTCGGGATCGATAGGCTGCGCAGCTACAGGAGCCACTTCACCATCCTCGTTCTTAGAATAATCGAATTCTTCGGGCTTTTTGGGCATACTGTTTGGACGGCCCCCTAAAGGGTCGTGCCCTTGCTCGGAAATTTTTTTGCCCTTCTCTCCTATGGCCTTTCCGAGCTGCTTGGTGCCTTCCAGCATTTGTTTCCCGGCCCTCTGAAGTGTGGCCTTAAGAAGCTCGTCGTCCTCCGGGGCAAATGCTTTGATGTTGTCGAGCTCATCGGCATTTGCGACGCTGAAGTAGGATGCAGGATGGAACCCGACCATCGAAGCAAAGAAAACGGTAGGCACGCTGGCCCGTTTCGTGTTGTACACGTTGACTGCACGGTTGTATGTTTCTCTGACCTTCTGAAGGTCTACTTCCACCGCCTCGATTTGGCCCATCAGCCTTTGGTATGCCTCGTTCGCTTTAAGCTCTGGATAGTTCCTGGCTACGGCCATTACGGTTTTCAGGGCGCGGTCGGCCTCTTGAGACGCCCTTGACACCTGGCCAAGGCCAGATTCCACCTCCGCCACGGTAATGTGGGTCATCTTTTCGTGTTCCCCGTAGGCCGAGGCAATTTCTTGAAGCTTATTGATTAGGTCAATCCGTTTTTTCATTGAAATGAGAATGTTGGAATGGGCCATACGCACGGCCTGGGCAAGCCCCTGAAGGCCGTTATACGACATAAAGGCCAGAACTACCCCGGCTATAACAAAAAAGAATACAAGAGTGAACAGGGAAAATAAGAACTCAAGCATGGCCCTCGGCTCCTTGAAAAGGGTTTATAGGTTTCCCAAGAGCATGGGCGTTCCGATCTCGACCACCTTACCGTTGGACTTTTTTATGTAATTCGCCCAAAAGGCTTTGATAAGCCTAAGCCTTTCGGGGTCTAGGTACGATTCTTTTTTTGAGAGTTCGCTCCTTGCAAAATACCCTAGCCCAAAGACATAAACCTCGGCTCCGTAAAAATCTCCGACAAATCCCGCCTTTTCGACTTTAGCGACCTCTTGATCGGGATCAATTCGCTTCACATGGCCGCTCGCGTAAAAGCTCGTGATGGAGGAGTTCTCGAACATGTCGGATGCAATCAGCACCTTCTTCGATTTCGCATTGGAGCGCTTGATGTGGCCCGACAGTGTCTTGAGGTTAGAAATGATGTCAGAGTGCCCGATCTTTGGGCTTGAACCCGAGAAAATGTCAAGCATTGCTTGCCTTACCTGCTTTTTAGCCAGAAGAAACTGCTTTTTGTGGCATTGGTCAAACTTCAGGCGTTCCGAGCGTTTGATGTTGTCCAAAAACTCATCCGTCGGGGCCGGGTCTACGAGACCGCCAAGAACTTTCTCTGTATAGCGGTCTTTGGAAAAAGATGAGAACCGAAAAACCTCGATTGCCTTGCCTTCATCAAGCCAGCTCATTACGAGCGCGACAACCCTCTCCACGATGTTCTCGTCAAACCCGGTACTTTCGTCGATCAGCACGAAAAGTGCCTCTTTTGGTTCCTTGAGGTATTTCGTTTCGCCAATCATCTCGTAACAGCTGTTAGGAAACGGAAGCTCCTTCGCTCCAGCAAACCCAAAAAGAATGAAGACGAAAAGAGCCGTAAAAAAAGCGCTTTTTTTACGCATCAAACCCGTAACCCGCCATGTTTATTCTTCAAGTTGATCTTCTATGTTTCTTATTTCTCGTTTGAGATCCTTTATTTTTCCTTGAGTCCGCTCGATTTCTTGAAGATCAGAATTGTTCTCTTCAAGTTGGTCAAGTTTTCCCTCAAGCTCATTCTTTTTCCTTTCAAGCTTTCTTTCTCTTTTTAGAGGAAAAGGGCCTCTTGTTAGCGCTTAAGTATCTTCTTCTTTCTCGTTAGGCATGGATTTATCGGCACCAGAAACGTCAGAACTTTCCCCACCTTGAGCATGGCCGCTCGCATCCTGGTTGTTCGCGGCTTTTTCTACTGAGGGTTGCCCCTGTTGGCCGGCCTGACTCCCGGTGGCAGGGGTTGAAAGGCTCTTATCCTTTTCCTTTTGCTGCCCCTTGAATATTTCTATTATGTCTGTTACGCCTAACGGCTTTCGTGAACCGAGATCATCTGTTAGTTTTCCATATTCGTCGGCTGCCCGATGAAGGGCGGAATTATAGTAACTCAAGAATGTAGCCGCCTTTCTGGCGACAATGTCCATGGATTGCCCAGAAGACCCCTCTTGCAGTTCGTAAGCCCTAACCTTCACAGAGGCTTCTTCTGTTTCATCGTCAAAGAAGGTATGATTGTAGCCCATCATGATCCCGACCGTTTGAATGCCGATAAAGACGAGAGTAAGGATAATAAGGGCGAATTGGGTCGCGCGCTTGGCAAGCTCTTGATGTTCGTTCGCAATCTCATCCCCTGCCTCTTTTTGCGACTGAGTGACGACAGGGGGCAGCATGGAATTGTCCGTTTCTATGCCTAGGGTCTGCCGGGCTGTCTCGGCCTGGCTTAGGATGATATCCATTTGAGTGCTGTAGCGGGCACCGTAAGCGGCATAGGCTAGGCCAGCAACCATAACCAGAGCAACGCACATCCAAAGATAGCGTTTTGGGTGTAAGAAGAAATGAGGCGTTAAAGAAAGCTTATATCCAAGCTCGCCTAATTCCTTGTTAAACTTAACTTTATCTTGATGCCTCTCATCTTCAAGCTCTTTACGCTTCGTGTCTCTATAAAGAGCTTTCCCTGCCTCATGCGTGAAGAAAAAGAGCATAATGGCCACAATAAAGCCGACGCCTACACCTCCCCATAGGGCGTATTTTCTTGGCAGGTCGGCTACGTAGTCCATGGCCACGATGCTTATCATGGCCGCATCTATAAAAACCATAAGCAAAACAAGAAGCATCATCCCTGTCGATAATGGCTTCCTGGCACTCTCGCCCATAAACCGAAGAAGACGTTTGCACCTTTTATACTCATCATCTGTAACAATGGGATTGGCCGATTTGTTTAAAATTTCAAGGATAAAACCGGAAAGGGACACAAGAACGGCAAAAGCACCGCCAAGGCGAAGAAGGCGAGCCGCCAAAAGCCCCAAAGAAAGCTTTGGCACCACAATAAGCAAGATAATGCCGATAATCATGGAAACAAAATAGAAATCCAACCTTGAAAAGGCAACTGGATCAACGTTCCTGTAGAATTCACCGAAGTTATGGATTATTGTTTCTTCGTTATTCGTCAGCTCCCCATTTTTAAAGCTGTTGACCTCCTCCTTTGCATCGCTCTTAAACTTAAACATTCTTCTCAAGGTCATCTTGATCAAAAAAAGACGCCAAGAAATCCACTCAAAAAGCTG
>DDYN01000045.1:0-13186 GCA_002347965.1 Nitrospirae bacterium UBA2233 | reverse complement strand
GGAGTGCCATCCTTAAGGAGCGTTACGGGCTTTAAGTAAACGAAGTGCGTACCCGCCCTTCCGTAAAGGGGCTGTTTATAATAGCCTGGCAAATGGTCGCTTGGCTTGGCCATATCCTTGCCACTCATGCTCTTGATAGCCCCGGCTTCAGGAACGAAGTCCGAAAAAAAGTCGGGTACAGGCTCGCTTGCCCTGGCAGCGGGAATAATGCTGCCTAAAAGAGTGCGGTTCCATGGCGGGTTCGGCATGATCGCCCCGCCAGCAACAGGAGGCCAAGGGTCTTTTTTTATCGCTACGCCCCCAAAATCAACTCCTGCAACCTTCGGCGCCCTTATTGACGGCTCAGGCTTTCCCGCGGGTGAAGGAGCAGGTTTGGCAATCTTTGGCTGCTTTGAGGGCATCTTCTTCACGTCTTTTGCGTGAACCTCTTTGGTTTTTGCTACCCGGGACTGCTTGTAGGCTATTAGGCCCTCGGTTGTTTCCGCATCTGCCACTTCCACGCGCCGGTTCCTTGCCATGCCTTCCGCCGAGGCGTTGCTGGCCACGGGCTCTGAAGCACCGGCCCCTTGGTAGAAGACCTTATTTGCCGGAAACCCGTGAGCAACGAAGACTTGGGCGACGGTTCTCGCACGCGCCTCGGAAAGCCTTTGGTTAAAGGCCGGGTCGCCCGTAGAGTCCGTATGGCCTACGATAAGGATGTTGCGGTATCCATCTTTCTTGTAAGTCTCGGCAGTCGTCTCAAAAAACCGCCTTGCATTCGGGGTAAGGGTGGCTGAACCCACGGGGAACTGCTCGATCTCGGAGATGTTGAGCGCATAGACTCCGCGCTTCTGGAGCCCTTTTTGGTCTTGGGGTTCGGGCTTTCCAGCTTCTGGCCCTCCCTTAGCCTCCGGCAGGACAACGACCTCCGTCTCGACTTTCAAATTTTCTGCCTTGGCAGCTTCTTTGATACGCCTGTCACGCTCATCGAAGGCATGTCCGATGCGGTTTCCGATCAGCCCACCAAGAAGCGCGCCCGTTACACCCCCGACAATCACCCACTTATCATCTTTACCGGCCTGCTTTCCTATAACGGCCCCTAGCGTACCGCCGAGCACCGAACCAAGCCCTGTACCTACTTTTTCTTTGTTGCCCATTTCATTGAGGCTTGCACAGCCTGAAAGAAAAAGTGAAAGGATGCTGAAAGAGGCCGTCAACCTTCGCCAAGGAGAATGTCTAGATGCTTTCCCGATCTCACGCAATTTCACGCCAAGCACCAGCTTTTGTTTGTAGGCTTAAAAAAACTACAACATTTTGCATGCAAAAAATCAAGAATCACTGCTGGGCAACGGGTCGGATAAAAACGATATGCTTTAAGTTGACCCAGGTATTCTGCGGGAGCTGCTTACCTCCGTCAACCTTGATCCAGCCGGCCTCACGGTCTATCTCGAGAACCTTAAGGCGTGCTTGACCAGCCATTGGAACCGTAAACGTGTAACTTTTTCCTACTTCCAGAATCTTGGGAATCTGGCCTTGGCTGCCTGCTCCGCCCTGAAGACATCCAGAAAACATCGCACCAAAAGATAAAATAAAAAAACCTTGCGCCCATCTTTTCAAGAGCTACTCCTCTTAGGTTTATTGGTTTAACGGCTCAATCGTCTACCCCTTTTGCACCCGGATAACCGGGCCAGAGGCCCGAAATTTTCCTTCCGCAGAGAAGTTGCAACTTCCTTAGAAAATACACTCTCCGGTTTCTTTATACTCGCTTTAAGCAAACGTTGACATAATACAGACCTTCTTTATAGAAGCTGAGAGGAATTTTAACTCGGCCCGGCCTTTCCATCTTTGAAAGATCAAGCGGCCACAACGTCAGGGCCGCTGCTTTCGTGTATTAAAATAGGGGCTTGTCCTGTTATAATTTACCTTGTGCTAGTGCTCCTTGGAAAGGGCTCATTGTCATTGTAAACGATGACCGCATGGGGATAAAGACCGCCTTTAATGAGGCTGAAGGCTAATGTAAAGGGCTGGCGTGGCCTCACACGAGTTTTTGGGCTACCCAAAAACTCATGGTAGCCGTCAATGTACTCTTAGTAATAGCTAAATTTGTTCTCGTTAAAATAGAACCCAAGCCCGGCATAGTTATGCACAGCCACGGGCCGGCTCCAGGGTTTGCTCGTCGGCCTTAAGCATGAAGTGCAACGCTTTCCGGCCGGACGAATCGACCTCCAAGTCAGCCATGAGACCATCTACACCGCGCGACCACCGACGCCGCAATCGGCGGCCTTAGAACCGTCGTCAATCGCATCGGTGCGCAGCGCCGATTCTCCTTGACCTACGATCAGGGGCGCGAGATTCAGCCTTCGATCGGCCCCGTCGACACCCTAACGCGGACGTGTGAGGCCGGGTTCTTCGCGTCAATCAGGTGGATCGAGCATGCCAAGCACGGGTCGAACGAATGGATCGTTCTTAAGACCTCGACAGGCCGTTCTTGGTCTGCCACCGGGGTTCCCACAAGAGAGGCTTCGTAAGGCCCCTGTTTTCCGTCGGCATTTCTGGGGGCTGCGTTCCATGTTGTCGGAGCAATCACTTGATAGTTTTGAATCTTCCCGCCCCTTATCGCCACCCAGTGGGAGAGCATGCCGCGTGGGGCCTCTAAAAAACCAAACCCCCGAATCTCGCCCTTGGGGAAGTTGGGGGCGTTAAATGAGGCTGTATCGCCTTTGGCAATGTTGGCCACAAGTAAACCCATCGAACGGCCGAGCTCTTCATACATGAGGCCGCAGCGCAAGGCCCTGGCCAAGTGGCGGCCCAACGTAGAATCCAGCACGCCCGGGGGAACATCCTTCCCGAGCAACGCCTGAAGGAGGCCAACCGCGCCGTTAAGCCGCTTTTTTGCCGGCTCGTATCCGGACGCCAGCATGGCCCGAAGGTGCGACAATGGGCCCACCTCGGCAGGATGCCCTTGGAACGTGGGCGATTTGATCCAAGAGTAGCGCTCTCCGCCGTCCTGTTGGGTGAAGTTGGGCTCCGTGTCTTCTTTGTAGGGATGGTTTGCGCCGTGCCCTTTGTACCACGAATGGTCAACGGCCTCCCTGACGTTCTCCTCGAAAAAGGCGTCCTGAAAAGAACGGATCGGAATGAATTCCGCCCGATCGCCCATGGGGATATACCCCCCTGGCATGGCAAACGCGCTCCCTTTCGGGTCCATCGGCATCTCCGGCACACTCAATAACGGCAGGTTCGTCTTGCCTAGCTTGAGCCACTCTGGGTATCTCGAGGCAATCACGCACACGTCGGGGATGTAGACTTGTTCGATGAATGCGCCCAACTCATCCACCAACGTTTTCATGAACGCGATTCGTTCCATGTTGAGCGTGCTTTGGTTCTCTAAATTGACAGCGTTAGCCACGCCGCCGACCGCAAGGTTCTGGATGTGCGGAGTTTTACCGCCTAAAATGGCAACGATCTGGTTGGCCTTCCGCTGGGTTTCGAGCGCTTGAAGGTAGTGGGCCACGGCCAAAAGGTTAATCTCCGGCTCGAGGCGCATGGCCGGATGCCCCCAGTACCCCCCCGAGAAAATCCCCAGGCGGCCGCTTTCTACGAGCCCGCTTAACCGGTCCTGAACAATCTTGAGGTCCGCCCTTCCGTTCAACGGCCAAGGGGAGAGCCCAGACGCCAGCCGCTCAGCCTGGGCAGGGTCTGCCTTGAGGGCCTGAGTGACGTCTACCCAGTCGAGCGCGGAGAGGTGGTAGAAATGCACGATGTGGTCGTGGATGGCGTGCGCTGCCGTAATGATGTTGCGAATATGCTGGGCGTTTTCTGGGACCTCCAGCTTCAGCGCGTTCTCGACGGCACGAACAGAAGCAATGGCATGCACCGTGGTGCACACGCCGCATATGCGTTGCGTGTAAACCCAGGCCTCTCTCGGGTCTCGGCCCTTCAAGATTGTCTCGATTCCTCGAAACATTTGACCCGAAGCACGCGCCTCGGAAACGTTGCCGCCCTCCATCGTGCATTCGATCCTAAGGTGCCCCTCGATTCGCGTGACGGGGTCGATCACGATACGTTTGGCCATTATGCTCTCCTAACGGGTATGGTTACCGCTTGCGTTTATTTCTCCGAGGAAGCCAATACGGGCCTCGAGACCGGCAAGATGGGGAAGAAATGGATAGCGGCGAGGTACAGCACAACCTCCATCCCAATCAGCCCGATGACGACGAGGATCTCCAAGAAGGAGGGGAAGTAACGCCAAGGAACATGCGCATTGTAGGCAAACCAGTACGCGTTGAACCGGTAGAGTGCGCTCGCGGCGATGAACAGTATGGCGGCCACGAACTGCCAGCCAGCATTGTTGCGACGCTCCTTGTTTGCGACGATCCATACAGGGGCCACGTACAACGCATTTTCCACGACGAAAAGCATTCCGGGCCATCCCTTGAGCGCTTCAGCCCATAGGCCTCGAAACGTGAGGTCTTCCAAGCGAACAAAAAGGTACAACAGGGACAACCACGCCGCGATTCCGCTCAAGCGCCCCAACGTTCGCACCTCAAACGGGGTACCATGCAGGCTTGATGCAAGATAGCACTCGATCACCACGGCCCCGTAACCCATAAGAATGGCTGAAATGAGGAAATAAGCTGGGAATAATATGCTCTGCCAAAGCGGATGCACCTTATGACCCGCGATAATCAACAAAGAACCGAGAGAGCTTTGGTGCATGATGGGCAGAAGCATACCCAGGGCCAAAACAACGAAAAGCAACCGGTAAAGCCAACGCACCAAGATGTTTGGCCTGATGCGGTACCCTAGGATCAGCCTCCGCTCCAACATAGCCGGCACGAGCTCAATCCAAAGAATCAGCGTGTACGCCATGATGCAAAGTGCCACCTCAAAAAGCACGGAGTTGAACTGCCAATGGCTTGGCATGAACAAATGGTACACGTTACCGTAACGGCCGAGGTCCAAGATAACGGAAAAACCGGCGAACGAATACCCCAGAGCCCCCGTCAAGATGGCAGGACGCATCAGGAAGGAAAACTCTCGCTTGTCTAAGGCATACACAAGAAGTGCCAACCCAAACCCCCCGCAGCCCAAGCCCGTACCGACGAGAACATCCCAAGTAATCCAAAGCCCCCAGGGATGCCCATCGTTGAGGTTTGTCGAAAACCCAAGGCCAAAGAAAACCCGCAACAAAATCGCAAGGGCCCCGGTAGAGGCTACGAGCAAGGCCGCGGCAAAAGCCTTGTTCCAAAGTGGGCCAGGGCTAGGTTCGTGGCTATAAATCGCGCCCTTTTGCATGATTACTCCTCCTTGCCCTTATCCTTATGAAGATTCCTTCGTGCCATAAAGGCAAACAGCGCGAAAAGAAAGATAGGCATGCCAAACCCTTTGTAGGTGGTATGCATGATCGTCTCGGACAGGGTTGCCGAGGAAACGTCTGGAAGGTCGGGAAGTCCCAGCTTCTCGAAAGGCAGGGCCGACAAAAGGATGACCTGCGTACCCCCGCCTTCCTTCTCGCCGTATACCTTCGAATAGTATGCGTCAGGAGACGCCTTGAGTCGTGCGTGGGCCTCTTGAAGGAGTTTTTGCACCCCGCCAAACTGGATCGCCCCGGTTGGACAGGCACTGCTGCAGCCCGGTTGTTCGCCTTTCGCAAGAAGATGGTCGCAGAGCTGGCATTTGACGATCTTGCCGTAAGCGCTCCCCCATTCAAACTTAGGGACGTTGAAAGGGCAAGCGACCATGCAGTAACGACAGCCGATGCAAGTTTCGGCGTCGTAGCGGACAACCCCCGTTTTAGGCTCTTTCGTTAAAGCCTTTACCGGGCAGGCGGAGACGCATGCCGGGTCAACGCAGTGCATGCAAGATTGTCGAACAAAGGATTGCCGGCCCCCTTCCTTGTAAAGCGCGATGACGTTGCGCGTGCTTGCGGAAAGCCCAAGAGGGGCATCCCAAAGGTGGTCAGGGTCGCTGAACTCTGGAGGCATGGCGTTGACCTCTTTGCAAGCGACGACGCAGGCCTGGCAGCCTACGCATTTCGTCGCGTCGTAAAGGAGGCCGAGCGCCTCCGAAGAAAGAGCCTTGTCCTGCCTGGCATTGGCAAAACTCGGCGCCGATAGCGCACCCCCTCCGATGGCCAAATTCTGTAAAAAATCTCGCCTATTCATCCTCATGCGCGCCGCCCCCCTTCGGTTTATCCGCGCCTTCTTTACCGTCTGCTGCCTTGAAGAGGCGATTCGTCAGCGCATAGCCGGCACCTATCGCCCCGCCAAACGCTACCCCCCCGAGCGCGGCAGCCAAAGGCGTTGCCCCTTCGCCCCTCGGTTCAAGTACATGGGGATAGAACGCAGGAGGAGTAAAGCGTTGAATGTCCGCCGTCTGGAATAAGGGCTTCTTAAACCCTACTCCGGATTCCGTACACCCAAAGCAAGGATGGCCGATACTAATGGGGGATGCTTCGACATCGCCAAACTTAACGACCTGGCAGTTTGCAAACGTCTCCGGCCCTTTGCATCCAAGCTTGTACAGGCAAAACCCTTTTCTGTGGCCATCGTCCCCAAAAGCCTTGGCAAACCTGCCGGCGTCAAAGTGTGGCCTGCGCTCGCAGTTCTCATGAATAAGCCTGCCATAGGCGAATTTTGGCCTGTTGTGCGCGTCAAGCTCCGGCAGCTTCCCGAACGTCGCAAAATAAAGAACGGTAGACAAAAAATTGTAAGGATTGGGAGGACATCCTGGAATGTTCACGACTGGCCTTCCCTCCAGAATCGAGCCGACACTCTGAGCCCCCGTAGGGTTCGGGCCTGCCGAAGGAATGCCGCCCCACGAGGCGCACGAGCCTATGGCGATGACGGCCAGCGCCTTGGGGGCAACCTCGTTGAGCAAGTCCACGCCCGCTTGCTCGTTGATGCGAACGTAAACCCCCTTGTCTGCAACGGGGATAGCCCCCTCGGCAACCAGCACGAACCGGCCCGCGTCACGGTTGAGCGTCTCTTTCAGCGCGGCCTCGGCTTGAACTCCCGCGCCGGCATTCAGCGTCTCGTGGTACTCGAGCGAAATAAGCTCAAAAAGGAGCTTTTCGAGCGTCGGGTGGGTTGATCTAAGGAGCGACTCCGTACAGCCGGTGCAGCCCTGAAAAGAAAGCCAGACAACGGGCAATCTGCCTCCTTGCTCGATAGCGCGGGCTATTTTAGGAGCCATTGAAGCGGGCATTCCTAGCGCAGCCGCAACACATCCGCAAAACTTGATGAACTGACGCCTGGAAAGGTCGGCAAGCGGCTTGCCGCTGTCCGAGTTGTAAGAAAACTTTTTCGCTGTAGCCATGCGTGCCCTCCTACAAGTGCAAATCAAAGCTGTTTCCGCGCCTTTCAAAACGACCGATACACCCAGGCATTACGGCCCACTAGAACCGAAAGTCGGCCACAGGGGGCCTTGTCGGTTCTTCATAGGGCCTTAATAAGCCACCCCCTAAGAACCCATACCGCTTTCTCAAGAACCTTTTTCAATCCCAATCGAACCTCTTCGCTCAATGGGTCTCCAAGCTTAAGGCTCTTGGGTTGTATCCCCAAAAGAACGGCTTCTTTTGGGACATGCCCCAACAGCTCGAGCAACCCTAAAACCTCTTCAAACCCTGACTGGTGGGGGGATAGCTTTGGCCCAACGCCTAAGGGGATGCACATCGGGTCGAACGTACCCACCTCGCCCGGCCTTTCCCCAAAGTCTACGGCATCGAGTATGAGCAGTTTTTCCTTGTTTTCCAGGTAAGGAAGGAGATACACCCCTTGCGTACCTCCGTCTATGAACTCAACCCCTTCTTGAGGCCCCACGACTTTCTCGAGTTGCCCTAAGACGACAAGGCCTGCTCCGTCATCGCCCAAAAGAGGGTTGCCAAGGCCCAGGACAAGGATACTCACGCCTGTTTGGCCCAAGACCAACTAAGAGGCTTTAACCCCGCACGCTGGGCTCGTAGGCCACGGTTATCTCGCATACCAACGCACCTCCCCTTGCACCGAGCCCTCAAGAATATCCTAAACGCACGAAAGCTCGGAACATACCCCCTAGTCGGGACATGCCTCGCTAAAGAGTCAAAGGGCCCCGATAACATGGCCTTCCTCCATAGCTCTTTTTTTAGAGGACACCACAGATGCCGAGCTTATAATTTTAGGTTAAAAGCATTTTAAAAATATACATTGACCTCCACTTTTTTGTCAATTCGTAAAATACGCGTACCGCTCTCCTTTTAGCTGGCACCGTAAGCCTGAGGCTAAAGATCCGCGTGAGGCTTTATCTCGACCTGTGTTTTACTCATGCTTATTTGCCACGCCCCACCTCGCCTACCACGCCCCTTAGCGCCTGCTCTAGCGTGGCGTAAGTTGCGATGCCCTCCAGGTTGGCTCCGAGCCTCACAAGGCTCTGGGCCACGACCGGACCGATACCAGACAGGATCATCCTGGCGCCAAGGAGCCTCACCGATGTGACAAGGCGAAGGATCTCGGAGACGACCTGCGTGTCTACCAACGCCAGGCCGGAGAGGTCAAGGAGTACAGCGCGGGGTTTTTTGGATGCCACCTCTTCGAGTAGACGCTCGCTTAAGTCATGCATACGCATGGAATCAAAACTCCCGAGCAACGGCGCCATGATCACCCTGGTCCATACCGGGATGATGGGCGTGGAGATTTCCTTGATCGTGCGCTGCTGGGCCTCTACGAGTTCTTCGAGCTTGGCCTGGGCCTCCTTGATTTCGGTAATATCCTGGATATAGCTGATGTAGTAATCGGGCGTGCCGTCCTGCTTGAAGATGGGCTCGGTTACAAGGTAGATCGGCACCCTGTGGCCGTCTTTGTGGATGTATTCCTTCTGGTAGGTTTTGTCTATCCCCTTAAGGGCGTTTTCCTCGTGGAGCCTGTCTGGCTCTCCTTGGTACTCCGGGGGCGTCAGGTTCTTCCAGCCCATCTTGAAGACTTCTTCCTTAGTGTAGCCGACCATGGCCGCGTACTGGTCGTTGATCTCAAGCAGCTCCCCTCCTGGCCTCCATTCGCATATTCCCACGGGTGAGAGTTTCAAAAGGAGGTCCATCTTGGCCTTGATCCGCTCGCTCTCCGAGACATCCACGACGAACACGGCCATGATGTCTTTCTCGATGCAGGGGTCGTAGACCTTGCCGTAGCTGATCAAAGCGGGAATCTTGCTTCCATCTTTGGCAAGCAACGGATATTGAACCCAGCCCTTCTCGTTTGCCCGGAGTGCCGTTTGAATACGTTCACGGGCCGTACAGTGGAGTTCTTCTGGTAGAAGGTCGAAGGGGGTTTTCTGACGAAGCTCTTCTTCCGTAAAACCAAGAATGTCTTGAAGAAGCGGGTTGGCCGAATAGATTTGAGCCGTTTCTACGTCGAAGCTAAACGACCCTACGGGCAGTAGGCCTAGAAGGTCATTCACGTAGTCCTGCTGGGCCTTGATTTCTACGATATCCTGGATGCTGGCAACCATGCGGTCCGTTTGCCACTCTGGTCTTTTTGTCAGCCTGTCGTAGGAGATCAGCGTGGGGACCTTTTTCCCTGCTTTATGCACAAACGTCAGCTCAAACTTCTGAGCCTCTCCTGTTTGCAGGAGGTCTTTGAGCCGCTCCATAGCCATAGAAAGGTCTTCAGGGGCAATGATGTTTGCCCAGGAAAAGTCGGGGTCTTGGATTTCCTCTTTGGTATAGCCGAACATCTTCGTAACGGTCTCGTTGACCTCCCAGACCCCTCCTTGGAGGTCGAACACGGCCATGCCGGACTGGCTGGATTCGAAGAGCTCCTGCCAGTAGGCGCGCTCCTGCTCGATGCTTGCCTTTGCGCTATCAAGCTCTCCTATCGCCCTCTTTTGCGCTTGGAGCAGCTCTTGAATCTTGTCCAGAAGCGCGTTAAACGCCTGGCCTACGGGCATTAGCCCGGCAGGAAGCAGGCCGGTATCGATCCTCGTCTCAAAGAGATCGCCCTGCATGAGTTTAGTTACAACACGCCGAATATGAATAAACGCCTTCTGAAACTCCGCCTCTCGCTTTTGGATCATGGCCGTCTCGTCGGCCACCAGGTCGAACAGACGGTTGATGCGTTCTCCTAAAGCATTGTCCTCCGATGCTTTGGCGGAAATATCCCCAGAAAGGAAGGCATCGATCGTTGCGATCAGCGATTTTTCGTCCATCATGGCTTAATTCTCCGTTACGGAAAATGCAAGCGTTACCGTCGTCGTGTTATGGAACCCTTCGGTGTCGCCAGGAAGAATGGCAACCTCGCCCGAGGTCTCAAACCCGGCGAACGGCGCCTGCAGGACGCTTTTTATGCGCTCGACGGCCTTTGGAAAATCATCGCCGAGCGACACAAGGCGAACGGCGCAGTCGAACACGAGAGCGCCGCTTGGTTTCCTTCCCAGGCTTTTCAAAGCTTGCTTTGCGCTGCTTTCAGCCGCCCCAATCTGCTGGTCTTTGTCCGCATCGAGAATGCGGCACGGCGTATGGTTCGGAATTTCCGTGAGGAAGGCTACAGAGCCATCCGGATTCACGCCGGCCGGATAGCGCACGATATAGTTCCGCCCTATCTGGACTCCCAACTCGTGCCTTAAAAGGGTTTTAGCCATGGCTTCTGGCGGGGTGTTTTCCTGAATTAGCCCCAAGTCCTTCCATACCTGGAGGGCAGGCTTGCCGGAGAGTTCAAAAACGACGTTGTCGCCCGCCTTCGTAACCTCCATGAGCTCCGAGATGGGCTTGTGGCCGTGCGCCAGCCCTAGGGATGGGGCGGATTTAGCGTATATCATGGCTCCGGCGATGGCTGAGGCGACGGTTTGGTTCTCCGTAAAAACGTAGGTTTCAGGCATCGTGAAGATGTCGCCAGCCAGGCCGCCCGCGACTGGGACCTGGAATATTTCCGAGGCCGTTAGGGCAAGGTCGGACCCTTTTTTCATAAAACCATCAGCAAGCAAAACAACGGCTACCGGGTCGAAATGCGGCCGACTCTTCTTTTTCAGCTGGGTCTCGATGCTATCCAGGCTGAAAACCGGGTCGGCGTTGATCCCGCCCGCGATACCCGTGCGTACCTCAACGTCTTCACCGCACAAAAGAGCCAGGGAAACCGGAGCCCCGGATACGGCCTCGTCCGTAAAGGTCCCCGTCGCCGTGCATCCGATGAGCGGAACTCCAAGAAAGGCTTGCGTGAAACTCTTGCGTGCTTCCTCCGGGTCGATGCTGGGCGTTAGGAAGGCAAACAGCCCCTTGGGCTTCGATGGTTTCTTGCCAAGCAAGCGCTTTACGGCCTTTTCTGCATCTTCACCGTAAGAACTAAACCATTCCATTCAAGACCTCCATTCTTAGTTTGGCTGGGGAATTTCCGTTTTGCCGGTTGACCGTATTTATAGAAATAGCCGGTTTTTCGGAGAATGCCGTCACTTCCATCTTTTAGAGCCTCACGGGTTGTTCTCTTGGGGAAGGGAAAGCGGCCCTTCCTTCGGCAGTGTCAAGGTAAGCGCCACAATCTTGCCAAGGCCAGGGTGGTAGATGTGGATGTAGCCATGACGAATCGCTACCTCCCTTCCGTCTTTTGCGAGGTAAGCCTTGTCTTCCCAGACGATCCCCCCCGCTTCGAGAGACGTCTTGGCAAGCTCGAGCCCTTGCTTTAAATAGCGAGGAGGGGTCAAATCCATCCAGGTTTTGGATTTGAGCTCTTCTGGGCTGTAGCCGAACATTTCAAGAAAGGCCTTGTTGGCCTCGAGGATAAGACCTGTTTCCGGGTCATCCAGCTTGTAAGCGACAGGAAGCAAGGCAAGCAGGCGCTCCAAGTACCTTAGGCTTGCCTTGATGCCGCTTATATCTTGGAAGCTCAGTAGCACGCAGGGTTCAAACACGCTTGGGTGCGTGATGGGCTTGTGCCCGCATAACACCTCGATTGACCTGCCCGTTTTGGATGCGAGCGTAGCTTCATGGCCAGGGCAAAGGTCGCCGTTACCGGAGGAAAAGAGCCGTTCCTGGCAAAGAAGAAGCGCTTCGTCCTCGGTGTAGGCGGAAATGTGATTTCCTGGGAGGCTTTCGTCCTCGAGGAGCTCTTTGGCCGTCTTATTTGCCATTAGAATGGCGCCGTCTCGAAGCACGACCATTAGGCCTGCCTGGGTTGCATCGAAGACGGTCTTGAGAAACCTGTTTGTGTGCTCTAGTTTTTCTCTAGATTCCAGGAGGTTACGTTTCTGCTTTGTTAGCATATCTATCGTGGCGTTGATCCCTTGGCCAAGCTTTTCGTAGGCATTTGGCAAAAGGCCCGCGTGGATTCTCGTCTCTGTGCCGCGTTGAATTGCTTCGGCAGTCTTTTGAACTATCGAAAGGGTCAAAGAAAGCTCTTTTTCTCTTTGTTTTGCTTCTGAGATGTCAACGAAGTATTCGGCCATGCCCATAACGGTACCGTCTTCGCCCAAGAGGGGCTGGGCCAGATGATTGACGGACAGTGCTTTGGATGGCCCAAGGACGACGTTCTCGCCGTTTTTGGGGGCACGCTCTTTGAGTGCCAGTTTTCCAGGACAGCTTGGCAAATCGCAAAGAAGAGTTTTTAAGAATTGCTCACAGGTTTGATGCGGGATGTAAGCCTCCCTAGCGCCCATATTTTCTTTCGTCAGGTTTTTGAGAAAGGCGTTGGCGTAAAGAAGCCCCCGGTTTTCATCGGTGATCAGGATGCCGATGGGGGCTTGTTCGATCGCGTCGTAGACCCTCTTAAGCTCGAACTCTTTGGCCTTGATCTCGGAGATGTCGGATACGACGGCAAGGAACCTGTGCTTTGGCCAGGAAGGACGCTTCTTGAGCCTTACAAGGGTAACGCGGGCAGGAATAATCTTTCCGTCTTTCCTTATAAAGCTTCGCTCGTAACGAACGGGCCCTCCTGTAACGAGGGCCTCTTGCAGGCGTTCTTGAATCACGGGACGCTCGTTGTCCGTTGCGAGCGCGTGTACGGCCGGTAGGTCGGAAGTCAAAAGTTCCTCGGGGCTGTAGCCCGTAAGCTTCAAGAAGGCCGGGTTGAAGGCGTGGTAGACCCCGTCTTCATCGAAGACCGTGATGGCTTCTCCGGCGTTTTCGAACACCTCTTCAAACAGGCCGGAGGTTTTCTGGGTATCTTCCCTGAAGAAAGAACCGGGCTGGGTATTCATGGCTTACTGGTCCTCTTTTCGGGTCCTTTGGGAAAAAACATCCCTCCTTGGC
>DDYN01000022.1 GCA_002347965.1 Nitrospirae bacterium UBA2233 | reverse complement strand
GGCACGGATGCCAAGGCGATGGATGATGGCCGCGCGTAGGGCCTCTTGGGTGTGATCCAGCGGCAGCTTAAGGTCGGTCAGTCGCAGCATGGCGGGGTTCCGTGGAAATCAATTGAGGCCGGGTGACGGCTGGGGCTCAAAACGCCGGGCAAGGCCACGGCTTCAGAGGCTGCCGGCACATGATCAATTACCTAATTTTATTGCTATCTTCGTTGTAACACAACGGAGCGAGGTTTGCGAAAAGGAGCCTCGAAAGCGGTATGCCCCGGTTTTACGGCCACGGACCCGAAAAGCTTAAAATACAAACCGGATATTAATCACCGTCGATCCGTTCGCTTATCAGGATGCGATTAATCCGCAAGAACGTCGCCAACGTCGAGCTTGCCGGACGACTGGCCGTATCCGAGGGGGCGGCACGCCGTCCGATGAACCCGGACCGCGCTTCCCGCTTAGGCGGAGTGGTGCCGCTCTTGAGGCTCTTGGCCGGTTCAGAAGGCCGAGACAGGCCCGAATACCGCCGCAAGGAAGATGCGCAAGAGGTCGAGGATTCCCCCTTCTTGCTCCGTGAAAACGGGAACAACCGTGTGTGTGGTCAGTTCCGGGTTGCTTATGTACAGCTCCATCGTAGTCATCGCCTGAGTTAGCGTTTCCATGTTTTATCCTACATTGCCCGTTGTCGTGCCAATTCTCGATCGACCGCAGCGACGAAAACCCGCGGACTGTGGCCCGTCGGCCCGGAATAGGTCTTAACTCCGCCTACCTCATCCCGATCAAATATTGTACTGCACTGCTGCGGCCGGACCATTGGCGCTCAAGGTGCATGATGCCGGAGGCAAGCGTGATCGAGCTTACGCGCACCTACGATTTCAGCGGAGCCCCCGGAGCCCCTTGAAACCCTCCTGGACGCCCAAAAAAGTCAAGCCTAATCCAGGCTTGAAAGGAAGCCCATGGCCGATCAATCGCCGGTATTGTATGCTTGTATAAAACTAAAGTATAATGCTATGGAATAAAAAGGCGTGGCTTTTTAGGCCTACGAGTTCCAGGCCGCCCGTAAGGTAAATTCGGTGAATTCGGCGAAAAGGTCGGCATCGAGAGGAACCGATTTGGAACCTAAAAAAACTTTGGAGCCGTCTTTGTGGCGGTGTTTTTAGCGAAAAACCCAGCCTTAAAGAATGGAGCACGCTATGATCCTTCATAGCACTGCCACCATCGAAGCGTACAACAACCAAGGCTTCTGGGGGAAGAAGACGCTCCTCGATCTCTTTTTTGAAGCGGCGGATGCTCATCCGGAGAACCTTGCCTTGGCCGACCCCCTGGATCGCGAGGCCCTCGTGGGCTCTCCTCCGAAGAGGCTTACCTACCGAGAGCTTCAAGATCGCGTGCTTGGCATGGCGACGGCGCTCCTTAGGATGGGTCTTCAAAAAGACGACGTGGTTGTCTGCCAGCTCCCCAACGTTTGGGAGCTCCCGATGCTCTTTTTGGCCGTGGCCAAGGCTGGCGGGGTGCTCTCACCCATGCCCGTCCAGTGGCGAGAAAACGAGCTAAAGTACGTGCTCGGGCTTACAGAGGCCCCGTTGTACATCGGCCCCAAGCGCTTCAAGGGGGTTGATTTCACGGCTATGGCCAGGGGGCTTTACCGGGGGGGCCTTCAAGTGTTGGACCTCGAGGAGGTCGAGCCCCTTTCGAGGACCAAGCCGGACCCGGGCTTGCTTTCCTCCACCCTGGTGCTGGCCGATGACATCTTCAGCCTATGCTGGACCTCCGGGACGGAGGCAGAGCCCAAGGGCTGTCCCTTGAGCCACAACAACTGGATCTACCAAGGCAACATGCTCCGGAGGGTCGGCGGCCTCAAGGACGGAGACAGCCAGCTCGTTGTTGCCCCCATGGTCAACATGACGGGGGTTGGGGTGAACTTTATCCCCTGGCTGCTCAGCCAGGGCACGCTTTTTATGCACCACCCGATCGATGTCGCCCTGCTTCTTCGCCAGCTTACCGAGGAGCGGATCTCCTTCACGATCCTCGTGCCCGCCGTGCTGAACATGATCCTCAAGCTCCCGGACGCGGATAGGCTCGATCTTTCCTCCGTCAGGACAATCACGACGGGCTCTGCCCAGCCATCCAAATGGACGCTCGAAGAGTTCAAGCGTCGCTGGGGAATCGAGATCGTCAACATCTGGGGCCAAAATGAGGGGACGGGGCTCGTGGCCGGCCCCATGGACGTGCCAGACCTTGCCCTTCGAACAGACCACTTCCCCAACTGGGGCAACCCGGCCTGCAACTTTCGCTCCGGCGTTCGGGGGGTCTCGCTCAAGCTTCTGGATGAATCGCTTAAGCCGCTCGAGGCAAGCGGGGCCGTGGGAGAGCTTGCCTATAAAGGGCCAAACGTGTTTCCCGGCTACTTCAAAAGGCCAGACCTAACCAAAAAGGCCTTCACGGACGACGGGTATTTTTTGACGGGAGACCTCTTCATCCTGTGGGATGCCTGCCATGTAGGGTTTTTTGACCGGAAGAAAGACATCATCATCCGGGGCGGGTTCAACATCTCGGCAGCCGAGGTCGAAAACCTTCTCCTGGGCCATCCAGACATCAAGGAGGCGGCGTGCGTGGCAGAGCCGCACGAGATCCTGGGCGAGAGGGTGCTGGCGTTCATCGTCCCCAAGGACCCAAAAAGCCCGCCATCGCTCGAAGCGGTCGTCAATTTTCTGAAAGGGCTTGGTGTGGCGTCCTACAAGTTGCCGGAGCGGCTCGAGAGCATCGAGGCTATCCCAAGGAACCCTGTCGGCAAGATTCTCAAGACAACGCTTAAGCAGCGCCTCATCGAGCGCTCCACTTAGCTCCTTTTTTAAGTCCAGGGCCTATTGGTACACTAGGTAGAAAGGCTGCGGTTATACCTTGACGGCCTAGCAGAGTGAGCAGGCCCAAAAGGCTTCGTAGGCCGCCTTAAAAAGGAAAGGGGCTCTTTTGTCTGATTTTCATCAAACCGAACTGATCGCGACGCTGCACCGGCTGAAAACAGGGGCGGACGCTCTCAAGCGCCTGGAAGACGACCTTCGCCGGTTTGTGCGAACTTGTCCCACCGTGCTAGTGTTGCCATGCCTCTACGAAGAGCTCAAACGCGAGGCGCTCCAGGGGATTGTTGCGGAGCTGAACGGGGTGGACTACCTCCAAGAGATCGTCGTAAGCCTGAACAGGGCGAGCGAAGAGGAGTTCTTGCACGCCAGGGCGTTTTTTGCGGGGCTTGGGGAAAGGGTGACAATCCTCTGGCACGAAAGCCCGAGGGTTGCGTCTATGTTTGCCGAGCTCGAGAGCAACGGGTTGTTTTTGGGAACCCATGGCAAGGGAAGGGCGATCTGGATTGCCGAGGGATACGTGCTCGCGAAGGGAACGGCCGACGTGATCGCCTTCCACGACTGCGACATTCGGAACTACTCCAAAGAACTCTTAGCCAGGCTTATCTACCCCGTCGTCAGCCCAGACCTCGATTACGCCTTCTCCAAGGGCTATTACGCCCGCGTGGCCGAAAAAATGTACGGAAGGGTCATGCGGCTGTTCTTCACGCCGTTCGTGCGCGCGACGCGCCGTATTCTTGGAGAAAGCCCGTTCCTTGAATTTCTAGACAGCTTCCGCTACGCACTCTCCGGAGAATTCGCCATGACGACCGATTTGGCCAGGCTCCACAGGATTCCAGTGGACTGGGGGCTCGAGGTGGGGATTCTCTCGGAGGTCTACCGTAAGGTGTCCCCGGTGCGCGTTTGCCAGGTGGAAGTCTGCGAGACCTACGAGCACAAGCACAAGGAAGTCTCGCACGAAGACCCAACATCCGGGCTTTTGAGGATGAGCATCGAGATTGCAAAGATGCTGTTCCGTTCGCTCGCCATCGAAGGGGTGACGCTTACGAAGGGGTTTTTCGATACGCTGATGGTTGTCTACTTGCGCTCCGCCCAGGATGCGATTAAGCGTTACTCCGACGATTCGGCCATCAACGGGCTTTCTTACGACCGGCACGCGGAGGAACTCGCCGCCGAAGCATTTGCTCAGGCAATCCGGACGGCGGGCGAGGCGTTCTTAGCGGACCCGGCCGGAACGCCGCTCATCCCCAACTGGAGCCGTGTTACCTCGGCCATCCCTGAATTTCCAGACAGGCTAAGAGAGGCGATCGAGGCGGACAATGCCTAGGCTCGTCGTTTTTTCGGACATGGACGGCACGCTCCTTCATGCCAAGACGTACGAGTTCGAGGCGGCCTTGCCCGCCATTGACGCCCTTAAGGCAAGGGGAGTTCCACTGGTGCTTGTCTCGAGCAAGACGCGCGCGGAAATCGAGCATTACAGGAGTATTCTCTGCAATCACGACCCGTTCGTGGTCGAAAACGGCGCGGCCGTCTTCATCCCGAAAGGCTCGTTTCCCTTTCTTGTGGAAGGTGCCAGGGAGTTAGCCGAAGAGTACCTCGTGCTGGAGCTCGGGACCCAGAGGGCAAGGATTCTGGAAGCCCTCGGGCGTGCCTCTTGCGCCTTAGGCGTAAAATTTCTAGGGTTCGCTTCGATGGATGACGCAGAGGTTGCCGAAAGGACGGGGCTGCCGTTGGAGCTGGCCCGGCTTGCAAGGGCCAGAGAGTACGACGAGCCGCTGGTTTTGGATGCCTCCATGAAGAAAAGCTTCGAGCAGTTAAGGGCTTGCCTGGCCAAGGAAGGGTTGCGCCTTACCCAAGGAGGAAGGTTCGCGCACGCGCTCGGCCCAAACGACAAGGGCCGAGCGGTCCTTTCGCTGCGCTCGCTCTTTGAGCGCTTGTGGCCAGAGTGCTCGAGCGTGGGGCTTGGCGATGCTCAAAACGACCTTCCCATGCTGAACGCCGTAGACATCCCCTTCGTCATCCCCAACCCTTGGGTAGATCAAAGCGCGCTTGCCTGTGTTCCCCGCCAAAGAAGGGCGCTCCACATCGCGCCCCAAGGCTTTACCGAGGCGATCTCGGATGTTCTATCCGAAGTTTCCTGAACCCAAATTTTTTGTTTTTCGAGAATTTGAGTATAATGCCCTTTAACGTCCTGTGTATTAAGAGGGTCGCTCCAAGATGCAGTCACTTCGTGGAAAAACGTTGTTTATTACGGGTGCTAGCCGGGGAATCGGGAGGGCCATCGCCCTGAAGGCGGCCTTAGACGGGGCCAACATCGTCATCGCCGCCAAGACTTCTTCGCCCCATCCCAAGCTTTCGGGGACGATACACGACGCGGCCGAAGAAGTCGAGAAGGCGGGCGGTATGGCCCTTCCATGCATGGTAGACATCCGGTTTGAAGATCAGGTTCAATCCGCCGTGGCAAAGGCTGTAGAAACCTTCGGGGGGATCGACATCCTCGTGAACAACGCCAGCGTGCTCAGCCCGACCGGGACGTTGGAGACCGAGATGAAGCGCTACGATTTAATGATGGCCGTGAATACGCGAGGGACGTTTCTTTGCTCCAAAGCTTGTATCCCTCACCTAAAAAAGTCGTCAAACCCGCATGTGCTGACCCTTTCTCCCCCTCCAAGCCTTGAGGCCCGCTGGTTTGCCCCGCACGTCGCCTACACGATCTCGAAATTCGGAATGAGCCTGCTGGCGCTCGGGATGAGCGAGGAGTTCAAAAAGGACGGCATCGCCTTCAACTGCCTTTGGCCCAAAACGATGATCGCCACTGCGGCCGTTCAGTACATGCTGGGCGGCGAAGAATCCATCCGGAAGAGCCGAAAACCCGAGATGATGGCGGATGCTGCCTATGCCGTCCTTTCACGGGACAGCAGGACCTGTACAGGAAATTTCTTTGTGGACGAAGACGTCCTCAAAGAAGAGGGCGTGAGCGATTTTTCTTCCTATCAGCTCGACCCCTCGCTTGCTCCAGAAGAGCTTATTCCGGATTTTTTCCTGTAGGCTCCGGCCGTAAGGAAAAAGAAGCAAACTGGCCTAAAGGTGCGTTGTTTGAAAGTTACCCTCCAAAGAGGGTATAATAAATAGAAAATACAATTTCAAAGTGCCTGGAGGGCTTAGGTGAAGAGGTCGCCCTTTTCCCTATTCGGTTTGCTCGGCGTTCTAGGGATGGTTGGGCTCGGGAGCGCGCAGGAAGACCCCTTGGTGCAAAAGGCTGAGGCGTTCTTTCGGCCCCTGCCAGAGCTGAAAGACGTGCCTTCTCCCAAGGACAACCCGACGACAAAAGAAAAGGTTGATTTGGGCAGGTTGTTGTACAACGACCCTAGGCTTTCGAAATCCCACGCAATCAGCTGCGCGAGCTGTCACAACTTAGGGCTCTACGGCGCGGATGGAAGGGGCTTTTCGGTCGGGCATAGGGGCATGACCGGCGTTCGAAACTCCAACGCTACGCTCAACGCCGATTTTCAGGTTGCGCAGTTTTGGGATGGTAGGGCAAAGGACCTTGAGGAGCAGGCCTTGGGCCCGATGGTCAACCCCGTAGAAATGGCAAACGATTCCCACGAAGATGTCGTAAGGACGCTCCAGTCTATCCCTGGTTATAGGGCGCCCTTTCAGAAGGCCTTTCCTAAAGACGCCCAGCCGGTTACCATTCAAAATGCCGTCCGCGCGATTGCGGCCTTTGAGCGTACGCTGATCACCCCCTCGCGTTTCGATGCATTCTTGAAAGGCGATACCAAAGCGTTAAATAAGGAAGAGCGGCAGGGTTTGGCGCTGTTTATGGACAAGGGCTGCAGCTCTTGTCACAGCGGAGTCGGGCTGGGGGGGACTATGTTCCAGAAGTTCGGTGTCGTCAAGCCCAACCCAGACGCAAAAGACTTAGGCCGCTACGTTGTGACAAAGGATGGGTCCGACCGGTACGTGTTTAAGGTTCCCGTCCTGCGAAACGTGGCCGAAACGGCCCCTTACTTCCACGATGGAAGTGTGTGGGATTTAGAAAAGGCCGTGAAAATGATGGCCGAGCTACAGCTTGGCGTTCAGTTAAGCGAAAGCGAGCAGAAGCAAATCGCTTTGTTCTTGAAGAGTACAACAGGCCATCCGCCGAAAGATGCGCTCGTTATTCCTATGTTTCCTGCATCCGGGAAGGAAACGCCAAGGCCAAGGGACTAACCAAAAACCATTTTTTAGGAGAGAAACGACATGCAGCTATCCAGACAGGGCGATTACGCCATCCGGGCAATGATAGACCTTGCCCAACATCACGACAAGGGCCCGATCCATACCGAGGACATTGCCAAGCGGCAGGATATTCCCAAGATGTACCTGTCGAAGATTATCCAGGCGCTTGCCAAGACCGGGTTGATCCGGACGGTACGGGGAAACAAGGGCGGGATTTTCTTGAACAAGAAGCCGGCCAAAATCACGCTGTTCGAGGTGATTGAGGCAGTCGAGGGACAGATTGCTCTCAACGAGTGCCTTCGTTACCAGGGGGCATGCTCCAGGCAGGCCATTTGCGACGTGTATCCGGCCTGGGTAAAAATTCAGGAGGCGTTCAAGGCGGAGCTCTCGAAGCACACGATCGGCAAGTTTGCCAAGCAAAACGGCAAGGATACGAACGAGGCGGCCTAGCACTCTTTAAGGGCCCGCTCGAGAATTTCCTCTTCGAGCGCCGCTTTGTGGAGTGCGTTGTACTCGCGCACGCCCGTCGGGGAGGTGACGTTGACCTCTGTCAAATAAGGGCCTATCACGTCTATCCCGACAAAAAAAAGCCCCATGGACACGAGCGCGGGTTTGAGCGCCTCGCATATCATCAGGTCTCTGGAGGTGAGCGAGGCCATGGCCGAATCGGCCCCGACGTGCAGGTTGCCACGAAGCTCGCCTTGCCGAGGAATACGGAGAACGGCCCCGACGGGCTCGCCTTTCCAGAGTAAAATCCGCTTGTCCCCTCGGGTGACCTCCGGGATGTACGCCTGGGCCATAGCAAGCCTGGTTTCGTGCTCGGTGATCGTCTCCAAGATCGTGCTTTTGTTCGGGTCGTCTTCCCGGACCAAAAAAACCCTTTCTCCGCCGGCCCCCCAAAGCGGCTTGACGACCATCCTTCCGCCCTGTTCCTTCAGGAACGCCTTGAGTGCCTCGGTCTTTCGGCTTACGAATGTTTGCGGGGTCAATGCCGGAAAGCGCAGGACCAAGAGCTTCTCGTTTGCAGCCCTTAGGCCCTCTGGGGCGTTGATTACCTTCGTCCCCCCGGCCAGTTCGAGGATTTGTGTGGCGTAGAGATAATCCGTGCTCACGGGCGGGTCTTTGCGCATGAAAACGAGCCGGAAGGCTTCGAGCGGGAGCGTTTCCGAAAGGGTATGAGCCTCGAAAGAAAGCGTCTTTGCGGTGCCTGTCACGGCCCTTTTTGCGCGAGCGAAGGGGAGATGGTTGCGGGCTTCGAGGTCTACAATCTCGCACCAGTACGCCGAAAGCCCGCGCTTGATGGCCGCTTCCATCAGCGCGATGGTTGTGTCGGTCTTTGGGTTTAGCCTGCTTGGAGGATCGATGAGAAAAAGAAGCCTATCGCTGCCCGCTTGTTTCATGTTCGCACCCTTCCGTGCTAGCCTTTAAGGACAAGAAGCGAGTTTGGAGAAGGAATGTCCACGAAGATCACCCTAGAGCATGGTAACCGAATTCTGGAGAGCATCCAAGACCTCGAGAAATACTTTAAAGACGGCGTAAAGCCCCCCCAAGAGCGGAGAATCGGAATCGAGTTTGAGGCGTTGGGCGTTCTTCGGGATTCTCTTAAGGCGATCCGCTACACCGATCATATTCTTCCGATACTTACCCACCTCATCCGTTCGCACGGCTATGGTCCTGTTTGCGAGGAGGGCCGGCTCATCGGCCTAGAAAAAGAGGGCCGCCTGGTCGCCCTAGAACCGGGAGGCCAACTCGAACTCAGCGGGTCTCCTCTTAAGACGCTACTGGAATGCCGGAACGAGCATGAAGCGTTCTTACAGCAGGTAGGCGGGCATCCTCTTGCCGAAGAGGTTGGGTTTTTAGGCGCAGGCCTTCATCCGGTGAGTCCGAGCTGCGCGATCGAGACGGTTCCTAAGCCGCGTTACGGCATCATGGTGCCCTATCTGTCCAAAAAAGGCTCAAGGGCGTTGGACATGATGAAGCGAACGGCCACGATTCAGGTGAACCTAGACTATACTTCTATTCAGGACTTGCTTAGGAAGGTGAGGCTTTGCTTTCGTCTGATGCCCGTCTACCAAGCCATGTTTGCGAACTCCCCGGTCGGCTTAGGGAGGCTAAACGGCTACCAGACCGAACGAGCGGCTATATGGCAAGATACCGACCCCGACAGGTGCGGGCTCGTCCCTTCCCTCATGGGCCAAGGTGCGACGCTTCGTGATTACCTAGACTACGTTCTTGACATCCCAATTATCCTCCTAGAAGAGGAAGGCCGGCTTGTGCCCGGGCCACCCATCCCTTTCCGAAGGTTTTTAGAAGAGGGGCTCGACGGAAGGCGCCCTACGCTTTCGGATTTCGTGCTCCATCTGTCTTTGGTTTTTCCGGAGGTCCGGGTTAAGACGTTCTTTGAAGTGAGGGGGGCCGATAGCCTCCCAAAGGCGTTGGTGCTCGCTCCCGCGGCCTTGCTCGTGGGGATTCTTTACGATGAGCAGGCCACTCAAGAGGCCGATGGGTTGCTGGACAGTTTTCCTCGGGAGGCGTTCGTTTCGCTCTACCGAACCGTCCCCAGGCTTGGGCTTGATGCCAGGATAAACGAAACGGGCCTGCCAGAGCTCGCCAAGGCGCTTGTCGTTGCATCCAAAAGAGGGCTTGAAAGGCGAGGGTACGGCGAAGAGGTCTTTTTGGAGGGGCTGATGGAGCTTATGGCCGAGGGGAAGAACCCGGCGATGGTCTTAAGGGAGCGTTTCCTTGGTTGCGGGAAAAACCTCAAGGAGGCGCTCGGGCTATTTTTATTAACCTAAACAAGCTGGGAGAGCCATCATGGAAGGCTGCGTGTTGCTCGTGCTGGACGTCGGCCCGGACAAGCTAAGGGCCATTAACGCGCTTCGGCTTGCCGAAAGCCTTGTCGATCAAGGGGCCAAACTCAAGCTCTTTTTGCTTGACGACGGCGTGTTTGCGGCAAAATCGAACCAAAAACCGCCCGATGGGCTGGAAGGGCTCAACCTTGGGCAAAAGATCGAGGGGTTACTCCAGAAGCACGCCGAGGTGTTTGCCTGCGGGACATGCCTTTTGGCCAAGGGCATAGGCGAACAGGAGCTTATCGTGGGGGTACGACCGGGAACTATGGCCGACTTGGCGCGCTTGACGCTCGAGAGCACCAAGGCCCTAGTGTTTTAAGGGGCTCTTGCAAGCGCCGCTCAAGGCGACCTACATTGGATAAGATCAGAATGCGACGGACCAGGCAAAGGGGGGAAGTTTCATGGCGGACCAAGAAGGAATCAAGGCAGCCCAAAGCGGCATAATGGAGGCGTTTGGCGACAGGCGTTTCCTTATATCCGTAACCAGGGGGTTCTTCCGGATAAAAAGGACGATCATAGAGGTCGAGGGCGAGGCCGAGGCCGCCTGGATCTTCTACGAGTCCGGGAAAGAGTACGGCCGGTCTGTGGCCGAGAGGCGCGTAGAGGCCGGCGAGGTTCTGAAGGGCGAAGATGGCCTGAAGAAGCTCTTGACCGCGTTTGAATCCCTGGGCGGCGGCGTTGTCGAGCTCAAGTCCTTTGAAGAGGGGATGGGCCGAGCAGTCATCGAGGGGAAAGACCTGCCGGAGGCCTGGGCGATTCAGCGCTTGGGTGTTGAACCCGGGCGCCCCGCCTGTGATTTTGTCTGCGGAATGATCGCCGGCTTCTTCGGGGTGTTGAAGGGAGAGGATGGAATGCATTGCATCGAGACCTCCTGCCAGGCCCTTGGGGCGGAGGCCTGCACGCTCGAGGTCGTACCAAAACAAGATGCGAAGGAGCGAGAAGACCGTCCAATCTTTGCCAGGGAGGCGCTCAAAGAGCTTGAGGAAGCGAACGCTCAACTCAAAGAAACGCTCGAAGCGCAGCAGCGCTTTATTAGAGAGCTCTCCACGCCCATCACGGAGGTGTGGGAAGGCATTCTTGTCCTTCCGCTGGTCGGAACGATTGACTCCGAGCGGACGATGGCGGTGATGGAAGCCCTACTCGAGCGCATCGTGACAACGCAGTCCGAAACCGTCATCGTGGATTTAAGCGGCGTTCCCGTCGTGGACACGCAGGTTGCCAACAGCCTGATCCGAACTGCGGAGGCGGCCGCCCTTCTTGGAGGAAGGACCTTCCTGTCGGGAATTTCGCCAAAAATGGCTCAGACGCTCGCCCATTTGGGGGTCGAGCTGGCCAACATCGAGACGTTCGCCTCCTTGCGCGAGGCCCTTGCCGCCGCCATCTTGCAGCACAAGGCCAAAGAAGAAAAAACAGGCAAGCGTTCCGCGATCGATACCTTGCTCTAAGGAGTTTTGCCTTTAGGCGCCTTCTTTAAAAAGGCGGAGAGCGCCTCGTTGAACCCTTGAGGGCATTCTTCCATGGGCATGTGTCCGCAGCCTTTCATGATCACGAGGCTGGCATTGGGAAGGTCTTTTGCGAGCCGCCTTCCCATGTCGGGCGAAATCCACCCGTCCTCCTCCCCCCAAACGACGAGGGCAGGCGTCTTGATCTGCTTGTAGGCGGCGACGACGCGGTCGTAATCTTGGGGTAGCAGGCGTTTCGTCGCCATCCGAAAGGCTCTCTTGCCTCCTTTGAGCGAAAGGGGCATGGCGTACGCCTCGACCATGTCATCGCTGATCTTTTTGGGGTCGGCATAGACCTGCTTGAGAACCATCTTGGCCGTGGTGCGGCCCATGAATACCTCGGACATTCGGCCGAATACGGGGGCTTTGACGGCCCAGAGCAACAAGGGGAACCGTTGCCTGTAGCAGGCAGGGTCAACCACGACGATCCGGTTGGTTGAAGCCGGGTAGGTGAACGCAAAGTACAGCGCGACGGAGCCGCCCATCGAATTGCCCACGATGTCCGCCTTCCCGATCCATAGCGCCTCGAGGAAGCGCTTCAAGAACCTTGTTTGATCGGCCACCGAGTAGTCTTCCTTCGCGACAGGCTCCGGCTTGCCGCTTAGACCAAACCCTTTGAGGTCTACGGCGATCACTCGGTATCCTAGCTTGGCCGTGGCTTCGAGGTTCTTGCGCCAGGAATAGCTCCAAGCGCCAAGGCCGTGCACAAAGACGACGGGGCTGCCCGACCCCATCTCGATGTAGTGAGTTCGCACGCCCTCGACGTCGATGAATTTGGCATGCTCCGAGTCCTCGGCAAACGCCCTCCAGCCTTCGGCAGCATGCGCCACGGCGGCCAAAGGGGCCAGGGGCATCGCGAGCAAAAGCAAAAGTCCCAGCAGCGGCCTGATGACCCGGGCCATGGTTCTTCTCCCTTTTGATTTTTTTTAGAAATGATCCTTTCTTATAAAATCTTATAAAAAGACACGGTTTGATCATACCTCGAACAGAATGCGTTTAGTCAATGCCATCAGTACGGTAGCCCCGAAATCTACGTTCTTCAAGCTTATGCGCTCATCGTGTCCGTGGATCAGCCGGACGAACTCTGTTCCCGAGGAGGCTTCCATCGGGATGAACCCGTACATCGTCATGCCGATTTTTCTGTAGTGATGGGCGTCGGTAAACCCTGGCGTAAGGAACGGGATCGGTCCGGATTCTGGAAGGTAATGCTCGATCGTTTTCCCGATCGCCCGGTAAAGAGGGGATTCAGCAGGGGATGCGGAGGCTCCTTGATCCTGGAGGACCTCGAAGCGCACGTACTCTCTGTCTTCTTCGGGAATGCACGCCTTCAGCGTTTCGAGGAACGGCCCGGACGTTTCCCCTGGAAGTAGCCGGCAGTCTAGGTCCGCCCTTGCCGAGGAAGGGATTACGTTTTCTTTCACGCCAGCCTCGAGCCGGGTGAGCGCGATCGTATTCCGGAGCATCGCGGCGAGCGCATGGGAGTCGGGGCCTTTTTTGAGGGTTAAGGGCAACAGCCGGCGCTCCAAGCCTTTGGTGCGCAGCATAGCCCGGATAAAGGCCCTTGCTTGCCAAGGCGACTGGCCTTTTTTTCCTAACGTAGTAAAAAACGCCCGCATTGGGGGGGTAAGGGCCAGAGGAAGTGGGAGGTTCAGCAGGCTGCCGAGTGTTCGGACAAGCAGGGACGTGGCGCTTTCTGGCGTGGGCACGCTTGCATGCCCCGGCTTACCCGAGGCGTGCAGCCGAACCCAAAGCACGCCTTTTTCGGCCACGCAAACGGTAACGAACGTCTTGCCCAAGATGGGCAGGACGAACCCCCCGCCCTCCGTCAGGCCGAACTCTGAATCTACCCAGTCGGGGTTACGGGCCACAAGATACGCCGAGCCCATGCCGCATCCAGCCTCCTCGTCGGCCACGAACGCCACAATCAGGTCTCTGGGCGGCTTTGTCCCTTCGCGTTTGAGCGTAACGAGGATGCCAAGCGCCATGGCCGCCATCTGCTTCATGTCCAACGTACCCCTGCCGTAAAGGTAGCCGTCTTCAACGACCGCGCCGAAAGGGTTGTGACGCCATTTTTCCCGTTCTGCCGGTACGACGTCCAAATGGGCATTCAGCAAGAAGGGCCGTTTGGCCTTGGTTCCTTCGAGCCTGGCCACAAGGTTTATTCGTCCAGGGGAGGGCTCGACCGTCTGAAAGGGGACGCCTTCCTTTTCGAGTATACGGGCGATATACATGCATGCCTCCCGCTCGTTTCCGGGAGGGTTTGAGGTGTCGAAACGAACGAGGGCGGCAAGATGCTCCAGGGTAGCTCGCCCGAGAGCGCTCAGCGTACGGGACGTTTGCACGAGAAGCTCCCCTTAAGTCGTTGCCTTCTATGTTACCCCGATTCTTCTCCTCCAAAAAGCCGGTAACTAGAAGGAAAAGCTTGAATTTCCGAAAAAAATATGCGTAAATGGCAAAAGAGCAGGAAAAGGCTGGCTTTAAGCCCTTTGTAGAGTTTTACGAAGGCTTTCTTTTGATGGGAGTTTTTCAAAATCCTTTGTTTTCCTTGATTTAAGAAAGGGTGGCTACTTAGGCTCGTGGAGACAAACGGAACACAGAAACGTTGAGTTAGGGGGAAGACATGACAAAGGCAGAACTGGTCGAACAACTTGCCGAAAAAACCCGCGTGACGAAAAGCACGGCGGAAACGCTCGTCAGCGCCTTTGTCGGGGCGGTTACCGAAGCCTTGAAAAAGGGCGAAAAGGTCACGTTGACAGGCTTCGGGTCTTTTATGGTGTCTCAACGGAAAGAACGCAAGGGGCGCAACCCGCAAACTGGTGAAGAAATTACGATCTCCGGTAGGTCCACCCCTATCTTCCGTGCAGGGAAGGCGCTGAAAGAATCCATCATGAACAAGTAGCCGAACGTTTGGTTCGGTTCGACAAGGGGCATAGGTCTCTATGTCCCTTGTTTTCTGTTGAGCCCCTTTACGGGTTGATCCCATGATTCCTATTCGCGACTCAAACCCTTCGTACACGTTTCCGATCGTGGTGGTTGGGTTGATCCTCACGAACGTGCTCGTCTACCTGTACGAAATGGGAGTGCCCCAGTACCAAATGGAGTCTTTCTTTCGTGCCTACGGGCTCATCGCCAGGGATTTCGCGTTTGCAGCAGGGCTAAAAGATAGAGCCGTTCCTGTCGTGACCTCCATGTTTCTCCACGGGGGCCTCCTGCACCTTTTGGGAAACATGTGGTTTCTATGGATCTTTGGCGACAATGTAGAGGACAGAATCGGCCACGGACGCTTCCTGTTGCTTTATTTAGTGTCGGGGGCTTGTGCCGCCCTTTTGCAGGTGGCGATCAACCCTTACGATGCCACCCCTATCGTGGGCGCCTCCGGGGCAATCGCGGGAGTGCTTGGGGCATACCTTGTGATGTTCCCCCACGCGAGCGTGCTCACGGTCGTTCCCGTGTTCATTTTCTTGACGTTTGTGAATATCCCCGCCTTCATCTTTCTGATCCTTTGGTTTGCGATGCAGTTCCTTTACGGTATGGGCTCGTTCACGGCAGGGGCAGGCTCGATCGCTTGGTGGGCGCACGTGGGGGGGTTTGCTACTGGCGTTGTGCTGGCGCTTCTGATCCCAAAGAAAAGAATACGCCTTGATCAATTCCGCCGAGTCCATCTTTAGCGGCCGCTCATTCACGCCGTTTTGCACCGTCGAGCGGTTGACAACGGGAAGAAACTCTTTTAGCCTGAAAGAATGCCTCATGGCAGGCAGGAATTACGAGCCCTCCTTAGGAAACCTCAAACCCCATGTGAATCTTTAAGCACGCTGGGTGAATGTAATGTCCGGAAAGATGCTTTCACGGGTCGTTTTGTGTTGTGCGGTGGTGAGCTTCGGGCTTACGGCCGGGTGCGCCAAAACGAAGCCCGTTACGCAAAAAAAGAACGTGGACCAGCTCTACGAAGAGGGGCTTTCGTCGTTCTTTAGGGGGCGCTACGAGGAGGCCGAGGGGAAATTCACGGCGGTCATCTTCGAGTTTCCGTTCTCAGAGAAGTCGACTATGGCCGAGGTTCGTCTGGCCGAGCTCTACTACTACCAAGGAAAGTACGCCGAGGCCTCGGCGTACCTGGAAGATTTCATTAAACGCCATCCTTCCCATAAAGATGCACCCTACGCCTATTACCTGCTCGGGATGTGCTATTTTAACCAAAAACCTGCGGCCGAAAGAGACCAAACGCCCGCCCGGAACGCCTCCAGCGCGTTCGGAGAACTCCTTTCCCGCTATCCCGCCTCTATCTGGGCCGATATGGCAAGGGGTCATTTCGATGCATGCATAGAAAGCCTTGCGAAGTCCGAGATGCTCATCGGGGATTTTTATTTCAAACGTAAGAACTTTCAAGGGGCGAGCGAGCGGTACAGCTGGCTCGCTCAAAAGTATCCTTCCTCGCGCTATGCTCCAAGGGCGTTGTTTGGCCTGGCTGAATGCTACAAGGCGTCTAACAACCCCCAGAAGGCCAAAAGCACGCTCGAGCACCTTCTCTCGGCCTATCCGGAAGCGGAGTATACCGACGATGCCAAGAGGCTTTTGGCCAGCCTAAGCGAAAGGGAGGCTAAAGAACGGGCCTCCAAACCCGAGCAAGAAGAGCCCTACGCCAAACAACCCGGTGCATTTGTTCTGCCGGAAAAAGCGGCCGAGGGGCAGGAGGAGAACGAAGGGGCCCCTTCCCAAACCGAAGCCGATCAAGCCTACGAGCAAGAGCAAGGGGCTTTGCCCCCGCCCGTGGAGACTGACCTGAGCGCTCAAGGCGATCCGGAAGGCGTGGACAACGACGAAGAGGACGCAGAAGGCCTCAACCAACCTCCAGCCGCTCAAGAACCTCAGGGAGGTCTTCCAGCAGAAGGCGCTGGAGGGCTTTAGCGTCAAGCCCTCCAGCCTGTGCAAAGTCTTCCCTGCCGCCGCCCTTCCCCCCGATGCGCGCAAGGAGCGCGTCTAGAATGGCCCGGGCGCCCGGCTTCCCGTCTTTAGGGCTTTTGCCGCGGGTTTGAACGATCAAAAAGCCCTTACCTTCATGCTCTGCTCCGAGGACGGCGATCGAGTTGGGGATTCGTTCTTGGAGCAAAAGCCCAAGCTCCCTCAAGCCCTGCATGTCTACCCCGTCCAAAAAGCCGGAAACCAGGGGGACGTCTCCAAGGCGCTGTTTGACGGCAAGGAGTTCCTCTGCACGGGCACTCAATAGCCTGCGTTTTAGCGAGGCGTTGAGCCGGCGTTGGTGGTCGAGTTCGCCAAGCACGCCCTCAAGGCTTTTTAAGAGTTCCCCTCGTGTCGTTTTGAGCGTTGCGGCGATCGTTTCGATCAGCCATGCTTCTTCTTGGGCGTGTTTGAGCGCCAACAGGCCTACGTGGGCCTCGATTCGCCTGACGTCCGAGGCGATCGAACCCTCTTGCACGATGCGGAACGGCCCTATCTGTCCAGTCCGTCCGACGTGCGTTCCCCCGCAGAGCTCCATGCTCGCCCCGGGAATCTCGACGACACGGACAACGTCCGCGTACTTCTCCCCAAAGAAGGCGAGAGCCCCCCTCTTGAGGGCGTCTTGGTAGCTTGTCTCCTCGATGCGAACGGGGAGGTCTTGAAGGATGGCCTTTTGGGCGAGCACCTCGACCTCCTTAACTTGCTCGCTTGTCAAGGGGGCAAAATGAGTGAAGTCGAACCGAAGCCTGTCGGCATCTACCAAAGATCCAGCCTGCCGGACGTGCTCTCCCAACACGCTGCGCAGCGCGCTGTGGAGTAGGTGGGTGCCCGTATGCGCGCGCATAAGGGCCTCTCGGTAGACGTTGTCAACCTTGAGCTCGACTTCTGTGCCCTCTTTGAGCTCCCCTTCAAGGGTCCGTACCCGGTGAAGAATGCTGCCGTCTTGGCGTTGGACGTCTTGGACATGCCCCAAGAACCCTTCGGCAAGAATTTCTCCCCGGTCCGCCAGCTGGCCGCCGCCTTGAGGGTAGAAAGGGGTCTCGTCGAACACGACGAGCGCTTCGTCGCCAGCGTCGGGAGGCCTGAAGACTTCGAGCACGCGGGCCCTTGATTTAAGGGTATCGTACCCGACGAACGTGCTTTCTCGGGGTTTGGCCGTTTCTTTGTCCGAGACAAGGAGGTTGGAGCGGGCGAACGCGCTCTTTTTTCGGGCCCGCTCACGCTGTTGATCCATCGCCGCCTCAAAACCTGCCCTGTCGAACCCAAGCTTTTGCTCTTTCAATAGCTCGTCGATCAGGTCCAGTGGGAAGCCGAAGGTGTCGTACAGCCTAAATGCCGCCTCGCCAGGAAGCGTTCCAGAGGAGCCCATGCGGGCAACCTCTTCTTCCAGCAGCTTCAAGCCACGCTCGAGCGTTTCCAAGAAGCGCTCTTCTTCTTTAAGGACGATGCCCTGGATCGCTGGAAGCTGAGCCGTGAGTTCCGGGTAGGCCTTTTCGTAAACCCCCGCGACGGGCAGGACGAGGCGGTTCAAGAAAGGCTCTGTCAGCCCTAATAGCCTGCCAAACCGAAGCGCCCTGCGGATAATCCGCTTGAGGACATAGCCGTGCCCCTCGTTGGCTGGAAGCACTCCGTCCAGCACAAGAAAGCTAGCCGCCCGGCTGTGGTCCAAGATGACGCGAAAGGCCGTTCCCAGTTCTTCCTTATCAAGATCGGGCTCTTTATGGAGCAACCCGAGCAATGTCTTGCGGATGGGCGTAAACAGCGAGGTCTCGTAGTTGCTAGGCGTGGCCTCGACGACGGACAGGATTCGCTC
>DDYN01000025.1 GCA_002347965.1 Nitrospirae bacterium UBA2233 | reverse complement strand
ATCGCCAGCAACTGCAAGACCAGATCATGGGACTGATCGCCTCGGGCATCGAGGCGAGCGTGATCGATCGACCGGGCGGCATCTTCGTGCGTTCGGCAGAGCAGATTTCCGCCGAGGATCGCATCCTGTTCCAGTCGGTCGCGCGCGCCGTGATCATTGACGACCGCGGTACCCTGGCGGAACAGCTCAACCGTCGCGGGCCGGTGGAGCCGCGCGCGCCGAGGTTTACGCCAAGCCACCCGTCCGGTCCCGAATCCGACCAAACCATCGACATCGCGCTCACGCGGCGCGATCTGATTCTGGCCAACGGGCTGGGTGGCTTCACCCCCGACGGGCGCGAATATGTCCTTGCGCTGGCGGCCGGCGAGGTCACACCCGCGCCCTGGGTGAACGTGCTGGCCAATCCGCACTTCGGCACCGTCGTCTCGGAGGGCGGTGTCGCTTACACCTGGAGCGAGAATGCCCACGAATTCCGCCTCACCCCCTGGTATAACGACCCGGTGAGCGATGGCAGCGGCGAGGCGCTCTTCCTACGCGATGAAGAGACCGGCCGCTTCTGGTCCCCTACGCCCTTGCCGGCACGCGCGGGGAGCGCCTACGTCATCCGGCATGGCTTTGGCTACAGCGTGTTCGAGCACGTCAGCCACGGTATCCGCTCGGAACTTTGGGTCTACGTGGCCACAGACGCGGCGGTCAAGTTCTCGGTGCTGAAGGTACGCAACACCTCGGGCCGGGCGCGCAAGCTCTCTGCGACCGGCTATCTAGAGTGGGTTCTTGGGGATCTGCCGCCAAAATCTGCCATGCACGTGATCACCGAGATCAATCCCAACACCGGCGCGCTGTGCGCACGCAACCCCTACAATACCGAGTTTGCCGAGCGGGTGGCCTTCTTCGACGTCGATGACCCGGCGCGTAGGCTGAGCGGCGATCGCACGGAATTTCTCGGCCGTAACGGCACGCTGCGCGATCCTGCCGCGATGCACCGCGCCCGCCTGTCCGGCAAGGTAGGCGCTGGCCTGGATCCCTGCGGCGCGATCCAGGTGATTTTTGACCTTGCCGACGGTCAGGAGCGTGAGATTGTCTTTCGGCTCGGCGTCGGGCGCAATGCCGATGATGTCGACGCGCTGGTGCAGCGTTTCCGCGGCGCCGCGGCCGCGCGCGGCGCGCTCGAAGCGGTGTGGCAGTACTGGAACCACACGCTGGGCGCGGTGCAGGTCGAAACCCCCGACGCTTCGGTCAACGTGCTGGCCAACGGCTGGCTCATGTACCAGACTCTCGCCTGTCGTATCTGGGCGCGTAGCAGCTACTACCAATCGGGCGGCGCCTTCGGCTTTCGCGACCAGCTGCAGGACGTGATGGCGCTTGTTCATGCCGAGCCCGGCCTGGTGCGGGCGCACTTGCTGCTGTGCGCCAGCCGGCAATTCTCGCAGGGCGATGTCCAGCACTGGTGGCATCCGCCATCCGGCCGGGGCGTGCGAACGCATTGTTCGGATGACTACCTGTGGCTGCCGTTGGCGGTGTGCCGCTATGCGACCAGCAGTGGCGACACCGGGGTGCTCGACGAGCCCGTGTCCTTCCTGGAGGGCCGCCCGGTCAACCCGGAGGATGATTCTTACTACGACCTGCCGGGCTGCTCAACCGAGGCGGCCAGCCTGTACGAGCACTGCGTGCGCGCCATCCGCCACGGGCTGTGCTTCGGCGAGCACGGCCTGCCGCTGATCGGTAGCGGCGACTGGAACGATGGCATGAATCTGGTGGGAATGCAGGGCCGGGGCGAGAGCGTCTGGCTGGGCTTCTTTTTGTGCACGGTGCTCAAGCAGTTCGCCGAGGTGGCGCGCTCGCGAGGCGATACGTCCTTCGCCGAACTTTGTTTGGCACAGGCAGAGCAGTTGCGTCAGAACATCGAGCAGCACGCCTGGGATGGCGCGTGGTACCGCCGCGCCTGGTTTGACGATGGCACGCCGCTGGGTTCGGCGGGCAACGCCGAATGCCGGATTGATTCTATCTCGCAGAGCTGGTCGGTGCTGTCGGGGACGGGCGATGCGACGCGTTCGCGCTTAGCCATGAAAGCTGTCAACGAGCATCTGGTGCGGCGGGATTACCGGCTTGTGCAGCTGCTTAATCCGCCCTTCGATAAATCAAACCTGGATCCAGGCTACATCCGCGGCTACGTGCCCGGAGTGCGGGAGAACGGAGGGCAGTACACCCATGGTGCGATCTGGGCCGCGATGGCGTTTGCCGCCTTGGGAGATAGCGAGCGCGCCTGGGAGTTGTTGACGATGATCAACCCGGCTAACCATACGCGTTCGCCACAGGGTGTCGCCACCTACAAGGTGGAACCGTACGTCGTCGCCGCCGACGTCTATGCTGTCGCGCCGCACATCGGCCGCGGCGGCTGGAGCTGGTATACCGGGTCGGCCGGATGGATGTACCGCCTCATCGTGGAATCGCTGCTCGGTTTGAGGCTCGAAGCAGACAAGCTGCATCTGGCACCCTGTCTGCCCGCCGACTGGCCTGGGTTCAAGATCCACTACCGCTACCGCGAGACCGTTTATCGTATCGCCGTCTCGCAAGCTAGCATCCCAGATCCTGCGCAGGGTGGCACGATGCGCATGACAGTCGATGGCGTGGAACGCCTAGACAACGTCATTCCCATAGTAGACGATCGTCAGGAGCACGCGGTCGAAGTTATAATCACGACACGGCTCCCCATCCGCTATTGAACCGGCCTGGGCTCAGGACTCATTTTTATATTCACGCGGCGCATCCTCTCACCATCCATCTCGTGGCCTTTGGCGCAGAGCTCCTTGGGGATCTTGTGGTCCTATGTTTGCCGCTTTTCTATGCCATAGGGGTGGGCAATATGCTATCATTGCATGCATAAGCAACAACCGGCGGAGAGATGGCGATGGGGCGTTTTATTCTCAGCCTGGATGCAGGAACGACGGGGGTTCGTGCAATCCTGTTCGACAAGCAAGCAACGGTTACAGCCCAGGCGTACGAAACGATCCCCACACGTTATCCCGAGCCAGGCTGGGTCGAGCAGGACCCGGAGGGGCTTCTTGAAGCCTCCCTCAAGGTAATGCGGGAGTGCCTCAAGGCCGCTCAAACCCCGGCAAGCGATGTAGCGGCGATCGGGATCGCTACCCAGCGGAGTACAAACCTCCTTTGGGAAAGAGAAACCGGAAGGCCTCTCCACCCAATGATCGGCTGGCAGGACGTTCGAACAGCCGAGCTTTGCCGTCAAATGGACAAGAAGCTCCTTTCCCGCACGCTGAGGGTTCTTGGTAGGGCAAGCAGGGGTCTCGGCTCGGGCCTTCCGTTCCTTAGGAACCTTGCGGCCGTCAAGCGCCTCATTACTGCCTCCTGGGTCAAGTTCAGCCCAGCCTCGGCGCTCGCCCATACCCGCTGGATGCTAGATATGATCGAAGGGGCCAGGAAAAGGGCGCAAAGAGGAGAGCTTGCGGAAGGAACGGTGGATAGCTGGCTCGTCTACAAGCTCACAGGCGGCAAGGTGCACGCGACAGACTACTCGAACGCGAGCGCTTCTGGCATGTTCGACCCATACCAGTTCACCTGGAGCTCGCTGTTCCTCAAGCTCTTCGACATCCCCGCCTCGCTCCTTCCAGAACTTCGGGACTCCAGCGGCCCTTTTGGGGCGACCGAAGCCCTTGGGGCGAAGGTTCCGATTGCCGGCGTCATCGCAGACCAACAGGCTGCGCTTTTCGGCGAGGGATGCTTTGCCCCGGGCGATGTGAAGTGTACCCACGGCACCGGCTCGTTTTTGGACATGAACGTAGGGAGCAAGCCGGCCGCTTCGCTGCACGGGCTTTTGCCCATGGTCGCTTGGAAAACCAAGGACGAAACCGCCTTCATGCTGGAAGGGTTTATCCCGGCCACTGGCGCGCTCATTGCCTGGCTCAAGGACGGACTTGGGCTGATCCAGGATGTTGCCGAATCCGAAACGCTCGCCAAGAGCGTGACGGATTCGGGAGGAGTGGTTGCCGTGCCCGCGCTTGGCGGGCTTGGCGCCCCTTACTGGGACCCAAACGCCCGCGGGACGGTTTTGGGAATGACGTTGGCCACCCAGAAGGCCCATGTGGTGCGCGCCTTTTTAGAGGGAATCGCTTTCGAGTGCCGGGACATTCTGCTGGCCATGCAAAAGGACGCCAAACTCCAGATCCGTACGGTGATTTCTGACGGCGGGGCTTCCAAAAACGACTTCTTCTTGGAGGGAATGGCCAACACGTTGGGGGTGGAGGTCCAAAGGCCGGTCATGCTCGAGGCCACAGCCCTCGGCTCGGCCTTCTTGGCCGGGCTCTCTGTCGGGTTCTGGAAATCCAAAGAAGAGCTCCTTAAGCTCCGCAGGATCGAGCGCGCCTTTAGCCCCTTTTTGGACGCAAAAGAACGCCTTAGCCACATTCAGCGCTGGAAAAGGGCCCTGAAGCGCTCCAAGGGTTGGAACAGTTCGAGACCCGCATAATGTCCACTTTTTGCCCTCTGGCCGTGTCGTCGTAGCCTAAGAAGGCGTCGTGCGGTGAGAATGGACGTTTTGCTAGAGAACGACCCCAAAGGTTAAGATAAAAGGCAAAAACAAAAAGAGGGTCGCCATGACGAGCGTGTTCATCACAGGGGCGAGCCGCGGGATTGGGCTCGAATTTGTCCGTCAGTATGCCCAGGATGGGTTCGAAGTACACGCGGTAGCCAGAAACCCGCACGGCTCAAAGCCTCTTATGGAAGTTGCCGGCGTTCATGCCAACGTGGCCTTGCACGCGTTGGACGTTTCAGACTTTGCGGCCGTCGAGCGTCTAGGAAAAGAGCTTGCTGACATTCCGATGGACATCCTTATCAACAATGCGGGGCATTACGGACCTAAAGAGGCTCAAAGCTTGGGGAAAATCGATTACGAAGCTTGGGCCGATGCCTTCAAGGTCAACGCGCTCGCGCCGATCAAGCTGGCCGAGACGTTTCTTGCCAACATCGAGCAGGGCTCGAAGAAGGTGATCGCAACGCTCTCGACGCAGATGGCCTCGATTGCCGACAACACATCGGGCGGGGTGTATGTGTACCGATCGAGCAAGGCCGCGCTCAACATGGCGCTCAAGAGCCTCTCGGTCGACCTAAAGCCCAAAGGGGTTTCTGTACTCATCCTCCATCCTGGCTGGGTGAAGACGGACATGGGGGGCGAGGGGGCGCCGGTGTTACCCGCAGAGAGCGTTCGCGGCATGCGCCGGCTGATAGACTCCGGGGATCTCTCGCTTAGTGGAACATTCCTGAGCTACAAAGGCGAGGGGCTGCCCTGGTGATCGCCCCGGCCAAAGATCAAGCCTAGGCGTGAGCGCCTAGAGACCAGGGCGCGTTGCGTTTCCAAGCGCGACAGACCAAACAAAAAAGAGGAGGAATTGGCAGTGTCCTCGTTCACGAAGGTTGCAAGGCTTTCCGAAATCCCCGAAGGCAGGGGGTTTTCCGTGGACATTCAAGGGAGGCGCTTGGCGCTGTTTCGGTCGGGGCAAAAGGTTTACGCCATCGAGGACAGCTGCACGCATGCAGAGGCTTCGCTCTCGATGGGGTTCTTCGACGGGGAGAAGGTTACCTGCCCGTTGCACTTCGCCGAGTTCCGTGTTTCTACGGGCGAGGTGCTTGAAGGGCCGGCCGAGGAACCGGTCAAGACCTACCCGGTGCGCGTCGCGGGCGACGACGTCGAGCTTGCGCTCGATTAGCGACTTAAGGAGGCCGAGCGTGAACAGCACGCTCCCAAGGCGGGCGTTTCTTGCCCAGACCCTCGGCGCGATGGGAGCCATTTTGGCCCCCTCTCCCATCTTCGGCCTGCTCTCGAAGGATGGCCTAGCTCAAGGATTGGGCCGAGGGGCATCTTTGGAAGAGCTCTGGAAAAACGCCCTGCCCATCCGTAGGGCCATTCTTGCACACCCCTTCTTGGTTGGCCTGAACTCCGGCGAGCTTGCCAAGGAGTCTTTTCGGTTCTATGTTCTCCAGGATTCCTTGTACCTTAAGGCTTACGCCAGGGTGCTTTCGCTTGCGGCTGCCAAAGCCCCAAAGGAGGCCTGGGCGAACACGTTCCGCGCGCATTCGGTAAGCGCCCTTCAAGAAGAAAGTGCGTTGCACGAAGGGTTGCTCAAGGAGCTTGGCGTTTCGGCAAGGATGATCAAAGAGGCCTCCATGGCTCCGACGAACAAGGCCTACGCGAGCTATCTCTTGGCTACGGCAGCCCTTGAGCCGTTCCCAAACGTTTTGGGCGCGCTTCTTCCGTGCTACTGGGTCTATCTCGAGGTGGGCAGGGCGCTTCAAAAAAGGGGCTCCCCCGACCCCCTCTACCAACGCTGGATCGAGACCTACGCGTCGGGTGCGTACGAAAGTGTAGTACGTGAGGTGACCCAAATGGCAAGAGAGACGCTAGGGCGTGTAAGCCAAAAAAAGGCAGAAGCGTTTGCAGGGCGCTTCATGACCTCATGTCGCTACGAATGGATGTTTTGGGACATGGCCTTTCGGATGGAAACCTGGCCGCTGTAGCCTAAGACAGGCCTTTTATAGAACTGCCACCAGGATAACAAAGGCGCCAGGCTCTTTACCCCCGCTAGGGACTTCTTCATGGTGAGCGCAGCCAGCATGAAGAGCCCGATGAATGCGTGCCCGTTATCCTGGGTGTGCGAAAGAGTCAATCTGCTTGGAGAAAAATAACCACTTTAGGGGAGCGACCCGCCCGGCATACTTGCACACAGCGATAAGATAACATAATGTAATATTCACGTAAGATGAATTATTCGCGGTTGGACGCTTTGAATACTCTATGGTCTGCCTTTTTGGCCTTTCTTGCCGCTGGATGTTTTTTATCAGCCCGTAGAAGTAGAATTAAAATGCAAACCCGGCCTTCACCCCCCCCGAGCACCTTCGCGTAAGGGTATTCTGTACAATTCGTTTGGTTTGAATTTGCCCAATGCGTGCTATATACACCGATGCCCTGGACCGCCCTCGCCACGACGGCCCCGGGGTAGACAACGGCGACGGACCCAACAACTGGAACGACAACGACTACTCAGGACACCTCCCCCTTTACCGGCAGCACCATCACGGAAGGCAAGAACTTTTTGAAGGTCAACAGCGAATATTAACCTAACGGCACGGCAGGGAATGGGAAAAGCCCTCGCCTTTGCGGTGGTGCTGTGGGGGGGCAGCCTCACCTTCGCCACGTTGGATCAGCAAGCGCGGGGCTGGAAAGCCCCGCCTATCTTCGCCACGTTGAACCAGGCCGTAAGGAGCGCGATCAATGCTCGACACAGGCAGACCCTTGCAAGCGCGGGGCTGGAAAGCCCCGCCTATCCTCGCCACGTTGGATCAGCAAACGTGGGGCTGGAAAGCCCCGCCTACCGAGGGATGGGTAAGGCCAAAGAAGGCGGCCAAGATTGACCCCGGGTGTGGGGCGTGTTTGCCCCGCCTACCTGGCTGCATGCGGCGAGCAATAGGTAACAAACAAGGAAGGGCGTCATGACGCTGCGTTGGCGGTGTCTCTTGATGGACGCCGTGCTGCTCGGCGTGTTCCTGGTAGGGCTTTATGCGCTGGCCAGGTTCGTCGTCTTGGAAGGGATGCTTCAGGTTGAAGCCCAGCGCACGACCAGGATTACCGAGCGCATCGTCCGCAGGCTTGCCTACGAACAGGACTCAATCACCAAGAAAGCCGGCGACTGGGCGGTGTGGAAAGAGGCGGCCGGGTTCGTACGCGGGCAAAACCCGGCTTTTGTAGAAAATCAGCTGACGAAAACCCCCTTCCAAGAGCTGAACCTCGACTTTATGGCCTTCGTGGATTCGGGCGGTACGCTCGTCTGGGGCAAGGCTTTCAGGCAGGAAACGGGCACATTCGGCCCACTGCCCCAGGGCATGCTTGCACAGCTCCGCCAAGGAACAAGGCTCAAAGAGGTTCTCTTGGGCAGGCTTAAGAAGGCCCAGGGGCTGCTTGGCCTTCCAGACGGGCTTGCGATGGTATCGCTTAGGGCCGTTCACGAGCCGGATGCAAAAGGGTTGCCCGACGGGGGGCTGATCATGGGCCGGTTTCTTGACGAGGCCGAACAAAAACGCCTGAACGCCCTGGAAGACTTTCCCGTCCAAGTCCGCCCGCTTTCCGGCCTGCCCGCTTTAGAGAGGGAAAACCTTCCGACACCTCCGGATACACTCATTATGAGGCACGCCAGCGGGCGGTCAATCGCCAGCAAGCTGCTCGTCGGGTTGGAAGGCGACCCCGTCGCACTGATGACCCTTGGTGTACCCGACATCGTCACGCCCGTCGGCTTGCACATTCTAAGGCTCTTCGGTATAGGGCTTTTTCTTCTTGGCCTGGCCTTTGGGGCTGCTCACCATGTGTTTTCGAGCCACTCGGTGCTTTTGAGGCTAAAGAGGCTGCAAGGCGGGCTTGAAGCAATACGAACGAAGGCCGCAAGGCGATCTAGGCTGCCCGTAGAGGGTAACGACGAAATAGCCATGCTGGCTTTCGACATCAACGGCACGCTCGAATCGCTCGAAGAGGCCGAGCTGGTCAAGGCCGCCCAGGCCATGCTCGAAGAAGAGGCG
>DDYN01000047.1 GCA_002347965.1 Nitrospirae bacterium UBA2233 | reverse complement strand
GTGCTCAACATCGTTCCCGGCCCCGGCTCGACGGCCGGGGAGGCTTTGGCAAGCCACCCGGACGTGGACAAGGTCGCTTTTACGGGCTCGACCGTCGTGGGCAGGCGGATCATGCAGCTTGCCGCGGGTACGATCAAAAAGGTTACGCTGGAGCTCGGCGGCAAATCCCCGAATATCATCCTGGATGACGCCGATTTGGACATAGCCGTTCCGGGGTCTTGCTTTGCTTTCCTGCTCCACAACGGCCAGGTGTGCGAGTCGGGCACGAGGCTTTTGGTGCCAGAGAAGCTCCACGATGAGGTTATCGAGCGGATGTGCAACGTAATAAAAAAGCTCAAGGTGGGAAACCCGCTGGATATGGAGACCGACCTTGGCCCTGTCATCTCCGATCAGCAGCTCGAAACCGTCCTTTCCTACATCGAGGCGGGTAAACAAGAAGGCGCCAAGCTCGTTGTCGGTGGAAACCGTTTAAGGCCGGATGGGTTCGAGGATGGCTACTACGTGGAGCCCACGATCTTCACGAACGTGAAGAACGACATGAGGATCGCCCAGGAGGAGATCTTTGGGCCGGTCTTAAGCGTCATCCCTTATAAAGATTTGGACGACGCCCTGCGTATTGCTAACGAAACGATCTACGGGCTTGCGGGCGGGGTTTGGACAAAAGACCCCAAGAGGGGGCTCGAGGTGGCCAGGGCGATCAAGGCGGGGACGGTATGGATTAACGACTGGCACCTTTTGAGGAACGATGCGCCGTTTGGGGGCTACAAGCAAAGCGGCATCGGCAGAGAGCTCGGCCACTTTGGGCTTGAGGAGTACACCCAGGTCAAGCATATTCACCAATCGATGGTCCAGGACCGCCAAAGGCGCTTCTGGTACGACCGCATCGTAACGCTCAAAGAGTAGGGGGTGTTCCATGCCAACGACGCTGTCCCAGTATTTCCTTAAAACGGCCATCTACCAGGGTTCTGGGTCCGTGGCCATGCTGCCGGACATCCTGACGAGCCTTGGCGCCAAAAGGGCCGTGGTGTTCACGGACAAGGGGCTTGTGCTATCAGGAGTCCTTGACAACGTAAAGGCGATGTTCGATCTACCATCCAGGGGCCTTGCCTGCGATCTGGTGGGGGTTTTCGATGAGGTCCCGCAGGATGCCGAAATGGCCTCCGTAAACGACGGGGCGCGCTTCGCCCGTGAGCATGCCGCCGATGCCATCGTTGCTCTGGGCGGTGGGAGCGTGCTCGATTTCGCAAAGGGCGTCAAGTACTTACTCTACAAAGGTGGGAACGACATAAGGGAGATCATGCCCGGCAACATGGCCATCGTAACCTGGCCGAAGGCCGAGCCCATTCCCATCCCGCACGTTGCCATAAACACGACGGCCGGGACGGGCGCGGAGATTTCCCCTATAGCCGTCATCTACAACGCCATCGATAAGGTTAAGGGCGCCCTTTTGCACCCGTTTCTTAACTCGGACGTCACGATCCTAGACCCCGATTTAACGCTCGGGATGCCTCGGGCGATCACGGCCGGGACGGCGTTCGATGCGCTCACGCACGCCATCGAGGGGGTGGCGAGCCCGGGGGCCTTCGGCATGAGCGATGCTAACGGGTTCGAGGCCATCAAGACGATCAACCGCTGGCTTCCTGTGGTGCTCAAAGAGCCAGGGAACGTCAGAGCCCGTAACGAAATGCTGGGCGCCTCCGCCATGGCGATCGTCTCGTTCTTTTACTCCGGGATGAGTCAGATTCCCGTGCACAACTTCGCCCACGCCTTCGGGGGAAAGTACAGGGTCCCGCACGGCTACGGCAACGGTGTGTTTTTGGCGCACGTGATGGAGGCGATGCCCGAGCTCTACCTGCCAAAGGTCAAAGACATTGCCAGGGCGTTCGACTTAGACGACCTGAAAAAAGACCCTGAGGCCCTTTTGGGGGATGTGCTTTCAAGAATCAGGCAGCTTAAGTCTGAGGCCGGCATCCCGGAGGACCTGAAAGAGTACGGCATTCCGCAATCAGCCCTGGATGACATGACCAAGGCCGTCATGATGGACATCTCGGGTATCCTGTTCCCCATCCCGGAGGAAATCATAAGAAAAGTAATTCAGAGGGTAATCTAACAAAACAAAGGAGAAGCCATGAAGGTCTTAAGCGACGAGTGGGTTAAAGCGGCGATCAACTCCCTCAAGGAGGATGCCGACTATCAGAAAAAAGCCAAGGGGTTCGATTCCACCCTTCAGTTCGTCGTTACCGACGTTCCTGGGGAGAGCCAAGAAAAGGTGTTCGGCGCCAAGGCGCCCCAGATCGATGAAGTATGGATCGGACAGGTGCGTGAGGGTTGTGATTACACAATCCGGGTGAGTTACCCCGTGCTTAAAGACTTGTTAGCTGGCAACCTCTCCGCCACGATGGCGTTAATGCAGAAGAAGATCAAGATCGAAGGAAACATGTCGAAGGTGATGAAGTACGTCGGGGCCGTCAACCGGATGATCGACCTCATGAAGACCGTCCCGACTGAGTGGCCGGCCTAAAACTTGGCCCCCTTTGATGAGAGGTTTACCCCTCGCAGGGGGCCTTGACGGTAGGCTGATCCGGGCTGCGATGTCTTTTGATTTCAACAGTCGTTCTAGGATACCAGCGGCATGAAAGGCTCAAAACTTCTCTCGCTTGTTGCTCCTCTGTTCTTTCTTGTCGCCCCATCCCTTTTTGCGGCTCAAGAGGGAGCGGTCAGGGTCGAGGTGCAAGAGGATGGTTCCGTGGTGTTCGAAACTCAAGCGGAAGAAGGGGGCTTGCCAAGGGTCGGCTTGAGGGTTCAAATCGATGGAAAAGCCTACGGGCGGGTTGGTGAAGACGGTAAGCTCCATGCGAAAGGCCTGCCCTTCGGTCCCCATGCTTGGAGTGTCGAATCTGATGACGAGAAACCCTTAAGCGGGGTTTTTGAGGTTCCTAGAATCTCCAAGGCCTCGATCGAGAGGCATTGGTTTGAGGACAAGGAAACCAAGAAGGAGCTCGATGCCTTTTCCATCCGTCAAGGCGTTTTTTTATGGGTTTCCATCAAAAATACGGGCACGGTGCCCATAAAGGAATGGGAAATCTGGAACACGTGCCCAGGGCTAACGACTTGTGCCGACGTAAAGTTAACTCGGCCGTCGTTGCCCGGATGGCTCACAAAGCCGGTGATTTCTATCATATTTAAAGACCTTCGTCTAGGAAGGAAGTTCAAGATTGAGGGTGGAAAGCTCAAGGTTGCCAACGTGTTTGCAAACCGCACGAGCAAGCCCGGCAAAGTGTTCATCCGCGGAGAACTCCCTAAGGAAGGCCTCAAGCCGGGCGATACGCTCGATTTCGCCGAAGACTGGACGTACGCGGGATGGATGGGCGAATACTTAGAAAATCTGGGGATCGACAAGAAAATCAAGGGGGGTCTTGTCGAGCATAAAAATTACGAAATTACCGACCCAAAAAAGGGTATCATCGAGGGCAGCATCGAAGAATACAAAATTGCTGGGGTCACGAAGCACGACGTGGGCTTCAGGGCAAAGCTAAGAGGGCTTGAAGACTGCTGTACCTTGCGGCTGCTTGTTGACGGGAAAGAAAGCGATCAGCGCTCGATGCAGGCCTGCTACCGGGTGGGGAAGGGCCTAGTCGAGGACTAAGGCCTGGGCGAAGTGAGACCTTCGGGGTATTCGCATGAACAAGGAAGGCTGCCTGGCGCTTACCAGCCTCGGCATCTCTGCGGTGCTCGCGATCCTCGCGCTGTATGGGCTTTGCGGCTTCAAGGCAGCGGGGTTGGAGGCAACAAAGGCCAAGATCTTGCTCAGCGAAACGCTTGGGAGCCCATTTATGGCTCTTGCGACCGATTGCACCGCGCCGGGGAAGCTCGTTGAGGGTCTTGCCGAATGCCTCGGAGACATCCCCGGGGGATATTGCTACCACACGAGCTGTGACGTGATCCAGGCTCCTTGCCTTACGCTCGACCAGCCCTTTAAAGTTGCCATCCTGCCGGTGTCTCGCCTGTGAGGCTTGCAAAGCATGCCGGCCTTTTTGGCCTTGCCGCTTCCAACCTGGTGCGCTACTCTCACAAAACAATCGCGCTGTTTCTTCCCCTTTGCCTGGCAATGACCCTAGCTTCGGCCATGACGTTCGTTAAGGACGGGCTCAAAAAGGATGCGCTTCTTTCCACGACGAACCTCCCCGACATCACGCTCCAACGGCTTTTAGGCGGGAGGCTCGAGAGGCTCAAGGAAGAAAGCCTGTCCAAGGTCAGCACATTGCCTGGCATTGCAAGGCTGATCCCCAGAGTCTGGGGTTACTTTCCCTTGGAGATTGGCGGTAAGCCATTTGTGTACACGCTTGTCGGCATCCATCCCGGGCTTCAAGACCCTAAGATAATGGGCCTTTGTGTCGCCTATGGCAGGTTTTTGAAGCCGGGAGATGGCAACGAGGCCGTGATCGGGTCCGCGCTTGCCCGCTCGCTCGGGGTGCACGTTGGCGAGAGCATAGTCCTTAAGGATGCACTCGGCAATGCCTACGCCTTTAGGGTGGTCGGGCTGTTCGCCACGAGCGTCCAGATCTATGCGACCGACATGCTCGTCACGACCATAGGCGCCGCCCGGGATTTCCTTGGTTACGGCAACGGCGAAATGAGCGATGCGCTCGTATACCTTGAAGAGGCGGGCTTGCAAGACCTTGTGGCCAAAGCTATTCTCTCGGTCGATCCTGGCTTTAGGGTCCTAACCCGGGATACGCTTACGGATGCCACCAAGCAGGCCTACTCCTCGAGGGCCGGGGTCTTTTCGCTCGTTTGGCTCGTTTTGTTGCTGACGGCCGCGCTTGTAGCCTGGGCACAGCTCTCGAGCATCTCGCTCGAGCAACGAAAGGAGGTCGGCATCCTTCGCTCGGTAGGTTGGGGCATCGGCGATATCATCGAACTCAAGCTCTTCGAAAGCCTGATTGTCGGGGTCATGGCGACGGCCTCGGGCCTCTTTTTGGGAGCGGGATACCTTCTTTTGGGCGCTCCGCTCATCAAGGGCTACTTCATCGGATGGTCTTCGGTGTTCCCGGAGTTTCCGCTGCCTGCCTACGCCGCGCCCGAAAGCGTGGCGCTTTTGTTCTTTACGGGGGTGTTTCCATTGGTCTTTGCGAGCGTTGTGCCCTCCTGGGTTGCATCATCGGTGGAGGTAGATCAGTGCCTGAGGGGCTGAGAAGTTTATGAACGCAAAGCCCGCCATTATCCTCGAAGGGGTGTCCAAGACATACAGCATAGCCAAAAAAGAGGTCAACGCCCTCATGAATGTTACGCTCGAAGTCTCCCCGGGGAGATGCTGTATGCTGGTCGGGCCATCGGGGAGCGGGAAGACAACGCTTTTGAACCTTGCCGCCCTCCTCACAAGACCAAGCGCAGGAAGGGTTGTTTTGTTCGGGAAGGATACAAACTCGCTCGGGGAGTACGGCCTGGATCGGCTGCGCAGGCAATTCATCGGGGTCGTCTTCCAAGCGTTCAACCTCTTGGGCGGGTTAAACGTGCTAGATAACGTCACACTGCCGCTCGTCCCGCGCGGTATGGGGCCAAAAGAGCGCAAAGAAGCAGGAATGGCCACGCTCGAGAGGCTTGGGCTTGGGGGGTTTGCCGCACTAAGGGCCGAACAGCTCTCTGGAGGAGAGCAACAAAGGGTTGCGATCGCAAGGGCGCTTGTGGGTGATCCAAGCCTGATGATCGCCGATGAGCCGACCTCGAACCTGGACGAGGAGAACGTGCTGGCGATCCTCGAGATCCTGGCCAAGCTCAAGGAAGAAGGCAAAACGCTCCTTCTTAGCTCGCACGATGCGAGGGTCTTGGAGTGCGGGCTTGCCGATACCGTGGTACGGCTCAAAAACGGTGCTTTGCAAAGCTTCGCGGCGAAAGGATGAAGTCTTGATCTTAAACGAGTTCACCCTAGGCTATGGGCTGATGTCTGGGCTGTCGCTTGCCGGCGGGGTAGGGTCTGGGCTTTTAGGCCTTTCCCTTTCCCTAAAGAATCATCGCGACGCTAGGAGCTCGAGACTGGTATACCTCGTCACGACGCTCGTGTTTCTTGGGTTGTGGATGCGGCTGGCCATGGTGCCCCTGTGGTTCTGGACGCTTTCCAGCCTCGTGCCATCCATCCCGGGCGCGATGTGTCTTTACGGCGTCCACCGGGCGAACGAGCCTATCTCATGGGTCGCCACGGGTCTCAAGCCCCTTTTCCCGCTCCTGTATGGGTTTTGGATTGCCCTGCACGCC
>DDYN01000030.1:10214-20685 GCA_002347965.1 Nitrospirae bacterium UBA2233 | reverse complement strand
TTACCTCTACCCGCCGCTCGATCGTGAGCCCGTCGATCGTACGGAATTCAATCTTCCCGCTCTCGATCTCTTCTTTGAGCAGGACCTCTAGAACTCTCACTGCTTCGTTCGTGATGTGCGGGCCGATCCCGTCGCCCCCCAAAATGCCCACGACGATCGGCTTGAGGGTTGCATAATCAACCCAATCCTGTTCGCTCCTGATCCGCTCGAGCCGCTCGAGCTGTGTCTTTAAAATGCCGGCGAAGTGCTCCTTCGCCCTCTCAATCACGTTCGTTCGCTCCATCTCTCCCTCCTGGTTGTGAATCGATATCCCCCGTTACTACACGGCCGTCTTGTTGCAAGCCCGTGAGCCTTCGGTAAAGGCCGGGGGCGTGAACCTCTACCATTTCAAGAACTTCGGAGTCTTGGTAATCTAAAACCCTTCCCGCTTCATAGCTCTCTTTGATGGCCCTAAAGACCTCTCGAACCTCCTTCGTCTCCTTTGTTAGGCAAAGGTCTCCTTCAAGACCAAAGTGCGCGTTAATCCATTGCGCCAACCCCGAAACGCCGGAGGTCTTAGAGACCGTAACGCTAGGCTTGAGCCCTAGAAGCGCGTGAGTATCGAAGGCGCTGTAAGTCTCCTCGTCGTTAAGCATCCCGTAGGCATGAATACCGGCCTTTGTTCTAAGCGCCTCTTTGCCAAAAAGCGGGTAGCGACCCGGTATAGAGACCTCCATCGTTCCTTGGAAATACGCTGCGGCCTCGGAAAGGACGCCCGGCTCCATCCCGTCCTCATCGCCTTTAAGCCCGATATAGGCCAAAACAAGCGCATCAATCGGGGTATTCCCCGCCCGTTCACCGATCCCAAAGAACGTACCGTTGACACCGGAGCATCCGCTAGCCCAGGCGGCCAAGGCGTTTGCATGGGCCATGTGGAAATCGTTGTGACCATGCCACTCGAGCTGTTCGCTAGATAACCCAACCTCTTCGAGGGTCATCCGAACCAAAGCGGGAACCCCCCTTGGGAGCGGTGTCCGATCGAGTGGAACTCCAAGCCCCAGCGTATCGCAAAGCCGAACGCCGACGGGCTTGCCGGCCTCGTCTTGGAGGCGGCGCACCTCTTGAAGGAAGGGCACGAGAAAGTCGTAAACGTCCGAGCGGGTAACGTCCTCTAGGTGCAAGCTGACATCCAGCCCCATTTCAAGCGCCTGAACCACGCTCCTTCGGTACGTTTCCCGAACACTCTTCCGATCTTTGCGAAGCTTCCGGTAGATATGGTTGTCCGACACGCTCATTAAAACACCCACTTCCGAAAGGCCAAGCCTTTTAGCCCAGACAAGATCCGCCTCGTTCGGTCTGACCCACCCTACGACCTTCGGAAAAGGCAAACCAAGCTCGATGCACGCCTCGATCGCACGCCTGTCTTCTTGAAGCTGGACAAACATCTCGGTTTGCCGGACAATCCCCTTGGGCCCCCCGAGGCGATGCAAAAACCTGTAAACGGCAACCATGTGCTCTTTGGCAAACGGGCCAGCGCCTTGCTGGCCATCACGCAAGGTCGTATCGGTAATCCAGATGGGGTGGGCAATCCCCGGCTCAAGAACAAGCCTCGGGAATGAAGCATAGGGATATACAGTCCTTAAAAAATTAGGAGATTCTGCCAAGGGGCTCCTACCGCACGCGTATGCACCATATCCTCTAGAGACAACGCTTATTTTAGCATGGCGGTTTTGAAAGGCAAGCGGCCCTCGTGAGGTTTTTTGTGTTAAATCTCCTGGGGCAGGAAGACGATGCTTTAATGGGTCTAGGTACAAGCTCCAAACAATTTTCAGGAATGCCACAGAACCTGAAACGCCTCCTGAAGGGCCTAAGATTAAGGAGGTCACTGATTTCGAGGTTGTCCATAAATGCCCATGAGACTACACTAAAAGCAAGCGCAACGAACAACACCATGGACGGCCAATGAAACAAGAGGCACTGCACGTTTTAGAAGATATTCTCAGAGAGAAGCCCACGCAGGCTAAGGCCTTCATCGCGCCCGACAGGGAGGTTACGCTTACCTACGGAGATCTCCAAGGTTGCATCGCAGCGCTTAAAGAAAGGCTCGCTAGGCTTGGCGTAGGGGCCAAAGACCGGGTGGCAGTGGTCATGCCAAACTCTCCCGAGATGGCCGCGCTCTTTTTTGCCGTGACCGGCCTAGGGGCCACCTTCGCCCCGCTCAACCCCGCCTACACGCTCGAAGAATTCCGGTTCTACTTGGAAGACATCGGCCCAAAAGTGCTCGTTACGGCCGAGGCCCAAGAGAGCATAGCCCCAAAGGCGTTGCCGGACGGGACTCTTTGGGTCGAGCTCGCCCCGTTGGGCAACAGGTTTCCTGCACTGCATGCGCACGGCCAAATCGAGCAAAGGGACAAGCCCATAAAATCGGCAAACCGCCGGTCTCCCACCCCGGAAGACGTGGCACTATTTTTGCATACTTCCGGCACGACGAGCCGGCCAAAGGGCGTTCCACTCAGCCATGCAAACCTTCTGGCCTCGGCAAGGAATATCGCCAATTGGTACAGGCTTACGCCGGAAGACACAGGGCTTTGTGTCATGCCCTTGTTCCACATCCATGGGCTGATGACACCAGTCCTTTCGACGATGCTTTCGGGCGGAACGGTCATCGTCCCCCCAAGGTTCAGCGCTTCGCACTTTTGGCCTACGGTGGAGCATTACCGAGCAACCTGGTATTCGGCCGTTCCCACGATTCACCAAGTGCTCTTGATGCGCGCCGAGCAAGACCAAGCCCCCAAAAAGAGCACGCTCAAGTTCGCCAGGTCTTCTTCGATGGCGCTCGCCCCCTCGCTCATGGAAGGGCTAGAGGCCCGCTTTGGCCTTGCCGTTCTCGAGGGCTACGGGATGACGGAGGCTTCCCACCAGATCGCTTCGAACCCGCTGCCGCCAAAAGAGCGCAGGCCTGGGAGCGTCGGGCTACCCACGGGCCTTGAGCTGGCTATTCTTGGCGATGACAACACGTTCCTTGGTCCCGAGATTTCCGGGGAGGTCGTGCTCAAGGGGCCTAGCATCACAAAGGGCTACGTGAACAACCCAAAGGCCAACGAAGAGGCGTTCTTCGAGGGGTGGTTTCGTACGGGAGACTTGGGTGTCGTCTCGAAAGACGGCTACGTCGCGCTCCTTGGAAGGCTCAAAGAGCTCATCAACCGGGGCGGCGAGAAGATCGCCCCGATCGAGGTGGACAACGCGCTCCTATCCCACCCCAAGGTGGCCGAGGCCGTGGTATTCGGTATTCCCGACCCAAAGTACGGCGAGGAGGTCGCCTGCGCGGTCGTGCTCAAGGAACCCGTCAGCGAGGCCGAGCTTAAGCGATTCTTGATGGAACGCCTGGCATCCTTCAAGGTTCCCAAGGTGATCCGATTCGTGGATATGCTACCGCGCTCTGGATCGGGCAAAGTCAGCAGAAAAGCCGCGGCCCAAGCCTTCAAAAACCCCTAGGGTGTTGAGACGGTCCAGAAAAGCCGGTATACTGCAAAGATTGTCGGGGTGTGGCTCAGCTTGGTAGAGCACCGCGTTCGGGACGCGGGGGTCGGAGGTTCAAATCCTCTCACCCCGACCAGCACCCGCCCGAGCGAGGCGTTATGGACCGGCGTTTTTTTCTAAAAACAGTGCTTGAAGGCGCTCTTTTGGCCCGCTGGTCCGTTGGGCATGAGTTGGCGGTTGCCCCTAAAACGCCTCGACGCCAAGTTTGTCGCCCCTTTCTCCTCTCCAAGCATAGCCCGTACCGTAGGCCAGGAGCCCGTTCCAAGGTATATCCTCCGCATGCACGAGGTTTCCCGAAAGCTCCAAAGAAACCTTCTTGGGAAGGGTTCGGCGAAATGACCCGAATCCTCGTGCACTTCGAAGCCTTCCCCTGGAGGTTTGTCTGGCGCTGTCACATGCTTGAGCACGAGGACTTCGAGATGATGCGCCCCTACACCATCCTGGGTGGCCCCAATTAAGGCAAGAAAAAAAGGGGAATTGTGCATGAAGGCCATGGTCATCACAAGGATCGCCCCGGTAAACGACCGCTCCTTGGAGCTTCGAGAACTGCCCATACCGAGCCCAAAACCGGGCGAGGTGAGGATTCGGGTGAAAGCGTGCGGAGTATGCCACACCGAGCTAGACGAGGTCGAGGGTCGGCTAACGCCGCCAGCGCTGCCCGTCGTGCCTGGCCATCAAGTTGTCGGAGTGGTTGAGGCTTTAGGGCAAGGCGCGACGCTCCACAAATTGGGCGATCGAGTGGGCGTTGCCTGGATCTTCTCTGCTTGTCGATCGTGCGCGTTCTGTAAGAAAGGCTTGGAGAACCTCTGCCCTGAGGCCAAGTTTACGGGCCTCGACAAGGACGGTGGCTACGCCGAGTTCTTGGTCGTCCCCGAGGGCTTCGCCTACCTGATTCCGGAGTGCTTTGGTGACCTAGAGGCCGCACCGCTCCTGTGCGCGGGCGTCATCGGCTACAGGGCGCTCAAACTCACCAACCTTGAAGACGGCGGCGTTTTGGGGCTTTTTGGGTTCGGAGCGTCTGCGCACATCGTTCTTCCTTTGGCCAAGCATAAATTCCCAAACGCCAGGGTGTTCGTGTTCACAAGGCCTGCTCAAACCGAGCACCAAGTCCTGGCCAGGGCCTTAGGAGCAGACTGGGTAGGAGTGACAGGAGACACGCCTCCAAGCCGCCTTACCGCCGCGATCGACTTCACGCCTGTAGGAGAACCCATCAAGGCGGCGCTTTCCGTGCTCGAGCCCTCTGGCAGGCTCGTGATCAACGCAATCCGGAAAGAAACCCCAATCCCAGAGCTCGATTACGCCTCGCATCTTTGGAAAGAGCGCGAGATCAAGAGCGTAGCCAACGTCACAAGGCAGGATGCGCTCGATTTCCTTGCGCTCGCGGCGGCCGTCCGTATCCGGCCCAGCGTTAACCCCGTCCCGCTCGATGCCGCCAACGAGGCGCTCGCCGCCCTAAAGAAAGGCAGGGTCAAGGGGGCGATGGTTCTCCGTATCGGGTAGGGAGATGGAAACCGAGACGAACAAGAACGTCTTTTTCCTCCCCTTTGAAGTCAAGCCCCACGAAATAGATTTCCATGGACTTCTATCGCCTTACTATTTTCTCGTCCACATTCAGGAGGCGGCAATCCAGCATGGCATAGCACTTCGAATGGGATTTCAAGACTTGCGAGAAATCGGCCTTTTTTGGGTTCTGACCCGGATGAAATCGGTCATTACCCGATACTTGGAAACCCTCGAACGCGGGGTCGTGGCCACATGGGTCAAGCGCGTCGGGGGGCTTCAAGTGCTCAGAGATTTTCTCGTAACGGATTCAGGGGGCCAGGAGATCGCGAAGGCCACGAGCTCCTGGATGCTGCTTGATTTGCGAACCCATAGGCCAAAAAGCTTAAAGGATGTCCTTCGTCCCATGCCGGTCTTCTCCCAAGAGGCACTTTCTTACTCCAGAGAACCCCTGCCAAGGCTCATCAGGCCTTCCGTTGAAATGCCCCATGCCGTAACGTATTCGGACGTGGACGTAAACTATCACGTAAACAACCTAAAGTACTTGGCGTGGCTTTTTGACCTTTTTCCCCTCGGAGTTTACGAAAAGCAGCAGATCGTAGAGATCGACGTCCAATTCCTTAAGGAAGCCCGTTACGGCGAGATGCTTAGCATGGCCCTCGAGGAAGCTCGGCAAAACTACGGGTCTTTCCTTGCTTCGATCGAGCGAGGCCAGCACGCCGCTAAAGAACAGCTTCTTCGCGCTCACATCCAGCTTAAGCCTAGGCATTAAAGAACCGCCAATGGAAACGCCCGTCATTTACGAGCTTTTGGCGGTCTTCGGGCTAAGCATCGCTGTATTGCTCGTCTGCCATCGCTTCAAGGTACCTCAGGTCGTTGGTTATCTAGTAACGGGCGTGTTCGTGGGCCCGTCTGGGCTCAATTTAATTCCCACGGACGACGTGGAAACCCTGGCCTCTTTTGGCGTCGTGCTGCTCTTGTTCGGCGTTGGTGTCGAGTTTTCAGTAAGAGAGCTCTTCTTGGCCCGCAGGGACGCGCTCCTAGGCGGGGGACTGCAGCTGCTCTTAACGGCTGCCCTTCTAGCGTTGGGTGCAGGGTTGTTTCATCTCGAGGCTCGAGCGGGCCTGTTTGTAGGGTTCGTCCTTGCGCTTAGCTCAACGACGCTCATCTTAAGAGAGCTTGCAAGCAAGGGGGAAGTAACGAGCCCTCATGGCAGGAGCATCGTCGCCATCTTGATCTTTCAGGACATTGCCTCCATCCCTTTGATGCTCTGCCTCCCGTTCTTTGCGGGAAAGAACGTATCTTTGGGCCTTGGGGCGGGCTGGGTCGCTATTAAAGCTCTCGCCGTCCTTCTAGGAACGCTCGTTTTGGGGCGATGGATCGTGCCCGCGCTCATGGAGCGGGTCGCACGGACAAAGAGCCAAGAGCTCTTCCACATCACGGCCATCACGCTATGCCTGGCAATCCCTGCTCTGCTTTCCAAGGCAGGCCTTTCTGTGGCCCTTGGGGCGTTCCTTGCGGGCCTGATCCTTGCCGATTCCGAGTACGCCCACTCCACGTTGGGCAGCCTGCTGCCAATAAGGGACATCTTCGCCAGCCTGTTTTTCATCTCGATCGGCATGCTTCTAAACCTACATGCGCTCGCGGCTGATGGCCTCTTTGTCGCTTTCGCCGCTCTTGGTGTCCTTGTGCTCAAAGCGACGGTGGGCACTCTGGTGGGCCTAATCATATCCAAGCCCTTAAGGACGGCAATCTTGATCGGGACGGCAATCAGCCCGGCGGGCGAGTTTGGGCTACTTTTGATCCAGGCAGGCAGCGGCCTGGGAGTTCTCGGGCCGGATACCTACCAGCACCTCCTTGGCGTCACAATCCTAACGATGGCCCTAACGCCCGCCTCGTTCCTCTTTGGCAGGTGGCTGGCCTACAACAAAGGCTCCCTTGCGAGCTACGGCCAAGCAGCGATTCCCGAGTCAGCCTCCGTGGTCATCGTCGGGTTCGGCATTGTCGGCCGGGGGGTTGCGCACGCGGCCCGGTACGCAAAAATCCCTTACCGAGTGATCGAACTCAACCCCCTCACCGTCAAGAAAGAAAGGCGGCTTGGCGTTCCCATCCTTTATGGGGATGCAACCAACCCTGAGATGCTCAGGCATGCCGGCGTGCTTTCCGCCGACGTCCTGGTCATCACGGTCCACGCCGACCCCTTGGCCACCCGCAATATCGTAAAGACTGCGCGACAACTCAACCCATCCCTGACAATCCTCGCAAGGGTTCCTTTCATGACGGAGGCCAAAACGCTGAAGTCTCTTGGAGCCGACGACGTTGTCACAGAAGAGCTTGAGACGGCCATCGCTTTGTTCGGCAGAGTGCTCATCCATATCGGCCTTAAGGAAAAAGAGGTTCTTTCTTTGACAGAAACGCTAAGGCAGGGCGATTACGACATTTTAAGGCCTATCTGAAAAAACGAGCCTATAGGGGAGGAAGAGATTCAATGGACCCGACGTACCCGGGCGTCTTTAGCCAGTTTTGGCTGTTGATACCGTACTTTGCTCGGCCCAGGCCGGTTTACAGCGCAAGTCCCCTTTGCTAAAATGGAAATTTCTAAGCGCTTTGCCTCGCACGCTGGGGAATTCCTTTTTAAGTAGCCCTTTAGCGGGTTCGCCGCTGATCCAGTAATAATACCCCTTGTTCTGCCAAAAAAAGTGGAGAAAGAACCCATGAAAGCCGCCTCTTCCCAGTGGCTAGCAAAACAGCTTGCCCACCGCTTTGAAGAGATGAACCTACAAGACCCAAAAAAGCGCGCCGTCTTTGAGCACGCTTACGGCGTGGAGGGCAAAGAGGCCATCCATGAACAACCGAGGTTCCAAGGGCTGCTAGGAAAGCTCGATGGTCTATGTCATGACATGCTGACCAAAGACGAGCTTGACCTAGTGCCGGTCGCGCAACAGGTTGCACAAACCCATGTCGAAGTCAACGTGAACTCCTCGCTGTTCATCGAAGGGTGCCTGGCCATGGAAGACTTAGTCAAAGAAAAGGCTCCCCAGCTGTTTTCAAGGTTTTTGAAGCATATCCGTAGGCTAAAGGTTTTGGTGACAGGCACCTACGACAAGCTATTGGAAGAGACGAGAACTAGGCTCCAAGAGGTGGTAGAGGCCCAACAGCAGACGATCAAAGAGCTCCAGACTCCGATCATCCCGGTATGGCGGGGAGTGCTCATGGCGCCCTTGATGGGAAGCTTCGATTCGATGCGTATGCACGAACTCCAAGAAGGACTCTTGGAAACAATTTCTTCTTACAAGCCAAGGTTTGTCCTGCTTGACCTCTCTGGCCTTGCGCACGTCGATACGAACATCGTAGGAGAGTTGGTCAAGCTCATAGGAGCGATCAGACTTTTGGGGACAGAGGCGATGCTCGTAGGCATCAAGCCGAACGTAGCCCAGCAGCTCACACGTATCGGAGCCCGACTGGAAGGGATTCCAACGTTCGCCACGCTTGAACAGGGCCTTAGGGCGGCGTTACGAGAGCTGGGGTTCCGCGAAGCCGTTAACGTCGGCCATCCGGAGAAACGGGCCTGAGGCATGGAACAGTCGCTACGCATTCTGCCCGTATCTATGCCCTTACGGATCGTCACGTACGACATCGACTTTGCCGGCGTCGTCTCCAATATCGTCTACATCCGTTGGCTCGAGGACTTGAGACTCCGGTTCATGGAGGTCCACTACCCTTTGGAACAAGCGATAAAGGACCGCAGCGTACCTTTGATTTCTAAAACCCAAGCGCGCTATTTAAAGCCTTTAAGGCTATTCGATCAGCCCAATGGTTCTGTGTGGATTGAGCGGCTCGATCGGGTTCGGTTCGTCATGGGCGCAGAAATCCAAAAAGACGGCCAGAAGGTGTTCGAAGCAACGCAAGAAGGGTGCTTCGTAAACCTCGAAACGAAGACCCCCGTCAGAATTCCAAAAGAGCTACAGGGCTTGAGTCTGGCCTATATCGAAGGCTTGAACGGTCCCGCCAACGTGATTGAACACCCAAAATTCAGTACTGGCATCCAAAAAAACGATGAAGGAACGGCTTGCTAGGCCCTCAAGGAAACGAGCCTTCCTCCGAAGGGTTTGGCATGCTGGAATTCGAGACTTCCCGGTACACCCTATAACTCAAAAGGGCCCGGTCGAACCGGTACTGCCAGTGCTCCAAATAGAACCGAACGAGAGCGTGCTGTGCACCCTTTGCATAGAGGGGCAAGGAAGAACCGAGCAGGCGCTCTTGCTTGGCAAGGCAAGAGGGGCAGACGGCCCCGGCCTCGGAAACCGACAGGCCCGCCTTGGAGTGGCCTGCAAGGAGCGAGCCGCACCGAACGCAGCGTTTTAGCTTGGGTGCAATCCCGATCAGGCAAAAAAACGCTTCGAAAAACGAAAGCAGTGCGCTCCAAGGGTTTTCGCCGGCATCCAGCGCGACGAGCAGCCCGTGATAGCTCGAAAACAAGGGCAAAGCTTCTCCTGGCCCAAGTTGAGAATTCAAGACAATGTCGTTGGCCAAAAAACCGGCCATCGCGGCGTGCTTCGAGGCCAAGATTCCATCGAAGAATACCCTTGACTTGCTTCTCTCCAAAAAGAACGTGTTCGCCTGGCCCTTGGAGGCCCTGCATGCGACATCAAGGATACAAAACGGCTCGAGCCCTCCGCCAAAGCGCCGTAAGCTTTTCCTTGCCTTCTTGGCTATCCCTTCCCACCTACCAAGCTTGCGGGTGAGATAGAAAACCCTAAGGCTGTCCTCTCCAAGCAAATCTTTGGCCAGCACAAACCCTTCATCTTCGAGAAGCGCGGGTTGGCTCAGGGCAAACATGCCTCTTTGGCAAAAATGAGGCTGGCCGCACCGAGAATCCCTGCATCCTCGCCAAGCCCGGCCTTGCGAATCTTGAGCCTTTCTGCCACGTAAGGAAATGTGTGCCGTTTCAATGACGGGAGGATAGATGGGGCAAAGAACTCCCAGGCGTTGGCTATGTTCCCTCCAATCACGATTGCCGGAGGGTTGAGCACGTTGACGACGCTCGCAAGCGCAATGCCAAGGTACTCTCCGAAGCGCTCAAACAGCCGTCTTGCTCCAAAATCATCCTGTTTAGCGGCCTCGTAGGCATCCTTTGGCGTAACCGTCGGGCTCCTTTCTTTAAAGGCCGAAAGGAAGGGCGATGTTACCCCCTCGTCAAGCACGCGGCCGATCAAGTTCTTCAGACCGACCGCACTAGAAAAAACTTCGATACAACCCTGGTGGCCACCGCCGCAAAAAGGGCCGTTCGGCTCGACGGGAATGTGGCCGATTTCACCCGCAGAGCCAAGGTAGCCCCTCCAAAGCTTGCCCTGCAAAATCACGCCGCCCCCGATACCAGAGCCCAGCGTCATGAACACGAACGTATCCGGAAGATCCCCCCGGAAAATCCAGTACTCGCCCAGCGCCGCAC
>DDYN01000030.1:0-10194 GCA_002347965.1 Nitrospirae bacterium UBA2233 | reverse complement strand
CGTCGTCGGCAAAAACACCCGGAAAGCCGATACCAACTCCTAAAGGCTCCAGCCCTTTTGCCTTTGCCTTGACCATCGCTTCTTTGATACCCTCCGTAAGCGACGCAAACACCTTGCTCCTTCCTCGCTCCGGCTTGGTCGGCTGCAAGGTCCTGAAAAGAATCTCGCCTTTTTCATCTACAATGGCAACCCTTAGGTTGGTCCCCCCCATATCAATGCTCACGGCCACACCAGGCATCAAGACCCCCTTTTTATGTCGCGTAGGCGGAGTTGAACCGAACGTAATCGAGCGTTAAATCACAGCCCATGCACACGACGTCCTCGTGGGAGATCCCTCCAAAATCCACGTGCACCTCGTAAAAGGGCTTCTTTAGGGCCTCTGAGATCTTCTCCCTGTTTTTTTGGACAAAAAGCTCGCCTTTGGCGTAAAGGGGAATCCCTTCAAAGAACACCCGAAGAGAATCGCTAGGCAGCGACCCCTCAAAAGACCCGATCCGAGTCAAGAGCCTGCCTGCAAAATTTGGGTCTTCTCCGGCCAGCGCGCAGCGAACCAGCAAGGAATCGCAAAGGAACTGGCAAAGCTTCTTGGCTTGTCTGCTGTCTTCGAGCCCCCTTACGCGGTAGGCAACCACATGCCTTGCGCCCTCGCCGTCTTCCAGGATCTTGCGTGCGTTCTGTTCAAAAAGACCCTTTAGCGAAGCAATGAAGCGCTCGCTCGAAGCGTTTTGGATGCCCTCCTTGATTTTTACGCCCGATACCCCGTTTGCGAACAACAAAACCATGTCGTTCGGCGACGTTTCCCCGTCCACCCGGATGCTGTTAAAGGTGGGCTCGATAGCAACCTCGAGCATCTTCTGTAGCGTGCCCGGCTCGACGGCCGCATCGCAAAAGGCGAACGTCAGCATCGTGGCCAGGTTAGGCGCGATCATCCCCGCACCTTTCGTAAGCACGGCCAGGTGGACGCGCTTGCCTTCGATTTCAAACTCCTCGAAGGCGACCTTTTCGGATTTGTCCGTCGTTATCATCGCGCTGGCGACGTCCTTGAGGCCGCCCGAGTTAAGCTTTCGCACGAGCTCCGGCAGGACAGGAAGCATGCGCTCGATAGGCAAAGGAACGCCGATAATCCCCGTGGATGCCTGAAGGATCTCCTCGGGAGCCATTCCAAGCTTCCCGGAGATGTTCTGCACGAGCATTTCGATGCTTACCATGGCCTGCCCCCCAACAAGCGCGTTGGCGTTCCCAGAGTTGACCAAAAGCGCCCTACCCTGCCCTTTCTTGGCGATAGCGCGGCATAGCTCCACGCAGGCCGATGCCAAACGGTTTTTCGTGAACACGCCCGCCACGCTGCAGGGGGCCTTGGAGACGACAAGCCCGACGTCGAGCTTTTGACCTGATTTTAGGCCGGCATGGACTCCGGCCGCTAGAAACCCCGGAACTTGCAATTCTTGCATGTTAAGGCTCCAACCCGTGGCATTTTTTATACTTCTTCCCCGACCCGCACGGGCATGGGTCGTTCCTACCCACTTTCTTGCCGTCACGCCGGACCGCCACGGGCTCGGGCTCTAAGTTCATGCGCATCCTCTGGGCACTGGCCTGGTGCTCCTTTTTGACTTGGGCTTCTTCGATTTGCCCCTCCTCTCTGAGCTCGACGGCGAACAGATACCCAAGAACCTGCTCCCTTAGCCTGAGCATCATGTCCACAAACAGCGCGTAGGCCTCTTTTTGGTACTCGACGAGAGGGTCTTTCTGCCCGTAGCCCCTAAGCCCGATGCCCTCCTTCAAGTGATCCATGGCCAGTAGGTGGTCCTTCCACAGCGCATCCAGGCTAGAGAGCAGGATGAGCTTTTCGATCGACGGCATCAGCGGCCCGACCGCCCTGGATTTGGCCTCGTACATGGCCTTCAAGCCCTCTAAGAGGCGGACCCTAAGCTCCGCTTTCTCGAGCCCTGAAAGCTCGCCAGGGTCTAGCTGAAATTCCTGCTTGAGAACCTGGGAAGCGGCCGTGACCATTTCGCGAAAATCCTCCGGGGCTGGCGTTCGCTTGGCAAAGACGTATGTCTCCAACAGGTCTTCGCCCAGGTCTTCGAGCATTTCTACGATGTCCTCGGTGATCGTCTCCCTGGAAAGGATATGCCTGCGCTTGGAGTAGACGATTTCGCGCTGACGATTCATCACGTTGTCGTACTCCAAAAGGTGCTTTCGGATGTCAAAGTTGCGAGCCTCGACCCGCTTCTGGGCGTTTTCGATGGCCTTTGTGATCCACGAGTGCTCGATGGGCTCGTCCTCTTCGATGCCGAGCCGTTCCATCAACTTGGCAATCCTCTCGGAGCCGAAAATTCGAAGCAAGTCATCCTCGAGCGATAGGTAGAAACGGGAAGACCCGGGGTCCCCCTGTCTGCCGGCACGCCCGCGTAGCTGGTTGTCGATCCTGCGCGCCTCGTGCCGCTCGGTGCCGAGGATGTGGAGCCCTCCCATGGCGATCACCTCCTGCTTTTCCTGCTCGCAGGTTTGGCGTGCCAGCGCAACGCACTCGTTAACGAGCGCTTCGCTGGGCTGACCCTCCTCCCCTCGTTCCCTTAAAAGCTGGGCCGCCAAGAACTCCGGGTTTCCGCCCAACAGGATGTCGGTGCCACGGCCGGCCATGTTGGTCGAGATCGTGACAGTACTCTTCCTGCCCGCCTGGGCGATGATCTCGGCCTCGCGCTCGTGATGCTTGGCGTTCAGGACGCTGTGAGGGACACCCTGGTGTTTGAGCATGTGGGACAACAGCTCAGATTTTTCGATCGAAATGGTTCCAACCAGAACAGGACGGCCCTTCTCGTGGAGTTCTTTAATTTCACCGACGACCGCCTTGAACTTCTCGGCCTGCGTCTTGTAGACGATGTCCGGATGATCGGTGCGAACCATCTGCCTGTTGGGCGGGATGACAACAACGTCCAAGTTGTAAATCTTGTGAAACTCCGACGCTTCCGTCTCTGCCGTTCCCGTCATGCCGGCCAGTTTGGGGTAGATTCTGAAGAAATTTTGGAACGTGATCGTAGCCAGCGTCTGGTTTTCTGAAGCGACCCTCAAGCGCTCCTTGGCTTCGAGCGCCTGATGAAGGCCGTCCGAGTAGCGCCTACCGGGCATGAGCCTGCCCGTAAACTCATCGACGATGACAACCTCGCCGTCTTTGACGACATAATCCACGTCTCTCTTGAAGAGCACGTGCGCCTTCAAGGCTTGCATCACGTGGTGAACGAGGTCGAAATGCGCCGGTTCGTAGAGGTTCTCCACGCCAAGGAGCTGCTCCACCCTGTGGACGCCTTCCTCCGTGAGCATCACCTGCCGATGTTTTTCGTCCAAGGTGTAGTCTTTTTCTTTTGCAAGCCTCGGGATGACCTTATCGACGACGTAGTAGACCTCCGTCGTTTCTTCGGAAGGCCCGGATATGATGAGCGGCGTCCTGGCCTCGTCGATAAGGATCGAGTCAACCTCGTCTACGATCGCGTAGTGGAAGTCTCGCTGTACGTATTCTTCGAGCCGAAACTTCATGTTATCCCGAAGGTAATCAAAACCCAGCTCGTTGTTCGTGGCGTATACGACGTCGCCGGCATACACCCTTCTTCTTTCTTGATCGGAAAGGCCATGCTGAATACAGCCCACGCTAAGCCCCAAAAACCTGTATACCTTCCCCATCCACTCGGCATCCCGCCTGGCCAGATAATCGTTCACCGTCACGACATGCACGCCTTTTCCGCTCAGGGCGTTTAAGTACACGGGCAGCGTGGCCACGAGCGTTTTGCCCTCGCCAGTTTTCATTTCGGCGATCTTGCCTTGGTGAAGGACAACCCCGCCCAATAACTGGACGTCGAACGGGCGCATGCCAAGCACCCTTTTCGAGGCCTCTCGAACCAGCGCAAAGCTCTCTACAAGAAGCGTTTCCGCAGGTTCTCCATTCATGGCACGCTCTCGGAGCGAAGCCGAGACCTGTTTGAGCTCCGCATCGCTCTTTAAGGCAATCCCGGGCTCGAGTGCGTTGATTTCACGAACAAACGGCTCGATCTTTTTAAGCGTCCTTTCGTTCTTCGTCCCGACGATTTTCTTGAGCACCCAATCCCACATACTCCTAATCCTCTTGTGCCTTCAGGCTAAAAATTACAGACTTCTCCTTGCAATTCTCCCGATTGAGGCAGAGCACGCAATCCCCCCAAATTTTATGAGGAAGACTTTCCTTTGGAACTTCGCAGAACCCCCTCGCCGTGAAGAACGCGATTTTGTAAGTTAGCGCAAACACTTTCTGCTTCCCGTCAAGCCTTGCACGGGAAAGGGCGCTTTCTAGCAACATAGACCCTATCCCCATGCCCCTCACCTTTGCATCCACGGCAAAGGCCCGCACCTCGACAAGATCCTTTCCCCATTCGAACAGCCCAAGCGACCCGAGGATTGCTCCGGAAGGCTGCCGGGCTAGCAAAAAGCGGCGGATGTTCTTCTTCAGCTTTTCCCTGGGGATAAAAAGAAGCTCTCCCCTCTGGAAAAAAGGGCTTAAAAAAGCCTCAAGGCGCAACAAGTCTTCGCTTGAAGCCGGTACGACGCTATCGGACGTCAGTGTTTCCACCGAGCAGATCCCCCGCGACCAACAACGCATGTTTGGAAATATTACTCCCTACAAGCATCCTTTCTAGCTCCCTTTGTCTTTCTTTCTCCTCGACGGGCTTCACTTCGCTCAACGTCTCCCCCTTGGCCTCTTTTTTTCGAACGACGAGGTGATGGTCGGCGAACGAGGCTACGAGCGGGTTATGGGTAGTCGCGATCACCTGACAAGACGGGGCAAGAGACCTTAAAAGCTTTCCTAGGGCCACGGCCCCAGCCCCAGAAATGCCCGAATCGATCTCGTCCAAGACCAGCACGGGAAGGTTGCGCCTTTGAAGGGAAAGCGCATAAAGCGAAAGAACGACCCTGGAGAGCTCGCCGCCAGAGGCAACCCGTTCGATCGGCCTTAGGGAATCCCCCCGGTTGAATGAAACCTTGAGCGATAGGCGCTCTAACCCTTGGGGCGGAAAACTCTCCTGGAGAGTTCCAGGCTGCTCTGATGCCGCCGCTTCGAATGCGACGCGTAAGCTCAACGCTTCGAGCCCCAAATCGCTCGCGATAGCCTTGAGACCCTTCTCGAACGACCCCACGGCCTCTTGCCTTGCCTTGGTCAGCGCCCTGGCCGCGTCTAGAAGGCTGGCTTGCTCGACCTCAAGGCGCTCTTTGGCCTTTTTTAGCTCGAACGCCAAACCCTCGAGGTCGCCCTCTAGACCCTTGAAGCGCTCTGCTTCTTCGAGCAACGCCTCGATTTCTTTGCCAAACCGGCGCTTGAGCGTGTGGAGCTCGACGAGCCGAAGCTCGACCTCGTCAAGCTCTTCCGGCCGGAGCTCTCCTTTTATGCCCTTCGAGATGGAAAGCGCCACGTCCTCGACATCCAAGGCATCCTTTTGGAGCCTTTCACTCCAATCGCAGGCCTCCGGAAGGAAGCGGGACACAGGGTCAAGGCATCGTCTTGCATGCTCTAGCTTGGCGATCACGCTTTCTTTGGCGTCATAAAGCAGGTCTTTGGCCAAAGATAGGGCGTCTTGGACCTCCTTGGCGTGCCTAAGAAACTGACGTCGTTCCGCGAGCACAGCCTCTTCCTTAGGCTTTGGCGCGATTCGGGCAATCTCGGCAAGCAACGCCTCGTGGGCACCCCTCTGCCCTTCCAGCGCTCGCTTTCGTACAAGTAGCGCGTCAACGGCCTGAAGCGCCTCGATCGCTCGGGCACGCCTTGACCGATACGCCCCCCTTTGAGAATCCACGCAAAGAAGGTCGTCCAAAAGCTGGTGCTGAAAGCGGGTGTCACGAAAACGACCCCCTTCCCCCTGTCCGACAAGTTCGATCATCTCGCGTGCAAGGCTGAATAGGACACGCCTTGCCACCGCCGAGCCCGATACATGGCTCCTGGCCTTGTTCGAACGCTGAATCGCCTTCCCGAGGCTTACGGATTCCTCTCCTTGGAGCCCGAGCGTTCGTAGGGTTTCTCCGACCTCCAAAGGGGCATCCTCGAGCGAAACCAACGCTTCGACCGTAAGGTCGGCTGCCCCCTCCCTGATCACCTCCGGGTCGTCCTTTTCTCCGAGGAGCATACCAAAGGCACGGACAAGGAGCGTCTTTCCAGACCCGCTCTCTCCCGTGATGACATTCAGCCCCTTTCGAAACGGGACGAGAGCCTCCTTGAATGTCGCAAAGTTTCGTACCTTTAGGGTTTCGACCCAAGCCATGGCTTAAGCTAGCCCCACTTCAGCTTGGTACGCACGATGCGAAAGTAATCGAGCGTCTGATTCTTGACCAAGCACATCCGGTGCCTAGACTTTCGAACAACCAACTCGTCCTTGCCGGTAAACGATGCCGCCTTTCGACCGTCCACGATGACGCAAACCTCGCCTTGCTCCTCGGTACCCTCCTCAAGTCGAACCGTGAGCGTCGTGTCCGAAGGGATCACGAGCGTCCGGTTGCTCAGCGTATGAGGGCAAATGGGCGTCAGGATCGTAGCCTCTACGCCAGGTGCCAAAATCGGCCCTCCCGCGGCCAGGTTGTAGGCCGTCGAGCCGGTTGAGGTAGCCAAGATGAGCCCGTCCGCCCGGTAGCGGTTGATGAACGTGTTTTCCGCAAGCACGCTAAGCGTGATAAGCCTACCCGACGGCCCTCTTGCAACGACAACGTCGTTGAGCGCGATCCCGAGCGACTGGGAAGCGTTCTCCCGCGTCAGGAAGCATGCGAGCATAGACCTGTACTCGAGCTTGACCTCACCGTTGAGCGCTTTTGTGAGGGCCTCTGGAAAACCCTCGAGCGGGACTTCGGTTAAAAACCCTAGGTTACCCACGTTCACGCCCAAAATAGGGACTTCGTAATCCTCGAGCATTCGAACGGTCCAAAGCAGCGTCCCATCGCCGCCCAGGACGAGAACGAGGTCGGTTTCGGCAAGCCCCCCGTCGTCGCACGCCTCCCCTACGGGCAAAAGCGCCCCTTTTGACAGGCCAGACTCATGCACAAGAACACGTTCTAGCTTAAACTCTCCCGAGCGCCCTGCCAGCCACCCGAGCACCTTTTCCAGTGCAACCCGGGCTGATTCCGAAGCGGGCTTCAGGACGATTCCAAGCGTTTGCGGGGGCGACGACGGCATGCATTAACCCCTTGTGGCCAGACGTATCCTTTACTATACCATCCCTGCCGAGACCCATTCCAGCCTCGGTTTATTCGCTTCTCGAAGAAGGCCCCCTCAAGAAGGAACCGGCGGGCCTGCGCCCTGCCTCGCTCGGTACCGCTCGGCCAGCACGGCACAAACAAAAAGCTGTAGCTGGTGGTAGACCATCAAAGGCAAAACAACGGCCCCTACGCTCGCGGTTTGCCCTCCAAACAAGGCTTGCGCCATGGGTAGACCGCTTGCCAGGCTTTTTTTGGAGCCGCAAAACACGACGGCAACTCTGTCGGCCGTACAAAATCCGAGTTTTTTGGAAACACCGCCGGTAATTCCGACGGCCAGCGCCAAAAGCACGACAGAGACGAGCAAGACACCAAGAAGCGCGGCTGGAGGCGTACGCGACCATAACCCTTCTGCAACGGCATCGCTGAAGGCTGCGTAGACAATCAGCAGGATCACTCCCTGATCTACGGCATCGACGATGCGCTTGTGCCGGGCTATCCAGCCCCACAGCTTGTCATGAAGCGCTTGGCCGACGATAAAGGGCACAAGCAATTGCTCGATGATCGTGCCCACAGAAGAAAGCGAGACCCCAATGCTCCCCTGCGTGGACAACAAGACCCCAAAGGCGCCAAAAAGAAGAGGCGTCAAGAAGATGCCCAAGAGGTTCGAGAGCGTCGCGCTACATACCGCCGCGGAGACGTTTCCTTTTGCGATGGCAGTAAACGCGATCGAAGATTGAACCGTCGAAGGGAGGACGCAAAGAAACAGCACCCCGGCGTAAAGTTCGGGGGTAAGCATGCGAGTTGCCAAGGGACGCAGCGAAAGGCCAAACAGCGGAAAAAGCCCGAACGTACAGAAGAGCACGAGGAGGTGCAAGCGCCAGTGCAACAACCCTCTTAACGCCGTCTCTCTCGAGAGCACCGCGCCGTGCAAGAAAAACAGAAGAACGATCCCCCAGAAAACAAGGGCGTTCATCGCGTCTACCCCTTTCCCTTCGCAAGGGAAGACGCTCGCCACGATCACGGCAAGGAAAAGGCCAGCCGTAAACGGGCTTATCCCTAGCCGCCTAGCGCCCACTGATTTTCCCGTTTGAGACTTCAGCAGACTTCGGCATAGAGCACGGCAAAGAGCTCTTTGGAGTCGGTCCATGTCTTTTGAGGGCGGAACCCCGAGCTTTCAAGCAGTGCCCTAAAACCCCGAAGGGTATATTTGTAGGAATTTTCCGTATGGATCATTTCCCCTTTTTGAAGACTGACCAAAACACCAGGGCCAAGCTTCCAGGTTTGATCCTCGAGGCATTCAAGGAACAGCTCCATGCGACCTTCCGTCGCGTTGTAACGGGCCACGTGCTTGAAGCTTTCGAGGGAAATATCAATCCCAAAAGCCTTAGCGATACGATTGAGTAGGTTTTTGTTGAAACGAGCCGTCAAGCCTTTCGCGTCATCGTAGGCCCGCTCTAGGATCGAGATAGGCTTTTGGAGGTCGATTCCTATCAAGAGCCCATCGCCTGGACCAAGATTCTCTCTTATCAGACCCAATAAAAAGCGTGCCTGCTCGTTTGAAAAGTTGCCTATGCTCGAGCCCGCATAAAAGGCTACCCATGGCTTTGGGAAGGAGTTCAACAAAGAAGGCAGGGGCAGGGGCTTGGTGATATCGGCCACAAGCGCAAGGACCTTTAGGTCCGGGTAATCTTGGGAAAGCGCAAGCGCTGCCCTTTCCATGGCGACACTTGCGATATCGATGGCAACGTAGGCCTGAACGCCTTCCAAGAGGGCCCGCACTTTTTCGCTGTGACCGCTCCCGTACTCGATGATCGTTCCGGCCAGGGGGCTTCTTTCCTTCCCGATAGACCAAAGAAGCTCGTTTTCGGTCCTGGTCAGGTAGTACTCGGGCAGCTTGCAAATTTCTTCAAACAGCCGAGAGCCTTCTTCATCGTATAGCCACTTGCAGGATATCGATTTTGGGGAGGCCAAAAGACCGCGAACTACGTCCTCTTTGAAGGGCGCTCCGGTGGATGCAACCTCGTGGAAGCGGACAGACTTCAACCTCTCCGGCACGATACAACCTCCTTGCTTTTAGGGGCTGACTTCAACCTGAGATGCAGCACCCTCATCCGCCAGGCGGATCCCCGAGAACTGCCAGCACGTTTCCGCCGGGAAAAAGTTGCGATAGCTCGCCCTGATATGGTCCTTTGGCGTCACCAGAGAACCCCCTTTCAGGACAAGCTGGTTCACCATAAACTTGCCGTTGTACTCGCCAGCCGCTCCAGAGAACGGACGAAAGCGGGGGTAGGGAACATAAGGGCTCGAGGTCCATTCCCAACAATCCCCGAAGGCCTGGCCAAGCTCCTCCTTCGAGACGGCAGAGGCGAAAGGGACGTAAACCCCTTCTTCCATGAAATGGCCCGATGGATGGAGCTCGGCCGCCGCCACTTCCCACTCAAACTCCGTCGGCAAACGCTTACCCATCCACCTAGCGAAAGCGTCGGCCTCGTAGTAGCTCACATGGCAAACGGGCCGATGAAGATCCAACTGAACCCTTCCATGCAGCGTCATGACCTCATAACCGCCCTCAGGAAGGCGTGCCCAGTATAAAGGCGCCCGCACCCCCGTTTTCTTGAGCCAGTCCCAGCCGTCCGAGAGCCATAAGAGCGGGTCGTCGTAGGCTCCATCCTCCATAAAGTCCAGATACTCACCCGCACTCACCAGCCGATTCGCAAGCCTGTAAGGGGCAAGAAGCACCTCGTGGCAAGGCTGCTCATTATCAAAGGCAAACCCCTTACGTGCATACCCCACGCGACGAACGCCGCCCTCGAAGGGGAGCATCGAAAGAACCGACGGCTCGTTGGCTCGCGGCAGGCAAGCCTCCTTATATACAAGGGCGAGGGGGTTTTTGGAAAAAATGTGAAGGATGTCGGTCAACAAGAGTTCCTGGTGCTGCTGCTCATGCTGAATTCCCAACTCTAAGATCACAGCGTCCTCTTCGTCCGCGAA
>DDYN01000003.1 GCA_002347965.1 Nitrospirae bacterium UBA2233 | reverse complement strand
TGTTTAATACCGGGCCACAGTTGCCACGGACGTGCGGAATATTCGTGGTGCGTGTGGGTTAGCCGTCTCTTCCGTAACTGCTGCATTTCTGCCCCCTTGTCAACCAGAGCTTTTACAAGCTCCACCCTTAAGGGCGGGGTAGTTGACTCCTTATTTTCGCAGCACGTAAGACAGGCTCTGGAGCTTTCCCTTCAGACGTTCGTCCATCCCCTCTTTTCCGAATGAAGTCTCGCTCATCACCTCGATCCTTGAAAACCCGGCCTCTCGGGCAAGCTCGACGTAGGTTTCTTTCGGGAGCGCGCCGGCGATGCATCCAGCCCAGGCTTCGGGGTCTTTTTGGACGTCTTCGGGCAAGGGAGAAAGCAGCACGACATCCGAAATGCAAGCCCTTCCTTCGGGCTTGAGCACGCGGTGTATCTCTTTGAACGCGGCAAGCTTGTCCGGAACGAGGTTGAGGACGCAGTTCGATATCACGACATCGACGCTCGAACTATCCACTGGAAGGCGCTCAATCTCTCCAAGGCGAAACTCTACGTTGGCCACGCCAAGCTTGGCCTTGTTCCCGTTCGCCTTGGAGATCATCTCCGGGGTCATGTCTACCCCGATCACGAGGCCATGCTCTCCTACGCGCTCGGCAGCCAGGAAGCAATCCAACCCGCCGCCAGAGCCCAGGTCTAGTACGACCTCTCCGGCCTGCAAGCTAGACAGCGCAACGGGGTTGCCGCAGCTCACGCCCAGGTTAAGCTCCCGGACAATATCCTCCTGTTCGCCGTAAGGGTTTTGTTTTGATTTGCAGCAGGTTGTTTGCCGTTCTTTGGCAACGCCCGCGTAGAAACTTTTAACCGTCGCTTTAATATCTGCCTGTTCCACGTCTTCCCCCTCTTATTCATGAAATACCCACACAAAACCCGGTGTGATACCATTTTAATCTATTAAAAACATGAGGATCAATCAAGGCGGCTGCGGTATGTGGTTGCCAAAATCGTCGCGTGGGACATCCGCCGGCTTACGGGCGGTCATCTTTACAAAAAAAGCTCGTGGATTTCCTGAGGAGGACGGGCCAGCACGCTGCTGAAAATCTCCAAGTACGGTCTCCGAGGAATGGTCCGCCTTTATGGCGATGTCCCACATGGCGACCTAAGGCGCTCGCTTTTGCCATCGAAAGAACGGCCTACGAACAAAACCTTTTGGAGCGCCTATCTTTAGGCGTCGTTAAGCGAACCCAAGGGCTTAAAGAACGTGAGACGGCTTCGATTTTGGCAACGACCGAGCTTAGCGCCAGTTTAATCGGGGCAATGTCCACGAGACCGTTTTGATTCAAACCCTCTCCAGCAAAGACCGCGCAAACCCAGCAATGGTGGCCCTGGTCAGGCTTGCCCTTCCAAAATCGCCTCGGGGCGTGCGTGATGAAAGAACCCGGCCCAACGCGCTCAACCAGCGTAAAGGCAGGCCTTCTTGGGGATTCGACCCAGGGCGCACGCGCTTCCACGGCAGACGGTACGTTCAGTTCAGCCCTCCTCCTTGGGCCAGAGGTTAAACTTCTTTACCCGGTACTCTAGCTGCCTCCTTGTTATCCCGAGTTCCCTGGCAGCCTTGCTCAGCACCCAGCGGTTCCGGGCAAGGACGCGGTTGATCTCGCCAAAATCCTTATCCTCGACCCTTCTTGCGCCCATGAACACCTGCTCCCGCCTGCCACGTTTCTTTCCCTGGGAAGCCTCCTGAATCTCGACAGGGAGATGCCCGACCTCTACCGCCTCATCGGCCATGACAAAGGCATACTCTAGGGCAGCATGAAGCTGCCGCAAATTGCCTGGCCAAGGGCACCTGGCCACGAAGGCGAGCAGTTCCCTGCTCGGGCGCTTTTCTTGGCCGTACCGCTCCGAGAGGGACTGCACGATACCCTCCACGAGCCGCCCCACTTCGCTCTTTTTTTCCCGAAGTGGCGACAGGTGAAGCTTCGCCGCGCTCAGCCTGTAATACAGCTCCGGGCGGATGCGTCCCTCCTTAAAGTCTTGCTCTAAGTCATGCTCCGCAGTCCCCACGATGCGTACATCGGCATCCAGCACATCTCGCCCGTCTTTCTTGGCAAAACGCTTGTTCTCCAAAAAGTCAACAAGCTTGGACTGAACACCCAAAGGGAGGGCTCCTAGCCCTTCAAGTACCAGCGTCCCCCCGCGGGCAAGTTCAAGCTTACCATACCTTAGAGGATCTCCTTCGGAGCCAAAAAGCTCTTCCTCGACGTCCTCCGGAGGAAGACTCTCTACGTCGACAACAATAAACGGGTCATCTTTCCTTTGGCTTAGCTCATGCAGCCTTCTTGCAAGCGTCGTCTTTCCTGTGCCGCTCTCTCCCACAATCAAGACGGGCAAACCCGAGGAGGCAAGCTTCTGCACGATGCAGGAGTCCGGCAAAAACGGCTCCATAGCGGCATTGCGATTGCAAAGTATTCCGCCCAAAGACTTCAGTTGTGCCTTGAGCGATTCGAGGCGTAGGTTTTGTTCCGCGAACTTCTCCAAGAGAGTTCCCAGAATCATCACGGCCGCCTTTAAGAACTCCAGCGCCCCAAACTCGCCCCCCGGGATGGTCTCCGGGTTGAACGTCGCCACGACAACCCCCAGCTTCACCCTGCTCACCCCCCGAAGCGGCACGAGCAGAACTCGAACTGGAAATACGCCATCTTCAAACATGACGGGCAAAGACTCCTCGGGCTCGGCAACGACGGCAACTCCCGTTCGGAGGGCGTTCGTCAGTACCCCTTCGGAAGAAAGCTCCAACAAAGAGGAAGGCTTGAGGCGTTCCCCGCGAAAAAAGGCGCTCGCAAAAGAATGGGAAGAAGAATGGGACAGCCAAACGCCTAAGTCCTCGAAGGGCCAGTAAGCCAAAAGGTTTTGTGCCCATTTTGTTGCGAGCTGCTCTGACAAGTCCGAGGGTTTGGCGTCGCGCAAGAACTGGCAAAGCCAAGTAAGGGTCCTACTGCAATGACCAAGGTATGTCTCGTGTTCCATAAATATATCTCTTGTTTACCTCTTTGCTGTCGTTGACACGGTATTTTCGCCTAAAATTTAGATAAAGGCACCCCCTAGGCACCTAATGTTTAAGAATACCACCTCCTTGCAGCTTATAATAGAGCCTTTTAATTCTTTCTTCTTTGCTCGGACACCGTGGCTAAGCAGCAGATGCGGCCTTGGAAGGCCATAACAAAAAACCCCTTCCCAGGATGCCCGAATATCGTGTATACTGCTAGACACTTTTTAGCACATTGAATAGTTTACCTTGATCCTAGCGAGGAGCAATTATGCCGAATTTCATCGTCCAAGAAAGAGATCAACGCTTCCTTCTCTTTGAGGTTTTGAACGTTCAGTCCCTGTTCTCTCATCCGAAGTTCTCCGAGTTTTCGGAAGATGTCGCCTCGATGGTCTTAGATGAGGCGCAAAAGCTGGCCACAGAGGTCATTTACCCTACGCTTAACGTAGGAGACAAGGAGGGCTGCCGCCTGGAAAACGGGCAGGTCTACATCCCCAAGGCTTTCCATGCGTGCTACAGGGCCTACTGCGAGGGTGCCTGGAACAGCGTGGACATAAGCAAAGAGGTAGGCGGTCAGGGGTTTCCGAGAATTTTGGGCGCCGCCGCGCGAGAGTGGTTTTCCCACAACTTCGCATTCCTTAGCTACCCAGACCTTACCCAAGGCGCAGCCCATCTCATCGATGGCTTCGGCTCCGAGGAGCAGAAGAGCAAATACCTTCCCGGTATGGTTTCTGGCAAATGGGGCGGAACGATGTGTTTGACCGAGCCGCAGGCTGGGTCGGACGTAGGGGCCCTCACGACCAAAGCCGTCCGCCAGCCCGACGGGACGTTCCGAATCAAGGGCACGAAGGTGTTCATCTCGGGCGGAGACCAAGATTTAACAGAAAACATCATCCATCCCGTGCTCGCGAGGATCGAGGGCGATCCCGCCGGCACGAAGGGCATTTCGCTGTTCCTGGTGCCCAAATTTCTCGTCAATAAAGACGGAACCTTGGGCAGGCGAAACGACTTCGAAATAGGCAAGATCGAAGAAAAGCTCGGCATCCACGGCAGCTCGACCTGTCTGATCAATTTTGGCGATAACGACGAGTGTTACGCCGAACTTTTGGGCAACGAGCGCGAAGGCATGAAAATCATGTTCTTGATGATGAACGGCGCAAGGCTAGGCGTCGGGATGCAGGGCGTTGCCAGCGCTTCCGCCGCCTATCTTCACGCGCTTCAGTACGCCAAGGAACGCCTTCAAGGGACCTCGATCGAGCGCTTCAAAGACCCGACCGCCCCTCGCGCCCCGATCATCGAACACCCCGACGTCCGGCGGATGCTCATCTGGATGAAATCCCACGCCGAGGCTATCCGTGCGCTGCTGTACTTCACGTACTTCTGCCTCGATAAGTGGGAAACGGCCGCGAACGAAGAAGAAGGGGAGTCTTGGCGGGGGCTGGTTGAAATCCTAACCCCTGTATGCAAGGCGTTCGCCTCTGAAGCCGGCTTCCAGGTGGCCGACATGGCGGTCCAGGTGTACGGCGGGGCCGGGTATACCCAGGATTACCCCGCGGAGCAGTTTTTGAGGGACGCAAGAATCGCGCCGATCTACGAGGGGACGAACGGCATCCAGGCGCTCGATTTGGTCGGAAGGAAGCTTGCGATGAAATCCGGCGCATACTTCAGGGGGTTCCTTGAACACATCGGGCAAAGCCTGGGCGAGCTCGAGGAAACCCCTGCAACGGGCGAGATTGCGAAGGCTGTACGCAAAGCGCTAGGCCGCATCGAGGAGTCGGCCTTCATATTCATGCAGGCCTCCGCCGAAGGAAGGCTCGTCGTTCCGTTGAGCTACGCGCATCCATTCTCAAGGATGCTCGGGACTGTCGTGTGCGCTTGGCTTTTGACGTGGGAGGCTGCTGTGGCAGCCAAAAAGCTTGAAGAAGCAAGGTCTGCAGGTAAGGCGCTCGAAGTCGGCGAGGATAAAGAGGCCGCCTTCTACCAGGGCAAGCTACTCTCGGCGCGCTATTTTGCGACCAACGTCCTGCCGCAGGTTGAGGCACTTTTCCAGGGCATTCAATCGCAGGACTTATCGGCGGTGGAGATGCACGAAGAAAGCTTTGCCTAAATTCGTGCAAACAACGACCAAGCGGCTCAAAATGGGGGCGAACTAGGGGACATTCTGCCGTGGCAAGGGTCCGGAAGGCTCAGTTTTCAGGGATGTTCTATCCTGGATCGACACTCAAGCTGGAAGCCTTTTTTAAGGAGACGTTGCAGGGTCTTGAGGGCTTAGGTTCGGTTCCGGCCAAAGGGGCGATCGTTCCGCATGCCGGATATGCCTACTCTGGCCGGGTCGCCCTGCAAACGCTCGGGGTCTGCCGAATTCCCAAGCATGCCGTCCTTCTTGGGCCAAACCACACGGGCCTAGGGAAAAACATTGCCCTCTCGAGCGTCGATGCCTGGGAAACGCCCTTTGGCGACGTTTTATGCTCGGAGCCCTTAAGGAGGCTTTTGCTCGAAGCGTGCCCGCTGATCGAGCTTGACGACACGGCCCATCTCAAAGAACACTCCTTGGAGGTCGAGCTGCCCATTCTTGCCTACTTCCATCCAAAAATCGAAATCGTGGCGCTTTGCCTTTCTATCCTTAGCAAGCCCGAGTTAAGAATGCTAGGGAAAGCCTTGGCCAAGACGCTCAAAGAGGCCGAGGGAGGGGCGATGATTGTGGTGAGCTCGGACATGAGCCATTACGTGAGCGAGGAAGAGGCCAAACGCCTGGATTCCCTCTCGTTGGAGCCCATCCTCCGGCTGGACGCAGAAGGGCTTTACGATACGGTTTTGGCGAACGACCTTACGATGTGCGGGTTTATCCCGACCACCGCCCTTTTGTTTGCGCTCGAGGCGTTCTGGCCGGTCAAAGCGACGCTCATGGCCTACGCCACCTCGGCAGATGCCACGAAAAACACCGAAGAGGTGGTGGCCTACGCGGGCGTCGTGTTCACATGAACCTTCGAAGGGCGGGGCCTTTGGTGCCCATGCTTTTTTTGAGCGGCCTACTTGCCCCCTGCACTCTTGGGGCACAAACGCTCCGGGCCCCGCAGCCTAGGCCTCCAACCATAAACGTCCCACACCCTGCTCTTCCAGGGGTTACGGCTCCTCAACCCCACTCTCCAAGCGTCCCTTCGCCCGGCTTGCATGCTCCAAAACCCTCCCCTCCGGCACTTAGGGCACCTTCTCTACCGAGGCCTCACGCACAACCGCCCCCTGGGGCAACCGCCCCAACCCTTTCTACTCCTAAGGCGCAAAGGCCGGGTCTTCGGCAAACGCCCGTTCGTCCGCCCGTGATACACGAGCAGCCCATCCCCAAATCGAGAACGCCCTCACCTAGGTTCCATCCTCCCGCCATGAGGCCGCCCGCAGTGCAAGCGCCTCGCATACCACCCCTTCGTGTCCGGCCCCCGGACGTTCGCTACCGCCCTTGATTAAAGCTGGGAACAAACGAAACAAGACTTTTCCACCCCCTGGCGGGCAAGGGGCTTTTTTCTTTTGTCGCGGGACAAGTTTGACAAGCTCATTGTTTGCTCGGGCGAATATCTTGCCAATCGCGTGGGCCGACCCCCACGATTCCAAGGCTAGGCAGCCACCCTCAAAGCCGACACACAAACAAAAAAGCCCCGGGGCTACCGGGGCTTTTTTGCACAACCAAGAAAACGGTTAATTCTTGGTAAGACTCTCAAGCCCGGTAAAGCCCTCTAAAAGCTTCGACGATGGCTTCTGGCTCGTACTTTTAGTAGTAGGGGGGCACTTTGCTAAGTTTTCATCGCCATGGCACGTCCCGCTGCAACCCGGCTTGGCGTTAGGGCAGAACTGGGGCATTGCGGCCAAGGGGCTAACTGCAAGAACAGCCGCGCCTAAGCCAAGCCCTAAGGTTTTTAACGTAATTTTCATCAAGGCACCTCCTGAAAAATGGTGGATTGAAGATGTTGAAGATGTATATGTATGTTATTATATACAAGCTCTTTTAGGCCGTCAAGCCTGCCTATCCTCCGGACGATTGCCCCTAATTTTCCTGGCTTGTAAGCTTTGAAAGTCTGGAACCGAGAAGGATTCCCTTGGCCTTGTCGAAATCTACGAGCGCGCGCATGTACTGGTTCTGAGCCTGGGATAGCTGGGATTTCTGGGCAATCAGACGCTCTTGCATCTGCAACACATCGAAGGACGTAGAAAGGCCGTAGTGTAGCTTTCGCTCTTCCTCGGCAAGTCGCCGCTCGCTTAAGGCCACCGATACGGTTGCCGCCTCGACCTGGTCTTTCGAGCTCTCTACCCTTCGGATAATTTCTCTGAGCTCTGTCGCCACCTGCTGCTGGATTTGCGCCTGCTGGGCGACCGACTGTTTGATTCGTAAGTCTGCCTGGGCCAAGTCTGCCTTGGCGGCCCTGTTCCCGATGGGGTACTCAAACTGAAGGCCAACCACCCATTCTGGAAAATCCGCGCTCCCTAGAACGTCCAAGCTTTGGTTGTAGCCTCCCTGAAAACGCTGCGGCAAGTTCTGAAAGCCTCCTAACCCGCCGAACCCCAAGACGTCGCCCATCCGCTGGTTGCCGGAGAGCCCCTGCAGGGAGTAGCTCGCCTGGAGGTTCAATGCGGGCAATGTCGCGTTCTTTGCAACCTTTCGGGCCACGTAGCCGCCCTTTAGGTTTAGCTCGTTCGTAACGACCTCCACCCGCTTCTCGAGCGCCACCTGGACCGATCGAAGAAACGACAGGTCAACGTCCATAAGTCTTGGCTTGTCCACAGGGAAGACCAATTTCTCCCACAACGCGGCGCCCGGAGGCAGGTTAAGCATCATCTTGAGCTGCTCGTCCATGTCTTTGATCTGCTTTTTGGCCGCGATTATGTTGCTCTCCCTTGCGGCCACCTCGGCTTCGGCCTGGACCACCTCGACTTCTGGAAGCTGTCCCAAACGGACCCTGTTTCGGTTTTCCTCCAAAAGCATCCTTGCCCGCTCCCTGGATTCTTTAGCCTCATCGAGCTGGGCGTAGGCCAAAACCAAGTCCCAATAGGCCTTTTCGGTCTGTTCGGCCACCTGGATGGCGCGCTGCTTGAGGTTTAAATCCTCGATCTCTGCCTGGATCTCCGCAAGCGTGATCCGAGAGCGCGTCACATCAATGCCAAAACCTTTTAAAAGAGGCTGAGTAAGGCTAAGCCGAGTTATCGCCCGGTATTCTGGGTTAAGGAATGAAACGGGCGCATTCGTAAGCGTTCGGGTGTTGTCGAACCGGAACTCGAGCTGCCCGCCCACGGGGATTCGCTGCCTTAAGCCTACGCTTACCCCTAGGGTCTCCATCCTCGTGCCGGCAATCGTCGTAGAGGTCGGGAATTTGTTGTTGTCGAAGTTTGCCTGCCCAAACGCGGTCGGGTCAAAGATTCCCTTTTCAAACGAGATCCTGGTCTTCTGGATCATTGGGTCATACCGTCCCACCTGAAGCCCGAGGTTGTTCTCGAGCGCCAACCCTACCACGTCCGCCACGCCAAGATGAATACGG
>DDYN01000056.1:16816-19088 GCA_002347965.1 Nitrospirae bacterium UBA2233 | reverse complement strand
AGTCTTGATTGCGAACCGTGGCGAGATAGCCGCGCGAATCATCCGAACGCTCAAAGAGATGGGGGTCGCCTCCGTGGCCGTCTTCTCCGAGCCCGACAGGCACAGCCTGCACGTGCGCATGGCCGACGAGGCGGTAGGGCTTGGAGGAACGACCTCTAGGGAAACCTACTTGGACGTAGAAAAGATCCTGGCGGCGGCCAGAAAAACAAAAGTGCAGGCCATTCACCCGGGCTACGGGTTCTTGGCGGAAAACCCGGAGTTCGCGGAGCGCTTAGAAGAAGAAGGAATCGTGTTTATCGGGCCAAAGCCGGAGGCAATCCGCAAGATGGGCCATAAAACGACAGCCAGGCAGTTAATGACGAATGCCGGGGTACCCGTCATTCCCGGGACGCTCGAACCCGTCCGGACGCTTGAGGAGGTTCATCGTCTCGCAGAGAAGACGGGATACCCTCTGCTCATCAAGGCTAAGGCAGGCGGGGGCGGAAAAGGCATGCGCATAGCCGGAGGCTTGAATGACCTGGCCTCGGCGTTCCGGTCGGCCGCCTCGGAGGCCTTGCAGGCATTCGGCGATGGCGATGTTTACCTTGAGAAGCTCGTTTCCAAGCCGAGACATATTGAAATCCAAGTCATTGCGGACACGTTCGGCAACACGTTCCACTTGCTCGAGAGAGAGTGCTCGATGCAACGCCGCCACCAGAAAGTCATCGAAGAAACCCCGAGCGTAGTGCTCGACGATACGATGCGCGAGAGGATGGGAGAGATGGCCGTGCGCGCGGCCAAGGCCGTGGGCTACGAGGGCGCGGGTACGATCGAGTGCCTCGTGGACGAAAACCGTAACTTCTACTTCCTCGAGATGAACACCCGGCTTCAGGTCGAGCACCCCATCACCGAAGCGATCCTCGGGGTTGACCTTGTTCGTATGCAGGTTGCAATCGCCAGGGGGGAGCGCTTGAGCCTCGATCAGTCTAACATCAAGGGTAAGGGCCACGCGATCGAGTGCCGAATCTACGCCGAAGACCCGGACAACGGCTTTCTGCCCTCGCCCGGGCTCATCCGCTCGTTCAGCGTACCCGGAGGCCCGTTCGTCCGGCTGGACTCCGGCGTGTTCGAGGGCGCCAAAGTGCCCATCTATTACGACCCAATCATCGCCAAGCTCATCGTCTGGGACGAATCCCGGCCGCTAGCGATGAAACGTATGGTGCGCGCGCTTGGCGAACTCAAAATCCGCGGAATCCGCTCGAACGTCTCGTTTCTGTTGGACGTCATCCAATCCAAAGCCTTTCAAGCGGGCGATTACGACACCCGCTTCCTGGATATCCACTGGCCTGAGCTCAAAGAAGGGTCCATGAAAGAGCTACCTCCCGAGGACGTGATCCTGGCCACGGCGGCCACGGTAAGGTTTCGTCAGGAACAGCTCCAAAGAGGGCTTGGACAACGCCGAGCCGCTGGCGCCCAGGCCTCGTTTTGGCGCTACACCCCCTGGAAGGCTCTACGCTAGCCATGGGGTACATAGTTCGGCTCAACGCGCTTAAACAACGCCTGGAGGTCGAAAAGCCCGGGTTAGGGCTGGCCAGTGTTATCGTCCGGTTCGAAGACGGACGAACAATCGAGCTCGATGCCCACAGAGTAGAGCCCAACTGCTTCAGCGTGATCGTGGGAACAAGGGTCTACGAGTTCGACTGCGATGTTCAAAACGGCGACATTGAACTGCATTTCGGAAATGAGCCCTTGATTGTGTCCGTGCTGGACGAGCGCGAAGCGTTGTTACAGCGAGCCAAAGAAGGAGCGGCCGCACAAGAGGGGGAGGTTACGGTTACGGCCCCCATGCCCGGAAAGGTCGTTGCCGTCTTGGTCGCCGAGGGCGAGAAGGTAGAAAAAGGCCAAGGGCTCGCCGTCATCGAGGCGATGAAGATGGAAAACGAGCTTAAGAGTCCGATTGAAGGAGTAGTTTTAAAAATTTTCGCCCAGGAAGGCCAGGCCCTCGAGGGCAAGGCCCCCCTCATCACAATCGGCCAGGCAGCCGTCTCATCCTGAAGGGCAGCAACACGATGGCAGCATACTGGAAAGAAGACCCAAGCAAGCTCCAAGAGGCCAAGGACCGTTACGAAACCACGGCAGGGGCGCCCAAGGAGCGACAGGCGCGCTTCGAGGCAAGCTCTTTGCCCATCGAGCCGCTCTACACGCCGCTCGACACGCTGAACAAGCCCTACCTCGAAGACATTGGCTTCCCGGGCGAGTTCCCGTTCACTAGGGGGGTATACCCCACGATGTA
>DDYN01000056.1:0-16748 GCA_002347965.1 Nitrospirae bacterium UBA2233 | reverse complement strand
TGACGATCAACGCCACGGCGGCCATACTGCTCGCCATGTACATCGCCGTAGGCAAGAAGCAGGGGATTGCGACCGAGCGCCTTCAGGGCACGATTCAAAACGACATCCTTAAGGAGTATGTCGCGCGCGGGACCTACATCTTCCCGCCCAAGCCCTCGCTTAAAATCATCACTGACATCTTCGCGTTCGCCAAAAACACCTGCCCAAAATTCAACACGATCTCCATTTCCGGCTACCACATCAGGGAGGCCGGTTCCACGGCCGCGCAGGAGATCGCCTACACGCTGTTAAACGGCCTGGCCTACGTCGAGGCGGCGATTCAGGCGGGCCTTACGATCGACTCGTTCGCCCCGAGGCTTTCGTTTTTCTTCAACGCGCACAACGCCCTCTTGGAGGAAATTGCCAAGTTCAGGGCTGCAAGGCGTCTATGGGCGAGGCTCATAAAGGAGCGCTACGCACCCAAAGACCCCCGTTCGCTCATGATGCGCTTCCATGTGCAAACGGCGGGTTCCACGCTTACGGCCAAGCAGATCGAGAACAACGTCGTCCGCATCGCGATCCAGGCGCTCGCGGCCGTGTTGGGGGGATGTCAGTCGCTCCACACGAACTCCATGGACGAGGCGCTAGGGTTGCCAAGCGAGGCTTCCGCCAAGCTTGCGCTGCGCACCCAGCAGGTGATCGCGAACGAAGCCCACCTGACGGACACGATCGACCCATTTGGCGGAAGCTTCGCCATCGAGGCGCTCACGGATGCGCTCGAGCACAAGACAAGGAATTTGATGGTGGAGGTCGAAGAGAGGGGCTCGGTCCTTGAGTGCATCGAGACCGGGTTCATCAAGCGAAAAATCGAGGAAAGCGCGTATGCCTACCAAAGGGCCCTCGAAGAAAAGCGCGAGATCGTCGTGGGCTTGAACGCCTTCGAGGAAGAGGAAGACCTAAAAATCGCCGTCTTTCGGGTAGACCCCGAGCTCGAACGCGGACAAATCGAAAATCTTTCGCGAATCAAGGCATCAAGGGGAAACTCTAAGGCTTTGGAGGCCTTAGATAGGCTCTCCAAGGCGGCCAGGGCGGGCGAAAACCTTATGCCTTCGATCCTCGAGGCGGTAGAGGCCTACGCCTCCGTGGGCGAGATTTCGGATACCCTAAGGGCCGTATTCGGTACTTACAGAGAGCAGGGCGCTTAGACGGGACACTGCCGCGCCTAAGCCTTGGCAGCCCTCAACCACGAACCTCGCAGCCGGTATCGCTCCAAGGAAATCTAAACCGCGCGTTTATCCGAAGGCTTCGTATGCCAATTGAACTCCAGCCAGTAAGCCTCGATTTCTTCGAGCGTCTTTCCTTTCGTCTCCGGAACGTAGCCCTTGATGAACACCCAGGCAACGACAGAGAAAAGCGCGTAGAGAGAAAAGACACCCGCTCCGCCTAAGGAATGGAGCAGCATCGGGAAGGTAAGCGACACCACGAGGTTCGAGCCCCAGTTGGCCAGCGTAGCCACGCCCATGCCTAGCGAACGCACTTCCAGGGGGAAGATTTCTGCGGCCAGAAGCCAAAAGCCCGGCCCTAAGCCAATCGCGAAGAACATGATGTACATGAGAACGCTTGCAACCGTCAACGGGGCGAGAAACCTTCCTTGGCCTACCCAAAACCCAACAGCAAGCGCGCTCAACGTCGCTATCATCCCGGAAAGACCGAGCAGCAAAAGGTAGCGCCGACCCAGCCGGTCGATGGCGTAAAGCGCGGCGATAGTGGCCAGGACGTTGATCACCCCCACCCCGACGGTCGCAAGAAGCGCGCCAAGGTCCGACCCAAACCCGGCGGCCTTGAAAATCGACGGCGCAAAGTAAATCACGGCGTTAATCCCGGTCACTTGCTGGAAAAAGGCCAAAAGGACGCCGATTGCCAGCGCCACCCGAATATGGGTCCTAAGGAGCGTTCCAAGCCCCCCTTGCTGGTGTGTCAGGCTTTCTTTGATGTCGGCCAGCTCTCTTTTTGCCTCTTGCTTTGTGCTCCGGACGCGCAGCAACACCTCCCAGGCCTCGTCCTCCTTCCCTTTGGACAGAAGCCACCTAGGGCTCTCTGGGCTGGGCAAAATGCCAATCAGTAAGATCATGGCGGGAACAATACCCACAAAAAACATGCCCCGCCAATGGGGTGCTAGCAGCAAGTCGACGAGGTACGCCGTAAGGATTCCCAAGGTAACGCAAAGCTGAAAGAGCGTGACGAGCCTTCCCCTGGCACCCGCCGGCGCAAGCTCGGCCAGGTAAACGGGGGCACACATTGAAGATACCCCGATTGCAAGCCCTAAAATCAACCGAGCGGCAATCAGCCAGGCAATATCCAGGGCAAACGTGCAAGCAATCGTCCCCACGATGAACACGACGGCGCTAAGGAACAGCGTGGCCCTCCTGCCGAACCTCTGCGCCAACGGCGTTCCGACGGAGACGCCCAAAAGGCAGCCAAGCAAAACCGCGGCAACGATCACCCCTTCAAAGAGCGGGCCTACGACGAACTCCCGCTTGATAAACAACAGCGCTCCAGAAATCACGCCCGTATCGTAGCCAAAAAGGAGTCCCGCCAGTGCGGCCAGAAGAAAGCTTGTCTGCGCGCGTTCTTTTTTTTGCATGCGTACTCCTTTTGACAGGTCGGCTTAATAGGTAAAACATGCAAGGGAACCTGATTATACCATCAAGACAAATACCGGAAAACTGCCCTGTTGTCTGCAGCAAAGCGTTAGACATTGTCGTCCGATCGCGAGTCGGACAGCGCCTTGGTTGCCTAGCCCCCGTATTCGTTGGTATTATGAAATTCATGTTAAAACTTTCGCGGGAGAGCCGCTCTAGCGCGTAATGGAACGTGTCATTGTTACCCCGTTGGGGGGGGTTGGCGAGATCGGGATTAACGCCTTGGTGCTCGAGTACAAAGGGGAGGCCGTGCTGATCGATTTCGGCCAGATGTTCTCGAGCGAACCCTGCTACGGTATAGACGCCTACCTGCCGGACCCGCAATACCTGCTCAAAGACGGCCCGAAACTGCTGGCGATCATGGCCACGCACGGGCACGAAGACCATATAGGTGCAATTCCTTATTTTTTCAGGGAGCTTGGCGTCCCTGTCTACGGGACGGACTTCACGCTGGCCTTGATCACAAGCAGGCTCAAAGAGCATAACGCAACCCCTCAAGGGCTCTTAAAGAGGGTGAACGCCGGAGACAAGGTTCAAGTCGGCCCGTTTGACATCGAGTTTGTCTCTGTCGCCCACTCGATCGTCGGTTCGCTTGCGTTGGCCATCAAAACCCCGGCCGGCATGGTAGTACACACGTCTGACTTCAAAACACAAGGGCCTCCTTTCGACAAGGAGCGGTTTGCGGCGCTTGGCGAGGAAGGGGTGCTTTTGATGCTTAGCGACTCGACAAACGTAGAAGTAGACGGGTTCACTCCGTCCGAAGCGGAGGTTTTGCCGGCCCTCGAGCAGATTTTCGAGGAGGCAACGGGCAAGATCGTGTTTACGACGTTCTCCTCGCACATTCCGAGAATTCAACAGGTGTTCGAGCTTGCAGAGCGTTTCGGCAGAAAAGTGGCCGTTGCCGGGAGAAGCATGCTGAATAACCTGCAAACGGCCGTAGAGCTTGGATATTTACGTCTCCCGGTAGGACTGTGGGTCCATGAAAGCGCGGTTCGATCCCTCAAACCCCAAGAGGTGGTCGCCCTTGTGACGGGCTCCCAAGGGGAGTTTCAGGCCGTGCTACGGGCCATCACAAACAAGGCCCACCGCTCGATCGTCATCGAGGAAGGCGATACTGTCGTGTTCTCCTCCAGGATCATCCCGGGCAACGAGCGCCAGGTGTACGAGGTCATCAACGGCCTTTACGCTCAGGGCGCTAACGCGTTCTACGGACGCGACGCAAAAATTCACGCCTCCGGACACGGAGCCAGGAAAGATCAACGGCTGATGCTCGAGCTCGTTAAGCCGCGGTACTTCATGCCTATCCACGGCGAGATTCGCCACCTCAAGCAGCACTTGGAGCTTGCGCTCGAGACGGGAATCCCCAAGGAGCGGTTGATCTACGCGCTCGACGGCGAGCGCTTCGCGGTCAGTCAAGAAGGAACCGAGCAGCTTGGCACCGTACCGACAGGCAGGATTCCGGCCGTAGGCAAGCTCCTTGCCGACATCGACCCGCAGACGCTCAAAGAAAGGCGGATTCTCTCGAACGAAGGGATTGTGGTCGTCTTCGTTAACCTTAACGACAAAACTGGGGAAGTAGAGACGCTCTTCGAGCTCGTTTCCAGCGGTTTTCTGAACGGAAGCAGCGGGGATCACCTCCTCAAGGCCAGAAAAATCCTCGAAGAAACCGTAGAATCTCTCGGCCCTCAAGCCTTCAAAGACCCCGACTCCCTAAAGGAAAGCGTACGAAAGAAGCTTAAGCGCTTCTTCCAAAAAACGCTCAACAAGAGGCCTCTCATCCTTCCCGTTGTCCTGAACGGTTGACTTGAAATGCGCCACGTCAAGGCGGTCGTCCTCTCGATCGGGGCCTATGCGTTCATTGGCTGGGCGTTCCCCGGCCTTTCCTTACCCTTGAGCGGGCTTTGGAAGGAAATGTTCGGATGGATGGGCGGCCCGATCGCACTGCTTGTCCTGGCGCTTGGGTTGCCGTTTGCGCCCCCAACCCTCTTGCTTTCCGCCCTTTCGGTATCGATCAGCCTGATGATTGCCTTAAGCACGATAGGCCTTAAGGAGCCGGCGGTCGGCCGGCTCGGCCTTACCCTTGGAGAGATCCTCGGCTCGTTGGCGCCAAAATCCTTTGTCGGGGCGGCCGCGTTTTTCTCTTGCCTAGCCTGGGGATACGCACTCCTTACCGTGGCGCTCAAAAAGGCCGCCCCGATAGAACCCGAAAGCCTCCCATCTGCGCCGATGGAGCGGGAGAAAACCGTGCTTGCGCAAGGCCCGCCCAATGCAAGCCTTGTTGAGGCAAGGCTCTTCGACCAAAAGCTTAAAGAAGAGCAAGAACCCGCCCCATCGCCCAAGCTTAAGCTCATCAAAGCCTCCGAGGAACCGGACCTCGGGAAGGCTTCGAACCACGAGGAAAGTTCGCCCCTGAAAGCCCCAGCGCCATCCAAGGCCAAACCTCCCTCGCCTTTTCTGCTCACGTCTGGAGACGCGGAAGAGAAGCAGACGGCCCAGGATCAAGAAACGATGGAAATCTTCGCCCGCGCTACCGAAGACGCGCTCGAGAGTTTCGGAATTTCTGCGAGGGTGTCCGGCTTTACGGTCGGCCCCGTCATCACGGTGTTCGAGCTAGAAATCCCATCCGGGGTGAAAATCAGCAAAATCACCGGGCTTGCTCCCGACATCGCCAGAATCCTGAGGGTTGGGTCAATACGTGTCCGAGGGCCGGAGGCGGGAAAGGCGACGATCGGGATCGAAGTACCAAACCCCGAAAGGCAAACCGTGTATTTCGGGGCCGTTGCCATGACGAAAGCCTTCCTGAACGCGTCCTGCGACCTAGCCTTGGCGCTCGGCCAGGACGTCCAGGGCCGCTCCGTGGTTGTAGATTTGGCCAAGGCACCGCACCTGCTCGTAGCCGGGGCTACCGGGTCCGGCAAGTCTGTCGCGCTCAACACGATGGTCGTGAGCCTCCTGATTCGCCTTTCCCCGGCCGAACTAAGGCTTGTACTGATTGACCCGAAGCGTCTAGAGTTTTCCCATTTCGAGGAGCTGCCGCACCTGTTCAGCCCGGTCGTTGTCGAGCCCAAAGAAGCCGTGTTCATGCTCAAGGCATTGTTGAGGGAAATGGATGAGCGCTACCAGCTCCTGAAGCTGCTTAAGGCGAAACACCTGCAAGCGTTCAACCAGTCTGTCCTTAGGCTTGGCAGTGCCGACCCTGATTCCGACATAGCCCGGGAGTTTTCCCGCCAAGAGCGCGAATTCGCACCCTTGCCGAGGCTCGTCGTCGTGATCGATGAGCTTGCCGACCTGATCATGTCCGAGGGCAAACACGTTGAAGAGCCGCTCATTCGGCTCGCTCAAATGGCTCGGGCCTCCGGGATCCACTTGATCGTGGCTACGCAGAGGCCGAGCGTGGACATTATCACGGGGCTCATCAAGGCCAATTTTCCTTGCAGGATAGCGCTGCAGGTGGCGAGTAGGCCCGATTCCCGCACGATTCTCGACCAGATCGGAGCAGAAGCACTCTTGGGCAAAGGCGACATGCTCTTTCTTCCGCCAGACGCCTCGAGCCTCTTCCGGCTCCATGGCTGTTATATTCCAGAAAACGACATCGAACGGGTGGTAGTTCACTGGAGAGATCAGCTCCCTTGTGATTTTCGCCTGTTCGATCGGATCAAGCGAAGAACCCTCCTAGAAGGGCCGGACGATTCGGACACGTCCACGAACGGCCTTCACGAGGAACGCTACGACGAGGCCCTCGAGCTGGTAACGCGGCTAAGAAAAGCCTCGGTGTCGCTCATTCAGCGGCATTTGCGTATAGGGTACAACCGCGCGGCAAGAATGCTCGAGCGGATGGAGCTGGACGGGATCGTCTCCAAAGAATCCGAACCTGGAAAACCTAGAGAAGTTCTGATTGCAAAGGCCGGGGTAGACCATGAAACGGAGTAAAGTTTTCTTTTTTGTCGTCGCATCGTTCCTAATCCTACTCATGCCCGGGTTGCATACCCCTTCAAGGGCGGAAGTGGACATAGACCGCCTCGAGAGTGCGCTCGGACGGCTGGAACAACGCTATAAGACCATACGGACAATTCAAGGAAACTTTTTGCAGGTCACGAAAAGGGTAAGCCAAGGCAAGAGGGATTTTCGAGAGAATGGACGATTCTTCTTCTACCTGCCCGGAAAGATGCGATGGGAGTACGACTCAGACCCCAAAAAGGTCATCGTCAGCGATGGAGCCACGCTATGGATGCTAGAGCCTGCCGAATCCGGAACGCAAGTGCTTAAAACCAGCCTAAACGAGGATACGCTTTACAAAACCCCTCTCGCGTTGCTTTTGGGCGCCGGGAGCCTAAGAAGCTCTTTCGAGGTCGTCTCGCTCGATGAAGGGCCAAACGAACTCAAGCTTGGGCTTGCCCCAAAACGCGCTACAGACATGCCGCTAAAGAAGCTGACTTTATACCTATCCTCCAGCGGGGACACGATTCAAGGCATCGTCATGCTGGATTATTTTGGGAATCAAACGGCCATTCGCTTCTCAAACCTAAAATGGAACGAAAAGCTTTCCGCCGGCCTGTTTCGTTTTCGGCCGCCCAAAGGGGCAGAGGTGATCGAGCGCTAGAGCTTGATGGCCAAGAACGTAACGTCGTCCCTATCGGCCCTGCCGAAGCCATCCACGATTTTTTGGACCAGTTTCTGCATGGGAAGGCTGGAGTTTGCTCGGACAAACGCCGTTCCGTAGCGTTCCGAGACGCCGTCCGAATGCATGATAAGAACTTGCCCCTCTTCGAACGGGAGGTCTTGAAGTTTTTTCCGGTCCATCGTGTAGCCGACAATCCCGTCCACGCTTAAAGGGCTTTCGTTGCCATTCTTTCCGACGCATTTCATCGCGATATTGCCCACTCCCAAAAACGAAATGCGCTTCCTTGTGTAATCGACGAGCGCCGCTCCCACCACTCCCCCGCGTGTCGCCGCGGCCCGCTTGTGGGCAAGATCGAACAGCATGGGTAGGGCTAGGTTGCCCTTCTCGATTTGTTCTTTAAAGACGGATTTGATCGTTACGGCAGCCTCGTGAGCCTTGGGGCCATGGCCCAGGCCGTCTATGACGGCAACGAAGAGTTTCTCGCCCAAGTCGTGGATAAGGTAGTCATCCCCACTCTGAAGCTCTCCTTTCTTTGCGCGGTGGACAACCCCGATATCTCTGGTATGTACCGATTCTTGCTCCACGACATTAAAGAGAGACCTGAATTATCCTGGTCCATTTTCTGCACCAAATGAGCGCCCCTTTGCCCTGGGACGATAGAATGGCGAACTCGTCCATCATGCCCTTGACGCTTTTTAGTCCACGGCCAAGCCCGGTTTTGGAGACGTAGGACTCCGAAAGAACAGCCTCGATATCCAGGAATCCAGGGCCACTATCGACGCTGACGATCTCGACCCCCTCGATTTGAATCTCGCTGTCTTCATGGAGAATCATGCTTCGGTTCTTATACCGAAGCGTGCGAATAAAATCCCCATCTTTGATGTCCCCCACACGGTAACTATCCTCGAAGGAGCGGAACCCGAGCATGCCGCCTTTAGCGTGCACCACGAGGTTCCATCCAAGCTCAGAAACGCTGGTTTCGACGATGGCAACCTCGTACGACCCCATCCCAAGGCTTTCGCAGGCCTGCTTCGCCTTGAACCTTGCCCTGTAGACATCGTGCTCCTTGGCTACGTTGACCCATAGATAATCTAAATCTTGGGGCACAGCCTGACCCATCGGTCCCTCCTTTTAAAGGCCGCGCAAATCAACGTACAATAAGGACAGGCCTGTTAGGGAAAAATCTCAACCCGTGTAAATGGATCTTAGCAGATAGTAAAACAGCTCCGCAACATGGGGCGTTCGCGATGAGAAACAAGAAGGCGTTAGGGCAGGGCATTCTGGTCATCCGGCTTGGCGCTGTCGGAGACGTCGTCCGGACATTCCCAGCCATAGCCCTCCTAAAAGCCTCCATGCCCGAAGCCAGGCTCTGCTACATGACCGAGGAGGACTCGTTTAAGCTGCTCGAAAAAAGTCCCATTTTAGACGAAGTGCTGCTATTTCCGAGAAGGCGGCTTTCCTCGCTCGCAAAACGTCCGTTCGGGGCTGTCTATACCTTCTTGGAAACGCTCACTTTTGTAAAAAACCTAAGGAAAAAGCGCTTCGAGATTGTCGTAGACATGCACGGGATTCTCAAGTCAGGGCTGATTGCACGGCTCTCCGGGGCACCTTTAAGGGTGGGGTTCACCAAGGAGTTTACAAGAGAGCTCAACCATTTTTTTTTGAACCTCCAAATTGCCCCCGCTCCAAGCAGCCAGACTAGGGCTGAAAGGAACCTGGACCTCGCTTTAGGCATCGCCCCCTCTTCCTTGCCCCGGCTCGATCGCCCCGCTATGCCGATTTCACTCGATTTGGACGCAAGCGAGCGAGATCGGCTCGCACCCTTTCTTCATGGGCTTGCCGAGCAAAAGGCAGCGCGTACACCCGTCATACTCCTCAACCCGTTCGTCTCAAAACGGGGCCGTTACAAAGCTTGGCCTTTGGGGTATTATGCCAAGCTTGCGACCATGCTGCACGAGGACCTAGGCGCGTACATCGGCATTGTATACGGGCCTGGAGAGGCTAAGGGGGCCGTCGAGCTCGAAAGAGCATCGAGGGGTTCGGCCGTGCTCGCACCCCAAACATCGCTCAAGGGCCTTATGGCGCTGCTTTCTCTCGCCCACGTGTTTGTTACGGCGGACACGGGACCTATGCACCTGGCCGGGCTTACGGCCGTTCGCATAGTAGCCCTGTTTGGCCCATCCGAGCCTGTGCTCAACGCCCCCATGGGCAAGAATTCGGTGGTAGTATACAAAAAAGCGCCGTGCGCTCCTTGTAGGAATCGCGGATGCATAGCCCGCGTCTGCATGCGATCCATCTCACCGGAAGAGGTGTTCGAAAGGGTACGCGCTCTTCTTCAAGAAGACGCCGTTGCGAAATAACACGGCTATGACTTCCTTTTACTCCAAGGTAGAAGCGTTACTCGATCGGCCTTCCTCGCCTTGTCCGGCGGGTATTCGGCCTTTTGCCACAAAAGGAAAGGGGCGATTTTTTTTGGCGGAAGAATCGGGCCAAAAAACACCCGTATTCATCAAAATTTACAAACGGGGAGGGCTACTTGGGAGGCTCGTTCAAGACCTCTACTTTGGCAAAAGCCGTTTTCACAACGAATTCAACATACTCAAGACCCTTGGGCGTCTCGGGTTTGGCGTGCCTGAACCCGTTGGAGTAGTGACAAAGCGTGTGTTTGGCCCGTTGTATAAGGGCGCGCTACTTACTCGCTACGCCAACGGGTTCGTCCCCCTACCCCAAGCCTACGCCGCCACCCAAGAGGGCCCAATCTTGCGGGCGCTTGCCAACGCCCTCGTTCGTCTGCATGATGCCGGCATAGAGCACAAAGACCTCAACCTAAACAATTTCCTCGTTCGTACAGAAACGGAAAAGAGCGCCGTTTCTGTAATCGTCGTCGATTTCGACAAGGCAAAAACCCGCAGAAGGCCGATTTGCAGCCTTAAGAGAGCGTACGGGCTGATTCGGATGGAAAGGTCGGCCAATAAAATCCTCGGGAAAGAATTCTCCTTGCCCTTCTTTGTAAAGCTCTCCCAAGCCTACATGAACGAACTGCCCCAAAAAAGGCGGCTTCTTTGGAGCATACGGACCCTTCGGCCCGCCCTCAAAGCGAGGTACGCCCTAGCCGACCTGCTCCATGTCTAAAGCGATAGGCATCCTTAGAAACGACGGGCTGGGCGACTTGATCCTCACGCTTCCGCTTGTTTTAGCAACCCGCCGTGCTTTTCCTGATTGCGGGGTAATTTTGATCGTTAACCCGAAGGTTGCGGGGCTTTCAAAGATCGTACCGATCGATGGGGTTTCGTGGGTCCCTATGGGGCGAAACAGCCCCTTTTTGGAGCTACTCGAAGGCCTCCGGTCAATGCGTCTGAATACGCTCATGGCGGTCTATGCGCCCTTTCAAGCCGCCCTTGCCTCGTTCTTCCTTCAAATCCCCGTGCGGGTGGGCTATGCCTACAAGCCGAGCGGGCTGTTGTTCAACAACAAGGTTTCTCTTCGCCGCTCTCATCCGCCAGTCCACGAAAGCAGGTTCGCTCTTGCCTTTTTAGAAAGGCTCGTGGGCCACCGTGAAGCCTCCCCGAAAGAGCTGTTCGACGCCCTTCCTGTGGCCTTCCCGGAATCCCAGAAAAGCGGTGCGGATTCCTTTTTTGAAGCACATCCCTCCCTCTTGACCTCCCGTCCCTTGGTCGGAATCCATCCGGGCTTTGGCGGGTCCGCCCTCAACTGGCCGCTTGCTAACTACGCAAAGCTCTTGAAGCGCCTTACGGCGACAGGGAGCGTTGTGCCCGTCCTGACCGGTTCGGCCCTTGAAGGGGGGCTGCTAGATGCGATTCTGCGCGAGTCCGACACGCCCGCCGTAAAAGTCGTAGGCCTGGAACTGTCAGAGTTTGCCGCGGTGTTGAAGCGCTTCCGTGTCCTTGTAGCCCCCTCGACGGGGGTTCTTCACCTAGCGAGCCTGCTCGGCGTTAAAACCGTCGGGCTCTTCTCCCCGCTCAAGGCCCATTCTCCCCTAAAATGGGCTCCCTTGGGCAAGGGGAAGGTGCTCGTTCCGCCCATACACGAGGCCCTCAAGGACTCCCGCATGAAGCACCTTCCCCTTGCCCAGAAAAACGCGCTAATGGCCGGGATCGGCGTAGACGAGGTCGTTTGCGCCGTCCTAGAGGCCATAGCGGCCGACAATTAGAGTTTTTGACCCGATACGTCCTTTTAGAATGGGAATAAAGGCGTCCTTCTTGGGTAACTTCTCAAAGTCAGAGGCATAGCAGACCACAAGGCGATAGGTTGGCCCGTCTTTTTTGGCCGCCGCCCCAAGGCCCTCGACATCACGAAAGACGGGGATGTTCTTGCCATAATAGAACAATAGCCCTACGTTTGGAGGTCCAAAGCTTGCTAGTTCCGCATCGCCTCCAAAGCGGTTTTTTAGCATCAAGACGAAGGACTTGGCAGACTTGTAACGGTCGATCGGTGGAAGGATAAAGCCGTGCAGCAGGAAAGAAAAGGCGATGTATGGGGCCAAAAAACGTACAGGGGGGCTAGTTTTAAGCCTTGAGCTCAGACCAAACAAGACGCCCGCCAAAAGCAACACGATGCCCTCAAAAGACCCGTACGGGTTTTTTGGGATCCGCCCAAGGAGGCCATCGACCAACAATACAACCCCCGCAAGGCCTAGGAGCCATGCCATGAGCGTTTGGAAGAAAAACACAATCCTCCAGAACCCGCGAAAACGGTCGGCTTCTTTGGCCGCCTGATCCATGAGGATCGCAACGAAAGGGCATAGGGCAATGTAGGCGGGGAGGATATAAATATCCCTTTTACCCTTGCTCAACGAAAAGAAGAGCAGGACGAACAGCGCAATCCCACCAGAAACCCACAGCGCCTTTTTGTGCTCCTTGAGCGAGCCCCAAAACCCTCGAAACAGCCCGGGTATAAGCAGGACTGTCGCCGGGAAAAACCCGGGGATAAACACGAGCAGGTAGTGATAAAAAGGCTTGTAGTGATGCCATGGATCCAAATACCTCCCCAAGCTCTGCTTTAGGAATACAAGGCCTAAATAATCCGGACCTGCGACGGCGAGCACGGAAATCATCCATGGCAACATAGGAACAAGGTAGGCGACAGCCGCGATCGGCCACCAATGAATGCGTGGGAACGCCATACCTTCGAGGATGATCAGCGCAAACAACGTGAAGACCCCTGGAAACACGAGCCCGATCGGGCCTTTGGTGAGCGTCGCCAGGCCACAAAGCACGCCTCCTAAAACCCAAAGCGCGATGTTTTTCGTTCGCAAGCCCTTCAAAAGGCACAAAAAGGCTCCAAACATCAGCATGTTTAAAACCATCTCGATCTGGCCAAACCGTGCCTGCCAAAAGATCTTTTGAACGCTAAAAAAGCAAACGGCGGCCAAAATCCCAACTCTTGAGGGTTGGCCGAACTCGAGCGTCAGGAAGAAAACGATTACGGCCAGCAAACAGGCCGAAAGAGCGACTGGTATCCTTGCCGAAAACTCGTTCAGCCCGCCAAGGATGCGCGCGCTCGAGGCGATACTCCAAAAGAACAACGGGGGCTTTTCTGCGTATACCTGGCCGTTCCAACGAGGAAGGGTGAAGTCCTTGCGCTCGAGCATCTCGGCCGCAACCCTTGCGTACCTAGGCTCGTCGGGAGCCCATAGGTCTCTTTGTCCCAAGAACGGAACGTACAAAAGAAACGCGAGGGTAAAAACCGCGAACGGGAGCAACCCCCCCTTGAGCGCCAAACTTCCCCATACCTTAATCATTGCGCCATACCGTTTTGAATTTCACCTTGGAGATTCAACGCCAAACAACACTGAGTGAGGATATGAGACTGCTTGGCTTAAGGGCGGCCGCTACGCCCAAATACGAGCCAAGAATGCCGACGGGTAGGTTGGCTTCCCCGACCGCATGCTATTATAACAATACGACCGGCCTCCTGGAATGCAAAAGCGGGCGAAGCCCTCTTTTAGGCCGATCAAAAACGAAAAATTTCGTTGCAAGGAATAACACCATAAGGATGAGGACAACCTTATCCAGGACGCTCGAACCCTTCCTGGAGCTTTTCAACTCCGCCCTGGACGGACATACGCTCGCGCTCCTGAAGCTGGAAGGGTCGCGCTTCTCGCCTTTTGTCGGCCATAGCCTATCCCCGCATTTCAACATGAAGGCCGTTGTTGAAGGCTTTCCTTCCTCTGCCCTCGCCGCCTTGCAGCAGGGCAAGCCGGTCTTTTTTACGGCCGGCGACGAGGCGTTGATGCGGTTTACCCGCCTGTACAAGTATGCGCCCACGATTAAATCGGCCCTGCTAGCCCCCATCAACGCCAAAGAGCCGTTTTGGTTGCTCTACCTAGACTCGCTCAAGGCGTACGACATCCATAAGACCAAAGAAAAGCTCCTCATCCAGGCGACGCGGTTCCTGCCAAAACTCTTGCAGGCCAAACCTGCCAAGGGGCCAAGCGAGCCGGACGGTTTCGTCCTCGTAGACTTGGAACTGCTAGCGCACATTCAAAAAAAGCTCGAAGAGGCCTCCGGCGAGGCTGCGCTCTTAGCCGCGCTCAAGGCCGGGTTTGACGGCTTCCTTCCCGATGGGACGGGATTCATCTTTACGCTTCCTTCGAAAGTCTTGGCCGAGCTAGACTCTGACGTGTACACGTTTGGAGGGTTAAACCCGTTTTCGCCGGAATCGGTTGACATGGAACATTCCCTTGTAGGCATGGCGCTTTCAAGGGGCTGCCCCGTCAACGTGAACCTATCACAATCCCAAACATCAGCCGTTGCCGAGGATGTTTCGACGCCTTCAAACGGGTATGCGCTATTTCTTCCTCTTTCCGGCCCTTTGGAAACGAAAGGCATTCTAGGTGTCTTCTCGGCATCCCCTCTGCCGCCAAAAGAAATGTTTCTTGCCGCTCACTTGGGCAAGGAGTTCTTAAGGAGGCTGCTAGACATACACCTCGTGCAAACGTTGCACCTCAAGGATCCCTACACGGAACTGCTGAACACCCTCGCCTTCGAGGCCTTTGTGACGCACATGTTCCAAAAAGGCTGGCCGTTTAAAATCCTTACTCTTCGACTTACCGGGCTCAAGGAATTAGCGAGGGTTTACGGCTACTATCGGGTCGTTGCGTTCACGAGGGCTTTCTTTCAGACGGTCCGAACCTTACAGTCCAAAGAAACGGCCGTGTTCAGCTTAGGCCTTGAAGAGCTCGCGATCGTTTTTAGGGACGGAAGGGACAATCTCGACAAGCTCTACCGTCAACGGATCCTCCCCCTTTTGGCCTCACTTAAAGACACGCTAGAAAAAAGGCTTGCTATTGAGATTTTTTGGCAAAGCAGAGTATTTGAGTGCCCAAGAGAGGCCAACACCCCCACGCTCACGTTCAAAATCGTGTATGATGAAAAAAAGTATTGCCAATAAAAGTGTAAAAAGGAACATGTTAGGCTCTTTACGCAGAATCTTTCGTCATGGCTATGCCATCGACCTCGGGACAGCGAACACCCTCATCTACACGCCAGGTTCGGGGATCGTGCTGAACGAACCTTCCATCGTGGCCGTTCAGCTGAGACCCCCTCGGCTTCTTGCCGTAGGGAACGAGGCCAAGAAGCTCTACGGAAAGAGCCATCCAAACGTCGAAACGGCCCGCCCCCTGAAAGACGGCGTCATCGCGGACTTTAACAAGACCAACCTCATGGTCCGCACCTTCATTAAAATGGTCAATCACGGGTTTCATTTAACTCGCCCCACGCTGGTGATCGGTGTGCCTTCCGGCACCACGCAGGTCGAAAAGAAGGCAGTCATCGACGCCGCAATGCAGGCTTCCGCCAAAGAGGTCCACCTGATCGAGGAGCCAATGGCCGCAGCGATCGGGGCGAAACTCCCGGTCCATACGCCCAAGGGTCACATGATCGTCGACATCGGGGGCGGAACGACAGAGATCGCCGTCATTTCCATGTTCTCCACGGTTTACAGCGAATCACTCAGGGTAGCGGGCGACGAGATGGACGAAGCGATCGTCCGCTATATCCGAAAGCGCTACGGCCTCCAAATCGGCATTTTTGAGGCGGAGAAGCTCAAAATCCTGCTGGGTTCTGCCGTCCAGCTGCCTAACACCGTCGAGATGTCAACCATCGGTAGAGACGTCATCGAGGGGGTCCCGAGGGAGTTCCGCATTACGGACAAGGATATATTCGAAGCGCTTCAAGACCCGGTCAACGCCATCGTCGAATCGGTCCTGAAGGGGCTATCTTACGCCTCACCCGAGATAGCGGGCGACATCATGGAGAACGGCGTCGTCCTGGCTGGAGGAGGTTCGCTCCTTAGAAACCTGCATCTTCGCATCCACAAGGCGACAGGGCTGAAGGTGGCAAGGGTTAAATCGCCGCTTATTGTCGTCGTCCTGGGCGCCGGAACCGTCCTCGAGAACTTCGGGCTCTACAAGCAAACCTGTATCGTCTAGCTAAAAAGACGAACCGCCTTCTTTTCGTTGCCATAGAACGTCCGCAACGCCAAGCCTTTTGTTTGCCCACCTGGCCATCACAAACAGAAGGTCGCTCATCCGGTTGATGTATTTAAGGTGCGTCTCGTTCACTGGCTCCTCCTTTGAAAGCCCGACGAGGATCCTTTCGGCCCTTCTCGCCACCGTCCTCGCCTGATGCAAGAAGGCCCCCGCCATGCTCCCGCCAGGAAGCACGAACGAATCCAAGGGTTTTAGTTCGGCATTCAGCCGGTCGATCGAGGCTTCGAGCCGTTCCACGTGAAACTCTAAGATCTTTACGCCTCTATTTTCGGCCCCTTCGGGAGGCGTTGCGATGTCCGAGCCAAAGTCGAACAGCTCATTTTGAAGCCATACGAGCAGCTCTACGAGCTCGGCCTGCAAGCCCTCATCCTGACCAGAACAAAACGCTCGAACGATGCCTAAAATCCCGTTGAGCTCGTCTAGCGTCCCGTAGGCGGCCACCCTTTTGTGGTCTTTGGATACCTTCTTTCCTCCCGCCAGCCTGGTCCAACCCTTATCCCCGTACCGGGTGTACACTTTCGTAATTCTAACTCCCACTTTCCTTCCCAGTTCTTTTGTGTCTCCAGCCGCCATTTTATCCCCGTGAAAGCCTAGGGGCAACTAGTTGTTGGCTCCTGTTGACGTAAAAATACAGGCTATGGTAACGTGAATGCACTAGGGGCCTAGGTTTACCCCGTAAAGACGGCGTTGTTTTTGAGTATACACCTCCAAAGGGGCCTCCGTGGCGTTCCTTTCGAGGAAAGCTATGATTGCATGGGGGCTTAGCATCCAGGCGGCCTTGGAGTTGGCTGCGGGGCTTTTGTTGGGCGCTTTTTTGGATTCAAAGACGGACAAAGCCCCTCTTTTTTTTGTTTTGGGCCTGATTGCGGGGCTTATCGCAGCCGTTCGAGATTTCGTCGCGCTCGCAAGGCTCGTCCAGAAAGAGGATAACGAG
>DDYN01000050.1:39187-40439 GCA_002347965.1 Nitrospirae bacterium UBA2233 | reverse complement strand
ATCTCTCCAAGCATGCCGTGGCCTACAGGCAGCTTTCGTTGCTCTTGAGGCGTCCTCCGGGACGCGAGGCATATCCGGGCGATGTCTTCTACCTCCATTCCCGCCTCTTGGAACGGGCTGCCAAGCTCAACGAGGAAAAGGGCGGCGGGTCGCTCACCGCCTTGCCAATCGTCGAGACCCAGGCGGGCGATATCTCATCCTACATCCCGACGAACGTGATTTCGATTACCGACGGACAGATTTTCCTCGAATCGGACCTATTCTATGCTGGGATACGCCCTGCCGTAAACGTAGGGCTTTCTGTGAGCCGCGTGGGTGGGTCTGCCCAGATCAAGGCCATGAAGCAGGTGGCGGGGAGGCTACGCTTGGAGCTTGCCCAGTACCGAGAACTGGCCGCCTTCGCCCAGTTTGGGTCCGATTTGGACAAAGCGACGCTGGCCCAGCTAAAGCGCGGAGAGCGGCTTGTCGAAGTTCTCAAACAGAAGCAATATGCCCCCTTGCCCGTAGAAAAGCAGGTGGTCATGATCTTCAGCGCTGTCAACGGGTTTTTAGACGATCTCGCTGTTAATACACTCGGCCGTTACGAACAAGAACTCCACGCCTACCTTGAAGAGCGGGACCCTAAGCTTTTCGAGGAGATTCGAACCAAAAAAGAGCTTTCTAAAGAGCTTGAAGTAAGGCTCAAAGAGATGATCGGCGCTTTTACCGAAGATTTCAAGAAAGCCTAAGGCAGACCCATGCCGAACTTAAGAGCGATCCTAAGAAGGATCCAAAGCATCCGGAATACCGGACAGATTACGAAGGCAATGCAGATGGTGGCGGCCTCGAAGCTCAAGGGCGCGCAATCTCGGGTTGAGCATGCCAGGCCCTATGCGCTCGCTTTAAGGGAAGTAATCGGCCGGCTATCAAGCTACGCTTTAGATGCCTCAGAGGGCAACGAAAAGCCGCTCCACCCCTTTCTAAAAATTCCAAAAGAGGACGCACCGAAGCTTTTCGTCGTACTGGCCTCTGACCGAGGGCTTTGCGGAGCGTTTAACGCAAACCTCCTGCGATTTGCGCATGCTCAGGTCGCTACGGAACGTCGGCAGGATCAAGATGTCCAGGTGTATGCCGTAGGCAAGAAGACGCTCGATTACTTCCAACGTCGAGGCGTTTCTATCGCCAAGCGGTACCTTGGTGTGACGGGGTCTCCTTCTTATGCCTCGGCGCAATCTATGGTAGATGAAATTGTCGAGCTGTTCACTTCTGGACA
>DDYN01000050.1:0-39072 GCA_002347965.1 Nitrospirae bacterium UBA2233 | reverse complement strand
CTCTTGGAGAGCTCGGCAAGCGAGCATGCGGCAAGGATGATGGCCATGGAGAACGCCAACAAAAACGCCAAAGAAATGATCGAAAGGCTTACGCTCGAATTCAATAAAACCAGGCAGGCTACGATTACAAAGGAACTTACGGAGATTGTCGGCGGCAAGGAAGCGCTGGAGGGTTAACCCGTATTTTTTTACGAGGAGGTTTGGAGCTTTATCATGCAGCAGGTTAGAAAAGGCAAGATCGCTCAAGTTTTAGGTGCCGTCGTGGACGTCCACTTCGAAGACGGTACGCCGCCACCGATTTTCACTGCATTGACAGTGCAACCTCCGGAGGGAAACACGCTTGTATTAGAGGTTGCCCAGCACGTAGGCGAGAATACGGTGAGGGCTATCTCGATGGATACGACCGATGGACTCGTTCGAGGTCAAGAGGTGATCGACACCGGAGGTCAAATCCGTGTCCCCATAGGCCGGGCTACGCTCGGGAGGATCATGAACGTCATCGGCCAGCCTGTCGATCAGGGCGGTGAAATTCGCTCAGACCTTTTAAGGTCTATCCATCAGCTTCCCCCGCCTTTTGTCGAGCAGTCGGTCGAGGTGCGCCCGTTTGAAACGGGCATTAAAGTAATCGATTTGCTGGCCCCGTTCCCAACGGGAGGGAAGGTTGGCCTGTTCGGAGGTGCGGGGGTAGGCAAGACGGTGCTCATCATGGAGCTCATCCACAACGTCGCCGTCCAGCACGGAGGCTTCAGCGTGTTCGGCGGCGTAGGCGAAAGGACGCGCGAGGGGAACGATTTGTGGCTTGAGATGAAGGAGTCCGGCGTCCTGGATAAGGTGGCCTTGGTCTACGGCCAGATGAACGAGCCTCCTGGGGCGAGGGCAAGGGTAGGACTCACGGCCGTTACCGTGGCCGAATACTTTAGGGATGAGGAACGCCAGGACGTGCTCCTTTTTATCGACAACATCTTCCGGTTTACACAGGCGAACTCGGANNAAGTCAGCGTCCTTTTGGGCCGAATTCCGTCTGCCGTGGGCTACCAGCCGACGCTATCCACCGACCTTGGCGAGCTTGAAGAGCGGATTACCACGACCAGCAAAGGGTCGATCACCTCGATTCAGGCGATTTACGTCCCGGCAGACGACCTGACAGACCCTGCTCCGGCGACAACGTTTTCCCACCTGGATGCGACGATCGTCCTTTCGCGCCAGATTGCCGAGCTTGGAATCTACCCTGCCGTAGACCCGCTAGATTCGACCTCGAGGATTCTCGACCCCAACGTCGTCAGTCAGGAGCACTACGAGGTCGCAAGGAGGATCCAGCAGGTGCTCCAGCGTTACAGGGAGCTTCAGGATATCATCGCGATTTTGGGAATGGATGAGCTCTCCGAAGAAGACAGGCTGACCGTGATGCGAGCCAGGAAGATTCAACGTTTCCTTTCTCAGCCGTTCTTCGTGGCCGAGCAGTTTACGGGCTCCCCTGGTAAGTATGTAAAACTTTCGGAAACGATCGAGGCGTTTAAGGAAATTCTTGACGGACGGATGGACTCATACCCGGAACAGGCATTCTACATGGTCGGTACGATCGAGGAGGCCGTTCAAAAGGGCAAGCAGTTGCTTGGCCAAGCTTAAGGCAGGGTCGCAGACATGGCCGACCAGATTCCCGAAAAGCTTCTCTTGAAGCTGTATACGCCCGAAAAGAAGATTATCGAGGCCGAAGTCCACGAGGTCATCGCCCCTGGTATCGAGGGTGAGTTCGGGGTGTTGCCGGGCCACATTCCGTTCATCACCGCGCTGAAGATCGGCGAGCTGACATTCCGGACCGGGCAAAAGGTAGAGCGTCTTGCCGTGGCCTGGGGATACGCCGAAGTCCTGCCCGAGCAGGTGACGATCCTTGCCGAAACGGCAGAGCTAGCAAGCCAAATCGACGTCGAAAGGGCCATCCGGGCGAAGGAACGGGCCGAAGCGCAGCTTAGGAAGCTCTCCTTGGAAGAGAAAGAATACGCCCAAGCCCTTGTCTCGCTCCAGCGGGCGATCAACCGCATTCAAGTCGCAAGCAAGGGGCGCTAGGACCCTATGGATCGCCGACCGGGGGGCGCCTTTCGTGGCGTCCTCTTCTTGGAGCTCGAGACCTTTCCGTTGGCGATTCAGCCCGTCCTTGGGTCTCCTCTGTTCTTCGGGCCTTTTTGCGCGCTTAAGGGTGTGCTTGGGGAAGAAGAGGTCGGGGTTGCGGCGCCGCAGGATAAACAGTCGTACTTAGAGCGGATGCTTGGGCTTACCTCTCCGCTCATTCCTGTCATGCCAGGCCAAGATGCGCTAATGGCATGCCTTCTGGGTATTTCCCCGGCCCAAAAAGGTCCTTTCGTGCTCCTTTCAGGGACCCTTCCGTTTGTAAGCTCCGGCGCCTTGGGCGTATGTCTTGATAGGCACGCAAGCGAAGGAGCTTTTGCTTCGGTCCTGATCGTCAACGGACCCAAGGAGCAAGAAGGCGCATCCTTGAGGGTCGGGGGCGTTATTTTGAACGATCTTGGACCCTTTCCGCATGCGGAAACCTTTAAAGAGCTCCTCGACATTTGGGATGCCTCGGGAAAGCGCGTGGACTACGTGAGGCTCGAACCGCCCGACGGGTTCGATGTGAGATTTCCCGGGGAGGTCTTATGGGCGTTTGACCGAGCAAGGCAGGTTAGACTCGAAGCGCTCCTGAATTCGGGTGTGCTCTTTGAAGACCCGAACTCTACGCTTATCGAATCTTCCGTTACCATCGAAAAGGGCGTTCGTCTTGGCAAAGGGGTGGTGCTTCAAGGAAATACAAGCCTTGGCGAGGGTGTGCGTGTAGGCTCCTACTGCATCCTAAAAGACGTCGTGCTTCATCGTGAGGTTGAAGTTTTGGCACACAGCGTATTAGAGGGCTGCGAAGTGATGGAGGAGGCCAAGGTTGGCCCGTTTGCCAGGGTTAGGCCGGAAACCGTCATCGGAAAGCGTGCCAGCGTCGGCAACTTTGTCGAGCTTAAAAAAACAACGCTCGGCGAGCGGGTGAAGGCGAACCACCTGAGCTACTTGGGTGATTGCGAGGTTGGAGCCTTTAGCAACATAGGGGCCGGCGTGATCACGTGTAATTTTGACGGCGTGCGCAAGCATCGGACGAAGATCGCGGAGCATGCGTTTATAGGGTCCGACTGCCAGCTCGTGGCTCCCGTAGAGGTCGGACACCATGCCTACGTGGGGGCTGGCTCCACTATCACCCGTGATGTTCCGGCCCGAGCCTTGGCCGTCAGGCGTGCCAAGCTTAGGTTTGTACTAGATTGGGCGAGTTCGAAAACTGGTGAAGACGAGCGGGGGGGGTAGGGCATGTGCGGGATTGTGGGCTACATCGGCAGGGGGCAAGCCCAAGAAATTCTGCTGGAGGGGCTAAAGCGCCTTGCGTACAGGGGGTACGACTCCTGCGGCATCGCTACCTATAATTCCGGAGAGCTTGTCCTCAGGAAGGCCCTGGGGAAGGTTGCTAACCTGGAGGCGCTATTAAACGAACAGCCGGCCGAAGGAAGCGTGGGTATTGGGCATACGAGATGGGCAACCCATGGTCGGCCTTCGCTTGTCAATGCCCATCCTATCCGTGTAGGCGCTTGTGTTGTAGTCCATAACGGTATCATAGAGAACTACGCGGAACTAAAAGATGAGCTCTTAGCAAGAGGAAGGGTGTTCGAGACAGACACGGACACCGAGGTTATTGCCCAGTTGATCGAGGAGGGAGTTCGATCGGGAAAGAGCCCGGAAGAGAGCCTTGATGAGGCTTTAGGCCGCTTAAGGGGTTCTTACGCGATCTTGTTCTTTTGCCTTTTTAAACCAGAGGCGCTCTTTCTTGCCAGAAAAGACCTCCCGCTTGTCGTCGGCAGGGGCAGATTGGGGTTGGTTGCTTCGAGCGATACGTTCGCGATCGCTTCGTTCGTCGAGGAGGTCGGTTATGTGCCGGACGGAGCCGTCGTGGTCCTTCAAGGCGAAAGCACTAAGGTGTTCCGCGAGAAAAGCGGGGCCGAGTCGCTCACGTTCGAAAGGCTCCTTTTCCGGGATATGGACATGGAGAAGAAGGGCTTCAAGCACTTCTTGCTGAAAGAGATTTTCGAGCAGCCCCTGGCGTTGATGAGAACGCTCGAAGCGTACGTCAACGAAGACCTGGTCGCCTTTGACTCCCTAACTCACCTGGAGAATAAAAATCTAAACGACTTAGATGTCGTCTACCTGATAGGTTGTGGGACAGCCTACCATGCGGCTATGCTTGGAAAGTGCTTCTTCCGGGAATTTGCCGGGGTTGAGGCCGTTAGCGAAATATCGTCCGAGTTCAGGCTTCGCGGGTACCTCAACCCGAAGAGTTGTGGCGTTTTGATTTCTCAATCCGGGGAGACCGCGGACACGCTCGCCGCTCTCAAGATGCTCCAAAAAGCAGGAATCCCCTCGTTTGCGATCACCAACGTTGCCCACTCGACGCTTGCCAGAAGCACGCCCGCCCTCCTGACAATGGCGGGCCCGGAGGTCTCGGTTGCCTCTACGAAGGCGTTTACCACGCAGGTTCTCGTTTTATACCTTCTTGCCCTTTGGCTCGGGCTCAGAAAAGGCAGGATAGACCCCTTGACCTTAGGCTCTAAACTCTCGACTCTCAGGGGGCTTGCAGCCTCGATAGACCATACGTTGAACCGCTGGAAAGAGGTTCAACATCTGGCGGGTGGGCTTTTGGACGCTAAGTACCTCGTGTATCTAGGCAAGGGTCCTTTCATGCCGCTTGCGCTCGAGGGTGCGCTCAAAATCAAGGAGATTGCCTACGTTCATGCAGAGGGTTACCCGGCGGGAGAGATGAAGCACGGACCGATCGCGTTGATTGAGCCGGGCGTTCGCGTTATAGCACTTCTCGATGCCAACGACGGGGTTCATCGAGACAAGATGCTAGCAACGATCGAGGAGATGCGCTCGCGTGGGGCCGAGGTTTTTTTGATGCACACCGGCCGCCTTGGTAAAGAATGCGTATTCCCGACGCTTGCCTTGCCCTCGGTTGCATGTCCTTTCCTTGCCACGATTTCGGTTGCTGTCACGCTTCAGCTGCTCGCCTATGCCGTAGCGGTGCTTAAAGGTACAGATGTCGACCAGCCGAGGAACTTGGCCAAGAGCGTAACGGTAGAGTAAAAAGTTCCGCGTAGAGAAACAAAAAGGGGCAGGTAACCTGCCCCTTTTTGTTTGATGGATGTTGCCGGTTACCGGCCGTATCCCATACGTGGCTTTGGCTTGGGAGGTCTTGCCTCGTTCACACGGAGCGTACGCCCCGAGAAGTTCTGGCCGTCCAAGGCCTCCTTGGCCTTCACCGCATCACTCTGCGAGCCCATTTCGACGAAGCCGAAACCTTTGCCCTCGATTACTCGAACGCTCTTGACTTCGCCGTACTTCGAAAATAGCTCCTTGAGCTGCTCGTCGTCTACAGAATAGGTTAGGTTGCCTACGTAAAGTTTACTGCCTTGCACTTCTGTGTCCTTCTGCGAAAAAAAGTCCATACGAGCCATTCCCTGTTCGTTTAGTTGATTCTGTGAAGGATAAAAGAAAAAACAGCCGGTTCCGCGCTACCTCATGCCCTCAAACAGCACACCTCCTTATGCTCCGTTCTCGTTGCAATTCCCTCGCCTTTCTAGGGGTAAGCGCAACCCGCCCCTTTGAACAGGCTCGGAGCCAACCTTGTGATGTGACCGCTTGTGTGCCGTGACGAGCGAGAACCGGTACGGACAAGAGATGACAAAAGGACCAACTTTCCATCCAGGCGGGCAACCTACGCATCGTTTCACCCGAGCATTCTCATCGGCAACATCCCCGGAGGTTCAGAAGACGCCTGCCGAGTTCATCATCAAAGACTTTTTTTAGGCTAAAATACTTTCGACGTTTTGTCAAGCATTCTCCGGATAAGCCGAATATTCTTCTTCGCGTAGCCTAGACCAAAAAGCCCTCTGTCTAAAGCCTCCCCTTGGCCAAAAAGGAAGCTCAGGAGTACTCCAGTACGAAGCCATGGGAGCATGGGGAGTGCCTGAAAGGCGAAAGTGCTGCCCTTGGACGGTTCACTTCGCCCATTTCCCGGGGAAACGGCCAGCATGGCGGCCAGTGCCCCATCTAGACCGAGCATTCGGATGTCCAAGACGAGCCTTTCTAGGTCAAGCCCCCTATCCATCAGAATCCGTTCGAGCTCTTGCCGAACCCGTCCTGCCGAGACACAACCCAGGATGCCCGAAGCAAGGCTTGCCCGAATGGCGGCTTGGAATCCAGGTTCCAAGGTGAAGCCGAGAGTATGACGAAGCCTAAGCGCCCTTATGGCGCGCACCGGATCGTCAAGAAGCGTGGCAAGCGGGTCCTTCGGCGTCTTGATCCTTTTTTCTGTCAAGTCTTTCATGCCTAAGCCGAGTGGATCGTCGATAACAAGGGCTTGGTTTTGGCCCGGCAAGCCGATGCAGGCGTTAATGGTGAAGTCGCGAAGCCTTAGGTCTTCCTTAAGGGAGTCCCCACGCAAAGGGAGAATGTCGAACGCCACCCCAAGCCCTTGATGGACGTAGCGGTACCGGACGTCCTTCGTCCCCTTCAGGACATAGGGCCCTTTTGTCCCCGGAAGGAAGTAAACCAGCGCTTCGCGTAGCGCGTCCGGGTTGATGTCGGACAATGCCACGGCATCGAGCTCCTCTACGTGCCTTGAAAGCAGCCAGTCGCGGATGCATCCCCCTACGAGTACAATCGGAACGCCCAAACGCCGGCAACGAAAAAGCCAAGGAACGACCCAAGACCATTGCCTCGGGTTTTGATAGAAGAAAAGCTCTCTCAAGCAGCGTTACCCGCTCAACCCTTCGAACAAGGAAGGCTCACGTTTTACAGCATCCAAGGACGTAGCAAGGGACGATTCTTCTTGAGATGGGTCGCTTACGAAGCGTGCGACGTCTCTGATGAGGTAGCGGCCAAGCCAACGGTTATATCCCGTCCACGGCCCAGCGTCGTCTTCTCCGCCTTGCTGTCGGATAAACTCTTTTATCTGGAAAAGCTTTGAATCAATTTCATCTAAATAGTACAATACTAGCGCTTCGGCGAATTTTGGGCGCTTTGGAGAACCAAACTCGTATGCGCCCTGATGAGAAAGGATCATGTGCAGCACGACGCTACGTAGGCTTTTGGGAAAACCTCGAATCTTGGACATGCGTTTTTCGGCCATCATCGCCCCCAGCGTAATGTGCCCCAAAAGCCTGCCTTCGTCCGTGTACGTGCCCTCGTGATCCGGGTCGAGCTCTTCCACTTTCCCGATGTCGTGCAGAAAAGCGCCTGCAAGCAGGAGGTCTAAGCTTAACTCACGGTAGTGTTCTTTGAGTTTTACGCAAAGCCCCATGATCGAGACGGTGTGCTCCAAAAGCCCGCCTTCGTGCGAATGGTGAATCTCCTTGCCCCCTGGGGCATGGCCAAAACGCTCCATGAACGCCCTGTCTTCGAGAAAAACTACGATGAGCTTGCGCAGATAGGCGTTTTCTATCTTGAGAGAGAGGTCTTTTAAGCGTGCCAACAGCCAGTGCTTGCGGCCAAGCGGAAGAATGTCGAGCCGCTCCTTGACCCAAGGGTCTTCAGGGACCTTGGCGAGCGACTTGATGGTCATGCACCGTTTTCCCAGGTAAGAAGAGCCGACGCCCTCGACCCGAAAGGTTTCGCCTTGGCGAAGCGCTTCTTCGAGCCGTTCTAAGTCTGGGTTCCATAGCGTAGCGTCGAGCGTGCCAAATTTGTCCTCGAACACCAGCCGAAGGTAGGGGTCGTTGACTTTTGAGCGCTTTCGCTCTTTAATTTTTAGACGCACGACCGTAACGAAGGGTTTTCCAGGGAGAACGTCCTTAAGCCAAGTAAGCTCGTTCATCCTATCTCCTGGGCTTTGTAGCTCCCTTATATTTAGCCCGGCAAACGGCGTACAACAACCGCAATCCAGGTCAATTCTAACAATAAAACGTATAAAGTACAAGGATTTCGTTTTAAGATGGGCTTTTTTAAGGAACGGTCCTCGCTATGCATGGCCATTCGGTATCCCCTTTAGTCTGTGCGTAAGCGGGGGATACAGTTTTGGGTTTGACAAACCCAGTGAAGTGCCGTGCAAAAGCGCTTATTGAGCTTAAGGAGGCGTTTTGGAACCAGCTTCCGTCCTCGGTTTGGAAGGATCCTGCGATGTTTTTACGCTCGTACGAAGACCCGAAGGATGTCGAATTGGCGGGGTTCCTCGCCGCTACTCTCGCGTTTGGGAGCGTTTCTGTCTTGAAGGGGCGCCTGGAAGCGCTGCTTTTGGCCCTTGGCCCTTCTCCATGGCAAAGCCTGTATCATTACGACAGGGAGCGAACGAGGCTTGCCGACGCGCTGTCCGGCTGGAAGTACAGGTTTATCCCGTCCGAGGCGCTCATTTGGCTTCTTGGGGGCCTAGCCCGCATCCTCCAAACCCACGGCAGCCTGGAAGCCTTGTTCATGCAGGGATACCTGGGCTCTGGGGAAGTATGGGCGGCGAGCGAGGCCTTTCTTGAACGCTTGAGGCATGAGGCGGTCTCTAAGGGGCAGTCCCTTGGCCGTCCAATCTTGTTTCTCTTGCCCCAGGGCAACGCGTCCCCCTTGAAGCGCTTGAACCTGTTCCTCCGTTGGATGGTTCGCGAGGACGGGTTTGATTGTGGGCTTTGGAAGGGGATTCCGAAGGATCGCTTATGCGCCCCTTTGGACACGCACGTGTTTCGCCTCGGGAGACAGCTTGGGCTTATCCAGGCCAAGACGCCGGGTAGAAAAGCCTGCATCCAGCTTACGGAGTCCTTTCTCGAGGCATGTCCGGAAGACCCGCTGTCTTTCGACATGCCCCTGTCTCATTTTGGAATGATGCGGACGTGCAGTCGTCGGTTTGAGCCCGGGGTTTGTCTGGCTTGTCCCTTGAAGCCTGTCTGCATGCTTGCCCAACCAGAACCTCCGGAGGGTTAAAGACGATGCGTACCTCTCAGCCGTGCTTCATTGAGCAAATCTTCGAGGAAGTCGACCGAAGAAAGCATGCCATCGGCCAGACGCTTTGCGACCTTATCGGGTTCGACACCTCAAACCCGCCAGGGCGCAATTATCCAGAGCTCTGCGCCTACATCCGCTCTTTCCTTGCTCCGCTGGGCTGGAGCTTTGAAGAAATCCTTGTTGAACAATCTAAGCTTGACGGGCTTCCATTCTTGCTCGAAGGCGATCGTGTCAATCTTATTGCGAAGGGTCCGTTCAAGAGGCCTCCGGTAAGCCTTTACGCACACTTGGACGTTGTCCCTGCCCAAGCCCAAGAGGGATGGAGTTCGCCTCCGTTTAGCGGCGTGATCGTGGACGATTGCGTATTCGGCCGCGGGGCGGTAGATATGAAGGGAGCAATGGCCTGCGTGCTTTTTGTGGCGCACCTTTTGGGGGAACTTGGGATCGAGCCTAGGTATAATCCGGTCGGCCTGTTCTGTACGGACGAAGAGATCGGCGGATATCCGGGGGTTTACGAGGTTGCTCTCCAAAGAAAGATCCAAGGCCCGCTTCTTTGGCTCGAGGGGGGAGGGCAATGGCCCGTCTTGTTGACCTCGCTTTTGGGCTCGATGGAAGTTCACCTGACGTTCCTCGGCAAAGGTGCGCATGTGGGGCTTCCTTTCTTGGGGGACAATGCGCTCGAAAACGCAATTCCGGCGCTTGCAAGCCTGCTGGAATACAAGCGTTCTCTTGCCTCAAGGCTTACCGACGAGCCCCTGCTATTCTTTCCGGACAAGAGAATGGGCTCGACGATGAACATAACAATGATCAAATCTGGCCTAAAGGCGAACATCATCCCCGATACCTGCAGCGTGGTTATCGACAGGCGCTTTACCCGGGAGGAGAGTTTTGAGGGAATAAGGGAGGAGATGGGATCGCTCGTTCGCGGGTTCGAGGGTGTTCGCTTTGAGGCCTACCATTTCTACGACCCTGTCCGAGTTGCATGGGATACGCCATGGCACCAGAAGAAGGTCGAGGCGCTGTCCAAAATTTACGGGTTAGACCCGACGATGTTCAGGAAAGGGGGAATGGGGGGCGCCTCCGACATGAGCTACATTCAGAAGGTCTGCCCGGACGTTCCGATCGTAGGGATGGGAGTTATGAGTCCCAGGTCAAAAGGGGCGCATGCCGCCGACGAGGCCGTCCATTTTGACGATCTGGCAGGTCTTGCCAAGGAGATTCTCTACATGCTGCTTGTGTAGGAGCTCGACTCTAGTATTGCAAAGAGTGATTAAACATGTATAATGGTACTTATGGAAAGCACCATGAGTACCGGAAAGGCTGCAAAGCTGTTGGGGGTATCGGTTAAGACGCTGCAACGATGGGAACGCGAGGGCCGACTGATCCCGGTAGCGCGAACGGACAGCAACCGAAGGCTGTATAGCGAAGCGCAAATTCGTGAGTTTCAAGGGTTGCGCCTGTCCGGCGGTACGGGGCCGACCCGCTTGGTCGCCTATTGCCGAGTCTCCAGCGCGGCACAAAAGCCCGACTTGGCTAACCAGCGCAAGGTGTTGGAAGAGTTCGTCGTGGCCAACGGGTTGGCAAACGTGGAATTTATCGAAGAAATCGGCGGTGGCCTGAACTTCAAGCGCAAGCGGTTTCTGACGCTGATGGACGAGATTGGTAGGCGCGAGATCAAGACGCTGATCCTTGCCCATCGCGACCGTCTGACGCGCTTCGGGTTCGAGTGGTTTGAGCATTACGCAAAGTCGAACGGTTGCGAAGTGCTGGTACTCAACCAGGAGCGGTTATCGCCTAAACAGGAAATGGTGCAGGACTTGATGACCATCGTGCATTGCTTTTCGTCCAGGCTCTACGGGCTGAGTAACTACCGAAAAAAGCTGGATGAGGCGTTGCGGCGTGATACGGAATAAACCATGCACCTAACCCACAAGATTGCCGCTTCGCCCGACGGCTGAACAGGCCGAGTATTTCAATCGCGCCTGCGGCACGGCGCGCAAAGTCTGGAACTGGGCGCTGGACGAGTGGAACAGGCAGCACAAAGCAGGACTAAAGCCCAACGCGATGGCGTTGAAGAAGCGGTTCAACACCATCAAATACAACGACCCGGAATGGCTGGATAAGAACGGACAGCCGTGGATCAAGACTATCCATCGGGATGCGCACGCACAGCCTTTCGAGTATCTGGGACGTGCTTGGTCGCAGTTTTTTGACGCCGTTAAGGCTGGAGCGCGCATGGCACCCGACGACAAACAACTGCGCCGCAGCCTACGCAGGCAAGGCGTAAAACTGGCATACCAGCCGACCTTCAAGCGGAAGCATGATGGACATGACAGCTTCTATATCGCCAACGACAAGTTTAAGGTCAACGGAAAGGCAATCCGGCTGCCCAAAGTCGGCAATGTGGCGATGACCGAAGCCCTGCGTTTCGATGGAAAGATTCTTGGCGCAACAATCTCGCGTACCGCGGATCGCTGGTTTGTGGCGATTCAGGTTGAAGTGTCCGATGCCCAGTTCTATCGTCGTCGCACTGTGTATGAGATCAACGGCATCGACCTAGGGGTTAAATCGGCCGCGACACTTTCCAGCGGCAAAGCCTTTGATGCACCAAAGCCGCTCAAAGCAGCATTACGCCGTCTCAAGATTCGAGGCCGGCGCATTAGTCACAAGATTGAATCGGCCAAGGTTACAGCCGGATTTTCGCTAAGCGCCCCTACCCCTAAGGGTACGCGACTGCCGGTTTCCAATAATCGCAAAAAATCTACTATGGCATCGGCAAGACTACACGCTCGCATTACTAATATCCGAGCGGATTTTACCCACAAGCTTACGACTCAACTCTGCCGCGAAAACCAAGCGGTGGTGATTGAGGACCTGAATGTCCAAGGCATGCTGGCGAACGGCAAACTCGCCCGTGCCATCAGCGACGTGGGATTTGGGATGTTTCGTTCACAGGTCGAATACAAGGCAAAACGCTACGGCACCCGACTCATTATTGCAGATTGCTGGTATCCGAGCAGCCGTTTGTGTTCGGTCTGTAATTGGAAAAACGAGTCGCTGACGTTGAAAGACCGGGAATGGACATGCCCGCAATGCGGCAGCCACCATGACCGCGACCTCAACGCGGCAATTAACCTCAAACGGCTGGCAACCGCAACTGCCCTACCCGTGGCGAGTCCGTCCAGCAATGGCGGAGCTACGGCAGGAATGGTTCCTGTCGTAGTCGGGAAAGTCACGCCTGTCAGATACGAACGCGGTCATCGAGACACGTCGGGGCAGGAAAAGAACCGTGCGCACGTTTGCGCACAGTTTTGATAGCAGTAGGCGATGTCTGGAGCCGTTTGTAGGGTCAGGGTCGGTGTCGAAGGGCGAGTTCAAGGGGTGAACTTTCGCTCGTTCACGAGCGAGCATGCAAGAAGGCTGGGCCTAAAAGGCTACGTAAAAAACCTTCCCGATGGAAGCGTGGAGGCCGTGATCGAGGGCGATCCGGGAGGAGTAGAGAGCCTCGTTGAGGTCCTAAGGAAAGGCCCGCCGGCCGCACACGTAACCGGGCTTCGCGTGGAGGAGGAAAAACCGACTGGAGAGTTCCTGGACTTTAAAATCCGCCGCTAGCGCTGAAGGAGGTGGTGCGCCCAAGAGGATTCGAACCTCTGACCTTTGGATTCGTAGTCCAACGCTCTATCCAACTGAGCTATGGGCGCAAAAAGCAATCATAACGTGGAGAGGGTCATGCGGTCAACGCTTCCAGAGAAAGAAATGACGCTTCGGGCCGTTGTAATCGGCGTACTGGTGGGACTCGTGTTCGGCGCGGCCAACGCCTACGTCGGGCTTCGAGTGGGGATGACCGTCTCGGCCTCGATTCCGGCCGCCATCGTGGGGATGGCCGTCTTGCGGGCGCTAAAAAGCGCCAATATCCTCGAGGGCAACATCATCCAAACGATTGGCAGCTCGGGAGAGGCGCTTGCAGCGGGAATAATCTTCACGTTTCCCGCGCTCTATATATGGGGGGTTGAGCCTGGCACCCTTCGGATCACGACGATTGCCATGCTAGCCGGGACGCTCGGGGTTTTGTTGATGATCCCCTTGAGGGATTACCTCGTCCGGGTCGAAGACAAAACGCTGCCCTACCCGGAGGGTAGGGCCTGCGCCAAGGTGCTGGAGGCAAGCGTAGGCGACTCGGCCCGCGCAACTCCCGTTTTCCTCGGCTTCCTTGTAGGCTTGGCCTATCAGGCGTGTGTCAATTCTAGGGCACTGGGGTTTTGGCCTTCGAGCGTAACCTTCGGGCTGCCCTTCTTGCCCAAGGCCCAGATTGCGGCGGATTTGGCGCCGGAACTGCTAGCGGTGGGGTTTCTAGTCGGGCCTGTCGTGGCCAACGCGATGGTTTCTGGCGGAGCGGTGGGTTGGATCGTGATCATCCCGTTGATCGCCTTCTTTGGTGCAGGAACCGCTGCCCCCATCTTCCCAGAGGATGCGCTGTCTATCCCGGAGATGAGCCCCGATTTGATTTGGGATCGCTACATCCGGTATATCGGCGCTGGAACGGTAACCTTGGGCGGGATCCTTGCGATGCTCGAGGCGGCTCCTTCGCTTGCAAGGAGCCTCAAAGATAGCGTTCATGGGTTGTTTAGCCAGGCCGAGTCGAAAGGGGACCTGCCGATCGGCGTGTCCCTTTTGGGCATTTTGGGTATTGGGGTGACTTTTGCCCTGCTTCCAAAGTCTTTTGTGCCCCTGGGGTGGCTTGGCGCTGGTTTGACGCTCGCGTTCGCGTTCTTATTCGTAGCCGTGAGCGCAAGAATCGTAGGAATCGTCGGCTCGAGCAACAACCCCGTTTCTGGGATGACGATCGCGACGCTCATCGGAGTCACATCGATTCTGGTTAACACCCAAATTGACTTCAACACGCTGCGCGTCCAGGCGTTACTCATCGGGGCAATCGTTTGCATTGCTGCCGCGATCGCCGCGGATACCTCCCAGGACTTAAAAACCGGCTACCTCGTCCGGGCTACGCCCTATAGGCAGCAGATCGGTCAGATCGTCGGCGTTATCACCTCTGCACTTGCCGTGGCATGGGTCCTTTATCTTTTGCAGGCCACTTACGGGATCGGTTCGAAAGACCTTCCCGCACCCCAAGCGCAGCTTATGGCCGTCGTCATTCAAGGCATTGCGGGTGGAAAGCTCCCATGGTCGTTGCTAGGCATCGGGGCCGTGCTTGCCGTCATCGTTCGCATGCTTGGAGCGAACGTAATGGCGTTCGCGATAGGGTTTTACCTTCCCTTCAGCCTATCCGTCCCGATCTTTGCGGGCGGGGCGATCCTTTGGCTGCTCAAGGGGCTTGGGGTTCCTGAAGCTTCCCTTGAAAAGGGGACGCTTTTTAGCTCCGGGCTGATCGCGGGCTCCGCCTTGCTGGGCGTGTTGATCGCACTCCTTGTTTTCCTGGGGCAGTTCTTCCCCCCGCTCGCCTCGCTTATGGACTTTCTTGCCAAAACCCCGGAGCTTGGTGGGCAGGGCGTATCGTTAGCGGTGTTTTTGGGGCTTGGATGCACCCTTGCCTACATCGCAAGCCGCCGCTAGTTCTTGGTGTCCTTTTGTATGCGCTATAATAATTAGGAGAAAAATGCCAGAAAGGGGGGGATATGCGCGGCTTGCCAGAGGGCTTGGCCGGACATAAGCCTTTTTGCTGGCGTCATGCAGTACGCCGCTCCCCTATCCGTTCTTCTTGGCGTGGGAAGGCTCGGATGTTTGGAGGCAGCCGGATAGGGTTTGTAGCGCCCCTATGCCTGTAAAAAGGCAAAGAGGCCTTTCGGGGGACCAGTAAGGCAATAGGGGGGACCATGGAAAGCAAGGTTGCTAGAGCTCTGGGGCTTCGCTACGAACCCGTAGCGATCCTTTGGGAAGATGAGCGTCCTGGCGGGGCGTTAGGGTTCAAGCCGGGGCGCTTTGGGTGTGTGATGAGCCTTTTTGCCGCTGTTGCGCAAACGGGGCGTGTTGCCGCCTTCGACCGTGAAACCTACGGCTGTTGGGGAGGGGGCGTGGGCCTAGGGTTTGGCAACGCCTACCGAGCGTTTCCAGGAGGCGAGGCGTGCTTTTCGCGGTTTCTTTCTTCTGGCAACGCCACGTGGGAAACGGGACAAGCTCAGGCCGAGGCACTCAAGGACAGTATGGGTAAGGAGTTCGCCGAGAATTTTTTGAAGGGCGAAGGGTATTTAAGAGGTCCCGAGCAAGTAATGGCCTTTATCCAAAGCCTCCCGATCCGTGAGATCCCCGCCCGTTATGTGGTTTTTGCCCCCTTGAAGGACTTGGATGGCGGGGTAAGAACCCAAAAAAAGGTCGTGACGTTCCTGGTAAACCCGGATCAGCTCGCCGCGTTGGTTGTTTTGGCCCATAGGGCCAAGGAAACGCCGGGCGAGGCCGTTGCCGCTCCCTGGGCCGCAGGTTGCCAGTCTATCAGTATTTTGAGCTACTACGAGGCCGAGCGCGAAAACCCCCGCGCGATCCTCGGGCTCGTGGACATTTCGGCCAGAAGCCATGTCCGTAAGCTTGGCGCAGACATTTTATCGCTGAGTGTTCCCTTTTCGATGTTCCTAGCCATGGAAGATGCACTCGAGGGAAGCTTTGTCGAAAGGAGTACCTGGAAATCGCTCCTTTCTAAGAAGGAAGAGGCGGGAAGGCTATGAACTCTCTAGCTATTTTCAGGCGGCCGGTTTTTTGGACGCTTTTCGGCGTTCTTGTCCTCCTGGCCGGCTGCAAGGTCGAAGGGGAGCTTTGGGTCGAGCGTTCTGGTGAGGGGAAAGGCCGCTTCCTCGTGTCGGAAGTGCCCATTACCAAGCCCGAGCTCGAGGTTGAGCTCGTCAAAAAGGGCTTCGAGGTGGACAAGGTGGAAGAGAAGGGTCCTGATACGCTCGAGGCTCGGGTCCACTGGAAGAGCTTTGCCAACCCGGGCCCATTCGACGCCATACAGCAGCGTCCAGACGGAAGCGTCCGGCTAGCGTTCGGTAGGGCCCCGGAACTTGGCGCGCTGACCGTGCATCTGGACGGGAAGGTGCTGGAGTCCACCGGATACGTGAAAGATAATAACACGGTTATTTTTCAGGGCGGAAGACTGGCCGTTTTGACGTACCAGCCCGCAAGCAGGGCAATAGTAGTTTTTATCGCCCTTGCCATCATGCTCGTTGCAATCCTTGCCTTAGTGAGGGTTCGCATGGCGATGAGGAAGCCCCGATGAAGCCCCGTTCGAAGCCTCCGCTAAAGCCGTTCCTGTACGTTGCCGCGCTGTTGGCGGCTATCTTGATCGTGTTTGGCATTCAAAACGCTCGCCCAGTCGGAGTAAGCTTTTTGTTCTGGCATTTCGATGGTTCTCTCGGCCTTCTGTTGCTCGTTGCCTTCCTTTTGGGGCTTATCGCCGGGCTGCTATTGGTTGTGCCAGGCTGGTTGACAAAAAAAAGCCCTCGGCCGTGAAGCGGATACCAGAGCCCGAGGTGATGGATGACGCGCTAGAGGCGGAGTCTTACGCCTCGGAGGCTGCCTTGGCGTACTTAAGCAGGATTGACGACACGTTTGTCGAGCACTTTCTGCGTATCGGGCCTGAAGACGGCCTTGTGCTCGATTTGGGCTCTGGCCCCGGGGTGATTCCCATCAAGATCGCTTTGAAGTGCAAAGGCTTAGAAGTTCTTGGCGTGGACCTATCGGAGGCCATGCTTCAAATTGCCAGCAAAAACCTTCAGGCCGCAGGGCTTGGTTCTCGCGTACGGTTCGCAAGGGCCGATGCCAAACGGCTGGATTTTCCGGATTGTACCTTTGATGCCGTCATTTCGAACTCGCTTCTGCACCACCTTCAAGACCCAAGGGTTGTCTTGGTCGAGGCTGCGCGCGTGCTCAAGCCAGGAGGGGTCGTCCTCATCCGGGATATCAGAAGGCCACCAGCTTTCTTGCTCGGGCTGTGGGTGCGTGTTTTCGGAAGGTACTACTCGGGGAAGATGCTCGAGGCTTACGCGCGATCCTTGAGAGCCGCGCTTAGCTTTGGAGAAATAAAAAGCCTACTTAGGAGCGTTTCCTTTGCGGGGTGCACGCCTTTTCGGCACGGGCTGACCCACATCGGGGTCGAAAGAAGGGCCCTTAAAGCCTAGAAGCGTTCCATTTCGGGCTTAAGGCTTCTTTCGAGCAACCTTTCCAGGGCGTCTTTTGGGTTTGTGCCCTCAAAGAGAACTCTGTAGACTTCCGTTACAATGGGTGCTTCGACATGGAGCCCATCGATTCTTCGTAGGAACGCCTTTACGCTGAAAGCCCCCTCGGCCAAAAAGTGGGGTTGCGCGAAGAACTGCGACGGACTGAGCCCGTTGGCGATGAGCACGCCAAAGCGATGGTTGCGGGATTTGGGCGATGTGGTGCTCAACAAGAGGTCTCCTAGCCCGCTTAAGCCTGCAAGCGTTGCGGACTGCGCCCCCAACGCGCGGGCGGTTCGCATCATCTCGGCCATTGCCCTGCTGACCAAAGAGGCCCTTGCGCTGTGGCCTAGTCGCAGGCCGTCCGATATGCCGGCCGCGATCGCGTAGATGTTCTTGAGCGCCCCCCCCAGCTCTACGCCCAAGACGTCCTCGCTCGTATAAACCCTTAAGCGTCCCGAGGAGAGCACTTTTTGGATGCTCTCGGCAACCGTAAGGTCTTGGCTTGCGGCAACCATCGCCATCGGAAGGCCTTGAATCAGTTCCTCGGCGAACGTCGGGCCGGAAAGGACTGCAAAACGTGAGACGCCCAGGGCTGCCAGGAGTATTTCGTGGGGTAGTTTCGCCGATTGGTCCTCCAGCCCCTTGCTTAAGAGAACGAACACGGGGCCGCTGTTGGCGTTTGGCCGCTTTGCTTGGAATAGGTCCGTAAGGCAGGCTCTGAGTGCCTGCGTGGGGACGGCGAGGACGAGCATGTCGGCTTCGAACACGCTCTTTGGCTCATGGGCCAAGGATAGCGAGCTTGGAAAGCGGATTCCTGGGAACAGGTCCAGCGGACCGCCTTGCCGCTCCCAGGCTTGGAGACGATTTGTGTCTCGGCCCCAAAGCCTTGTAGGTACGCCGTTTTTGGCCAAGTGGCAGGCGAGCGCTACTCCGAACCGTCCAGCTCCAAAGACCCCCGCGCTTGGGCTTTCTTTGTCCATCAGGACTCCTCAATCCTCGTTATGGCAATAATAGACTCGTCCGAGTCTAGGTCCATAAGCCGCACTCCCCTTGCCGACCTCGAAATTTTAGGGATGCGTTCGAGTTTAAACCGGATGAGCCTTCCCTTGTCTGTCAGCAAAACAACCGTATCGGTCTCCAGGACTTGGCTTACACCCGTTACGATGCCCGTTTTTGCGGTAACGGGAAACAGCCTGACCCCGCCGCCGCCCCGGTGGTGGGGAGGCACATCTGCGGTGTCTGTTTTTTTACCGTAACCCTTGGCCGAACACACGAACAACAGGGATGCTTCCTGGCTTGCGCGCTCTAGGTGGGCGAGCGTATCCCCAAGCCTCAGCTTTAAGCCTCTGACGCCCCTAGAAGCCCGGCCTTGGGCGCGGAGCTCATCCATAGGGAACTTTAGCGCCTGCCCGAGTGCCGTAATGCCAAGAACTTCGAGCCCCTCTTCGGCCCGAATCGCCTTAACGAGCTTATCGCCCTCCAAAAGCGTGATCGCCCGTACGGGCATCCGAGTTGCCGGAATCACCTTCTCAAGCTCGGCGCGCTTGATCAGCCCATTGGCCGTCGCGAAGATGGCCTCGCCGCCTCTTTCCTCCGGCCCGACAGAAAGGAGCGCTGCAATCGTCTCGTCCGGGTCTTTTTGGATGAAGTTGACGATCGGCCTTCCTCGGCTAGTACGCTCGGTCTCGGGGATCTCGTAGGCCTTTAGCTTAAACACGCGGCCAAAGCTCGTGAACACCAAAAGCGTCGAAAGGCTGGAAGTGGACAGTATCTCTACGGGAACATCGCTGTCTCGAATGTCCAGCCCCATCGAGCCACGGCCTCCGTGACGCTGGGTCCTGTATGCCTTCGATGGCGTACGTTTGACGTATCCCTGCTTGGTCAAGATGACGAGCATCTCCTCGTCTTGGATTAGAGCTTCTTTCCCGATTTCGGCCGGCTTATCGAGGATTTGAGTCCTCCTTTCGTCGGCAAAGGCTTCTTTTATCCTTAAAAACTCTTTGACCATCAGCCGCCTTCGGATGGCTTTGTCGTTCAGAATGCTGCTGTATTCTTGGATCTGGGCCATGAGCTGCTGTAGCTCTTCTTTTATCTTCGCACCCTCCAGGTGGGTGAGCCTCTCGAGCTTCATATCCGTGATCGCCCTTGCTTGGACGGGCGTGAATTTAAACTGGCTCGTAAGCGCCCCCCGGGCGGATTCCGGGTCTTTGGCGGCACGAATGGCGGCTATAATCGCGTCGATCTGGCCGAGAGCCCTTTCGAGGGCCTCTAGGATGTGGGCGCGTTCCTCGGCCCTTCGGCGCAGGTACGAGGTCCGCTTGGTGATGATTTCCTCCCTGTGGGCCAAGAATAGCTTGAGCGCCTCGATCAGCGAAAGCCTCTTGGGCCGGCCGTCCACAAGCGTCACCATGTGAAGGGGGAAGGTGGTCTCAAGCTGTGTGTGCTTGAACAGCTGGTTCTCGACGACGGCCGGGTCAGCGTCGGCCTTTAGCTCGAGTACCATACGTATCCCTTGCCGGTCGGATTCGTCGCGGATGTCGGAGAGCCCTTCGATCCGCTTCTCCTTCACGAGCTGGGCGATGTCCTCGAGCGTTTTGGCCTTGTTGACCATGTAGGGAAGCTCGGTAACGACGAGCTTCCCTTTGGCCTTGTCCTTTTCGCGGCTTACCTTCGAGCGCACCTTGAGGCTACCGTGGCCCGATAAGTATGCTTGGGCGATCTCGTCTTTTCCCATCAGGATCGCGCCCGTGGGAAAGTCCGGCCCCGGAAGGACTTCTAGTACTTCTTCCAGGATCGCCTCCGGGTTCTTTAGAAGCAGCAAAAGGGCGTCGATCAGCTCGCCCAAGTTGTGAGGGGGGATGGACGTCGACATGCCCACAGCGATCCCTTGAGAGCCGTTTGCTAAAAGGTTCGGGAATGCGGACGGCATAACTAGGGGCTCTTTGAGCGATTCGTCGTAGTTCGGGCCGAATGGGACGGTCTCGTAGGGCAAGTCGTCTAAGAGTTCTCTCGCGATCTTGCTCAAACGGACCTCGGTATACCGCATGGCCGCCGGCGAGTCGCCGTCCACCGAGCCAAAGTTGCCCTGGCCGTCGATCAAGGGGTAGCGCATAGAAAAAGTCTGGGCCATCCGAACCAGCGCATCGTAGACCGCCTGGTCGCCGTGCGGGTGAAACTTACCTATAACCTCGCCCACGATACGCGCCGATTTCTTGTAGGGCTTGCCAAAGTCGTTGCCTAGCTCGTCCATCGCGAACAGGATCCGCCGGTGTACCGGCTTGAGCCCGTCGCGGACCTCCGGAAGCGCCCTGCCGACGATGACGCTCATCGCGTAGTCGAGGTAGGACTGCTGGACCTCTTTTTCTAGAAGCGTAGCGACGATTTCTCCTTGAGGACCTTGCTCTTCGGCCATGGGATCTCCCTAGATGTCGAGGTTCTTGACGTAGACGGCGTTTTGCTCGATGAAGGCGCGTCTCGGCACGACGTCCTCGCCCATTAAGAGCGTGAAGATTCGGTCGGCCTCGAGCGCGTCTTCAATCGTGACCCGCTTGAGCCTTCTTTTCGACGGGTCCATCGTCGTTTCCCAGAGCTGGTCCGGGTTCATCTCGCCAAGACCTTTGTAGCGTTGGATGGTTAAGCCCTTCTTGGCTTGTTCGAACACGAAGGTGAGAAGCCCTAGGAAGGAATACCCAACAAAAGGCTCCTTTTCTGCCTGCCTGTGCTGGACTTCAACGGGCAAAGGCCAAGCCTCGTTGAGTGCGCCTAGCCTTTCGACGAGCTTCCTGTACGCCTTTTGCGAGCGGACAGAAGGGGGCACTTGGATAGAGTAGCGCCCTCCGCGTTCGATATAGCTCACACGCGGGAACAAGAGGCCTGAAGCTTCGTCTACGACGAGCTCGGTCAAGAGTTCGTCGTAAGGAATGCCCTCTTGTTGCATGGCGCTTTCGATGAACGCTTGAAGCTTGCGTGTAGTCTCGCCGTTCGCTTCTGCTCCATGCTTCTCCTCGATGGGGTTCTTTGATTCAATAGAGGCGATGCGCTCCAAAAACCATGCGGGGGTTTTTGGAGAAACCATCTGGCCGATGGTGCGCTTGAGCTGGATTAACTCTCCAAGAAGCCTAAGGAGGCGTGGAGCGCTTAAGGGCTCGCCGTTCTTGGGCGTGAGCACGAGCTCCTTTGTGGCCGTTTGGAGCAGGTAGTCCTCAAGGAGCGATTCATCTTTGATGTAGGTTTCGTGCCTGCCCCGCTTCACCTTGAACAGTGGAGGCTCGGCGATGAACAAGTTTCCGTTCTCGATCAGCCCTGGCAGGTGCCGAAAAAAGAACGTCAGCAGGAGTGTTCGGATGTGTGCCCCGTCCACGTCGGCGTCCGTCATGATGATTACCTTATGGTAGCGGAGCTTGCTGATGTCCGGGGGCTGGGCCGGGTGGATCGGAACCCCTAGACAAGCGACGAGAAGCTTGATTTCTTCGGAGGTCAGCACCTTGTCGATTCTGGCCTTTTCGACGTTTAGGATTTTGCCCTTCATGGGAAGGATCGCCTGAAAGTGCCTGTCCCTGCCCTGTTTGGCGGACCCTCCGGCGCTTTCGCCCTCGACCAAGAAAAGTTCTGAGCGGGCAGCATCGCGCTCTTGACAATCGGCTAGCTTGCCGGGCAAGGAGACGCTCTCTAGAAGCCCTTTTCTGCGTGTAAGCTCCCTGGCACGCTTTGCCGCCTCCCTGGCCTTGGCGGCCTTGAGGATTTTGTCTAAGATCTTCTTGGCCTCGGCAGGGTGCTCTTCAAGGTAGGCCAAAAGAGCCTCGAAGGCGGCGTTTTCGACGAACGTCCGGATCTGAGGGTTTCCAAGCTTGGTCTTGGTCTGTCCTTCAAACTGTGGCTCGGGGAGCTTGACGGCCACGACGGCGGTAAGCCCTTCGCGGATGTCTTCGCCCTCGGGCGCGTCTTTGAGGCCCTTTTCCATGCCGGCACGCTTCATGTAGGCGAGAATTCCCCGGGTCATGGCGGACCGGAAGCCTGCAAGGTGGCTTCCTCCCTCGTGTGTGCGAATGTTGTTGGCAAACGTCAACACGAGCTCTTTGTAGCTCTCGTTGTACTGGAGGGCCGCCTCGAGCCGGAGGGTGTCCTGACGCTTTTCGATCATGACGACCTGGTGCAATGGATGTTTGTTTTCGTTCAGGTAAGAAACGAACGTCTCGAGCCCACCCTCGAAGCAATACGTGTGATGCTTCCCGCTCGCCATCTCCTCGATCGACAACGTGAGTTCTTTGTTGAGGAAGGCGAGCTCTTTGAGCCGCTGCGCGAGCGTTTCGTAGCTGAAAGAGACATCCTCAAAGATCATTGGATCGGGCCAGAAGTGTACGCGAGTTCCGGTCTTTTTCGTCACCCCGGACTCCTTGACGTCGCTTACGGGCTTGCCTTTTGCATACTCCTGCTCAAAGACCTTTCCCTCCCTGAAGACGTGTACCAAAAGCCTCCTAGAGAGCGCATTGACGACACTCAAGCCTACCCCGTGCAGTCCCCCCGAGACCATGTAGGTCTTGTTGCTGAATTTTCCTCCGGCGTGAAGCGTTGTCAAGACAACCTCGAGCGCGCTCTTCTTGGCCTTCTGGTGGATTCCCACGGGGATTCCTCTGCCGTTGTCCTCGACGCTGACGGATCCGTCTTCGTGGAGCACGACCTGCACCTCGCTGCAAAACCCTTCGAGCGCCTCGTCCACGGCGTTGTCGACGAGCTCGTACACGAGATGATGGAGCCCTTGGGTGCCGGTGTTGCCGATGTACATGGAGGGCCGCTTTCTGACGGCGTCGAGACCCTCTAAAATGTCGATGTTATCTTCGTTGTAGCCATTCGGCGTTTGCATACGCTCTCCTGTCCTACGTTGCCGGATGCTCTGGGTGTGTTTGGAGGTCAAAGGTAAAAGCAAAAGAAGACTTCTCCCTAAAGGCAACGAGAGGCCTCGAGGGAAGACCTTCTGGCATTAAACGGCTCGATCCCTTCATTTTACCAGAAAATGGCGCATAGAGGAAGGTCGCTTACCCATAAACTTGCCGTTTACGAAAGGGTTGGCCTAAAATGAAGGAATGGAGGAAGCTTACGATTTGTATCCGGTATACCTCGATTGCAGAGAGAAAGCCTGCCTTGTCGTGGGCGGCGGCAACGTGGCAGGGAGGAAGGTGCAAGGGCTTCTACGGGCGGGCGCGAGGGTTTGCGTCGTGAGCCCCGAAGCTGTCGAACCAATCAAGGGGCTCTCGGGAGTCGGCCGGCTTGTTTGGGCCAGAAGGCCCTATACAGACGAGGATTTGGAGGGGGTTTTTTTTGTCGTGGCGGCAAGCAACATTAAAGAGCTCAACCAAAGAGTGGCCGCCGAGGCCAGGGCCAGGGGTATCCTTGTGAACACGGCAGAGGGGGCGTCTGGGGGCGATGTGTTCCTTCCGGTTTCCTTGGCCTTCAAGAACCTGAGGGTTGCCGTATCGAGCTCCGGGAAGTGTCCCGCCTTCGCCAAGGCGCTTGCCGATGTCCTTGGAGCGTGGCTTGGCCGCGGCTTCCCTTTGGCTTTAGAGGTCTTGACGGCCCTAAGGGAGGCTCATTTGAGGTCCGGCGTGGGCCAAGAAAGGTTTGTCGTCGAGCCTTCCTTGGCCGTAACGCTGTCCGAGCTCCTTGCGCAAGGGTGTACCCACGAGGCGCGAGGGGTGCTGGAAAAAGCCTACCCTCAGCTTCTCCACGCGATTCCTGCGGCGCTTGGGCGGGAGGCATGAACGGCTTGATCGTTCTAGGGCGCATCCTTCAGCTTGCCTACGCCGCCGAGGCGGTGTTTACTCTAACCTTGTTCAAGCGGCCCGGTGAAAAACTCCCCAAGGTTGTTCAGCGGCTTGGTTGGGCATGCCTTGTGCTCCATGCCGCCTTCCTAGTTTGGGCTATTGCGTGGAGAGGGGTGGATTTCCTCTTCCGGGAGTCCGGCACGCTTGTCCTGTTTGGGTTTGTGGTATTCATGTTTTATACCGTGACGCTATGGTCTGGTTTCGTTGCCAAGGCGCAAAGTCTCGGGCTTTTGATCGTCCCGGTTTCTTTAATCTCTTTCAGCTTGGGCGTACGAGGCCTTACCCTCGAAACGGCTTTAAACGTTCGTTGGGAGTTTTCAGAGGTATGGCTTGGTGTCCATATCCTCCTGAGCGTTCTTGGAGAGGCCGCCTTGGTGGTGGCCGCGCTCCTTGGGCTGTTATATCTTCTTAAAGAAGCGGCCATCCGGCGCAAAAAGAGCTTACCGTTGGTGTTTCGACTTCCCCCGCTCGAGTTTCTCGAGAGGGCAGGGGCTCGACTGTTGGAGGTCGGGTTCCTCTGTTTAACGCTAGGACTTTGGGTCGGGTCGTATTTTGCGACGGAGTCGTACGGGGTTGACTGGCTCGTACAGCCCAAGCAGATGCTTTCCCTCGCCGCTTGGGCCGTATACGGAGGGCTCCTTGTACTCGGGAGAACCCGCGCATTCGATGCCAAGGGGATGGCGCTCGGGTGTGTAGCAGGTTTTGTTTTACTCTTGCTGGTCATGGTCGGAGTCAGCGTTTGCCCCGTGGGGTTCCACAGGTTCGGATAAACCAAGGAGATTGCTTGGAACATGGGCATTGTGCTCGTCGGGGCCAATCACCAAAGCGCCTCCGTAGAAGTCAGGGAGCGGTTCTCTGTCCCTCCGGAGCGCACTAAAGAAGCGCTAGATGCGCTCCAACGCTCTCCCCATATTCGAGAGTGCGCCCTTCTTTCGACCTGCAACCGCATAGAGGTCATCGCGGCCTCTAGGGCCGTATGCCGTGCCAAGGAGGCGATCGAGGGCTGGTTGGCCGAGTACGGGTCTGTAGGCCCGAAGGACTTAGAAGCGTATGCATACACGTTCTACGACGAAGAGGCGGCTGCGCACTTGTTTGCCGTCGCCTCCGGCCTCGACTCGCTCGTTGTAGGCGAGCCCCAAATTTTTGGGCAGGTCAAGGAGGCCTACAAGCAAGCGAGCATGTTCGGCAGCGTCGGACCTACCTTGCACAGCCTGTTCCACAAAGCCTTTCACGTGGCCAAGAGGGTACGTTCGGAAACGGGAATCGGGGAAGGAAACGTGTCTGTCTCTTCCGTAGCCGTCGAGCTTGCCGGCCAGATTTTTTCACGTATGGCCGACAGGAACGTCCTAATCATCGGGGCGGGCGAAATGGGGCAAGCGGCGGCCAGACATTTCAAGGCCCGTGGGATCGGGACGCTGTACATAGCGAACAGGACGTACTCTTCCGCAAGGGCGCTCGCCGAAGAGTTGGGTGGTGTTCCTCTGACGCTTCCAGAAATTCCCGACGTATTGCCAGAGGCCGACGTTGTCCTGTCGGCCGTCAGCGTGGATGGCTATCTCATTAAGACGCCCGATGTCGTGGGGCTCTTGAAGCAACGGACCCGCGGGCCGCTGCTCATCCTCGATATAGGCTTTCCAAGGGCGATTGACCCGGAAGTCCAATCCCTACCAAGGGCCTATTTGTATGCTATCGACGATTTAAAGCGTGTAGTCGACGACAACCTTAAGGCACGTGAACACAAGGCCAAAGAGGGTATGCGGTTGATTGTCGAAGAGGCCCGGGCGTTCGTGCGCGTGCTCGAGCATTCGGACGTTGACGCGCTCATTGCCACCTTGAGGACCAATCTTGAGGACTTGCGGCAACGCGAGCTCCAAAGGACGCTCTCCAGGCTCAAGGGCCTGTCTGAAAAAGACAGGCAGGCGCTCGAAACCCTTACAGTTTCGCTGATGGACAAGTTCCTCTACGGTCCGGTCATGGCCCTTAAAAACGGGGCGCGTGAGTCGCTGCCATTCCTTTGTGAGTCTATTGTACGGTTGTTTCAGCTCGAACGCTCCCAAAATCAAGGACAGACATGGAACGGCTCAGAATCACAACCCGAAAAAGCCAGCTTGCTTTAGCCCAGACACGCCTGTTTGCCCAGAGCTTCAAGGAGGTACATCCGGGGGCCTTACTCGAGACGCTACCTTTGCTCACGACGGGCGACAAGCTGTTGGACGCCCCTCTGGCCAACATCGGAGGCAAGGGGGTGTTTACCAAAGAGCTCGACGAAGCGCTGTTGTCGAAAAGGGCGGACGTGGCGGTACATAGCCTGAAGGACGTCCCGCATACGCTGCCCAATGGCCTTGCCATCCTCGCATTCCTGGCCCGTGAAGACCCTTTAGACGTGCTTGTCTCAAAAACGGCCAAGGCGCTCGAGGAGCTTCCCCTAGGCGCGCGCGTTGGAACCTCGAGCCTAAGGAGGCGGGTTCAACTCTTGAACCTGCGTGACGACGTGCGTATCGTTCCGATCCGCGGAAACGTGGGGACACGCCTGAAAAAGCTCGAAACACAAGGCCTTGATGCCCTTATCCTTGCACGCGCCGGCATAGTACGTCTTGGCCTCGAGCTTGATTACTCTCCTATCCCTAAAGAGACGCTTATACCAGCCTTAGGGCAGGGCATCATCGCGATCGTAGGCAGGGAGGGCGAAGTCGAGCTGACCCGGGCGCTCGGCGCGCTTACCGACCCCAGGACGACGATCGAGGCCCGTTGCGAGCGCCGCTTTGTCAAGCTTGTAGGGGGGAGCTGTCAAGTGCCAGTAGCGGGAAACGCAAGCCTTGTGGGGGGCAAGCTGCTGTTTCAGGCTGCTGTGGGGTCGCTCGATGGCCGCGTCTTGCTGAAGGCGAAGGCTTCGGCAGGGCCGGAGTCCCCGGAGCGGTTAGCCGACGAGGTCTTCGAGGAGCTCAACGGGCAAGGGCTTCGGCCCCTTCTTGAGGATATTGTCGGATGAACGGGCCTTTCCCCCCTAGGGGGAAAGTCTTTTTGGTCGGAGCGGGCCCTGGAGACCCGGGGCTTTTGAGCCTGAAGGGGTTTCAGTGCCTCCAAACGGCCGAGGTTATTGTTTACGACGCGCTGATCTCGTGGGAACTAGAGCGGCTTTTTCCGCAAGGGGCAAGGCGGGTGTTCGTAGGAAAGCGGAGCTCGAGGCATACGCTTCCCCAAGAGGAGATCAATCGTTTGCTTGTTCGCTTGGCAAACGAAGAGGGGCTTCGGGTCGTTCGGCTCAAGGGCGGCGATCCGTTCGTGTTCGGGAGAGGCGGCGAGGAGGCGCTTGCGCTCAAAGAGGCCGGAGTGACCTTTGAGGTGATTCCTGGGGTCAGCTCGGCGTTTGCCGTCCCCGCCTACTCGGGGATTCCGGTGACACACCGCAAGGTTGCCAGCACGGTTGCGATTGTGACGGGCCATGAGGACCCAAGCAAGCCCGCCGGCCACCTCGATTTCCATGCGCTCGCAAGCTTCGACACGATCGTGTTCTTGATGGCGCTGCACAGCCTCGAACACAACGTCTGCAAGCTCATAGAGGCGGGCAAGGACGCTTCCGCTCCAGCCGCGCTCATTCAAGCCGGGACGACTCCAAGACAGCGCACGCTCCTTGCGCCGTTGGAAGAGATTCCCAGGATTGCCGAGAGGGAGGCGATTGGCGCCCCCACCGTGCTCGTGGTCGGCGAAGTCGCCAGGCTTCACGAACAGCTGAACTGGTACGAGACGCTTCCTTTGTTTGGGAAGCGTATCCTCATGACAAGGCCCAAGGAGCGCTCGGATACGCTTCTGGCAGGCCTAGAAGCGCTTGGTGCCGAAGCGGTCTCCTTGCCGATGATCGAAACGCGCCCTCTTTTGGGCGGGAACGACGCAAGAGCGCTCGCTAGCGAGCTCCGCATGTTCGATTTGGTAGCCTTCAGTTCGCAAGCCGGCGTGGAGGTTTTTTTCCAGGCCCTTTACGCTATCGGTAAGGATGCACGCGTCCTGGGCAGCGCCCTCGTGGCCGCCGTCGGCGAAAAGACAGCGGACGCGCTCAAGAGTTACGGGGTTCTTCCGGACCTCGTGCCAAAGGAGGCCAACGCCGAAGCCCTCCTTCGAGAAATCCTGGAGGCCTTTCCTGGGCTTAAGCGCGTGCTTTTGCCAAAGGCCAAGAAGGGACGCATCCTGCTCGAGGAAGGCTTGAAGTCGAAGGGGGTTTCTGTCGTGACGCTCGATGCCTACGAAACGATTGCAGTAAAGCCACCAAACGAGGTGCTTGAAGGTTTGGACCTCGAAGGGTTCGACTGGGTGCTTTTTGCCGCTCCTTCTGCTGTGGCGCGGTTTCTCGAGATCTTTGGCGAGGCGGCCTTGTGTCTCCCGGCAGGGCCAAAGGTTGCCTGCATCGGGAAAACGACGGCCAGGGCGCTCGAGACAAGAGGGCTCAGGGTCGATGCGCTGGCCAAGGAGAGTTCGACAACTGGCTTGATCGAGGCAATGCTAGCTTTTGAACAAAAGGGGGGGGCATGTTTCCAGAAAGGAGAATGAGGAGGCTTCGCCAAAATCCAGCCGTACGAAGCCTCGTTCAGGAATGTAGCATTGCCGTGGACAAGCTAGTCCTTCCGGTGTTCGTCTCGGACCTGATTGAGGCACCTTCACCTATCCGTGCGATGCCGGGGGTGTTCCAGTGGCCCGTTGCGCGGGTAGGTGAGTTTGCGAAAGAATCCTGGCAAAAGGGGCTGAAGGGCATGATGCTTTTTGGGATCCCAAGGCTCAAAGACTCAAAAGGGTCGGAGGCGAGCAACCCAGACGGCGTGGTGTCCAGGGCCATCAAAGAGGTGAAAGACAAGGCACCTCAAATGCTCTTGATGGCGGACGTCTGCCTTTGTGAGTACACCGACCACGGCCACTGCGGGCTACTAAACGGGTACGAAGTGGACAACGACGCGACGCTGCCAGAGCTCGCCAAGGCGGCGCTTGCCTACGCAAACGCGGGTGTGGACGTAGTCGCGCCGTCCGACATGATGGATGGTAGGGTAGAGGCAGTCCGGACCGCGTTGGACGGCGAAGGGTTCATCCATACCCCAGTCCTCTCCTACGCAGTAAAGTTTGCTTCGGCCTTTTACGGACCCTTCAGGGAGGCGGCAAACTCGGCGCCCCAGTTTGGTGACCGTAGAAGCTACCAGATGAACCCCGCGAACGCGAAAGAGGCGCTACTGGAAGCCGAGCTCGACATCTCCGAAGGGGCCGATATGCTGCTCGTCAAACCGGCGCTTCCTTACCTGGACGTCCTTAGGGCAACCAAAGAAATGGCGCCGCTGCCCGTAGGGGCCTACCAAGTATCCGGCGAGTACTCCATGATCAAGGCCGCCGCGCAGGCGGGTTACCTGGAAGAAGCGCGTACCGTGTTGGAGAGCCTTTTGGCCATCACGCGTGCCGGGGCCGATTTTATCCTGACCTATTTCGCCCTGGACGTTCTCGAAGATGTCGGATGACGAAAGAATCCCGTTGAACACGAAACGCCTGGTCTTGATCGACGGAAGTTCCTACCTCTACAGGGCTTTCTACGCCCTGCCGATGTTTCGTACCCAGCAAGGTTTTCCTACCCAGGCGATCTACGGGTTTACCGGGATGCTGCTCAAGGTGCGCAAAGAGCTAGAGCCGGATTTTCTAGCCGTTTGCTTCGATCATTCGGCTCCCACGCTGCGAAAGCAGGCCTATGAACTTTACAAGGCTACGCGCCCCGGAATGCCGAAGGAGCTCTCCGTCCAGGTCCCCAAGGTATTCGAGGTTATCCAAGCCTTTGGGGTTCCCATGCTGATTAAGGAAGGGCTGGAGGCGGACGACTTGATCGCCGGCGTTGCGGAACGCTTCAAGGGGCTTCCGGGGGTTTGCATTGCTATTGTTTCCCAGGACAAGGACCTTTTGCAACTGCTGGATGCAAACGTCTGCCTGCTAGATACGATGCGAAACAAAAAGACCACGCTCGAGAGCTTTAAGGAAGCCTACGGGATTGAGCCAAGGCTGTTCGGAGACTGCCTTGCCCTGATGGGGGATGCAAGCGACAACATTCCGGGTGTCCCGGGAATCGGGGCAAAAGGGGCGCTTACGCTGATCAAGCGGTACGGCTCGATAGACGCCATGCTCGAAAGGCTAGAAGAGCTCCCCCCAAAAAAGCGCGATCAGATCCTTGCTGGGCGCGAATCGCTCGAGCTTTCACGGAGCCTTGTCCGGCTCAAAACCGACGAGACAAACCATGTTCGCCTTGAGGACCTTGCCCCGAGACCCCCAGACAATCACGCGCTGTACGAGCTTTTCCGCGGGCTCGAATTTAGACGCTTCATCGATGATCTTGGCCTTGCCCCGGAGGATAAGGCCTGCCCGCACGGAACGACCCAAACCCAGGAAATCACCGGCAAACTCCTGGAGTTAGGGTTGAGAACGCCACTCCTGGAGGTTCTATACTCCAAGCATCCGCCCTTCGCGTTCGACATCGAAGGGGTGGCGATTGGGGACGCGAGGCGCGTGGCCCTTTGGGACACGGAAACGCCGCTTGTCGCTTTCTTCGGTTCCGACCCGGTCTGGGTGGAAGGAGTCGACCTCAAACCTAAACTCGTTGCTTTGGCGTCCCGCGGCGTTAAAAACCTTTTTCCGGGGTTTGATTTGGCGCTTGCATCGTACCTGCTAGACCCTAACCGCAGGAACCACGGGTTTGAGGCGCTTGTGGAGCGCTTTTTGGGCGGGGGAACCCAACCCCCTCCAAGGGAGGCGCTTTCCGAACGTATCGCGATCGCCGCACGAATCCAGCCTAAGCTCGCGGAAGCGCTTGAGCTTAAGCCAAGGCTCAAAGCCCTCCTGGAGGAAGTGGAGCTTCCCTTGGTTGAGGTGCTCGTAAGGATGGAGCGTGTAGGTATCGAGGTGGACCTTAAGGCGTTGCATACGCTAAGCGCCAGGTACGCCTCTAAATTGGAAGCCTTGCAAGAGCGCGCGCATGTCCTTGCTGGGGAGCGCTTCAACCTAAACTCTCCAAAGCAGCTTCAGGCGATTTTGTTCGACAAGCTAGGCCTGCCTAGCTCAAAAAGGACAAAAACGGGGCTCTCTACGGACGTGGAGGTGCTCGAATCGCTAAAGGGCCAGCATGAGCTGATCGACGTCCTGCTCGATTATCGCATCCTTGCCAAGCTCAAAGGGACCTACCTGGACCCTTTGCCGGGGTTGGTCGACCCGGAAACCCTAAGGGTCCACTCGAGCTTCAACCAAATGGCGACGGCCACAGGAAGGCTCTCGAGTTCGGAGCCAAACCTTCAAAACCTACCCGTTCGAGGGGAGCGCGGCGAGGAGATTCGCAACGTGTTCGTCGCAAAAGATGGCTACGTCCTCGTTGCGTTCGACTATGCTCAGGTCGAACTCAAGCTGCTGGCCCACCTAAGCCAGGATGAGAGGCTTATCCAGGCTTTTTTGGACAACCAAGACATCCATGCCCAGACGGCGAGCCTTGTGTTTGGTGTCCCCAAAGAAAGCGTCGATTCGGCCCTTCGAAGAAGGGCCAAGGTGATTAACTTTGGCATTCTTTACGGCATGACTCCCTATGGTCTCTCCAAAGAGTTGAGAATTGGCCAAGAGGAGGCGAAGACATTCATCGAAAATTACTTTGCGGCCTTTCCGAGGGTCAAGGGGTTCTTGGATGGGATTGTGGCACGAGCGGAGCACGACGGGTTTGTCGAGACGCTACTCGGGCGTATCCGGCCTACGCCCGGCATTAAGCACGGCTCAGCCTCTTTGAGAGAACAGGCCAAGCGTGAGGCGATGAACGCCCCCATCCAAGGGTCAGCCTCCGATTTGATCAAGAAGGCCATGGTGGACGGCTTTCGCTTAATCCAAGATGAGGGGCTCGATGCAGAGCTCGTCCTTCAGGTCCACGACGAGCTACTTTTTGAGGTCGCCGAAAGAAGCCTTAAGCCGTTCGTCCCCAAAATGCGTCGAGCGATGGAGCATGCGATCGAGCTTTGTGTTCCCTTGCAGGTGGATGTACGATGGGGTAAGGCTTTGGGGCGGCTAAAAGACATCAACCAAGACCTTTAGGCTGAACGCATTTTTTGGACACCGATACCCGCGAACGAACCTTACGTAGAAAGGCCGACGCATCCGTGGCAAGAAAGCGAAGCGTGCTGAAATCGATCGGCGAGGAGGTCGTCTATTCTATCGTACGCGTCCTTTTTTGGGCTGTACGCTCAGTGCCCTTGCGTGTGCTTCCCTTGCTTGGAGCGACGCTCGGCGTTGCCGCATTCTGCTTTATTTTTGGGAAACCAAGACGAATTGCGTACAAAAACATGAGCATCATTTTCGGACCCGACATGGCCTGGTTTGCCAAGCGTGCGCTTCTGTTCCGCTCGTTCATTCACGCCGCCCAAGGCATTCTCACCGCGTGCTTGGCGGATCGCCTGGGCGATCGCGTCGAGGGGTTGTTCCGTGTCCGTGGCGAGGAGCACCTTCGGCCATTCCTTGAACGAGGCCAAGGCGTTGTCCTCTCTAGCATCCACATGGGGGCTTTCATGCTCACCTACAAAAGGCTGTCCAAGCTCGGGTTGGAGGTCTACTACACGGTCCGCAGGCCCAGGAATGAGAAAATCGCCGGGTTTTTAATGGGGTTTATGAGCAAAAGCGGGGTTCGGTTTATCCAAGACAAGCCCAAACATCGTTGCGCCCTGGAGAATTTAAGGGCACTAAAGGAGGGCGGGGCGGTTGTACTGATGACGGACATGAAGCACAGCCCGGAAGATGGCGTATGGACGGAGTTTTTCGGGCATAAGGTGCTTAGCTTTTCGGGTGGAGCGGTTCTTGCCAAAAGGGCGGGGGTGCCGATCGTCCCGATGGTTACGTATGAAGAGGGTGGCGCCTACACGATCGAGTTCTTCCCTCCGATATTGCCCGAGGCGGACCAAGAGCCATCGGAACTCGTCCAAGCTTATTCGAGCGTGCTCGAACAAGAAATTCGCAAACGGCCCGAGCAGTGGTGGTGGTTTCATGACAGGTTTAGGGACGCCATTCCTATCGAGGCCCCAAAGGCTTTCCAAAGGTCATTGCCGTTCTCGACGCGGTTGTTCCTTTACGGAGGGGTTTCTCTTTACAGGCTCTTGTACCGGTCTCTTCGTATCCGGGTCGTGGACGAGCTTGGAAGGCCCTGGGACCTGAACGGGCTGCCAAGGCCTGCCATATATGCCGGTTGGCACAGCGGCCAGGCTGTCATTCCTGGATTCCTGGGCGGGCTTGGTACAAGCTTCCTCGTTTCTAAGAGCAAGGACGGGGAAGTCTTCGCGCGGGTGATCAAGGCGTTGGGCGGGAAGGCTGTTCGAGGGTCTTTTCGAAGGGACGGCGCCAGGGCGCTTGCAGAACTCATCCGGCTATTGAAGGCGGGGGGTTCGACAGCGCTATCCCCCGATGCGCCTAGGGGGCCGAGGTGCGTGGCCAAAGAGGGCGTCGCTTATATGTCGCTAAAAACAGGCGCCCCTGTCGTGCCGTTCGGTATTTATGCCCAAACGAAGGTTGTTTTCAAAAGCTCGTGGGATCAAACATGGATCCCGTTGCCCTTTTCTACGGTCATGATCGTCGTAGGAAGGCCTATAGACAAGGACTCGGTCCCCTCCGGCATGCCGGAGGGCTTAAGGGAGAGCCTGCGAGCAAGGATCGAAGCCGAGCTGAATGCCCTTCAAGCGAGAGCGCAGGAGCTTGCGTCTCACCAAAGGCTCTTTTCTAAATCTTGGCGAGGGATAGGAGGCGTCGAAGGCCCGTAAGGGGCTCCAACGGGGAGGGGAGGTTGGCCTTCCTGGGTGTCTTTGATAGGCTCCGCCGTATCTCCGAACATGACAAAACGAACCTTGTCGGGCTTCTTGAAGAGACTAGGTGTGATCAGCCCTTTTTTTAGGGCGTCGCTCGTGAAGTCGACGAAGATAGGAATCGCCGCGGTAGCCCCCGTCATTCCCCTTCCCATCGTTCGATAATCATCAAAACCAACCCAGACGCCCGCCAAAAAGTTCGGCATGAACGCCATGAACCATGCATCTCGGAAGTCGTTTGTCGTTCCGGTTTTTCCCGCGAGTGGAAGACCGAGCGCGCCCGCTCGTGCGCCCGTCCCTCGTCTTACGACGTCTTGCATCATGTTGACGACGATATAGGCGGCATCCTCGGAAACTACCCTGGGTGGTCCCGGGCTTTTCTCCGTGCTTGTTTCCTTTTGCCCTTTTCTGTCCTTTATTTCCACGATCGAGAGCAACTCTGGCCGCTTGCCCAGGTTGGCCAGCGTGGCGTACACGCGGGCCAACTCGATCGGACGGATCGAGAGGCTTCCTAGCGCGATTGAAAGGTTGGGCTGGATCCGCGTGGCAATACCCATATTCTTGGCGTAAAGGGCGACTTGCTTTGGCCCGAACATCCACGTGAGCCTCACGGACGGGACGTTCCTGGAGTGTACGAGCGCTTCCCTTATCGTGATCGGGCCTAAAAAGCGGGCGTCGTAATTCTCTGGTGTCCAGAGTTCCCCCGGCTTTGCACCGGGAAGGGCTACGGGGGAATCGTCCACCAAAGAGAACGGCTGCAACCCCTTGTCTATGGCAAGGGTGTATACGACAGGCTTGAAGGCGGAGCCTGGCTGTCTCAAGGCTTGCGTAACCCTATTGAAGCGGGTCACTCCGAAGCTAGACCCTCCTTGTACGGCGAGAATCTTTCCGGTGGATGGCTCGAGCGCGACAAGGCAGCCTTGAAGAAGGGGGATGACCTCCGGCACGAGCTGCGCTTGGCGGTTCGAATATTCCAAGCCGACCAAGAAGAACGCTTCTCCGGGGTTGGGTATCCCGATTTTGCCTTGCTTGAAGGCGTCTTTTAGCGCCTTGGGCCATGATTCCGTGTCGAGGACCCGCTCTTTGCCTTCCACGAGAACGTGCCAGCCGTCCTTGGTCTGGGCGACCATTTTGGCAATGACGGTCTCTCCCGGGGAGTAGGGGTTAGGGCGATAAATAAAGGCTTCGTTGTCGTCTCGCTTGGCAAGCCAGAACTTCCAGAACGCCTCTTCGGCATCCGTCGGCCTCCGGATGGACATAGGAGCGGCATACCTGGTAGAGAGCCGAATGAGCTGAAGGAATAGCGCCTTTTGGGCGGATGCCTGGATACGCGTGTCGAACGTCGTCGTTATTTTATATCCGCCCTCCAACACCGCATCCTCGTTTAGTCGCTTAACGAGCTCTTGGCGTATCATCTCGACACCGTAGGGGGCGACGTCCTCGAAAGGCTCCCGCCTTGGGTAGATCGCGAGCCTCGTTCGGTAGGCCTCGCGGGCCTCTTCTTTGGTGACGAACCCTAAGCTTGCCATCTGGCTAAGGACGTAGCGCTGCCTTTCTTTCAGCGCACGGGGAGAAACAAACGGGCTGTAAAGGTTTGGCGCCTTGGGCATGGATGCCAGGAGCGCGGCTTCGGCCAGCGTTAAGTCTTTGGTGCCCTTGTGGAAGTAAAGCCGGCTTCCAGCTTCAATGCCCCAAGCCCAAGACCCAAGCGGAGCCTCGTTCAGGTAGAGCGTAAGGATTTCGTCCTTCGTGAGCTGCTTTTCGATCCTGTAGGCAAGGATAGCCTCCTTGACCTTGCGCCGTAAGCTCCTTTCTGGGCCGACGACCAAAAGCTTGATGAGCTGCTGGGTGATCGTGCTGCCGCCTTGAATAAAGCTGCCAGACCTCAAATCGATCAGGGCGGCCCTTAGGATGCTTACAAGGTCAACGCCGGGGTGCTGGTAGAACCGTGCATCCTCTGCGGCAACGAATGACTTCTTGACAAGATCGGGGATCTCTTCAGGCTTTAGCGCGTAGCGATGGCCCTTTCGAGAAAACTCCCCGATCCATACCCCGTCTTGGCTGAACACCAAGGAGCCCTGCGGGGGGTCGTATTCTTTGATTTTTGCCAGGCTTGGCAGCTCTTTGGCGTAGCTGATGATCATGACTCCCCCGGCAACAAGGATCCCGGCGGCGAGCCCAACAGTCGTGATGACCCCTACCAGGAGGAGGCGTTTCCAAGAAATGTGCGAACCTTCCCTTCTAAAGTTTCTTGGGGGCATGGCTTTTTCTGTAATACGTGTTAGAGCGCTTGAAAGGCGGCGCTTAGGCGTTCTTGGGCTTCCTCGAGGAGCGCGTCCGTGTGAGCGACGGACAAAAAGTGCGCCTCGAACGGGGATGGCGGAGGGAAAAGGCCGTGTTCTACGGCCAAACGAAAGAACCTTGCGTACCGTTTGGCATCCGTATCGAGCACTTCGGAAAAGTTCTTTGGTGGGTGCTCTGCGAAGAATGGGGTGAAGGTGGAGCCCACTCTATTCAGCGCCAGGGGAATACCCTTTTCCTTGGCGGCTGTTTCGTATGCTCGGGCGATTGTTTGCGCTTTGGCCTCTAGGGAGGGGTAGAGCGTTTCATGGCGCTCCTTGAGGGCCTGAAGCGTGGCGATGCCAGCGGACACAGCGAGCGGGTTTCCTGATAGCGTTCCCGCCTGGTAGACGTTTCCTGTGGGGGCGAGCGTTTCCATGATGTCGGCGCGCCCGCCCACGCAGGCGAGCGGCAGCCCCCCGCCGATGATCTTGCCGAGAGTCGTTAAGTCCGGGTTGATTTGGACGAGGTCTTGGTAGCCGCCGTAGTGGTACCGAAAGCCCGTAATTACCTCATCAAACGCCAGAAGTGCCCCATATTGCGTACACAGCTCCCTTGCGGTTTCAAGAAATCCAGGCTCTGGGGGGACGACGCCCATATTGCAGGCGACGGGCTCGACGATCATGCAAGCGGTCCTCTCGCCGTACACCTTGAAGGCCTCGCTTAGTGCCTGGGTATCGTTGTAGGGGGTAGTGAGCGTCAAGGATGCGAGCGCTCCGGGCACGCCGCATGAGTCTGGCACCCCAAGCGTTGCCCCTCCAGAACCGGCCTTTACCAAAAGGGCGTCCGAGTGCCCATGGTACCCCCCATCGAGCTTCAGGACGAACTCTCTGCCCGTATAGGCCCTGGCCAGGCGGATGGCCGTCATTACGGCCTCGGTTCCGGAACTGACGAGCCTTACGCGCTCCAAAGAAGGAATCGCCCCTCGAAGCGCGGCGGCGAACGCCACCTCGTCCGGGTGGGGACATCCAAAGCTAAACCCCCTGGCGGCCTGGGCTCGAATCGCCCGCTCAACGCTCGGGTGGGTGTGGCCGAGGATCATAGGCCCGTAGGCGAGAACGAAATCAATGTAGCGGTTCCCTTCGACATCGACCAGGAAGGGGCCAATCGCGTTTCGAACGAAAAAAGGCGTACCACCGACTTTTTGAAATGAACGGACAGGGCTGTTCACACCGCCTGGAATCAGTCCCAAGGCCGCTTGGAACAAGGCTTCGTTCGTTTTCATCTCCTCAAACCCTACCGTATTTCATGGCATGATGGTTGCATAACGAGCAGGCTTGCAAATAAATCAACCGCAAGCGTATACTAAAACGAAATGATTCATTAAGAAAGCTTAGCACTACCTACCATGGCTGAACAATACACGACCGTCGGCGTGTTCTTGGCTTTCGGGGTTTTCTTCGTAATTCTCACGCTCTTTATCGTCCATCTTGTTGCCCCCTACAACCCGACACCTGTAAAGCTCTCTATATACGAGTGCGGCGAGGTTCCTGTAGGCGAGGCATGGGTTCAGTACAACGTGAGGTTCTTCGCGATCGCGCTCCTGTTCCTACTGTTCGAGGTAGATATCGCCTTAATGTATCCAGCCGTTGCCGTTTACAAGAAGTTCCTGGATGCCGGAATGGGAGCGCTTGCTCTCGTTGAAATTCTAACCTTTGTTCTCGTGATGTTCTTTGGGCTTGTCTATGCCTGGAAAAAAGGGGGGCTAAAATGGGCCAAAATCCTCGAACCGAGGCCTATGTAAGCGCCCCCGCCTTTTTTGGTATCCAAACAAAGGAGCAGCATATATGCATTATACGCTAAGAAATAAGCTTCCGTCTTCGGCTATATTTACAACCGTGGATGCCGTACTGAACTGGGGAAGGCTCTCTAGCCTGTGGTATTTGCTTTTTGGCACGGCCTGCTGTGCGATTGAGTTGATGCAGACGGGCGGGCCAAGGGCGGACCTGGACCGGTTTGGGGCCGTATTCCGCTCATCCCCGAGGCAGTCAGACCTGCTGATCGTTGCTGGAACCGTCACCTATAAAATGGCCTCCCGGATAAAGAGGCTCTACGAGCAGATGGCAGACCCCAAGTACGTCATCTCGATGGGGAGTTGCTCCAACTGCGGCGGGTTGTTCGATTTGGGCTACAGCGTGCTTCGTGGTATCGACAAAGTAATCCCGGTCGATGTTTACGTCCCCGGTTGCCCGCCGCGGCCTGAAGCGCTCACCCAGGGGCTTTTGGTTCTTCAAGAAAAGATTCGAAAGCAGCGCTACCTAACCAGGGAGGCATAGGCAATGGGCCTGGAAGCGCTCAAAGAAGAGATCGCAAAGGCCTTGTCGGCGACAGTCGTGGAGCCTGTATGGGCTGAGGCCGCTGGCGATTTGACGCTCCATGTCCTCCCAGGCTCGCTCAAACCCGTTGCCGCTGTCCTTAATGGAGTGGGGTTTAGGCTGTTGCTTGCCGTTGCCGTTGTCGACGAGGGCGAAACATTCCGGGTTGTTTATCCCTTGTGCTCGCTTGAACGGCGCGTAAAGCTTATCCTTATGACGTCCGTACCGAGGCAAGCTCCGGATATAGACAGCCTGGTGGATGTTTGGCCTGCGGCTAACTGGCATGAGAGGGAGCAAGCGGAGCTCTTTGGTGTTACCTTTGTCGGCCATCCGGACCCAAGGCACCTGTTGCTCCCCGACGATTGGGAGGGGTATCCTTTGCAAAAAGACTACAAGGAACCCGAGGTTTACCGCGGGATTTCTACGGAAAGGCCCTACTGGGAGGACGAGGGATGCAGCCGTTCGAACTGACGGATCTCGGGGCCGGCACGAAAGAGATGATGCTCAACATGGGGCCGCAGCATCCAAGCACGCACGGGGTGATCAAGTTCGTGCTTAGGATGGACGGGGAGGTCGTGGCCGCGCTCGACCCGGATGTGGGCTT
>DDYN01000046.1 GCA_002347965.1 Nitrospirae bacterium UBA2233 | reverse complement strand
TGGGTTTTGGATTGCCCTGCACGCCCTCGATATTCGCCAGGACAACCAGCCCCTTTTAGGGTTGAAGCTCGCAATGCTCGTTCCATTGGGGGCACTTTTGGTTGTCGAGTCTTTGGCGGACCTTGGGTTCCTCTGGCCGCTCGAGCCGATCCGTGTTACCTGCTGTACCTCGGCCTACACAGAGGTGCTCGAAGGAGGGTTTGGGTTCGTTTATGCATCCAACCACATATGGGGGGCCTTGGCGTACGCCTTGCTGTCGGCTGGGATCGTGGCGGCAACTCTCAGGGCACTAGCAAGAAGGGCCTTCCCCCTTTCCTGGGGCTTTGTGCTCGCGATTCTTTTTGGTTCGGTCTTTTGTCTTTTTGCGCTTGTGTTTACGCTGCAGACCGAGCTTTCCTTACGCATGGTGACGCCTAAGCATGCCTGCCTCTTTTGCCTTTTGAGGAAATTCCCGGACGTGGCAATTGCCTCTCTCCTTGCGTTCTTTGGGGTCTTTTTTAACGTGCTGTCCGCCTTCGTGGGCGGGCTTGCCGGAAGAGGCAACGTAGATAAGGCCCTCGCAGGGGGTAGGGCTAAAGCCTACGGCCGAATGGGTGTGGGTCTGCTGGTTCTTGGGACGCTAGGAATTCTTGCTCGATTTCTATTGTCTTCATAGGCCACTTCAGGCCTTGGAGGGAAAGCGTTGAAAATCGGCAAAAAAAAGGCCCTTTACGCCTTCCTTGCTTTATCCATGCTTACCGCGCCCATCGTCTTTTTTTGGGTTGGCCGAAAGGGCTCCATAGAGAGCCTTCGTATCGAAGAGACCGGGGCCTTCGAGGTACCCTTGGGAGGAGGTGCTTCAAGGTACATTAAAGATGTTTCTCTAAGCTTACGCCCAAAATCTCCGGGCGCGCGTGTTAGTATGCTGCTTACAGATACCGTAGCCTTGAAAGATGGGCTCATAAGCGAGACAGGCTGGAGGATACCGGCCGTACTGGCCGACGGCAGTCCTTTTTTCATTCCCGTCTCCGTACAAAGGCGGGCCGAGAGCAAAACGCTTAAGTTTTGGCTGAAAAACCTGCCTTTGCCGGTGGCCGCTGGAGAGGATAAAGCATCCACCCTTGTTTTTAGCTACGAAACGACCCCTTCCTTGGAAGGGCTAAAAAACTTCGTTAGGGTACGCTACGGGTATGCCCCAAGGGTCCTCACGCTTGGCCGGCCGTCGGTTGTAAGCCTTACACTCGAGGTCGAAAAAGTCCACGGTCTCGAGGATGCCGGCATTGCCCTCTTTTTTCGGCGCGACCTTGCGGATGCGGACATCGAGATATGCTCCGCCCCGGATACGCTCCTTGACCTTTCAACTAATGGGGCCTACCTCTTCATGGGGAAGGCCGACAATGCTTCTTCGGTGAACCTAAAACTCCGCATCACGGCCCGTAGCCAAAAGCTTGTGCGTCTTGAGCGCGCCGTAATCGTCGGCGGCTACCTAAAAGATCCCCCCTACCCAGGTGTGAAGGTTGAGGGGGCCAAACCCACCGAGCAGGTTACAAGCAGTACCGTCTCCTACCTAGGGGATATGCTCTTTCACGTTGAAAGCGCAACCCGTCATATTTTAAAAAAAGGGCCATGACTGGGCTTTGGTGTACTTGAATGCTCCCGCCCTAGTCGTGAGCCTTTTTTAATTTTTGGATTTCTTCCTCGACTTCGGAGGCCCCTTCTGCATAGAATTTTTCTTCATCCGGGGCAAGCTCTTTTAAGAGTCGAAGAAATTCCCCTGCATGAATTCGCTCCTCATCGGCTATATCCTTAAGGACTTCAACGGCTAATTTGTTGTCAGTTGACTCGGCTAGCTGCATGTAGAGCTGAATAGCCTCGTATTCTGCCGAAATCATGAAGCGTATTGCCCGAACCAACTCTTCATGGGTTAGCTTACGGTCGTTGGCGAGTCCTGAATACGGGTTTCCGAAATCTGGCATAGCAATCCCCTTTTTTGATATTTAAGAAGTTATCCTTAATTTAAGCCATTCTCCTGATTAAACAAAATGCGACGATCTCCTGCGCGCCGGCTACCAACGGAAAGGTGCCAACGGCATCTAATGCGGGGCAAGGGTAGGCTTGCTCCCCTGAAGGACTACGAAGCCACGAGGGCCTTCTTAAGGGCCGGGTTCGCTGAAAGCGCCCCATCTAGGCCTTTGGTGGCAATCTCTAAGACATACGGAAGGGTGCGTACGGTAAGGGCAGGGGTGGAGGTCATCGGGGTAAGGGCGGGCATGTTTGGGACGGCGTAGTGGAGAACGCCCAGCCGTTCGACAACGGGCTCGTCGTGGGTCGTCGGCGCCTCCAGCGACTCGACCGAGCCTCCTTGATCAATGGCCACGTCCACAACGACGCCGCCCTTGGACATTCTACGTACCATCTCGTTGGTTATAATTTTGGGGGCCCTTTCACCGTGCAACAAGACGGCCCCGATCAATAGAGCAGTGCCGTCCATGGCTCGACCGAGGTGGTCGGGGTTGGAAACCAACAGCTCTAACCGATCGCCAAAGCGTTCCTCTAGCGCCTCGAGCCTGCTTGGGTTGGTATCGAGTACAATCACCCTGGCGCCTAGACCGATTGCCGATGCTGCGGCGCTGGTACCGACCGTTCCGGCACCAACGATGACGACCTTGCTTTTGGGCGTCCCTGGAACGCCGGACAACAAAAGCCCCATTCCGCCGAAGGCCTTAAGCAGGTAGTGCGCCCCGATTTGTGCGGCGAGCCTCCCTGCGATCGCGCTCATCGGGACGAGCAGGGGCAACGAACCGTTCGCAAGCTCCACGCCTTCGTAGGCGAGCGCTCGAACCCCGGCACCGGCAAGAGCCGTTTTCAAAGGCTCGTTGGCCGCCAGGTGGAGGAAAGAGAACAATATCAGCCCAGGACGGAAATGCCCGTACTCCTCGGGCAACGGCTCTTTGACCTTTAAGATCAACTCTGCCTCGGCCCATACTTGCGCGGTATCCGGAAGGGTGGCCCCGGAGAGCGCGTAGGCCTCATCCGCAAAGCCGCTTTCTACTCCCGCGCCCTTTTCGACGAGCACAACGTGCCCTGCTTGGCAAAGATGGGCCACCCCTTCGGGGGTCACGGCGACGCGTGTTTCACGGTTTTTGATTTCCTTGGGAATTCCTACGATCAAGCGTGTCTCCTAACGTTTGAGGCCTTTTTCTCTAAAGGCGGTTTTGGTGCGGGAAGGTATTCTACGGAGGGTTGCCTGCGGATTGGCTGGGGAAAGAGGCTCATGAGGCGGTATATTTCAAGGGGCATGTCTGCGGAAACGTGCAACCCAAAGCTTTTGGCCTCTTTGACCGTAATGGGATAATCATGCGTCCATTGTCTTTCGATAAAAGATCTGCCAACTCTTCTATTTTATCTTTTTTATAACGGCCTTCAAGGAGATCTTTGATGTTCTTCCGGACTTGAGCGATCGCTCTGGCCCCTACGTCGGCCATTATGATAGTTTCGCCGTCCACCTCCTGGATCGGCTTTTGCTCTAGGGCTTAAGTATGGAAGCAGCAGAAAATCGGCCAATCTGGGGGTCTACAGGACTCAAGGCCGCCTCTTCGCACACTATAATTTCTCGGCGGCCAGGGCAATAAGGGTACCCCCAGACATGACAAAGTGGGGAACAAAGACACTCACCCTACCAGGGTGTTGCCTCATGGCCCTGGCGGTCTACAATGAGGCAAGGACGAGGCCCCCTGGGGTGTGCAACACGATATCCAACGGCACGTTCGGGTCGGTTAGGTGAATCGCCCGAATGACTTCTTTTGAATCGTTAATGCCTATGAACCGTACAACGGAAAAACAGGGTAAGCTTAAGCTCTCTTGCCTATGAACAAGGAGGACTACTCTTGAGTTGCGGCTAGCCTCTATCCTGACGATCAGGCGTAGTCTTGTCCCTTCCAGCATCCTTTGGCGAAACATAGGCTCAAGGGCGGCGAAGATAAAAACAGCCAGAAAAGGTCAAATATAGTAATTGTCCATGAATCATACCTCATTCTTCCTTCTGGAGAAGGATTTTCTGAATTTTCTCGTCCGTTTTGTACTGGCTTAGGGCATAGACGGCCCAAATGGTCGCGGGCAGCCAGCCTATGATCGTGATTTGCAGTATTAAGCAGATAATTCCTGCCAACGGCCGGCCAATCGTGAAAAACGTAAGCCAAGGCAGAATCATTGCAATTAGCAAACGCACCATGGTCCTCCTTTTTCTTATTTGATCATGAGCGGGGCGAGCACGTGCCCTACTTTCACTAATCCTTGTGCCATGGAAGCCTTGCTTCGGGGTTTGACCAGAATGCGGCCAAGAAAACGGCGATCACAAACCCTCCAATCCAGAAGGCCACGACCTCGGAACATTCCCACGCCGGCCCTTTGGAGATGCGAAGTATAGCTTCGCCCACGATAAAGTTTGCAAAGCCCCACAGGACGTTTAAAACGGCGGAGCTGTCGCGCTTAAACGGCGTCATATGCCGGTGTCCGCAGATTCCCCGGATAAAATGAGGAACGCCGTTTACAAGGAGCACTCCTGCCAAAAAACAACCAAAAACGCCATGAAGGACCATGGTCTTCTCTCTTTATATTTATATACGTGTGCACCAATTATTGTAATGGCGGGTCAGACGTCTGTAAAGGTAGACTTTCACCAGGACGGCTTTATGCGTTCGGTTCTTTAGCATGCCATTTGACATACAAACCGGGAGTAGGTATAATGAATCGAAATTCAGGGGCGAAAGGAAATGGTGAGGATGAAGAACAACCCGTGTATTGCGGCAGCGAGCGAGATGAGGCCAGGGAGGTATCCAGACGAGGATGGTTTTTCTCTCTATCAAAGGGTCTTGAAGGAATTTTTCCAAGAATGGCGTATTAAGCCCTCCGACATAGGAGGGCTGTTTGCCGCTCCGGCGGGCATGGCCTCCGGAAACGGGGCGGAGGTGTTCATCCATGAACGCCTCGTAGACGACCTCGGCATCCATCCAGCCGTTGCCGAAACGATCAACGCGGGCGGGGCAACCTACTCGGTCATGATTCAGCGTGCGGCGCTCGCCATCGAAAAAGGGCTTGCGGATGGAATCTTGTGCATGGGCGCCGGCAAGTTCCCAAAAGTCAGCGCGGGCGGGGCCGAGGAAATGGCCAAGATGGTCAGCCACCCAGACTTTGAGTTCCCCTACGGGGCGGCCATCTACGCGCTCTACGCCTTGGTGGCCACGGCCCACATGGAGGCGTTCGGGACCACTCCCGAGCATTTGGCCAGCGTGGCCGTTTCGGAGCGCAAGTGGGCACTCCATCACCCCAAGGCGCTCATGCGCGACAAGGGCGGCTTATCGATCGAGGACGTGCTGGCCTCCCGGATGATCGCAACCCCTTTTCACCTGCTCGATTGCTCCGTGCCCTGTGAAGGCGGCGGCGTACTCTTGGTTTGCTCCAAGGCAATGGCGAAGAGGATCAACCCAAACCCGGCATACATCCTCGGTTTTGGAGAAAAGCACGATTACGGGTTTATCTCCCAATCCAGAAGCTTTACGAGCCTTTTGGGCGCGAGGGATACTGGCAAGGCGGCCTTCAAAATGGCCGGGCTGGACCCTAAGGATATTGATTTTGTCGAGCTCTACGATGCCTTTTCAATCAACCCCATCGTGCTGCTGGAAGACTTGGGGTTTGTTCCAAAGGGCAAAGGGGGGCCTTTTGTCATGGAGGGCCACACGGACCCGGGCGGCGATTTGCCGTCGAACACCTACGGAGGACTTTTGTCGTTCGGGCATACGGGCGATGCTTCGGGCATCTCGATGATCATCGAGGCCGCCCTCCAGCTCATGGGGAAGGCGCCCGGCATCCAGCTTGAAAAGGCAGAGGCGGGGCTTGTTCACACCTACGGAGGAATGATGGCCGAGCACGCAACGCTCATTCTAGGGAGACATGCATGAACCAAAAACCACTACCCGAGGTTAAAACTTTCAGCGCTCCCTACTGGTCGGCGGCTAGGGAGGGAAGGTTCGTCATTCAACGCTGCAAGGCCTGCGGGGCTTATAACTTTTATCCGAGGCCCTTCTGCCCGCAATGCTTCGGGCTCGAGCTCGATTGGCTCGAAGCCTCCGGCGAAGGTGAGGTGCTCACCTACAGCGTAGTTTACCAGGCGCCTTACCCTTCCTACGCGCCGGATGTGCCCTACATTTTGGCCGTTATCAAGCTCAAAGAAGGCCCCCAGATGATGGCGAACGTCTTAAATTGCCCGAAGGAGGCGATTAAGGTCGGGCTAAAGGTACATGTTTGCTTTGAAGAACGCCAGGGAGCCTTCAAAGTGCCCCAGTTCACGCCGATTGGATAAGGGGAAAGTCCATGCAAGAAGCACCCACAAAAAACCAGACGGGCTTTGATCTTAAGTTCGGCACCTACGAGCAAGCCAAGGCCATGATCGGCGCCAAATCGGAGGTTATTTTTTCTGACGTCGAGGTCAACGTCCCGATGATCAAGTACTACGCGGCGCACTTGGAGGATGCCAACCCGAGCTACTGGGACGAGGACTTCGCAACGCAAGCCTGGGGCGGCGTCGTCTCCCCACCCGGGATGCTCATGTCCTGGCTGATGCCTCTGCCCTGGAAACCCTCAGGCCGGGGTGCCGCGCCTTTATTGGCCACGCAGGTTCCGCTGCCAGGCGATACGCTCATCAACGTGTCTACCGAAACGGAGTTCATTAGGCCCATCCGAGCGGGCGAGCGCCTGAACGTGACCGACGAGGTCGCGGACGTTACCCCCGAGAAGCAAACCCGCCTCGGAAAGGGACATTTCATCACGACGGTGGCCACGTTTCGGAACGAAAAGGGCGCGGTCGTGGCCAAGAACAAGAACGTGATGTTCCGGTTTAGCTTCTAAGGTTAAGAGAGGACAAGGATGTGCACAAAGCGCTACGCGCAGCGTTATTTTGAGGACGTCCAGGAAAACGAAGCCCTGCCCGAGGTGCGTCTGGAGGTCACGTATAAGCGAGTTATTCAGGATGCCGCGGCGACGCTAGACTACTTCCCCGGCCACCATGACCCGGAGTATGCCCAGGCCCAGGGACAAAAGACGGTCTACCTGAACACAATGTGTTTGCAAGGCTTCATCGACAGGGTGGCAACCGATTGGGCAGGGCCTCACACCTTCATTTTTAAGCGCAAGATGACCATGGCGCGCTCCGTTTACGCGGGCGATACGATGTATGGAAAGGGAATGGTTCTCAAGAAATACGACCATGATGGCCGGCATCTTGTTGACATAGGAATCGAAGTGGGCAACGAAGAGGGAGTCTGCTGTCCAGCGAGTGTAACGGTTGAGCTTCCGAGCAAGAACGGCTAATGCAAGGAATAAGGAGGAAAGGTCCATGCCGGTTGAGTTGAAAGAAATCGAGCAGGCGATAAGCGGGATTACGAGGAGGTTTGATAGAGCCTACTGGCTTAAATGCTACAAAGAAAGGCGCTTTACCGACGAGCTCTGGCAGGCTATGGCAGACGCCGGGCTTTTGGGGGCAGGCATTCCGGAAGAGTACGGCGGGGTCGGAGGTGGGCTTACCGAAACGGTGGCCGTGATGGACGGGCTTTCTAAGGCCGGTCTGGCTCCTTTGTACCTAGTCATCACAGGGCTTTCGCGCGCCGCCATCCTGAAGCACGGTACAGAAGAACAAAAACAGCGCTACATCCCGCCCACGGTTACGGGCGAAGAGAAATTTTGCTTCGCGATCACCGAGCCCAACGCAGGGACGAACTCCTTCAAGATTCAAACGATAGCCAAGGATACAGGTAAAGGCACCTACAAGATCTCCGGCCAGAAGATCTTCATCTCGGGCGCGGACGTGGCCGAGTGGATACTTTTGGTGGCCAGGACTACCCCATACAGCCAGGTAAAGGATAGAAGGGAGGGTTTAGCGCTATTCATCGTGGACGCCAAGGCGCCGGGGATCGAGCTGAACCCCTTGAACGTTGCGATGGTCTGCCCAGAAAGGCAGTTTATCGTGAACTTCGACGAGGTCGAGGTGCCGGCGGAGAACCTCGTGGGCGAAAAAGACAAGGGTGTGCGAGTTCTCTTTGATGCCTTAAACCCCGAAAGGCTCTTGGTCGCCGCGATGAGCTTAGGGATCGGGGATTTTGCGCTACAAAAAGCCGTGGAGTACGCAAACACCCGTGCGCCCTTCGATGAGCCCATCGGCTCCTACCAGGCACTCCAGCACCCGATGGCCTACGCCAAGGCGCACCTGGAGGCGTCACGGCTTATGCTATACAGGGCGGCCCAAGTGTACGACGCGGGGTCTGTGGCCGGCGCCGAGTCGAACATGGCCAAGCTGCTGTGCACCGAGGCGGCCACAGAGGCCTGCGAGATCGCACTCCAAACGCACGGAGGCTACGGGTTTGATTTAGACTACGACGTCGTTTCGCTCTGGAGCATCGCAAGGATCATGGAGGTGGCCCCGATCAACAACCAGATGGTGCTGAACTTCTTGGGGGAGAAGGTCCTTGGGCTATCCAAATCTTACGGGAGGTTTCGCGGTTAACCCGACAGGGGATCTTCCCGCCGGTGTATCGCTGGAGTTCGTGGCCATCTTAAAAGAACCCCTGTATTTTGTGCAATACACAGGGCATGCCATGGCCTAGGGCCTGTATGGTGCCACGAAAGGAGCGCGAGGAGCGGTTGTGGATAAGCTTGTAGACGCTCAAGGATGCCTTCGCTACGGCTTGTACGATGAGCCGGTCGAGAACGTCAATTTTCAAGACTACCCCCTGGAGACCCCGATGGGGTTCAAGATCCCCAAGACGCTGAAGGGCCTCATGGCCAACCAGTTTCATTTCTTCGGGGTTTTAGGGCAAGACATCATGGTGGGGATGGCCGTAGTAGACCTGAAATACCTGACCAACGGTTTTCTTTACGTGTACGACCGAAAAACTCGCAAGCTGGCCGAAGCACGCAAGATCTCTTTGCCCTCTTCCAAGGTGCTTATAAAAACAACGCCCGTCATGCCCGAGAGCGTTTTTTCCTCGCGCCGCCTAAACATAGAAATCCTCCATGACAAGGTGAAGGCCAACGCCGCCGGGGATGTTCGCGTGGACGTAACCATGCGGCCAACCGCCTTACCTTTAAGGCTGTGCAGCAGAGCCGGGTATCGCGGCTGGGTCTACACAGAAAAGACCGTGCCGATTGATTTGTCGGGCCAAGTTTGCTATGCAGGCCGAACCGTTGAGGTCGCCTCTCCGGGTTACAGGGGCCTCATGGACTGGACGGCCGGCTACATGCGACGTCATACGTGTTGGAACTGGGCGGCTGCCGCCTCAACCCTGCCGGATGGCCGGTCGTTTGGGCTGAATCTTTCTTGCGGGGTCAACGAGACCAGCTTTACCGAGAACGCGTTTTGGGTCGGTGGCGTTCGTACCAAAGTTGACGCGGTGAACTTTGTCTTCCAAACCCGCAACCTCTACGAGCCTTGGCACGTTGCCTCCTACGATCAAAAGGTAGACCTTGCCTTCTACCCGGAGGCCCACCGGGAAGAATCTGTCAACGCCCTACTTGTGAAGTCTAAATTCAAACAGTTCATGGGAACCTTTGTTGGCCGGCTAAGAACCGATTCTGGGGAAACAATCAAAATTGAAACATGCCCAGGATGGGCTGAGGACCACTATGCCAAGTGGTGATTCGCCTTAGTCGGCCGCGCTAGCCGTCGTATGGCGTAAGAGTCGCCCATACTTGATGCTGTTTGGCTACGCCGTCTTCGTTTGGTTTGGCGGCTGATGAAAGTAAGACTCCTTATACCCTTACACCGGCCGTCGCTTTAGTATCGAGTACATTTTGGGCCTTGGTCGGCCCTGTGAGCACGATGGTGTTACGTCCGGAGAATCTATAGAATAAGGAAAGGACGCAAAAAAGGACGCCTCGATGCAGGAATACTTAAAGCCCACGTATTTCATAGACAGCGACAACCCTTCTGTTGTCGCTTACGCCAAGCGGGTCACGGAGGGTGCGGACGGCCCTGTCCAGGCGGCGGTTCGGTTGTTTTATGCCGTGAGGGACGGGATTCGATACGACCCCTACAGCATGGCCATTTCTAAAGAAGAATTTTGTGCAAGCCGCGTGCTCGAAAGGGCCAAGGCCTTCTGCGTTCCGAAGGCCATTTTGTTGGCAGCGCTTGCCAGGGCCGCCGGGATTCCGGCCGCGCTCGGGTTTGCCGACGTGCGCAACCACCTGACGAGCAAACGCCTAACGGAAACCATGGGGACGGATGTGTTCGCCTTTCATGGTTACACGCTGCTCTACTTGAACGGGCGTTGGCTCAAGGCCACGGCTACGTTCAACAAAGAGCTCTGCGAGAAAGCCGGTATCCTCCCGCTCGAGTTTGACGGCCGTAACGATGCGCTCTTTCAGCCTTTAGACAAAGAGGGCAGGCGTCACATGGAATACCTTAAAGACAGGGGGATGTACGCGGATTTCCCCTATGAAGCCTGGCTTCAGGCGATGCTCGAGGCCTACCCTTTCATGGCAACCGCGTTAGCCCAAGCGCCCCAGGGCGACTTCGAGGCCGAGGTGGGCAAAGAATAAACAATGGTTCGTGGCCGTTGACATTTTGGCAGGGTTAAATTCCCCAAGATAGGCCCCGCAAAAGAAGATAGTCGAGGTTTTCCAGCCCCGCCGGAAGGAGAGCGGGGCGCGTTTGTCCCGCCTATCGGGGTTAGACGCCCTTGAGGGCGTTTGATTTGAGAATGCGCTCAACCTGCGATGCGAGGGGTTTTTCGCTCCAAACCCTAAGAAGTGGTGCCTCGATCCCTACGGGGAGGGGGGCAAAGGAGGCAAGCTGACTCTCCAGGATTTCCGTACGCCCGTCGGCGACTTGTTCGCCCGAGAGTTGCCTTTTTTGGAGGCGACAGACGAGGGTTGCCTTGGAGGCTTCGCAGCCGATAAACACCGTCCTGGCTTGAATCCCTGCTCGCTTTAGCTCGGCTAGAGGGAGCGTTCGCTGTTGGGGCTCCGGAAACCCGCCTTCTATAATGACGCTTCTTCCGGCCTTGATGTGGCCAAGAGCCCTATGAACTAGCTCTTCGTAGGTTCTTTGGGAAAAATCCGTCGAATAAATGCCCTCGCCAAACGGCACGTAGTGGCGCTGTTCGCCGATACCGGCTAACTCCTTTCGTACCCTGTCCGTAGAGAACGCCGGGATGTCGAGCGCTTCGGAAAGGGCCATGGCAAGCGTCGTCTTGCCGGACCCCATCGGCCCCAAAACGACCAAAAGAAGCGGCTCGGAGATACCCAAGGCCCTTCTGTATGCTAGACGAAAATAGCCGCGAACCCTCTGAAAGGCCTTGGAGTCGGGTTTGATCGAGTCTTTCTCGAGCGAAAACCCTTCGACCTTGCCCCTGACGTAGGCTCTGTAGGCTTCGTAAAACGGTAGAAGCTCTAAAAGGTCTTTATCGTTTGCTTCTTGGGTGAACGCCAGTTTAAACGCCTTGGCCCAGTTGGGGAACCCCTGAAACGCGAGGTCCATCGTAAGGAAGGCCACGTCCGAGGCTACGTCGTGGAAGCGGAACCGTTCGTTAAACTCAATCTGGTCTATGACCAAGACTTCTCCAGAGGGGGGGAAGTACACGTGGTCTGCGTGCAAGTCTCCGTGGCAATCGCGGACAAAGCCTTCCAAAACGCGCCTTTGAAGCAGTTCCCGGTGCTCAACAAGGAAGCGGTTGGTGAAGGCCTCGATTGTCCGGTATTCACGCTCACTCAAGGTAAACCCGATGTAGGGGAGGGTTTGCTCGAAGTTTTCGTCCGTGTTGCGCTTTATCTGGGCGGGTTCGCCGAACACCGAGCGCGCCTCGTCCAAGGGGCTGTTCGCATAAAACGCTTGGAGTTTTTTTGCGAGCGTAACGACGTGATGCTCCTTAAGCCGTCCATCCCCAAGCATGGCCTTCAAGCTCCAGGCATCGTCTAGTCGCTTCATCTTGAGGGCGTGTTCTACGGCCATCTCGAAATCTTCCGGGCGCTCGGACAGGCGAAAAGACCCGTCTTCGTCTTTTAGGATGGCTACGGCCCCTTCGTAGACGCCGGCTGCAAGCCTTCGGTTGAGCTCGATCTCTTGCTGGACGAAGTACCCGCGTTTTTCGAGCGAAGTGAAATCTAAAAAGCCAAAATTTACGGACTTTTTTACCTTGTAAGCGTGCTCTCCGGCCACAAAGACGTCGCTGATGTGCGTCTGAATGTGCCGAACCTCTGCCCCTTCAGACAACCCAAAGGTTGTGGGATCGAGCAAGAAGGCCTTGAGGGCCTCGTCCATGGGGAGCTTAAGCCCGCGTTCCGAAGTATTCCTTCAGCTTCTCGACCTGGTCTGTTCGTTCCCAGCTGAACCCCGGTTCTGTCCGGCCAAAATGGCCGTAGGTCGCGGTTTGCCTGTAGATCGGCCGAAGGAGGTCGAGATGCTCGATGATCATCTTGGGGCGGAAGTCGAAAAGTTCCTCTACCGCGCGTATAAGCCGTTCTTCTTCCACCTGCGCCGTGCCGAACGCGTGGACCATGACAGACACGGGCCTGGCCACCCCGATAGCGTAGGCCACTTGAACCTCCGCACGCTTGGAAAGCCCTGCGGCAACCAGGTTCTTGGCGACGTAGCGGGCCATGTAGCTAGCGCTCCGGTCGACCTTGCTGGGGTCCTTGCCGGAAAAACAGCCGCCCCCGTGGTGGCCCATCCCCCCGTAGGTGTCGACAATAATCTTCCTGCCCGTAAGCCCCGAATCTCCTTCGGGCCCGCCAACGACGAACCGGCCCGTAGGGTTGATGAAGAGCTTCATGCCGGGAAGTTTGAGCTCTTTTGGGATGATGGGGGTAACGACCTCTTCGATGATACCCTCGGTTACCGTCCGAAGGTTGGCATCCTCGGTATGCTGCGAGGAAACAACAACAGCCTGAATGCCTACAGGCTCGCCGTTCTCGTAAAGGACGGTTACCTGGGTCTTTCCGTCCGGGCGCAAGAAGGGCAGCGTCCCGCTCTTTCGTGCAAAAGAGAGCCTTTTGGCGAGCTGCTGAGCAAAGCTGATCGGCATGGGCATGAGCGTCTCGGTTTCGTCGCACGCATACCCGAACATCAGCCCTTGATCTCCAGCACCCTGCTCATGGCCGTCGTACTCGTCCACGCCTAGGGCGATGTCGGGCGATTGCCTTCCGATGTCGACAAGAAAACTCACCTTGTTCTCCCTGAAGGAATCGCCCTGCCGGTCGTAACCGACCTCCCGGATGACTTCCCTCGCAACCTTAATCACGTCTACGTAAGCATCCGAGCTGACTTCTCCGGCAAGAACGGCCATTTTACCGGTCAAGAGGGTTTCCAGTGCAACCCTTGCTTTTTTGTCTCTCGCCAAATAGGCATCCAAAATTGCGTCCGAGATTTGATCCGCCAGTTTGTCCGGGTGACCCTCCGTGACGGACTCCGACGTAAACAAGTATCTTGACATTGCCCGCACTATTCCTCCGTTTGTTCTTATCGCCTGTTGGGACAAAACACCCCTTTTGAGCCCGAAGGTTGACGCTCTATTTTATTTCAAAGTAAGATAAAATAAAAGGATTCAAGAAACTTGCAGCGGAGGAAGCGGAAACGTGGAGGTTCAAGAGGTTATTTTTTCCCATTCTGGCATTCAGTTTAACGCGAAGGTAGGGGATATACTATCTCTGAGGGGTCATTTAGGCGATGCGGGGGAAACCCTCGAGGTGGGGAGCGTTCTCGCCTTGAAGACGGAAGGCGGGGTCAAGTTTGGAGTGCCGTACGTCGAGGGTGCGAAGGTAGGCCTTGGGGTTATAGGATGCACCAAAGGGCCGAAGGTGAGGGTCTTTAAGATGATACGAAGGAAGCGTCACCGTAGAACTCTAGGATACAGGGATCTTCGGACCCTAGTTAAAGTTCAAGCGATCAGCGCATAAGCAGACTTTAGTAGGAGAAGGCTATGGCACACAAAAAAGGGCAGGGCTCGTCTAGGAACGGCCGAGACTCTGCAGGCAAACGGCTTGGCGTAAAGATGTTCGAGGGCGAGGCGGCAAAAGCGGGCAATATCATCGTCCGTCAGCTCGGTACCAAGTTTCATCCGGGGTTGAACGTGGGTATGGGAAGGGACTATACCCTGTTTGCGAAAAAAGATGGCAGGATAGTCTTCAAACAGAGCGGGTCCCGTCAGACGGTTCATGTGGTCCAAGAATCGCAGGCTTGAGCGTTTTTCTTAATGTCGGGCCAGGTTGTTCGGTTGATTTGACAGAGAAATGTACAAACTTTTTAAGGCAGTTTCGCGCGATGTGGAACAAAAGGAATGGTTGCGTATAAAGATTACTACGCGATTTTAGGCGTCCAAAAAAGCGCCACGCCCGAGGAGATCAAGAAGGCTTACCGAAGGCTTGCCAAACAATGGCATCCCGACAAGCATGCTGGCGGCAAGAAAGTTGAGGCCGAAGCAAAGTTTAAGGAAATTTCCGAGGCCAACGCCGTCCTTTCAGACCCAGAAAAGCGTAAGCAGTACGATATGCTTGGCGGCCAGTTTCGAGCAGGTCAGGATTTTACGACCCCGCCGGGCTTTCAAGGGTTCCGCGTCCACGTGGGCGATTTGGAAGGCTTGGGCGATTTCAGCGATTTCTTCAAGACGCTTTTTGGGGGGGGTGCCTTTGGGCATGCGTCCTCCAAAAGAACGGCCCCCTTTGAGCATGCAAGGCAGAGAGCCTCGCGGGATTGGCCTGGACCCGATCTTTCCCCCAAGGAAGAAGAGATTTCTTTGAGCCTAGAAGAGGCGCACGAAGGGTGTACGAAGACGCTCGAGCTTTCCATCCAGGCCCCTCAAGGCATTGGAATGGCCTCCAAGGGGCGGCGTGTGACCATCCGAATCCCTAGGGGCGTGAGGGACGGGGAGCGTGTTCGTGTATCTCTGCCCGAAGGCGATTTATACTTCAAAGTAAGGCTTCAAGAGCATCCTCTTTTTCGCCTCGAGGGCGACAACCTCGTCGCTAAGTTGCCCTTATTCCCCTGGGAAGCGGCCTTGGGTGCAGAAAAAGAGGTTCCCATGCTTTCCGGAAGCGTTCGGATAAAAATCCCGCCGAAAACAAACTCCGGGACGAAGCTACGAGTGCGGGGTAAGGGGTTCGCAAAAAAAAGCGGGCCGCCTGGCGATTTGATCGTCGAGGCTACCGTCGTCTTTCCGGAACGTATGCCAGACAAGGCGCTTGAACTCTTCAAGGAGCTTGCCTTGGTATGTCAGGAGTAGGGGATGCGGTTCGTCGACGAGGTTTCCAAAGTCGTCGCCCAAGGGGGAGCCGGGGGGAACGGTTGTTCCAGCTTCCGAAGGACACGATCTAGGCCCAGGGGTGGGCCGGACGGCGGCGACGGCGGCGACGGCGGCGATGTCGTGCTTGAAGGCACGAGCCGTATGGAAACCCTAGAAGACTTCTTGTATACCCCGCTTTGGAGGGCGGAAAACGGCGAGCACGGACAGGGAAACGGCCGAAAAGGAAGGCGAGGCCGCGATTTGACGGTTTACCTTCCGCTGGGTACGGTCGTGAAAGACCACGAGACGAAAGCCGTCCTCTTTGAGATGCTCGAGGATGGACAGCGGTTTATCCTTGGCAAAGGCGGCAAAGGCGGCTACGGAAACGCTAGGTTCGCCACCTCGACCAACCAGGCGCCAAGGTGGGCAAGTCCGGGGCAAAAAGGGCAAACGCAGGCTTGCTCGCTCGAATTAAAACTTCTCTCGGACCTCGGGTTTGTAGGCATGCCTAGCGCGGGTAAGTCCTCGCTTCTTCGTGCCTTGACGCGTGCAATGCCAAAGGTTGCGGCCTATCCTTTTACGACGACAGCACCCGTGCTTGGCGTGCTGACGGATGAGGGGACTAAGCGTTGCACTATTGCTGACATGCCGGGGTTAATCGAGGGGGCTCATCAAGGGCGAGGTCTAGGAATTCGGTTTTTACGGCACATCGAACGAAGCAAGGCCCTCGTGGTCGTCCTCGACGCGGCGCTTTCCGATCCGACCCCAAAAAGGGCCTTTGAAATCGTTAGAGATGAGCTTTCCGGCTACAATCCTGCCTTACTGGCTCGCATTCAGGCCGTCCTTCTGAATAAGATTGATCTCGTAGTAGACGGAAGCCTTAAGGAGTATCACGAGGAGTTTTTCCGAACCTTAGGGTTTGAAGTGATCTCTGTCTCTGCGCGCTACGGAACGAACATAGAATCCCTAGTTCATTATTTACTACGGACAACATAAGACATGGATCTACGCAATCAGCAGCTCAAAAGGATCGTCGTAAAAATCGGCAGTCACGTACTTTCCCAGGGTCAATCCCTAAACCCAAAACGCGTTCAAGCGCTCACGAGGGATGTCGTCAACCTCAAGAGGGCCCTAGGGGCTGAGGTTGTACTGGTTAGCTCTGGCGCCGTCATGACCGGGAGGATGCTTGTCCAAACGAACGGAAAACCTGTTTCGGTGGGCATCAAGCAGGCGTTGGCGGCCGTTGGGCAAGCCAAGCTCATGGAGATCTATTCGT
>DDYN01000041.1 GCA_002347965.1 Nitrospirae bacterium UBA2233 | reverse complement strand
ACGAGCGCGGCGTGAAGATCGTGCCTAGGGGGGCGGGTACTGGGCTCGCGGGCGGTGCGGTGGCCGACAAGGGCGGCGTGGTCGTTTCTTTGGCCAGGATGGATCAAATCCTTGAGGTCAGCCTGCTAGGCCGCTACGTCAGGGTGCAGCCGGGCGTGGTCAATTTAAGGCTACAGGAGCGTCTGGCCGGGTTGGGGCTGTTCTTCCCGCCGGACCCTTCCTCGCAAATCGCCTGCACGCTGGGCGGAAACGCCGCGACAAACGCGGGCGGCCCGCACTGCTTCAAATACGGCGTGACGGCCAACCACGTGCTGGGGCTTACGTTCCTTACGCCAGACGGAGAGCGTATAGAGCTGGACGACATTCTAGAAGACCCCTTTTCCCCCGATTTGATGAGCCTTGTCGTGGGCTCGGAAGGGACGTTCGGGCTAATTACGGGGCTGAAGCTAAGGGTCGTGGATACTCCGCCCTGCGTGCGCACGCTGCTTGCCGGGTTCAACGATACCGTCCAAGCGATGCGCGCGGTCGAGAAGGTCGTCGCCTCTGGGCTCATTCCGGCCGCCATCGAGGGGATCGACAGGGTTGTCTTGGGCTCGCTTACACGAGCGATGCCGCACCTTGGCTACCCGTGTCAGGACGCCGTGGAGGCCGTGTTGCTTATCGAGTTCGACGGGTTTTTTTTGGAAGCGCTCGATACCGAGACGGAGCGCGCGTTGGTTATCCTTCGCGAGGCTGGGGCGACGTTCATCAAAGAGGCGAAAGACCCGATAGAGCGAGAAAAGCTCTGGCAGGGGAGAAAGGGCGCGACCGCCTCGCTCGGGGTCTACGGGCCTTACCGCTACATGATGGACGTGGTTGTTCCGCGCTCGAGGCTTGCGGACGCGATAGAGGGGATCCAGAAGGCGAAAGAGGCGGTGGGGGTGCCGATCGGGACGGTCTACCACGCGGGCGACGGCAACATGCACCCCAACGTCCTGATAGACCCGGCCTTTCCGGCGCAGCGCAAGGCGTTGACCGAGGCGACCGAGCGGATCATGAGGCTTTGCGTCGAGCTTGGCGGGGTGATTGCGGGCGAACACGGGATCGGCTACGAAAAGGCGCCCTACATGGCCTGGATGTACGCGCCCGAGGAGCTCGAGGCCTTTCGGGCCATCCGGCGGGCGTTCGACCCCAAGCTTTTGATGAACCCGGGCAAGGTGATCCCGTGAAGGGTGCTGGGCTCAAAAAAGGAGAGCCGTTCCCAGAGTGGCACGGGGAGTTCCCGAGGCTAGTGCTCACCCCGAAGAACGATACAGAGGTTGAAAGGGCGTTTGCGTTCGCCAAACAAGAGAGGCTGAAGGCCGTGTTCACCGGGCTTGGCGGGCGGCTTCCCTGGCTCAAAAGGCCAGAGGGCGGTTTTTTGCTGGTCAAGACGAGCCTGATGAAAGACGTCTTCACGTTTGACAGGGCCAATTTGACCATCGAAGCCGGGGCGGGGATGACCCTTTCGAGCCTCGATGCGTTTTTAAAGGTACACGGGTGCTTCTTCCCGCTCGACGCGTTCGACCTGGATGCGCTCACGATCGGCGGGGCCTACCAGACAAACGCCCTAGGCGGGCTTTCAGGCAGCTTCGGCCAGATAAAAGACCTTGTTTTAGGTGTAGAGCTTAAAACCCCGGCCGTCCCGAGGGTTCATTTTGGGGCGCACGTGATCAAGAACGTCTCCGGCTACGACTTGAGACGATTCCTGGCGGGGGCATTCGGCGAGTTCGGGATGGTTTCGAGAGTCGTGCTTCGCGTGTACCCGAGGCCGGAGATGGAAGCGCGCCTGCAAGCGGTCCCCAAGGGGATGAACGGCTTAGGCGGGCTTTTTGGCCTTGTCCAGCAAGAAAGTTCCGAGCTTACCCGGGCGGTGTTCGTCCGGAGGGCTAACGAGCGCTGGCCCACGCTGTGGGCCGGGATTGCCGGGGAGGAAGGGCGTTGCGGGCTGAAGGCCGCCCGCTTTAAAGACAGGTTTGTCAAGGAAGGGGTCGAGGCCGAGCTTGGCCTAGAAGAAGAAGGGGCCTTTTTGCTCGAAGGCTTCCGTAGGGACAGGCTGCTTCCCGGCCAGGGCGCAGAGATGCCTTGCTGCCTTGCGGGGTTTTGCCTGGGTGCGACGCTCGAGGTGATCCGGGCGCTCGAGGGCGCAACGGGGGTGGAATACCTGCTGTATCCGAGGCTAGGAAGGGCCTTTTTGTGGGAAAGCACGAAAGGCGGCGAGGCGACGGGCGGGCTTGAGGCCCTTGAGGGCTTGCGTGGCATCAAAATCCGGCCGCTTCCTTTTGGGGGTGCTGTAGGGAGGCCGGCCGAAGAAGGCGGCGCCGGGGCGATCCTTTCGAGGATCAGGCGCGTGTTCGACCCGGAAGGGCTGATCGGAACGGGGTTATTCTCGTGAACCTGCAGAAAACGGTCCCGCTGGAGGGGCAAAAAGAGGGCTTTACCGCCTTCGACACGTCCAAGTGCATCCACTGCGGGTTTTGCCTGGAGGTATGCCCGACTTACAAGCTTGCGCGCAACGAGGCCGAGTCGCCAAGGGGCAGGCTTTGGCTGATGCGGCAGGTCCATACGGGACGGATGGAGGCTAGCGAGACGCTGATCCGGCGGGTTGACACTTGTCTTGGTTGTCTGGCCTGCGAGTCGGTATGCCCGGCTGGCGTGCCATACCGGCATATCCTGGAAGGTTTCCGCGAGTATATCCAAGATCACGGTCCAAGGCCCGCCTCGAAGCGCTTGACCGAACGGACGCTCGGGTTTTTGTTTGCTCATCAGGCGCTGTTTTTTTTCCTTGGGATGATTGGCTACGGCCTCGATGCCGCAAGGAAAGCCATCGTCTCCGCCTTGTTCCGGCTAACAGGCAAAAAACCGATGTTTTTGTACCGCGGGTTGTTTGGGCTTCTGCCCGAGTACTCCGGCATGCCAAGCAGGGTGTTCTTCGGCAAGAGCTTTCAACCGCTTCGGCTGGTGCCCGACAAAACTGCCAGGCCGCTCGTGGTGTTCCAAAGCTGTGCGGTGCCGGTTTTCCTCTCGAAAGACTTAGAATGCCTCATCGAGGTCTTGAGGGTCCTTGGCCACAGGGTTGTGCTTACTAAGGGGGAAAGCTGTTGCGGGGCGCTTCATGCGCACATGGGGCTCAAAAAGGCGGCAAAAAAGCAAGCGCTCAAAAACATCCGGGCGTTCGGTCGAGGGGACCTTGCCGGCATGCCGATCGTCGTCATGCCGTCGGGCTGCGGAAACTTCTTAAAGCAGTACCCGAAGGTGTTCGAGGGTGATGAGCGGGGTGCCCAAAGGGCGAGGGACTTTAAGGCGAAGGTGGTGGATTTTATAGAGCTGCTTTGCAAAGATGAGCGCCTGGAGGGGCTGCTTGTCAATAAGGTCGAACTTACGGCCGTCGTGGACGAGCCCTGCCATTTGGTCTACGGGCAAGGGATCTCCAAGGAGCTCTACGGGCTGCTTGCGCGCGTGCCCGGGCTTCGGCTGCTGCCCTTCGAGGACGCCAAGCGTTGCTGCGGGGCGGCTGGCAGCTACACGCTCCTGGAGCCCGAAATGAGCCGCGAGGTGCTCCAAGAAAAGATTCGGCAGATCAAGCAAGCCGGGGTGAAGGCCGTCATTACGCCGAATGTAGGCTGCCAACTCCAGATCCGCAAGGGGCTTTTGGAGGCCGGGCTGGAGGACGTCGCGGTGATCAACCCCATTAGGGTGATACTTGCGAGCATCACGGGAAGGCCGCTCGGCATCAAGGTATAACATCCTCGAGCGCGCGGCGACGTCCGGAAAAAGGGGGCAAGGAATGGTGAAAGGAACGGTTTCGATCGTGGGTGCGGGCCCAGGAGACCCTGAGCTGGTCACGCTCAAGGCCAAAAGGCTGCTTTTAGAGGCCGATACGGTGCTGTACCCGGGCTCGCTCATAGACAGGGCGATCGCGGGCTTGGCGGGGGAACAAAAAGAGGTCCTCGACACGGCCCCCTTGACGCTCGAGGAGATATTGGAGGTGATCGAAAAACGCCACCTAGGGGGGAAGAACGTCGTCCGGCTTGTGGCCGGCGACCCGGCGCTGTTCTCGGCGCTGCATGAGCTTTCGGGCGGGCTGAAGGCCAAGGGGATTCCTTTTGAGGTTGTGCCCGGGGTGTCTTCCGTCTTTGCCGCGGCGGCGAGGTTCAAAGCGGAGCTGACCGTTCCGGAGCTTTGCCAGAGCGTTGTCGTTACACGGCTGGATGGGAGGACGCCCGTTCCAGAGGGCCAGCAAATCGAGGCCTTCGCAAAGACCGGGGCAAGCGTCGTGTTGTTTTTGAGCGCGGGGCTCGTGAGCTCGATGCACGAGCGGCTAGTTACGGCGTTCGGCGGGTCCGTGCCGGCCGTGGTCGCTTACCGCGTCGGCTACGAGGACGAAAAGACCCTTCGGACCACGGTGGCGGGGCTGAAGGAAGCGCTCGCGCGCGAGGGAATCTCACGGCACGCGCTCCTTTTCATCGGGGAGGCGTTCGGGCTGGACGACTCTAGCCTCTACCGCTCGAGGCTCTACGACCCGGCCTTCGGCCACGGCTACAGGCAGGCGAAGAGTCCGTGATCTTCAAGCCCAAGGCCAGGGTGCTCGCCGTCTGGGGGTGTTCTTCGCATGCGGGCAAAACTGCCCTGGTGGCCGGGCTTTGTCGTGCGTTCAGCAGGCTCGGGTTTCGGGTGGCCCCGTTCAAGGCGCAGAACATGGCGCTGAACGCGATGGTGTCGAAGGAGAGCGGGGAGATGGCTGCGGCGCAGGTCTACCAGGCGCTTGCCTGCGGGCTCGAGCCGAGCGTTCACATGAACCCCGTGCTGTTGAAGCCGGAGGGCGACAAAAAGAGCGAGCTGATCGTCCAGGGTAGGAGCTGGGGAAGCTTCGACACGATGGGCTACTACGCGCTCAAGCGAAGGCTCTTGGTGCAGGTCGCGAAGAGCTTTTACAGGCTTTGCGAGGGGAACGACCTCGTCATCGTCGAGGGCGCCGGGTCGTGCGTAGAGGTGAACCTAAGGCGGCATGACTTGGCCAACAGGTTTTTGTCCTACCTTAAGGGTGAACCGGCCGCGACGCTCATCGTGGCCGACATCGAGCGGGGAGGGGTGTTCGCCCAGATCGTCGGGACGCACAGGCTCCTCACGCCCAAGGAGCGCAAGGGGATAAGGGGCGTCATCATCAACAAATTCCGGGGGGAGGAGAGGCTCCTAGAAGGCGGCATCGAACGCGTCGAGCAGATGTGCCGCTGGAAAGTGCTGGCCGTCCTCCCCTATCTCGAAGGCTTGAGGATGATGCAGGAAGATTCGCTTTCGATCCAGGACGGTCTCGACTCGAAGGGCGCTGCGGCTGAAAACGGCGGAGCGCTTCGGGTTGGCGTGGTAAGGTTCCGGCGGATCGCGAACGTGACGGACTTTGCCCCGCTCAAAGACGACGGCCGGTTCAGCGTCCGGCTTGTCGAGAGGTCAAACGACCTCGAAGGGCTCGACCTGCTCATCTTGCCGGGCACGAAGCATGTGGGCAGCGAGCTTCGGTTTCTTCGGCAATCGGGGCTAGCCAAGGCCATTTTAGAGTTCCACAGGGGCGGGGGGTGGCTATTCGGGCTCTGCGGGGGGTTTGAGATTTTGTGCGGGGACATCGAGGACGCGAGCCTGCTGGAGCTCGAAGCTCCCCTCGAAGAGGGGCTAGCCGTTCTTCCCTTGCGGGCGTGTTTTGGGAAGACGAGGCTCAAGGCCGTAAAAGACGTGAAGGTCGTTGGCGTACGCCCCGGGCTCAGGCCCGGCCCGCCGATTACGGGCTACGAGATCCACAGGGGTTGGATAGAGGGGATCAACCCGGAAAGGGCCTGGTTCGAGCTCGAGTCCGGGGCGCCCGAGGGGCTGCTCGACATCGAAGGCAGGGTCATGGGGACGTTCCTACACGGGCTTTTCGACACTCCTGGCTTTCGGGATTACCTGCTTTCGCTGATCAAGGCGCCCTGCGTACCGCTTGACGGCTTAGGGAGGCTGGACGGAGTAGACTTTCGGACGACGCTGCTTGCCGAGATCGACCGCTTCTCGGGTGTACTGTCCGAGCGGCTCGAGCTAGAGAGCCTCTTGGGCCCGGTGTCCTAGGGGCCTGCTGGGCTTGATAGGAACGCTCGCCTTCGCCTGGGCCGTATTCGGTCTGGATTTTCTTGCCGCAGAGCGTGTATTCGGCCGCTTTCATCCGGTAGCCTTCGTGGGCTGGCTGATCGAGTCCCAGACGCGCGCGTTTTCGCCCTGGATAGAGAAGGGGCCTTGGGCGCGCTATTGCTTGGGCATCTTGCTCGTTCTTTTGACGCTTGCCGTTTCGGCCGTGCCCTTGTGGGGGTTGTTCGCGTTGGCCGGATGGGTCTCGCCGACGCTCGAGGTTGTGCTCTGGGTGCTGACAGGGTATGCGAGCGTTTGCCTAAGGGGGCTTTTGGACGAGGGCTATCGGGTGCTTTGCGCGCTTTCGAGGGGCGAGCTGAAGGAGGCGAGGGGGCTCTTAAGGGCGCTTGTAGGCAGGGATACGCAACGGCTCGATGCCCAAGGGATAGCGCGCGCGACGCTCGAGTCGCTCGCCGAGAACTTGGGCGACGCCTTCATCGCCCCGATGCTGTATTTGACCGTTGGTGGGCCGGTTCTGGCTTGGGTCTACAGGGTAGTGAACACGCTCGATTCGATGGTGGGCTACAAGCATGGCCCCTTCAGGGAGTTCGGCTGGTTTGCGGCCAGGCTGGACGACGTGCTCAACTGGGTTCCAGCGAGGATTTCGGCCGTGCTGATCGGCCTTACGGGGCTCGTGGGGATGGGCTCTATCAAGCGGGCCACGGCCGCGGCGTTGCGCGATGCAAGCAAGCACGAAAGCCCCAACGCTGGCTGGCCGGAGGCGGCCATGGCGGGGCTTTTGGGGGTGCGGCTTGGCGGGGAGCGTGCCCACCCTGGCAAGCCGGGGGCGCATGCGATGTTTTGGGCCGAGGGAAGAGAGCCGCTGCCCAAAGACGTGCTGGACGGGATCGTGGCCGGGTTTCTGGCCGCCCTTTTGGGGATGGGGTTTTTAAGCTTGGCCTGCGCGGTGTTTTAATTGCCCGCGGCCCTGCAGAGCGGGACAAGAATGTCCCGCCTATCTTTCCGGCCGATAGCCGGGCCTTTCTAGGCCCGGCGGAAAGAAAGAAAGGTAGGCCAAAGGCCGAACGTAGCGGGACAAGAATGTCCCGCCTATCGGGGTTAGGGTACAGCATTCCCGTCTGAAGCCCAAGCCTTTCTAGGCCCGGCGGAAAGGCAAGGCCGGCAAGCGCGGGGGAAAGGCTCCATGGAACCAGACGGACACTGGGAAGGAAGGCCGCTGCACGGCGGGGACGGAGGCGAGGGCGAGGGCGTTCGTTTCGATTTGAGCGAGAACACCGGCCCGCTTGGCCCCCCTGCCGACGTGCTGCGCGTTTTGGAGTGCGCAAGGGGTTTGGTCGCTAGGTATCCGAGCCCTTACCCGGGCCGGCTTGCACGAGCGCTTGCGGGCGCATACGGCGTCCCCTCGGAGTGCGTTGTCGTCGGCCCTGGCTCGGCAGATTTAATATATCGGCTGTTTGCCTTCCTTGCGCCCAAAAAAACGCTCGTCGTCTCGCCAAACTTCGGCGAGTACCCATACGTGGCGGAACGCTTCGGCAAAGAGCCCCCCTTGGCCTTTCCGCTCCTTGCCGAGCAGGGGTTTGCGCTTGATTTTCAAAGGCTCCTAGGGGCTGCGAGCGGCGTGGAATGCGTGGTGCTTACTCACCCCAACAACCCTACGGGCGTGCTTGTGGACGTAGAAGGGCTCGAGCGTTTCTTGGAGGCCGTGGCGGCGTCGGCCTTGCCCCCTTGGGTTGTCGTAGACGAGGCGTTCGTGGATTTTTGCCCGGAGGCTAGCGTAACGGGGCTTTTGGGGCGGTTTTCAAACCTGGTCATCCTCCGATCGTTCACGAAGTTCTACGCCGTACCCGGTCTTCGGGTGGGCGCGCTTTTGGGTAGCGCACGGGTTGTTCGCGAGTTAAAGGCTGTCATGGCCCCCTGGCCGATGAACGCTATCGCGATCGAGGCCGCGCTGGCCGCGCTAGAAGACTTCGATTATCCCTTTCGGGTGAGGATGTTCACGGAATGGATGCGAGGGCTCTACCAGGGCGTGCTAGGAGCCATCGAAGGGGTCTTTGTAACCCCCGGCAGCGCAAATTACCTACTTTTGGATATCCCGGCAGTTCAAGGGAGGCTAGATGCTCTCGAGGCGGCGCTCAGAGCCGAAGGAGTCCGGGCTCGTACCCGGCTTTGGGGGTTGGACGAGCGCTTCTTTCGCGTGGCGATCAAAGGGCCGGATGCGCTAGGGGCGCTTGCCGCGGGTCTAGAAGGGTTCCTTAAGGCATAAGGGCTCGATAACGGGGCCCGCCCTAGAGTCTAGGGGGCTTCCGGGGTAGAGTCGTAAGCGCCGAAGGAGGCCTTGCCCACGTTTTCGGCCAAGCTTTTGAGGCTTTCGAAAGAAAGCCTGTCTCCTAGGGATTTTGAGAGCCGCTCTTTTTGGATAGAAAGCCTGTAAAGGGCCCTCTTCGAACAAAAAGCGATCCCAGAGAGGTCCACGACGATTTTTTCCTGCGATTGCCTGGCCATTCGCGCAAGCCTTCTCATCAGGGCCTTTATGGCCCTTGTGTCGAGCGCTCCGGACAGGCGCACGGTGAGGGTGCTTAAGGATTCCTCCCTAAAGGCATGGATGCGGAGGTAGCCTCGCGCCTCTTCGAGCGCCTTTGTGCCCCTTGACTTGAGCAGCTGGAATTCTTGGCTCAAGACGGGCAAAAGGCCGGCTTTCTCCTTAATTCGAACCGCGGATTCGAGCTGCCCCAAGAGCTTGCCGACCTGGCTGATGCGGCCCTTGGGGCCCTTGTAGGATGCATGCCTAAATCCCCAGTTGACGACGTAGGCCCATAATGCGCTCAAGGCATCCGGCCTTAGGGCGACTCGGCTTATTATGGAAGGGTAGCTGTAGGTTTGGCGGTAGGCCCAGTAAAAGCCCTGCTGGAGGGCTTCGGGAGTTAAGATCTTGGGCCTGTAGACGACCTCGTAGCCGTTGTAGTGCTCCCAGTCTTGGTGCAGGAGGCGGCCTTCGGTCTTGAGCCTGTTGAAGAGCTTCGTGCCCGGCAGCGGCGTGAGGATGTTGTAGTAGGCGATGTCGATTCGGTTCTTCTTGACGAAATTCACCGTCCTTTCGAACACGCCCTCGTCGTCGTGGTCGAAACCGAAGATGAAGCTGCCGATCATGCGGAGTCCAGTATCGTGGATCCTCTTGAACTCTTCTTCGTAGGAAGAGGCCCTGTTGAACGACTTGTTGATGGATTTGAGCGTATCCTGGGAGATGGATTCAATGCCGAAGAATAAAGAAAAGCACCCGCTTTTGCGGGCCAGTTCGAGCAGCTCTTTGTTGCGGGCGATTGTCGTCGAGGCCTGGCCCCCCCAGCGGATCTTCAATGGGATGAGGGCCTCGAACAGCTCTTTGGCGTAACGCGGGTTGCCCGCGATGTTGTCGTCTATGAACACGACGGCCTTGACGTTCATGGCCTCGATCTCTTCGATGACCTCCTTGACGGGGCGCATGCGGAAGGTACCGCCCGCAAAGGCCGTAACCGAGCAAAACTCGCAATCGAACGGGCATCCCCTGGTCGTCTCGAGACAGTTGACGGTAGTGTAGGCCTTGCTGTTCAAAAGGTCGCGCCTTGGGTGGGGAAGGCCGGCGAGTTCCGGGCGTTTTTCAGCCCTGTAAAACGGCTTGAGCGAACCCTGGGCGAAATCCCTAAGGAGTTTATCCCATACGCCCTCCGCCTCTCCGATGACCACCGCATCCACGTGCCGTTTAGCCTCTTCGGGTATCATCGTCGCGTGCACCCCCCCCATGACGACGGGAATGCCCCTTGCCCTGAAGTGTTCGGCTAGCCTATAGGCCCTGGGGGCATGCTGGGTCATGGCCGTAAGGCCGATGAGGTCCGCGTCCACGTTGAGGTCTAGCGTATCCACGTTCTCGTCCGTGATGGCCACATCGAACTCGGGCGGGGTGAGGGCTGCAACCATGGCCAAGGTGAGCCTGCTGAACCAAAGGATTTTTGTGTCGATTCTGGAGGGTTTGAAGTAATGGCCCGGGTTGGCGGGGTCGATTAGGAGAACTTTGAGCCTTTTGGGCATGATAACCTGTCCCACATACATAAAAAGAACTTCATTATTTTATAGCACGGAAGAATGCGCAAAGTCAACCGACAGGCGCTCGAAAGGGCCGACAAAAGGCGGCAAATTCGCCTTTGTGCTATGATGAAGAAAAAAGACAAAAACATCGTCGAGGAAGGCTTTCGATGCCAGTTCGCGTAATCACCCAAGGCTGCAAAGCCAACGCATACGACAGCGTGTGGATTGGGCGCGTTCTGGAGGATGCGGCGGCGGACGCGAAAGAAGTCGTCGTGTTGAACACATGCAGCGTGACCAACCGTGCCGATTCCGAAGCTAAAAAAACGCTCAGGCGCTTAAGGCGCGAAAACCCGATGGCCGTGCTCGTCGTTACGGGATGCATGGCCCAGTTAGCGCCTCAAGCTCTCCAAACCGAAGGCCTTGCCGATTACATCGTGACTCACCACGAGCTTAAGGGGTTCGTCGCCCAAGCTGGGGTGCTCTCGCGCCGGCAAAACCCGGAGGTGCACGTGGGCAACCCCTTCAAGCGCCCGTCTGGCATTGCCGGTGTATTCCTGCCGGAGCCCCGTCCGGGGCGATCGAGGGCGTTTTTAAAGGTGCAAGACGGGTGCGACGGGTTCTGCAGCTTTTGCGTCATACCTTTTGCAAGGGGAAAGAGCCGCTCCAAGCCATTAGAGCACGTGCTAGAAGAGCTTAAAGGGCTAGCCTTGCTCGGTTACGAAGAGGTCGTCCTCACAGGAATCCGTCTGTCGGCCTACGGTAAAGATTTGGGGATCGAAGACGGGCTTTTAACGCTCCTTCGCGTGATCGAAGAGCGACCCGGCGGCGTTTCCCGCCTTAGGATCTCCTCGCTAGAGCCGCACGACTTGACGGCAGGGTTTTTGGAGCACGTTCGGGAATCCAAGCTCCTTTGTCCGCATTATCCGATTGCGCTGCAAAGCGGCGATGATCCTGTACTCAAGGCCATGAGGCGCGACTACAGCGTCGCGGCGTTCGAGCGGGTGGCCTCGTGGCTTTTTGAGCATATCCCGGACGTGCATGTCGGGCTGGATGTCATCGTCGGGTTTCCACAAGAGAGCCAGCAGGCGTTCCAAAGAACCTACGCATTGATCGAACGGTACCCTTTCGCGCGCCTGCACGTGTTCCCGTTCTCGGCCAAGGAGGGGGCTCCGGCCGCTAAGATGCCGGGTCAAATCCCGAGCGCCGTGGCAAGCGAGCGCGCGAGCGCGCTTCGTGAGCTCGATAGGCGAAAGCGCCTGGCCTTCGCCGATTCGCAGGTAGGCAAAGTGCGCGCGGCTATCTTGGAGCGCGCCGTCCCAAAAAGCGGGAGAATCAAGCTCAAAACGGACAACTACCTGGACGTTTGGGCAAAGCCCGTTGCGGGACTAGAGCTTCGGCCTGGCAGTCTTTTGCGGGTGCAACTGGGGCCGCGCGATGGGCAGACGCTCTACGCGGAACTTTGTCCTGAAAGCAGCCGATGAGCGATGGAAAACTTGCAGCCTGGCCCGATAGAGACGTTTCAAGGGCAAGTTCGAGCGTTGCTGCAAAAAGAGTGCTTGGTTCAGCGCTCGTTCGTCCACCCGTCGTACGCGAACGAGCGCAACCTGGAGCCCCAGGAGAGCTACGAAAGGCTAGAGTACTTGGGCGATGCGCTCCTTACGGCGGTGGTGTCGGAGTATTTGTTCTTGCACTTCGGGCGGCTGAACGAGGGCGCGCTCACGATGATCCGTGCCGGGCTCGTGAACGAGGGGTCGCTGGCGGGGCTTGCCAGGGAGCTTGGGCTCGATCGCCTGGTGCTTCTCGGAAGGGGCGAGGAGCGCTCGGGAGGGCGTCAGAAGCCCTCCATCCTTTGCGACGTGTTCGAAGCGCTCGTGGGGGCGTTGTTTTTAGAGCTTGGCTACGATAAGCTAAAAGACCTGCTTTTGCCCTTGTTCGACGCCAAGGCCCGAGCGCTCGTTTCTTTGGCCGAGGCCAAGGACGAGAAGTCCCAGCTTCAAGAGCTTACCCATGCCCTTTGCAAGGAAGCCCCCGTCTATAAACAGACGGAAGAAAGCGGAGAGTTCCTTGTCAGGGTGTTCTTGAGGGGGAGGCTTTTGGGGGAAGGGAGGGCGGCAAACAAAAAGGAGGCCTCGAGGCGCGCCGCTAGGGTGGCGCTCTCCAAGCTCAAGGAAGGGGCCGATGCCTACTAAATCCGGGTTCGTTGCGGTGCTTGGAAGGCCGAACGTCGGGAAATCCACGCTCGTGAACGCGCTGATCCACGCCAAGGTGGCGGTCGTTTCGGAAAAGCCCCAGACGACATGGTTCAACGTCCGGGGCATCTTGACCGAGGACGACGCGCAAATCGTGCTGATTGACACCCCGGGCTTGCACGAGAGCGAAAAGCTCCTCAACCGGTGCATGACCAGTCAATCGCTCGAGGCGCTCAAAGAGGCCGACGCCTACCTGTACGTCGTGGACCCGGACGTCGCCAAAATCGTGCAGGATCACCCTTGGTTCGAGCGTCTTCGTGATGCCTCCAAGCCTGGCGTCGGCGTGGTGAACAAGATCGAGAGGCTTGGGGCGAACGAGCGCGACGCGGTGCTTGGGGAGGTTCGAGGCGCCGCGCCTTTTTTAAAGGTTCTTGGAGTGAGCGCTCTGACGGCCGAGGGGTTGGACGCGCTCGTTTTGGAGCTTAAGGGGCTTCTCCCTGAAGGCGCGTGGCTCTACGATGCCGAGTTGATCTCGGACAGCCCCGTACGGTTCCTGGCCAAGGAGTTCATCAAGGAAAAACTTTTTAAAGAGCTAAAAGACGAGCTTCCGTACGAAACGGCGGTCGTCGTGGCCCACTGGGTCGAGGGGCCGGAGGATCCCGTGGAAATATCGGCAGAGATCTGGGTGAACCGGGAGTCGCAAAAGCCCATCGTCATCGGCAAGGGCGGGGAGATGATCAAACGCATCGGGACAAAGGCGAGGCTAGAGGTCGAGGAGCTCATCGGCAGGCACGTCTACCTTTCTTTGTACGTGAAGGTCAAACCGCACTGGATGAAGGCCGAGGGGTTGCTTAAGCAGGCGGGGTTTCCCCACGTGCCCGCCCAAGCCAAGAAGGAGGGCCGATAATGGAGGCTCCGCTCGTTGTCTTGGCAGGCAGGACGAACGTCGGAAAATCGACGCTGTTCAACCGGATCGTCGGCAGGCGTGAGGCGCTCGTGTTGAACGCCCTGCACTTGACCCGGGATGTCCTCGTCAAGCGGGTTGACTTTGAAGGCCGGCCGTTTCTTCTGGCCGACACGCCGGGGTTTGCCCCGAAGCCCGAAGGCCCGCTCGCGGAGGCCGTCCAAAAAGGCGTCGAAAGGCTGTTTCGGCAGGCGGAAGGCATTGTGCTCGTTCTAGACGGCAGGGCGTCTTTGGGTAGCGAAGACTTAGAGCTCGCCCGATTCTTGAGGGGCCTGGGCAAAAGGGTTGTCGTGTTCGTCAACAAGATAGATTTTGGCATGCCCGGACAGCTCGATACGGCGGGCTACGAGCTCGGGTTTCCGGAGGTCGTGTACGGGAGCGCCGAGCACAACGTCGGGATCTACGACCTACTCGAGGCGGTATGCCGAGATTTTCCGGAAGACGAACCCGCGCCCGCGCCTACCAAGGTCCTTCCCCGGGTTGCGCTCTTGGGGCCGCAGAACGCGGGCAAATCCACGCTGTTCAACGCGCTCGTCGGGGCGGAGCGGGCCGTGGTGAGCGACGTTCCAGGGACGACCAGGGATGCGGTCGAAGAGCTCGAACCCTCGGGCGCATTCCGAGCCGTGGACACGGCAGGGCTCAAGCGCAAGGCGAAATCGGACGTCTTCGAGAAGCTTTCCGGGATAAAGACCATAGGGACACTCGAGCAAGCGGACGTCGCCCTGCTCGTGGCCGACGCCACGACCCCGCCGACGCGCCAAGAGCTAAGGGTCGCCGGATACGTGTTCGCGCACAAGAAACCGCTCGTCGTCGCTCTGAACAAAAGCGACCTGCTTACGCTTTCTTCGGATGAAAAAGCCGGTTTAGTCCGCTCCTGGCAGGGCGTGTTCAACCTGTTTCCCCGCGTTTGCGTGCTTCTTGTTTCCGCGCTCGAGAAAAAAAACCTGGCCGCGCTGAAATCGGCCTTGGTCAAAGCCCACGAAGCGGCCTCCAAGCGCATCTCGACGGGCGTGTTGAACAGGGAGGTTCAAAAGATGCTTAAGGGCGGGCTGGAAGCCTTCCACGCCAAAAAAGGAAACCCTATGTACATTACCCAGGTTTCTACGAACCCGCCGCGGTTTGCGGTGTTCTTGGGGCGCGGCGCAAACCGGGAGACGTTTCCCCTTAAGCACTTTGTCTCGCTATTGAGCGCTACGTTCGATATGCCCGGGGTTCCGATCGAGATAGATCTTCGCATAAAATCTTGAGGAGACAACAAAGGCGCTAGGGGCCGTAAACTACGCTGGAGGCCGGCTTGAGCATCTTTGCCGTACCGATCGAGGCGACGCGGGCGTTTTTTGCTAAAAACATCTATATCTATGCGGCAGCGCTCTCTTTTTTCGGCGTGCTCGCCTTCATCCCGACGCTGGTCTTGGTCGTGGTTTTTGGCGGGTTTCTTTTGCAGAATAACGAACCCCTTTACCGCGCCGTCCAGAATCAGCTGGCTGAGCTCTTTCCATCCTTACCCGAGGACTTTCTTAAGATTTCCAGGGGTTTCATCCAAGACCCGGGCTCAATCGGGATTTCCGGGGCCGTTTTCTTTTTTCTTGGGTTCGACATGCTACTCCAGACCTTAAGGGCCTCCGTGTGCAGGATTTTTGGCGAAAAAATAAAGGATGGCTTTTTTTCCTCCAGGCTGCTTTCGCTCCTTGTGATCGCCGGGCTCGGGGTGACGTTTGCATTGTCGGCATCGGCCGGCACGATTACGGAGTTTATCAGGGCGTTTGTCCAAGAAAGGCCCTACGTCCCCGCCTGGGTTCAGCAAATCCTGGCGTTCAGCCCAACCCAAAGGGCCATTTCGATGGGCGGTATCGCCGTCTTCCTTACCGCTTTACTCTGGGTTCTACCGGAAAGCCGGGTGCCTTTCAAGGTGGCGCTCGTGTGCGGTGTGGCGGGGTCTGTCCTTTGGGAAGTCGCGAAGTGGGGTTTTACGTTCTACGTGTTCCGGATCGCCAGGACAAGCTATTTTTACGGGTCGCTGAGCGCGATGATGATCTTTTTGCTCTGGATATACTACTCGGCGCTTCTGATGCTCTGGATGTTCGAGCTGGCCCGCGTGCTCTCGGGGGGGCCAAAGAGCGTCGCAGGCGAGGAGAGCGCTTGAGCTCCCCTCGCCTGCGAGCTGAAAAAGCAGGTTCAGAAAAGCCTTCTTAGGCTTATTCGGAACCTCCGTAGAACTTGAGCTTTTTATCGCCCTTCAAATGGCTCGGCAGGACGAAGTAGTCGCCCTTGACGGCGTCGTCAAAGATTTTTCTTGAAGTCTGCTTGTTGCCGCCCGTGAGGAGGTAGGCCGTTCCCCCGATGAGATGGCCGCCGATAGAGTAAATCGTCTTGACGGGGCAGTAAACGACGCTCGATAGGACAGCGCCCGTCGTGTACATCACTTTTTCAGCGGCGGTTTCGTCGTTCTTGGCTTTAGCATGCGCCGGACCGACGGCAGCGAGGCTGAGAAGGAAGCCTGCAAAAACGGCGGAAGCGGCAGATTGCCTGATAGATCGCATAGAATCACCCTCCGTGGTTATGGTTGATACAGAGAAAGCCTGAATCGGGTCAAAGGCATATAAAATATATAAGAATTCTTTTTGGCTTGTCAAACGGGCTTTGTCAACTTTTCTAGCTTTTTTGGCGCGTTAGCCCGAATAAAACGTTGTATGTAGTATACTTCCGCGTTTTATGCTGCCCGGCATGGTATGCCAAAACCCGGCCAGAGGTCATGTCCGGCGTGGCACCGTGTTTGTCCCGCCAGTCGGGGTTAGGGCGTAGCATTTCCCGTCCGAAGCCCAAGAGATAGCCGGGCCTTTCCAGGCCCGGCGAAACGGAAAGGCCCTGTAAGTGCGGGACAAGAATGTCCCGCCTATCTAATCATGAGCTCATGGGCGATACAAACGCGGGGCGAATGTCCCGCCTATCGAAATTGGGGTATGGCCCTGCAAATGCGGGACGTGTTTGTCCCGCCTATCGGGGGGGGTGGTTCTGGCCGGTCGCCTGCAAACATGGGGCAAGTGTGCCACTCGATCACGGGTGGGGAGCGGTGAAGGGAGCTGGCCCAGGAATCAAAACGAGGGTGTTTGGCCCGAAGGGTGCGGCGCGTTAATTGACTCTGTATGCCGGCGCCTGCTACAGTGTCTGAAAACCTAGCTAGCGGGCTTGGATGGGAATACTGTCTTTCTTCATGTGGGCGCTCGGCGTTCTGGCGTTTGCCTTCCCTTTGAGTGCGGCTGCGCAAGGCCAACGCGTAACACTAGACGATGCCGTAGCGCGCGCTCTGAAGCAAAACCCTCAACTTTTGAGCCTTAAAGAAGAGCTCGGGGTGGCCACGGGGCGTATTGGAGAAGCCTTTTCGTACGCTTATCCCCAGCTCGATTTCGCGTTCACGTACGCCCATATTCCAGACCCGCCGACCTACAGCGTATCCCCGGAATCGATCCTGCAGGAGGGTTCGAACGTTTCAAGAAAGGCTGGTTTGGCCGGCCCTATCGGCTCCTCCTTGGGCTCCATGGCCCCCGGCGCCTTTGGGCTCCCTGGGCTTGGGACCAGCCGGGTCAGCGTAGGAGATTCCCATAACCTCATCGGGAACGTGGCGCTTACCCAGACGCTTTACGCGGGCGGGAGGGTCTTGAAGGGCATCCGGCTTGCTAGGCGGGCGATGTCCGCCACGGACGCCGCGCTCGCCGAGGGGGACCGCCGTGTTGTTGAGGCCGTGAAGAACGCGTTTCTCGGGTCTATAGCCCTAGAGGAGGTCATTGCCGTCAGGCAAGAGGCTATCCGGGTGATCTCGGCGCACGTTGAGGATGCCAGGAAGCTCTACCAAGAAGGCACCGTCCCGTACTACGACTACTTGAGGGCCAGGGTACGCTTGGCAAACGAAAAGCCCCCTTTAATCGAGGCTCAAAACGAGCTTGCTCGGACAATCGACCTCCTTAAGCGGCTCATGGGGGAGAACCCGGATGCTCCCGTCGTTGAGCCCTTGGGGAAGCTCAGCTACGCCCCTGTTCGTGTCGGCCTTGAGGAAGCTTACGCGCTGGCTCTAGAGGGCGAGCAAAGGCTCAAGCGCGAACGTATCCTTGTCGAGGTAAGAAAACTGGCCGTAGGCATCGCACGGGGAGAGGCCCTGCCCACGGTTGGAGCCTTTGGCTCGTTCTTTTTCAACAGGCCGGATTACTGGGAGATGGACTCCGCAAACCACTACCGGGACGACTTCGGCCAAAACGCCGTCGTGGGCGTGAACATCTCCGTCCCCCTATTTGAGGGTTTCCGGGTCAAAAGCCGGGTCAAGCAGGCGGCCCATCAGGCGATCCAGCAAAGGCTCAGCGTCCGGGATTACGAGATGGAGTTGCACCACGAGCTGGTGACGACGCTGGGCGACATCAAGGAGTCCGACGAGAGGATTCTCGCCTCCGGTTCTTCGATTTGGGAGGCGAAAGAGGCTTTGAGGCTTGCCCAGTTGCGCTACCGCGAGGGTGCTGGGACACACTTGGACGTGATGGACGCCCAGGTCAACCTGCTAGCGGCCCAGCTTAACCTTATCCAGGCCGTCTTGAATCACGAGCTTGCGAAGGCGGGCCTCGAGCGGATGATCGGTGCGGACGCGGTGCGGGCAAGGGAAGGGTCGTATAAGAGTTTAAGCGTGCTTACCCAAGAGATGGGCAGGGCCTACCGCCACCCGACCGCAAAAGAGCAGCAGGATAGGACCAAAGAACGCAACGGGCGGGGAATGCCGTGAGAAGGTGGCTCGTAAGGGGGGGGATCGTTATTTTGGTCGCTTTGGCGATCGCGGGCACGGTTCTTGGGTTCCGTTACCTCGCAAAACCGCCCGAAGTGCCCGAAGGCTTTATTGATACGAACGGCCAGATGGATGCCGACGAGGTCTTCATTGCTCCGGAGGTACCGGGAAGAGTGATCGGCGTGTACACCAAAGAAGGAGAGACTCTTAAGCCCGGCCAGCTTGTCGCCGTGATTGACAAGGAAAAGATCCAGGCCCGCTACGATCAGGCCTCGGCCATGGTGCTCGCGGCGAGCAGCCAGATTGTACGTGTCGAGAGCGAAATCCTGGGCATCGAGGCCCAGAAGACGAGGATCCTAAGGGACTACCAGAGGGCCGAGAACCTCTTCAAGGAGGGGGCCATAGCCGAGCGCACCTACGACGAGGCGCTCGCCGCGAAGCGCATGGTTTTGGCCAGGCTCGACGCGACAAAGGCCATGCTAGACGGCGCCAAAGAACAGCTGAGGCGTGCTGAAGCGGCCAAGGCAGAGGCCACTTCCTACCTTGGCGATACGCGGGTTACCTCCCCCACGGCGGGGTTTGTCCTGGCCAAGCTCGTCGAACAAGGCGAGGTGGTGCAAGCTGGGACGCCCTTGTTCGTGGCCATAGACTTGAATCAAACCTACCTCAAGGTGTTTCTTCCCCAAGCCGAAGTGAACCTCATAAAGGCGGGCGATGAGGCGCGTATCTACATAGATGCCACGCCTCAAGAGTCCTTCCCGGCCTACGTCTCTTACATCTCCCAAAGGGCGGAGTTCACCCCGAAGTTCGTCGAAACCAAAGAGCAGCGGGAAAGCCTCGTTTTTGAGGTGCGCTTGAGGCCCAGAAAGCCCACGGCGCAGCTCAAGCCCGGCATGTCCGCAGAGGCGAGGATCCAGTGGAAGGAAGAGATTCCCTTCATCGAGAAGCATCCCAAGAGCCAGTCCTAAGGGCTAAGGGCCTCAAAAAAGCCTACGGCAAGACGCTCGCCGTCGACGGCGTAGACCTGGAGGTATACCCTGGCGAGGCGTTTGGGCTTGTCGGCCCGGACGGGGCTGGCAAGACGACGACGATCAAGATGCTCGTGGGGTTGATCAAGCCGGATTCCGGAAGCGTGGCCATTCAAGGGCAAGACCTTCATGAAAACCTGAAGGCGATCAAGCCGGTTTTGGGCTACATGTCCCAGGAATTCACGCTCTACCCGACTTTGAGCGTTGCCGAAAACCTTAGGTTTTTTGCGAGGGCTTACCGCGTTCCGGATGCCGAAGAAAGGGAGCGCACCAACGATCTCCTGGCCTTCTCCAGGCTTGGGCCCTTTCGGTCCCGCTACGCAGGAAGGCTATCTGGCGGCATGAAAAAGAAGCTTGCCTTGTCGTGCGCGTTGATTCATACGCCAAAAGTTCTTTTTTTGGACGAGCCGACGACGGGCGTGGACCCGGTCTCCAGACAAGATTTTTGGCTTTTGCTCTACGAGCTGCTCGCTCAGGGCGTCGCGATCCTTGTTTCTACGCCTTACATGGACGAAGCGGAGCGCTGCAACCGCGTGGCCTTGATGCACGAAGGCAGGCTGCTCACGACGGACACGCCAAGGGCGCTGTGCAACGCCTCGACAAGCAAAATCTTCGAGCTTCGAGGCGAGAGGGCAAGTGAGGCGTTTTTTAGGCTCCATCAAGCCCAAACATCCGAGCGTGCCGAGCTATACGGCCGAAAGCTGAGCGTTCGTGTCGAGGACGGGCAGCAGGGTTTGAAAGAAGAGCTCGAGCGGATTGCCGAAGAAAAACGGCTAGAGGTGACGCAGGTCCCCTTGCTCTTGGAAGATCGTTTTGTCGAAATCTTGGAGGCAAAAGGCCACAAAAAACGCCCGATGCCCCCCGGCGGTCTGCCGTTTCGGCAAAGGGAAAAAGGCAAGCCCTGTATCGAAGTCGAGGGGCTTTACAAGTATTTCGGCGATTTTGCGGCGGTAGACGGGATAAGTTTCGAGGTGGCCCAAGGCGAGGTGTTCGGGTTTTTGGGGCCGAACGGCGCGGGCAAGTCTACGACTATCTCCATGCTTATCGGCCTTCTCCACGCTTCAAGGGGGCACATGAACGTCTCGGGGGTTGACATGCTCAAAACCCCCGAGATGGTTAAAGGCCGTATAGGGTACATGTCCCAGATTTTTAGTCTTTACGGCGACCTGACGGTCATGGAGAACATCGAGCTCTACGCCGGCATCTACGGCGTAACGGGAGGGATGTTTCAAGCAAGAAAACGCTGGGTGCTCGGCATGACGGGCCTAGAGCGCTTCGAGCGCCAGATGACACGGTCGCTGTCCATGGGCTACAAGCAAAGGCTCGCCTTAGGATGCGCGCTGATGCACGACCCTGAGATTGTGTTTTTGGATGAGCCGACGGCCGGGGTAGACCCTGTTTCTAGGCGGGAGTTCTTCGATTTGATCGCGGCGATGGCCGAAAAGGGCATCACCGTGTTCGTCACGACCCATTACATGGACGAAGCCGAGCGCTGCGAGCGTATCGCGCTGATGTACTCGGGCAAGATCATCACCATGGGGACGCCGGACACGCTCAAGGCCGCGAAGGAGGTCCCAAAAATTGTCGAAGTTCACCCCGAAGACCCGATCGCTGCCTACAACGCTCTCTCCAAAGACGGTTGGGAGGGCGGCATTCATCTTTTCGGGGAAAGGCTCCACGTTTCGCTCGATGAGGCAAAAGGCCGGGACGAGCAGAGCCTTCGGAGAGACTTGGAAAGGTTTCGCATTCGCACGATCGAGATGAACGCGGCGAAGCCGACGATGGAGGACGTGTTCGTCGCCTTTATTCTCCAGTACGAACGCGCGAAGAATCAAGGTTCTTCGGAGACTTTTCCGTGAGGGTCGGTCCGTTCGAATTGGAGCACATCCTGGCCGTTGCCAACAAGGAGTTCCGGGAAATCTACCGCGACCCTCGCTACATCGCGTTTGCCCTGGTGCTCCCGATCGTGCTCCTGTTCCTTTATGGCTACGCCATCACAATGGACGTCCAGAACTTGCTTACAGCCTACGTCAATTTTGACAAGACGACGCTGTCTGCCCGCTACATGGACCGCTTTGCCAGCTCGCGGTACTTTCAAGTTGCCAAAGAAGCGCGCTCGAGGAAAGAGCTGGAAGAGCTGATGGAACGCTCCGAGATCCGGCTAGGAATCGTCATCCCGGCCGATTTTTCGAGGAAGCTATACGGCGGGAAGCGAGCCGAGGTCGAGTTCCTCGTGGACGGCACGTGGCCCAACATGGCCAACCTCGCGATCGGTTACGTTCAAGCCGTAAACGGGGCGTTCAACCAGGGGATGCTTCAGGGCTTGCTCCAGAGGGCGGGGCTTATGGCGCCCAAAAGCCCCGAGCCCATCGTTGTCGAGCCGAGGGTATGGTTTAACGAGGACCTAGACAGCCTCAACTTCATCATCCCCGGCCTTTATGCCGCCATTTTCATGTCCTTCCCGCCCATTTTATGCGCGCTCGCCATCGTCAGGGAAAAAGAGGCGGGCTCGATCGAGCAGATATACATGTCTCCGATCAGCTCGGAATCGTTCATCCTGGGTAAGCTTATCCCCCAGCTCACGATCGCGTTCACCGGCCTCGTTTTGCTCGCGCTTTTGGGGACGTTTTGGTTTGGCGTCCAGTTCAAGGGCGACCCTCTCTTGTTCTTCGGGCTAGGTGTGCTGTATCTTTCAACCACCTGCGGGTTCGGACTTTTGGTCTCTTCGGTAACCAGGACTCAGGTGGCCGCGATGATCGGCACGATGATCCTGACGATGATCCCGGCGTTTTTGTTCAGCGGGTTTTTCTTCCCGATCTCCAACCTGGCCAAACAGTTCATCTTGTACTCCTACCTCTTTTCCGGACGGTTTTTTGTCGTCATCTCAAGGGGGATCGTGATCAAGGGGGTTCATCTGGAGACGCTCTATCCGCAGGTTTTTGGGCTTTTGATCTATGCGGCCGCAATCTACGCTATCTCCTTCTTTGTGCTTCGGAAGCGGCTATGAAAAGGCGGCTCGTTCTTTTTTCCGCGCAGGTCTACGTGCTCCTTAAAAAGGAGATGCTGCAGTTTTTGCGCGACAAGGTTTTGTTGTTCATCGTGCTGTTCACGTTCACGGCAAACATCGTCATCCTGGGCAAGGCCTTCACGCTCGAGGTCAAGAACGTGCCGACGGCCCTGTACGACATGTCGAAAACCCATGAATCGAGGCTGCTCGTCGAAGGGTTCCGCGCAAGCGGCCGGTTCCGGTTCGTCAAAGAGATTGATTCGCTTCAAGAGGGCGATCGGCTCTTGTCCAAGGGGGACATAAGCCTGATCATCGCCATTCCCGCGGATTTTGCGAGGAACCTGCGCAAGGGGGCAAGTGCAAAGGTGCTGCTCTCGACCGACGGGACCGACTCGAATCAAGCGCTGATCGCGCTGAGCTATGCGGCCAGCATCACGGGGACGTTTTTTACAGAGACGCTAGAAGAAAGGCTTTCGTTGCTCATCCCCGCCATGGCCAAGGGGCTAGTCCCTCAGATCGAGGAAAAGATCCGGGTCCGCTACAACGCCAACCGCATAGATGAAAGGTACCTGTCCTTGATGGAGATGTGCCGGGCCGCGTTTGCCATCTGCGTGATCCTGACGGCCGCCTCTATCGTGCGGGAGAAGGAGGCTGGCACGGCGGCCCAACTCTACGTCACGCCCATCTCCAAAACGACGCTCCTGATCGGCAAGATTGTGCCCGTCATCGCGATCCTAATGGTCGCGCTGTTTATCGGCACGTTGTTCAACATCGTATTTTTGGACACTCCCATTAGGGGGAGTTATCCGATTTTCTGGGCGCTTTCGATCCCGTTCCTCCTGTTCAGCGTTGCGATCGGGCTTTTGCTGGCGGATTTTTCTAGGACATTTCAGCAGGTGCTTTTGGGGGCGTTTTTGGTCCTCATGCCGATCATGTTCATCTCGGGCAGTCTCGTTCCGATCGAGACGATGCCCAAAGTGCTCCAGCAGCTTACGTACTTTTTCCCTTTGCGCTACTACTTGAACATTACCACTGGCGTGTTCTTCAGGGGAGTGGGTATCGGCTCGTTCTGGGCCGATGCGCTCATCATGACTGGGCTGGGGCTCCTGGCCTTCAGCGTGTCGGTCTGGTTTTTCCGCAAATCACTCGATTAGGGCGAATTCACGATTCAAGACCTGACCCCGAAGCGGGACGTGTTTGTCCCGCCTATCGGGGTGGGTCTTCGCTATGAGGCATTTGTTCGCTGAGCTCCAAAAGCACGCCACAAAGCGCGTTAGGGTGGACAAAGGCCACGCGCTTGCCATGCGCGCCCTTTCTGGGCGTCTCGTCGATCAGGCGGACGCCCGCAGACTTAAGGGCTTGCAAGAGCCCTTCCAGGTTACTGACGCTCAAGCAGACATGGTGCACGCCGGGCCCGCGTTTTTGCAGAAACTTTGCTATCGGGCTCTGCTGGGCCAAGGGCTCGAGCAGCTCGAGGTTCGTCTCCCCTACGCCGAAGAAGGCTGTTTTGACGCCATACTCCTCCACCTCTTCGGTTGATTCCGGAGGCCCGCCCAAAAGTCTTTGAAAGCGCTCGATCGCCTCGCTTAGGTTGTCTACGGCGATGCCGATGTGGTCAACGCCCAGGAGCGTTCCTCGTACATCCATATCAGGCATAGACCCTCCTTCGTGAAACTCGTTTTTTGTTTGTTTGTATCGTAGCACGGCAAGGACGAATAGGGCTACCGCCACAAGATGCCCCTTTGCTCTCGGTGAAAAACGTGGTATGAATAATCATTCAGTTTGCGGGCCTTCGTAGTGCCCGCGATGTTTATGCCTGCCAAAACCGAGGAGGGCCTAGGATGTCGAGAGGATGTTTTCAAGAAGAGCACGGGATTTTTCGGCGTAATTTCCGGCAGTTTATCGAAAAAGAGGTGGCGCCTTACACGCTCGACTGGGAAGAAAAAGGCGAGTGGCCCAAGTCGGTCCTTCGGCGCATGGGAGAACTCGGGTTCTTGGGGCTAAGGCACAAAGAAGAGCATGGCGGGGCGGGGGCGGACTATCTCTACACCGTCGTTATGGCAGAAGAGCTGCCTAGGTGCGGTGTCTCCGGTTTTCCGATGGGCATCATGGTTCACACCGACATGGCCACCCCGATCATAGGCAAGCTTGGCAGTCCAGAGCAGGTCGAGAGGTTCTTGAAGCCGGCCATACGGGGCGAGAAGCTTGCCGCGCTCGCGATTACCGAGCCTCAAGCCGGTTCGGACGTGGGCGCGATCAAAACGAGCGCCAAAAAAGACGGCGGGGAGTACGTGATCAACGGCTCCAAGCTCTTCATCACCAACGGCGCCAACGCCGATTTCTTGACGCTTGCCGCCAAGACCGCGCCCGAGCAAGGCCTGCACGGGATCAGCTTCTTTTTGTTCCCTACGGACACGCCCGGGCTCCAGGTGGCCAAAAAACTCAAGAAAATGGGCAATCACTCTTCGGACACGGCTGAGCTGGTGTTCGAGGATGCCAGGGTACCGAAAGAGTACCTCTTGGGTGAGGAGAACATGGGATTTTACTATATCATGCAGAATTTCCAGGGAGAGAGGTTGATAGCCGCCGTATCGGCCGTTGCCGGCTCGCAGCTGTTGCTAGATTTAACCATTCAGTACGCCAGAGACCGACAGGCCTTCGGCCGTCCGATCATCAAGTTCCAGGTGAATCGCCACAAGGTCGTGGACATGGCAACACGGGTCGCCGTGGCGCGCTCGTTCGTTTACGACGTGTGCGGGGCGTTTGATTCGTTCGACAGCGCCCAGAGTGCCGACCCGGCGCACGCTGTCCCTTTCGAGCTCGTCAAAGAGATATCTATGGCAAAGTTGTTTGCAACCGAGGTGGCCAAGCTCGTGGCCGACGAGTGTGTCCAGCTTCATGGAGGCTATGGCTACATCGAAGAGTTCCCCGTGGCCAGGGCCTACAGGGACACAAGGCTCCTATCGATCGGGGGAGGTACATCGGAGATCATGAAGGAGATCATCGGCAAGATTATGGATTTATAGGCCCTTCATAGGCCTTTTGGCCTCCCCCATGAGCCCTTGCGGATGAGGCGTTTTACTGTGTTAAGATAAACGCAAGGTTTTAAAGGGGGCAAGAAGAAGGCAAAAGGAGGAGAAGTCATGGCGGTGCGCGTGGCCATCAACGGGTTTGGCAGGATCGGCAGGAACGTGCTTCGGGCAAGCCTGGGGCATCCTGGGATTGAGTTTGTGCTGATAAACGACGTGACCGATTCGAAGACGCTTGCGCATCTTTTGACGTACGATTCGGTCCATGGCCGCATTAAGGCCGAGGTAGGCCACACCGAGAATGCGTTGATCGTTGACGGCAAAGAGATCCCTGTAACGGCGCAGCTCGACCCGGCCAAGCTCTCCCACAAGGAATACGGCGTAGACGTCGCGTTCGAATGCGTGGGGAAGTTTACCGATAGGCCGGGCGCCTCCAAGCACCTAGAGGCCGGCGCCAAGAAGGTGCTCATTTCGGCTCCAGCCAAAAACCCGGACATTACGGTTGTTTACGGCGTAAACCACGGGGCGTACGACCCAAAGGCCCATCAAATTCTCTCGAACGCCTCTTGCACGACGAACTGTCTTGCTCCCGTCGTAAAAGTGCTCAACGATCGTTTCGGGATAGAATCGGGGCTGATGACAACCGTGCACAGCTACACGAACGACCAGCGCATCCTTGATTTGCCCCACAAAGACTTCCGGCGGGCGAGGGCGGCGGCGCTCTCCCAGATCCCTACGACGACCGGCGCGGCCAAGGCGATCGGGGAGGTGATCCCCGACCTTAAAGGCAAGCTGGATGGGATGTCCATCCGCGTGCCGACGCCCAACGTGAGCCTCGTGGATTTGACAGCGACCCTCCTTAAAGATGCGAGCGTCGAAGAAGTGAATCAGGCGATGAAAGAGGCCTCCGAGGGCGAACTCAAGGGCGTACTCGGGTACTCTGAAGAGCCTTTGGTTTCTACGGATTACAACGGCGATGAGCGCTCTAGCATCTTCGATGCGCTGTCCACGAAGATGATCGGCAAGCGGTTTGTCAAGGTGCTTACGTGGTACGACAACGAATGGGGGTTTTCCTGCAGGATGCGAGACGTTGCCCTATACCTCGCCAAAACCCTTTCCTAAGGGAGGGTTCCCGTGCGCTCGATCGAAAAGCTTGAGCTAAAAAATAAGCGCGTTCTCATCCGGGCCGACTTGAACGTCCCCGTTAAAAACGGCGAAGTTTCCGACGATTTTCGCATTCGTGCAAGCCTGCCGACGATTCGGCTGTGCCTCGATAATGGCGCCAAAGTGGCCGTCATGTCGCACCTAGGAAGGCCCAAGGGGAAAGACTCGGCTTACTCTCTCAAACCGGTTGCCGAGCGGCTAGGAGAGTTGCTCGGCATGCCCGTTCGGTTTGTCCCCGAGACGGTGGGCGAGTCTGTAGCGCGCGAAATCGGGTCGTTAGAGCCCGGCAAGGAGGTGCTCGTTTTAGAAAACGTCCGGTTCGAGCCCGGCGAGGAGAAGGACGACGAGCATCTAGCAAAGGCATACGCCCAACTTTGCGACGTGTTCGTCAACGATGCCTTCGCCTCGAGCCACAGGGCGCACGCATCCGTCGCCGGCGTGGCCAGGTTTGCCGAAGAAAAGGCCGCCGGACTCTTGCTCACGCGCGAGGTCATGAGTCTTAAGTGGGTGCTAGAAGACCCCAAACGGCCCTTGAGCGTCGTTTTGGGCGGAGCGAAGGTTTCGACGAAAATCGGCCTGATCGAGAATCTTCTCAAAAAGACCGACCGGCTTCTGATCGGCGGGGCGATGGCCAACACCTTCCTTAAGGCGCTCGGTCATAACCTGGGCAAGAGCCTTGTCGAGGACGATATGCTAAAGAAGGCGCTCGAAGTCCTGGAGTCGGTCAAAGGCTCGGGCTGTACGCTTCTTTTGCCGTGCGATGCGGGCGTGGGGGAGGGCCCGGATGTTCCGCGCGCGACCTACGTTCCCGTGGGCATGATCCCGAAGGAGGCGCAGGCGCTCGACATCGGCCCTGCCAGCGTCCAGCTGTTCAAAGAAGGGCTCGAGGGCTCCATGACGGTGCTTTGGAACGGGCCGATGGGGATGTTCGAGGTTCCTTCGTTTGCCCTAGGAACCTACGGGGTGGCGTTTGCCGTGTCCCAGGCCGGCGCGTTTCGCGTGGCTGGCGGGGGCGAGACAGACGAGGCGATCGAGCGGCTTGGGCTTGCCAGCACCTTTTCTTTTATCTCGACGGCAGGCGGGGCGTTCCTCGAGTTTTTGGAGGGCAAGACGCTGCCAGGGATCGTCGCGCTGGGGGGATAGGCAAAATAGCGCTGGCATCCGCCGTTTTTGTCGCCTGATGGCAGCTCGATTCTTCTTTCTTATGCCTGCCCGATGGGTGCGAGCGTGAAGATCACGGCCGTGAACAGCGCGTGCGATACAATCAGCGGTGCGAGGTCGCGGCCTAATGCGTAAAGAAATCCCCAGAACCCGCCCGCGACGAGCGCCGAGAGGATCAGCATCGAGTTGCCAGAAAACACGTGCACGGCCCCGTAAAGCGCCGTAGCGGCAAAAAACCCTGGCAGGACGCCGTAGGTACGCATGAGCCGTTCCTGCAAAAACCCTCGCCAAAATATTTCTTCCCCTGGAGAGGTGATGAACACCAGCAATAAGCAGACCCAAACCCTCGAGCTGCCCTCACCGAGCGCGTAGATCGTGCCTACGTGCGCATGGGCGTTGGGGACGAGCACCGGAGCCAAGGCGTAGCCTGCATAAAAGATCCCGTAGAGCGCCGCGGCGGAGATTGCGCCAAAAAAGATGGATGTCGCCCGGAAACGCAAGCGCGGCCTTTCGACGATAAGCGCGTACACGCAGACGCATGCCACGGAAATACCAATTTTTACCCAAAAGTTTCCCGCCTCGATTCCGAACGTCGCAAACCACGCTGCGGCGGCAAGAAGGATACCAAAAAGCGTCATCGCGCGGCGATCCCTTCAAGAAAGAGCGCAAGGCAAACCAGCGAGCCGAAGGCGAGGTTCAGCCTGGCTGTCAGCGCATCGGCCGCGTCGGGGAAGCCCTCAAGAAAACTTCGGACTAGCTTAACGGCCGCCGGGACGGAGAAAAAAACCAAGAGCCCAAAAGGGCTTAGGACGCCTAAGAGTACCATGGCCACGACCAAGAGGTAGGCCAGGGCAATCAAGGCGATGAACGCTCGCAGGCTTTTTTGGCTTCCTAAAAGGCCCGCCGTGGTTTGGATGTTCCTGGAGGCGTCGTAGGCGATGTCGCGCGCGTTGTTGGCGAACAAAACGAGCGCGACAAGAAGCCCTATGGGCAACGACACCCAAAAGGCCTTGACCGAAAGGCCGTCGCGTTGGACGGCGTAGGCGCCCTCGACCATCAAAGGGCCCCATGCGAGGAACACGCTAATCTCGCCCAAGGCCCTGTATTTTGCCGCCACGGGCCTTGCCGTATACAAGAAGCTTACTAAAAACCCGGCAAGCCCGACCCAAAAGACCCACGCAGAATACCGTAGCATCAGGGCCAGGCCGATTGCGCCGGCGAGCCCGTACAACACGAACGCCTCCCAAAGAAGCGCTCGTGGGCTTAGAAGGCCCGTGAAGATGGGGTGGGGCCTGTATCTTGCCGTCGGGGCCTGAGATGTGTCCACGCCGTAGCGGGTGTCAAAAAAATCGTTGACCGCGTTCGTCGCGCCATGCACGAGCGTGGCGCCAAGCGCCGTAAGCAGCAGTGCCGCTAATGAGACATTGCCGTCTTGCCAGGCGATCAGGCCGCCTAGGGCAACCGATACCAAGGACATCGTGAACGACCACGGCCTCGTGGCGATAAAAAACGCCTTTAGGGAAGCCATTGCAAACGTACGCCGCCGATTGGTTTTCAAATCGATTCTGCAATGGGGCCTGGTGGAGCTGAGGGGAGTCGAACCCCCGACCTCCGCAATGCGAATGCGGCGCTCTCCCAACTGAGCTACAGCCCCCTTCTTAGGTATGAGCTTTTTGAAAAGAGTATTCTACACGCTAGGATGGGGTTTGGCCACTGTTTACGTTTGTTTCGTCGGCCCTCAAGTCCTGGCTTAGGGCCATCGGGCAGAAGCCAGGCCCGCACATCGAGCAGAAGCGTGCCTTCTTGTACTCCTCGTCGGCCAGCGTTTCGTCGTGGTAGGCGCGGGCGGTTTCCGGGTCGAGTGCGAGCGAAAACTGCTCCTCCCAGTCAAAGCGAAAGCGCGCGCGGGCCATCGCTTCGTCCCTCTTGTGCGCCCCTTTGCGTTTCTTGGCGACGTTGACGCTGTGGGCGGCGATCTTGAACGCAATCAGCCCTTGCTTGACGTCTTCCAAAAAAGGAAGCCCAAGGTGTTCCTTCGGTGTGACGTAGCAAAGCAAGCTCGCCCCGTAAATGCCGGCCATAGCGGCCCCGATCGCTCCCGCGATGTGATCGTACCCTGCCGCGATGTCCGTCGTCAAAGGTCCGAGCACGTAGAACGGGGCATCGTGGCAAAGCTCCCTCTCGATTTCCATGTTGAACTTGATTTGGTCCAATGGAACGTGCCCTGGGCCCTCGATCATCACCTGGACGTCTTGGCCCTGCGCGACCGTGGCCAGCTCGCCCAACGTCTTCAGCTCGGCTAACTGGGCCTTGTCGGTGGCATCGTGGATTGAGCCTGGCCTTAAGGCGTCCCCCAAGGATATGCTGACGTCGAACCTTCGCATTACCTCGAGGATCCTGCCGAAATGCTCGTAGAGAAAGCTCTGCTTTCTTTGGGCGGCCATCCAGGCGGCCATGATCCCCCCCCCGCGAGACACGATCCCCGTGATACGACCGGCCGTAAGCGGCAGGTGCTCTCGAAGAAGCCCCGCATGGATCGTGAAGTAATCCACCCCTTCTTCGGCCTGCTCGGCGATGACGTCCAAAAAGAGCTCGATCGAGAGGTTCTCGGGCCTTCCATGAGCCCGGATAAGCGCTTCGTAGATGGGGACGGTGCCTACAGGCAGGGGCGAACATTCGAGGATGGCCTTACGGATTTCTCGCGCCCTGCGGACGTCTTTGTCCGTCGTCAAGTCCATGACCGTGTCCGCGCCAAATCGCCTGCAGGCTTCCAGTTTTTTAAGCTCGTCTTCTAGTTCCGAGCAAACGCCAGATGCCCCGATGTTGGCGTTCACCTTGCAAGCGAGCGCGATGCCGACGCCTATCGGGTCTAGCGAACGGTGACGGATGTTGGCCGGAATGATCAGCCTTCCATTTGCAAGCTCCTGGAGTATGAACTCGGGCGTTAGGCCCTCTATTTCGGCAACGCGGCGCATTTCAGGCGTGGCATGACCCGCCTTGGCAAAGGCAAGCTGCGTATAAAACTCCCGTTGATTCCGTTTGCCGTTCACCTGCATTCAACCCTCGATTGTTCGTAGCCGTCTCCATGTAGATTACCAGCCTTCTGGCAAAAAAAAAACCCGGGCCTTAGACCCGGGTGTAGGAGGAAAGGCGGCGGTGTTATTCGGAGCCTCCGCCCTTGATCACCCCCATCGAGGGCCTTTTCTCCGCTTCTGTTTTGCTTTTAACCTCCCTTGCCAGGTCCCTTAGCATGTCGACCGTGAGGGACTTAGGCCGCTCGATCGGGAACCCGACGGCACGGTCGTAGACGAGCTCTGCTGTCACGCCGATTGCCCTGGAGACGGCGAACAGGACGGTGTAGAAGCTGAACTCCTTCACGCCGAAATGGTACTGGAGGCAGCCCGAGTGGGCATCCACGTTTGGCCATGGGTTCTTGGCCTTGCCTTGCTTTTGAAGGACCTCGGGGACGACATCGAGCATGGCGCTCACAGTCTTGAAGATAGGGTCGTCCGGCAGGTGGTTAAGGGCGAACTCCCTTTGAGCCGTGTAGCGAGGGTCGACGACCCTCAAGACGGCATGACCGAAGCCGGGGACCACTTGGCCGGAGTTTAGCGTTTCCCAGGCGTACTCTTCGATCTGCTCGTGCGTCGGGGTTCCGCCGTAGTGCTCCATCATTTTGAGTATCCACTTGAGGCACTCTTCGTTGGCCAGGCCGTGCAGGGGTCCTGCCAAGCCGCAAACCATCGCGCCCGTGCTGTAGTAAACGTCTGCCAGTCCGGAGCTCACCAGATGGCCCGTATGGGCGGAAATGTTACCCGATTCATGGTCGGAATGGAGGATCAAGAACAATCGCATCAGCTCTTTGTATGCAGGGCTGTCCACCCCCATTAAATGGGCGAACTGGCCGGCCCAGTCTTCTTTGGGGTCCGGGTCGGGATACGTGTCCCCCTTGTAGCATCGCCGGTAGATGTTGGCCGCTATGGTCGGGAGTTTGGCCATGAGGTTCATCGAGTCTTCAAAGAAGTACTCCCAGTACTGATCCTTGGGAATGCCTTCCTCGTGTTTTTTAGCAAAGAGCGAGTCTCTTTGGAGTGACAGGATAGCGCCCGCGAGCTGGGCCATCGGGTGGACATCTATCGGGATATCCCTTAACATGTGGTAGACGTAACGGGGCAGGGGCTCACGCTCGCGAAACTCCGCCTCGAGCTCCTCAACCTCGGCCAGCGTCGGTACCTCTCCCGTCAGCAAAAGATGCCAGAAGCCCAAGGGAGAGGCGTACTCGTTGCCCGGCCTCTTTGGGAGGCGTGCGAGCGTTTCCGCGATCGTCAGCCCCCGAAAGCGGATCCCCGACATTGGGTCTAAGTACGAGGTTTCGCAAACGAGCGTCTTTAAATCTCGCATGCCCCCCAAAACCCTCTCGACCGAGATCTCCTGGATGGGTGTATCGCCGTACTCTTTCTTGAGCTCGGCGATTTCTTTACGCCAGCGCTCGACCTTTTGAGCCAAGATTTCCTTGAGCTTCATGGCGAACTCCTTTTAGGTTTGGGTGAATATGCCTGTATACTGCATTTATAATACTGGCATACAAAAAATATCTTTGTCAAGCTGACGCTGGCTTAAGGGGTTTGAAAAAAAACCAAACGCTATTGTAAATAATAGTCAAATGGGAGAAAAAGAGGGACAGAATGGCCTTACTGGTTCATCGAATCTAGAAAGTCCCTGTTGGAGTTTGTTCCAGACATTTTGTCGAGCAGGAACTCCATCGCGTCGATGCTCGAGAGCGGGCTCACGATTTTTCTCAAAAGCCAGACCCGGTGAAGAACGTCCGGCTCCAACAGGAGCTCTTCGTGCCGCGTGCCCGATTTGTTCAAATCGATCGCCGGGAAGACCCGCCTGTCTGAAAGCTTCCTGTCGAGGACGATCTCTAGGTTGCCAGTGCCCTTGAACTCCTCGAAAATGACGTCGTCCATGCGGGATCCCGTGTCGATCAGCGCCGTGGCGATGATCGACAAGGAGCCCCCGCCTTCGATCTTCCTTGCCGCCCCGAAGAAACGCTTGGGCTTATGCAGCGCGTTCGAGTCCACGCCGCCCGAAAGAACCTTGCCGGACGGCGGGACGACGGTGTTGTAGGCGCGGGCAAGCCGGGTGATGGAATCCAGCAGAATGACGACGTCGTGGTTGTGCTCAACCAAGCGTTTGGCCTTTTCGAGCACTATCTCGGATACCTGGACGTGGCGTGTCGCCGGCTCGTCGAACGTCGAAGAAATCACCTCGCCCCGGACCGTTCGTTGCATGTCCGTCACCTCTTCGGGCCGTTCGTCGATCAAAAGCACGATCAGGATGGCTTCCGGATGGTTAGCGTTGATGGCGCTCGCGATGTTTTGAAGTAACACGGTTTTGCCCGTTCTGGGTGCTGCTACGATGAGGGCCCTCTGGCCTTTGCCTATGGGGGTGAACAGGTCCATGATGCGCGTGCAAGAGTTGTTTGGGGAGGTTACGAGCTCAAACTTTTGTATCGGATAGATGGGAGTCAGGTTGTCGAACAGCACCTTGTCTCTCGCGGCGTCGGGATGTTCGAAGTTGATCGTCTCGACCTTCAGGAGGGCAAAATAGCGTTCGCCTTCCTTTGGAGGCCGGATTTGACCGGCAACCGTGTCGCCCGTCTTCAAGTTGAACCGCCGGATTTGAGAGGGGGAAACATAGATGTCGTCTGGCCCTGGAAGATAGTTGTAATCAGGCGCCCTTAGAAAGCCAAACCCGTCAGAAAGAATCTCAAGGACGCCCTCCCCGTAGATCGAGCCGTTTTGCTCCGCGATTGCTTGGAGGATTGAAAAGATGAGCTCTTGGCGTCTTAGCGAGGCAACCCCCTCGATGCTGAGCTCGCGCCCCATCTTGGTAAGGTCGGCTATGGATTTGGTTTTTAGTTCTTTGAGGTTCATAGTCCTCCTGCCTTGGGATTTGGTTGAAAAAATAGAACTTCTTGAGTGATTTTGGGGGCTTTGTGGTCCAGGGCGGGCGGCGATCGCTGGGCGTGCCGACAAAGCGTGCCCACCTTCACGCCTCGTCTAAAGCCCCTTGGGCATCCAAAATAGCGTTTAGGACGGAAAAGCGGTTCCTTCCAGGTGTAATTAGGGGGAAAAATAGTCTATGAAATGCCGCTAGGGCGTAACCAGGGCGTTCTATACAAGATCGTCGCTTTGAGAAGCTTATTGTAGTATACCCTACGTTCGGCTTTTGTCAAGATCTTCCGAGGGTTGGCGCGGTTCCATTTTTGCTTGTTGGCGCGCTCTTCAGCTCGGCATGCCATTGGTCGTTTTCGTAGACGAGGATCGCGTAGTGGCCGGACTGGAAAGGGCCCGGGTTTACGATAAGGGTAGTGCCCAGGCGTGCGGTTCCAAGCGCCTCATGGATATGCCCGCATACGCAGACATCCGGGCCCCGCTCCAAAAGAAACTCCCTTAGTGCCTTGCTCCCCGCATTAAGGCCAAAAAATGTTTTATCCAAGCCCGAATCTAACGGGGGCGTATGGGAAACGACAACCCACGGCCTTGCCCCTTTGAGGCTTTGCGCCCCCTCAACGAGCGCCGCTCGGATTTCGTCTTCTTCGCGCTCGTAAGGAGTGAATAACGGGGTGGGGTTGGAGCCGCCGACCCCGCTGAACGCGATTCCACGCACAAGCCTGCCCGAAGTTTCCAGGTTGAAGATCCCGAGCGCTTCCAATTCCTTTGCAAGCGAGGGAAGGTCAAGGTTGCCGAGCACGCCAACAATCTCGAGTCCAGGCCTGCGTAGGCCGCCTGCAAGCTCGGCAAGACCGGCCCCGTTGCCCTTTCGGGTCAGGTCGCCTGCCAGGATGACGCAGTCCGAGCGGCGAACCTCCTCGTCTATGTCCTTCATGTATTCCAGCCTGCCGTGGATGTCGCTCAACACCAAAAAACGCACGGCTTCTCCTTTTAGAGCTTGAGGTATGGTTTTAGCTTTTCTGCGATGTCTTCCGGGTACACCACGCTGAAGGGCTCGTCGTACAAGAAGCGCAACGCGGAGACGTCCGGCGCCAAAACCCTGGGATCGATGAAGAGCCTTGGGGTGAGCAGCGCAAAGCTCGTAAAGCCTCCATCCTTCGGCGCCCCCGAAAACAACGCGAGGTTGAAACTGATCAGGTTCAAATCGGCGAAAAACTTAAGCGTGCGGGAAACAAGCGTAGCCAGATACCCGAGCTGGGAGACGCCATCCTCGAACCAGTCGCGGACATCCTCGGCAACAAACAAAATATCGCCCAAGAGGCCAAAAGAAGCAAAGCTCGTGAGCGCGTGAACCTTGGAGAGTTGGCCCATGTAGCGCGCGCCGTTTTGCCTCTCGGCCTCGATCATATCCTTAAACGCGTTCTTTTGACCATCGCGGGCGTACTCTTTGGTCTTTTCGAGGTAGAGCCTGTGGAGGTTTCCGGGGAAGCGGGTGGCGAAGGTTTGCATGTGCGGGTGGATGAGGCTTCCTCCCGAGGGCGGCATGAAGTTCATGTGCAGCGTGCCGTAGAGCGGCTCTTGGGTTGGTGATATCTCCCGAACGGCCTTGAGATAGCGCGCGCAGAGCAAAAACCCGGATTTTATCGTGGAAGAAAGAAGCTCTTCGATGGGCACAACGTGGGCCTTCGTCAGGACGCAGACGGCGGAATGCTCGTCGTAGGGCATTAAATTTGGCATGAGCGTCGCCTCGCCTTCGAAGAGCCTCCCTTCGGGAATGACGTCGGGGGGAAACTTCGGGGTTACGCTCTCGATCGTGTCGGGGCAGAAAGGGCAGAAGCCCTTCTTTGCTGGACTCTTGAGGTTCTCCCAGTCGAACGGAGGAATGCCCGGCAGGCTAAAATGGCAGACCCGCGAAGTCCTTTGGGTTATCGGGTCAACCCTGATTTCGCTGGGGACTTCGCTCTGCGCGAAGTTTCTTCGTGGGTCGAGGAACCTTGAATGGGATTTGAACGAAGAAAACTCCATGGGGATTCTCCAAATCTGGTCATCTGAACTATAAGGCGGCACCTGAACGAAACTCGCGCCCCGTCGCTAAGGAGGCCACGAACGCCTCGAGGGCAAGCAGCGCCCGGGGCGTTGTGTACGTTTGGTCGCCCCCCAAGCGGCGGTGGACGCAAAGAAGGATGCGTTTTCCTAGCGTGAGTACCTCCCCGTTTGGGCCGATGGGCGTCCTGGTCTTGGCGAAGGCAAGGTCTTTTGGCCGATAAGCCCTCCAAAATGGCCGAAGCGGGTCGGATGGATGGCAAGCGGCACAGCTTGTTTTGCTCTTGGGGCTCTTTCTACGGAACAGACGTGTCCCTACTCTCAACGTCGCCGCCATCGCCTCCTCCGCGCGTGGAATGTTCAGGCCGGGGTTCGTCGCGACGGCAAACCCCAAAGAGGTCAGCCCGCCTAGCTTCCACGGGTGGAGGTGGCAGGCTTGGCAGTTTTTTGGCCTTTGGCTGACCCAGCGCCTGGGTATGGCATGAAGCGTCGAGCGGGGCTTGTTCCCTGGCTTCAAGGGGGCGGCGTACCTTGGGCCATGGCAGCCTAAGCAAGGAAGCTTGCCGCCTTCGGTCGCGATCCTTTGGCCCGAAGAGAGCGCCTGGATGAAGTACAGAAGGGGTTCCATGACCCGCGGCTTTTCGGTCGGAAGGTAGGATGAGTGACGTTTCATGCAGGCTTGGACGGCCATTTCTAGGTTCATGGGCTTATTATAAACATACCCTGGAAGGTGCGCATAGGCGCTGTAGAGGGTTGGAACCAGCAGCGGCGGAAGCGTTCGGTCCCTTGGTATTACCCGGAAGTATTCCCCGCTCGCGAGCGAATGGCAATGGATACACCCTAGCCCGCCCGATTGGGGAGGGCTGGCGAAGGCTTCATAGCCGGCTTGCAAGAGCGATCGTCCGGGCTCTTTGGCGGTTTGGACGAGCGATTGGATCCATGGGTTCGGGTAGGCCAATGGGCTCGATTTTTTTTGGGAAGAGGCGCATCCTCCGGACAGGACGGCAAAAAACGCGAGGGCTAGGAGAAAAAATGGCACGCTCTGCAGCCTTCTTCGAGTGTTTTCTCTGGATAGGCAAGGCCGCCTTCGAACTGGGGTTCCCCCTTTGTATGGTCGGCATGGCAGGTGGTGCAGCCGATTTTGGAGCCGGCTTCAAGCCTGGGAGCGCTGTTTGCGGCCTTCGTGAACGCAAGGTAGCGATCGAGCCTTTCTTTGTTGACGGTAGCAGCCGGATGGTGGGGCGGGAACGCCGCCGCGGCGTGGCATCTCAAGCAGTCCGAGCGTCCGTGCTGGGCCAAAATCAGGCCGGACAATAGAAAGCAAAGGAACGCCCTTGCTGCTGCTTTTTGGCATTGCATCGGGTTATAATGACACAAAAAGGTTTGTTAAAAATAATACCTACGGTGTCCTAACTATGCCAGGTTTTCCTTTAAGCTGCAAGGCTCCGCTTTTGGTGGCCAACGTGCCTTTTCAAATCGAGCAACGGGCGATCCTAAGGGAGCTTCGCATTCCAAAGGCAAAGAGTTTCGAGGATCTCCACGACTCAAAGCTGGAGGCCGAGCTTAAGAGGGCCGTGGACATCGCCTGTACGCTGATCGCGGGGAAGGGGATTTACCGGACGTTCCCGATCGAGACGAAGGATCGCGAGCGTATCAGGCTGGTTGGGCTGGAGGACGCCTTGGAGAGCCTCTCGCTTGCCAAGGTGCTAGAGCATGCGGAGTTCGTGAGCGCGCTCGTGGCCACGATCGGGCCCAGCCTAGACCGAATGGTTGAGGAGCTTACCCAGGCCGAGCCGACGCTCGCCTACCTGCTCGACAGGATCGGAGGCTGGATGGCCGATTACATGGCCGGAAAGATAGACGAACGCATCGAGGCGGAGGCCAAAAGGGCCGGGTTTGGCCGAACGATGCGATATTCGCCGGGCTACGGCGACTTTCCGCTCTCCTACCAGCCCCTTTTGCTCGAAAAGGTCGAAGGCTGGCGAGTAGGGGTAGCGTTGACAGAAGGCTTTATGCTCGTCCCTCAGAAATCCGTGACAGCGCTGATTGGTTGGGAGGTGGCCCATGCCTAGGTTGAAGTCCCTATGCCTTCTTTTTGTCATTTTTACATTCCTAACGGGCTGTCAGACCGTGCCCTACACAAACAGGTCTCAGTTGATGCTCATTTCGGAGCCTGACGAAATCCAGCTCGGCCATCAAGCCTTTGCGGAGGTTCTAAAGCAAGAGAGGGTCTCTAGCAACCCCTCCTACAACGCTCGCGTTCAGAGGGTTGGAAAACGAATTGCCCAGGCCGCCCAGAAGCCAGAGTACAACTGGGAGTTCATCGTGCTAGAATCCAAGCAAGTCAACGCGTTCTGCTTGCCCGGCGGCAAGGTCGCCGTGTACACGGGCCTTTTGAAGGTCGCGCCGTCGGATGACTTGCTGGCCACGGTAATATCCCACGAGGTTGCGCATGCGCTTGCGAGACATGCGGGCGAACGGATGAGCCAGGACTTACTCGTTCAGGTTACAGGGGCTGGCTTGAGCGCTGGGCTTGGAGGTCAGAGCGAGCTTATGCGTAAGGGGGTCATGCAGGCGTTCGGGCTCGGCTCGCAGGTAGGCGTGCTCTTGCCGTACTCTCGCAAGCAAGAAGAAGAGGCGGACCATATCGGGGTCATTTTGATGGCCAAGGCGGGGTACGACCCGAGGGCTGCGCTCGATTTCTGGCGCAAGATGATGGAAGCTACCAAGGATCAGGGCAAGCCCCCGGAGCTCCTCTCGACCCACCCCTCGGACGAGCGCAGGCTTGCAAAGATCGAAAAGGACTTTCTCCCCGAGGCGCTCCAGTACTACAAACGCTGATTCCGGCGTAACGAGAGGGTCGTTGAACAAGGAAGGCTTGGCCGAGATGCTCTGTCTATGCGGCCTAAACGGATGCTGAGGTTCCTCGGTGTCGCCCCATTGGCGTTTTTTGTCTACCCCGTGGCTGTTGCAAGCCTGATAGACGGGACATTCCTGCCCCGCCTATCAGACGCCACTGTAAGGGTCAAGACGTTTTGAACCCGTAGTTTTTCGGCGGTTAAGACTTAAGCAGCATGATCTCCGTAGACTTGATGACGGCGCTTACCTCGTCTCCCACCTTAACGCCCATCTCTTCGATCGCGTCGCGGGTGATGACTGACGTAACCTTCTGACCGCCGATGTCCAAGACGACCTCGCCCACGATCTGGCCGAGCTTTACTTCCGTGACCTTGCCCTTGAGCGTGTTCCTGGCAGAAAGCTTCATGATTCCCATCCTTTTTCTTTGAATGAACGCATGGCCAAACTCCCAAAAAGCCTTTTCAGCATACAGGAGGTCCCTTTCCGGGTCAAACGCCCTTTGTTCGCCCACGAGAGATTTCAAAACCAAGCAAGGCCGAGGCCAAGGATAGCCCGGCTGCTAGCGCAACCTTGGCCCGAGAAATCGGGTGAGGGGTAGGTCGCCCTTCCTGGAGCAGCTCCAGCCTGTCCGCGTGGATGTCTAGCTCTCCCCCGTGCTTAGGGCAGCTCGCGTGGAACACCCCCGTTACCCTGAAGACGTCCCCTTTGAGTTCGTAGCCTCCAAGGTGGCGGATGTCCTTTGCGAGGCTTGTCGGAAAAAAACAGCCGACGGCTGCTGTCGTATCCAAAAAATTAACCCAGGTGCCATGCTTGGCATGGAGCCTGTCTCCGATCGCCTCCGCTTCGATGGAGACCTTTTGGCCGTCGTAGCGAGCCGGATCGGCAAGGAGGGATGCTACATTCACCGAGACAGGCTGACCTAAAATTGGAACGGGCAGGCCAAGGAGGAAAAGGGCGAATAGGGCGCGTTTCATGGCCTGCCGAACGAAAAGACGCTGGATTTAAGCACTCCTAAAAGGTAGCCCACGAGCACGAGCACGGAGATGAATTCCATCCTGGCAACGAAGAATATCAAGATAAACGCGACCTTCAAGGTCCAAGGCTCGGAGGCCTGCGTGATGCCTACCGAAAGCCCCGTATTGCCCGTTGCCGAGGCGACCTCGAATATCGACAGCGCGATCGGGTTGCCAAGGGCCGTAGTCAAGATAACGCCCCCGAAGAACGTCAGAATGTACAGGAGCACGATAAGCGCGCTTGAGCGGACGATGGTATCGTCCAAAATAACGTCCCGGTAAAAGTGAACTTTCTCGATCACGACGGCCCTTTCGGGCCTTAGCAGACGCTTGAGTTCCTGGGACAGCGCCTTGAAGAGGGTGCCTACCCGGATGCCCTTGAACCCGCCCGCCGTCGAGCTGGCCGAGGCCCCGAAGAGCATCGCGAGGGAAGCGCCGAACAACGCCGTGTCTCCCCAGGTTTTTGCCATGGCCGGCGCGTAGACGGGCTGGAGCCCTGTCGTCGTCTGGGCAGAGATGAACGTGTAGGCCACCCGCCGGAATACGCCGAGCGGGCCGACGAGCCCTCCTTGCAGCGGAAGGGCCGAGATGCCGATCAGGAAGGTCAGGACAAGCACGGTCACGAACACGACACTCTCGATGTTCTTGAAAATTTCCCTTCGGTTGCCCGTCCAGGCGGCGTAGTGCAGGCCGAAGTTCATCGAGCCCGCGATCATGATGGGGATGGCTACGGCCTCGTACAGTAGGCTGTGGTAGTACACGATATTTTGAGAGTTGGGTGCGAACCCCCCCGTGCTCCAGGCAGACATGAATATCCAAAGGCCATGGAGCAGCGCGGGAACGGGAGGGAGGCCGATCCAGAGGCCGGCCAGGAACATGGCGAGCGTTCCCAACAGCAGGTATACGAGGCTGATCTCCCAGATGGCCAACGCCGTGCCGCCGACGCTTGGAAGAAGCCTTTGATCCTTGGCCTCTCCGGCGTAGAGCTTGAAGGCGCCGGGGTTGCTCCTGGCTAGCAGCGTGAGCGCGAGCACGACCATCCCCTGGCCGCCCAGGAAGGTAAGCAGGTGTCGCCACATGTTGAGCGCGTTGCTGGCATGATCGAGGTCCTGGATTAACACGAGGCCCGTCGTCGTGAACCCGCTCATGACGTCGAAGCAGGCATCCAGGTACGACCCAAAATGACCGCTCAAGTAGTAGGGAAAGGCCGCAAGGAACATGCAAACGACCCAGGAAAGCGCGCTCGCGGCGAAGCCTTCCATCCAAGAAAGCTCCCCTTGGGCGGGCCGGGCCAAAAGGATCATCGCAAGGCCGACAAAGAGCGCAAGCGCCGTTCCAGCCCAGAAGTTCACAAAGTCCGGCCATTCCTGAAAAGTTAGGGCCGTCAAGAGGGGAATGGTCATAGAGAGGCCAAGCCAGAGCGTGACCCAGCCCGCATAGTAGACGACGGCGCTACTTTTTGCTCGACCTACAGGCCTGTTGGCCACACGCCCCTCAGCACGATCACGATACTTCCTAATAAGAAGAGCATCAAAGCGAGCAGCAGCGAGAAAAGAACCTCCGAGAGGATGCCCAGCGCGATTTTCGCCCCTCCGACGCCTTGCCAGCGGCCTCGGAATGCCCTTTGAAGCCAGCCCCTAGCGGGCTTTTTCGCCGAAGGCATCTTCGAGCTTTCCTTTGGCCTCTGGCTTGGCAAGAAGCAGGAGAGTATCCGAGGGCTCCAGCTTGGTGTCTCCCCTAGGCAGGATGGCTTGGCCGTCCCTCAAGACCGTGGCGACGATGCTGGCCTTGGGCAGGTGCTTGGAGAGAGCTTCGATGGTTTTGCCAGCCAGCGGGGAGTTCGGTTCGAGCTCGACCTCGATCAACTCCATCCCCACTTCTTCCAAACGAAGGAGGCTTTTGAGGCGGCTAAAGCCGATCTCACGCTCGATTAGGCTTGCGATGATCGAGGTCGAAGAGACCGCCTCGTCCAGTCCCAAGAGCTTGAATATCTTTTCGTTTTCCGGGTTGTTGACCCGCGCGATCACTTTTTTGATGCCGAACTTGAGCTTGGCTATCTGACAGACCAGAAGGTTCTCCTCGTCCAGGCCGGTGACTGCGGCCAGCACGTCGGCCTCGTCCGCCCTGGCATCCGCAAGCGTGTGAGGGTGGGCGCTGTCCCCGAGGATAACTTCGATGTCGAGCTTTTCCGCGACCCGGCGCGCGTGTGCTTCGTCGCGCTCGATTAGAGTCACCTCGTGGCCCGCGCGCTTGAGCTCGCGGGCCAAATAGTAGCCGACCTTTCCGCCGCCGACGACGATCGAGCGCATTCAGAGTTCCTCCTGGGTGATCCCGAAGATTTCCGGGATGGCGTCCTTTAGGTCGACACGTACGAGGCAGTAGAGCGTGTCGCCTTCTCGGATCTCATCGGAGGCGTTGGCAAGAAGCGCCCTTCCTTGACGGAGGAGGGCGGCGATACGGAACTTGCCCTTGAGCTCTAGCTCTTCGATACGCCTGCCAGAAAGGCTCTTGGGGGCGTTCAGGCTGACGAGCTCTATTTCTCCCGCGCCAAGCGAGAGCAGCCGAAGCACGCCGCCTAGCCTTAGGGCATGGCGGGCCTGCGTTACGCCGATGTCCGTCAAGCAGAGCGGTTCGATGCCCTTTGCCTGGGCGAGCTCGACACGCGAGTGGTCGTAAAGCCTGGCCATCACACGCTCGACGCCGAACACGGACTTGGCGATCTGGGCGGCCATCAGGTTGACCGAGTCCGAAGAGGTGAGCGCAAGGAGCGCATCTGCCCGTTCGATTCCGGCCTCTCGCAGCATCTCTTCGTCGATCCCGTTGCCCCTTTGGGTTAAGCCGTTGAACCCGGCTGGTAGCAGCCGAAAGCTGTGCTCGTTGCGGTCGATCACGACCACGTCGTGGCCGTCCTGGGAGAGCGTATCGGCCATCTCGCTCCCAAAAGACCCGCAACCGACGATCAGGATGTACACCGGCTATTTCCTCTAGGCGTTTTCTGACGGCTCACTCTCGATCTTGAAATCACGGCCTCTTCTGGCCCGTTCGAGCGTCCGGTTAAGGTTAAATTGTGCGGGCTCGTAGGAGTCGTCCAAGGCAAGCGCTGCCTTGTACAGCCGCTGGGCTTCGGCAACATCGCCTGCAATCTCGGACACGACGCCCAAAAGGTTGAACGGCTCTGCCCGCGTGGGATCGAGCGCGCAGGCTCGTTTCAAGTACTCTGGAGCCTTTGTCCAGTCATGCTGCGTGATGGCATTCTTGGCCATTCCCAGGGCCTCTTCGAAGGTTTCCACCCTTTCGGCGGGCTTTGCAACGAGCCTGCTCCTGGTCAGCACGGATTTTACAATAGCGCGGATCTCCTCCGGCGTAAAGGGCTTTTGTAGGTAATCGACAGTGCCCAGCCGCATCGCCGAGGCGGCCGTTTCGACTGTGGCGAAGGCCGTCATGACGATGACGGGTTGGCCAGGCTTGCGCTTTTTGACCCTTCTTAGCGCCTCCATCCCGTCGAGGCCGGGCATCTTCAGGTCCAGAAGGACAAGGTCGAATACCCCGTCGGAAAACTTCTTCAGCGCGTGCTCGCCGTCCACGACGGTCACGACTTCGTAGCCATCTACCCCAAGCGCATGGTCGACCAGCAGCCGGATGTTGGGCTCATCGTCCGCCACGAGAATCCTGGGCTTGCGCGGGTCTAAACTGGCCATGGCATTCCTCCTTCAGTCGGTGTTCAGCGTTGTGCGGACTGCATCGAGGAGCTCATTGGGCTCGAAAGGCTTTATGAGCACGTGCTCTGCCCCCTCGAATCCTTCAATGTTCGGGTTGGCTGAAATCACGATGATCTTGACTTGGCAGGTCCTGGGGTCTTCCTTCAGCGCCTTAGCGACCAAGGTTCCGCTGACCTTTGGGATGACCATGTCGAGAAGGACGAGTTCCGGCCTTAGCTTGTGAGCCAAAAGGAGCGCTTCGAGTCCGTCGTGGGCGGTGTTGACCAAAAAGCCTTGCTTTTCCAAGCACAAGGAGATGGCAAGCGCCGTGTTTTGGTCGTCCTCGACGACGAGGACGGTTTTAGGCTTTTCCATCATCGCCGCTCAAGCGGAGTACTCTTTGGAACGGTGAAGAAAAACGTGGAACCCGAACCGGATGCGCTCTCGACCCAGATTCTGCCGCCGTGGGCCTCGACCACATCGCGCGCGATCGCAAGCCCGATCCCGAGCGCCCCCGATGGCCCTGGGCCCTCGATCTGGCTGAAGCGGTGGAAGATGGCCTCCTGCTGCTCTTTTGGGATACCAACCCCTGTATCCAACACCCAAAACACTACAAAGGCGCCCTGGTCTTTCAACCCAATCCGGATTGTCCCTCCTTCTTGTGTGTAGCGCAGCGCGTTTCCTACAAGGTTGGAGAACACCCACAAGATTTTAGGGTCAGCCCATACCCATAAGGGGCTGGGAGGAGGCTCCAAGACAAGGCTTACTCCTCTTTCCTCGGCCTGCGCCGCGAACAAACGCTCGGTTTGCTGAAGCAAAGAAGCGGCGTTCTCGCTCGCGAAGCGCATCGGGATCTTGCCCACCTCGATCCTGGAGAGGTCGATAAGGTCTGCAACGATACGCCTTAACCTTATGGCATCCTCGCGAACGGCCGCAACGAGGCGCTTTTCCGTGGAACCCTCCGGGATGAGCTCGCTTTCAGCCAGGAGCCCGGCGCCCATCAAGATGGATGTCAACGGGGTCCTTAACTCGTGCGAGGCGCTTTGGAAGAACTCTGTCTTGAGCTGGTCGAGCTCTTTGAGCCTTGTGATGTCGCTGAAGATCAAAACGGCCTTGCTCGGTTCGTCAGGCTCCTGATGGAGCCGGCTGATTCTTAGCAAAAAATGCCTGGACGTTCCCGTAGGGCATGTAAGGCGCATCGTCCTTTCGAGGAGGGGGTTGTTGGCCGCGGAGGATGGGCTTTGCTCGCTGCCGAGCGCTTCTTTAAGCAGGGCGTAAGGCTCTTCGGCCTTCAGCTCGAGCAGGTGCTTTCCTTGGATGGTATGCGCTGTCAGCCCCCAGATGTCCGCCGCCGCCTTGTTGGCGAGCACGATGGTGCCCGAAGCGTCCGCAACCAAAATGCCGTCCCTAATACCCTCGAGCACCTGCTCTAAGCGTTTTTGCCCCAGAAGGAGGCGCTCGGTGTTTTGGTGCTCCCGGCTCTCGAGGGCCTCAATGAGCCCGTTGAAGGCGCATGCAAGCTGCCCGACCTCGTCGGCCGATTCGGCCGGGATCTTTCCGGTATGGCCGCTGTCTGCCAAGTCTTTCAAGGAACGCTCCAGCCTTTGAAGGCTTGAAAAAACCCTGCGACCCCAGGCCATCATGAGCCCTAAAGATGCCGCATTGCCGACGAAAAAGACCAGTGCGACGAACATGGCGAGGTTTCTAGAGCGGGCCCTTAGCGCGATACGGGTGCGCTCGGTCTGTCTTTGGATCAACGCCTGGAGGTCGTTGCCCGCTTGCCTTGCCGCCATGAAGGCGGGGTACATCTTGGAGAGGTAGAACTCGGTGCGCGGTGTTGTGGAGCCCTCGAGGGCAAGCCCGCCTAGCTTGAAGAAGCCCTCTGAATAAGCCCGGGATTTCGTGCCTAGCACGTCAAGCAGTCCGGTCTCGCTCGCGAGCATCGCGTTTTCCTTGGCCTTTGCATACCAACCAAGGAACTCTTGTTGGCTTTTCAAGAACAGCCGGGTTCCGAGCTCTTGCTTCCCGAGAAGGTACAAAAGGGCGGCGCTGTCCTGCCGCTCGAGCGCGGCCACCATCTTTTCCGCGGCGTTGCTGACCTTGGCGTTGCGCGTCAAAAGCCGCTCTGTCGTCCTCTGGAGCGTCTGGATGCCATAAAGCCCGGAAAGCCCGACGACGGCCGAGACGAGTCCCATCAAGGTGCAGCCGAGCGCGAGGCGTGCTTTCAGGCTCACGGGGGGGTAGGGTCTTTTTTGTCGTGCTCGAGAAGTGTACGAAACGGCATAGCGCCGCGTCTTGCCGCCGCTTGTTCATAAATAGGGGCATGCCTTGGGTGAGCCATTCTTGTGCAGGGCTTGAGAGTGTGGAACATCAAGAAGTATTATAACGTCTTAGGTTTGAAAACAAGAGGATTGGTCGGGAATCCAAGAGGGCGTCGGTATGGGTGTAGTCAAAGACGAGGTGTTCAAGGAGCCAAAGGGCCGCTTGAGTGATTTTGTGTTCGACGAGGAGGTAGTAAGGGCTTTCGACGACATGGTTGATCGTTCGGTTCCCTACTACGCCGAAATCCAGCGGATGACCGCGGAGCTTGCGCATGCCTTTGTCAAGGACGGAACGCGCGTCTACGACCTAGGCTGCTCGACGGGAACGGCGCTTTCGCTCATTTCCAGGGGGTTAGACAAGAATGTCGAGCTTGTTGGGGTGGATTCGTCGGCCCCGATGCTCGAGGAATGCCGGCAAAAGCTCGTCAATTCCGGGGTGGATAGGCCCTTCCAGCTCTTCGAGGCGGACCTTTCCATGCCGTTTCAAATCGAAAACGCCTCCGTCGTGCTGCTTGTGCTCACGCTGCAGTTTCTTCGCCCCCTGTACAGGCCTTCGCTCCTCAAGGCGATATACGACGGGCTTGCCAAAGGCGGGGCTTTGCTGCTCGTAGAGAAGGTGCTGTCCGCGGATGCGGGTTTGAACCGGCTTTTCATCCGTTTTTACTACGACTACAAAAGACGCGTTGGTTACGACGAGCTCGAAATTTCCCAAAAGCGGGAGGCCCTAGAGAACGTGCTTGTCCCCTACAGGCCCGAGGAGAACGTCGAGCTTTTAAAGGAAGCGGGTTTTCAAACGATCGAGACGTTCTTTCGCTGGTATAACTTCATGGGTTTTGTGGCCGTCAAGTGAGCGCGATGATTCCGACAGGCCGGTTCTTCTTCCGCTTCCGAAACGCGCTGTTCCCCGTGTTCTTTTTTGCGCTTGCGCTGCCCTGGCCGCCCATCGAGGCACACGCCGGCTCGAGGTGGCTCTACTGGGCCACCGGCTTAACGCTCATTCTCTCGGGCCAGCTTATCCGCGCCTTGACGATCGGACTTGCCTATATCGTCCGCGGCGGCCGCCAAGGCCGAATTTACGCCAAAGGGCTAGTCAGCGAAGGCATTTACGCACACTGCCGAAACCCTATGTACTTGGGCAACATGCTGATCGTCGTCGGGTTTGCCTTTGTTGCCGACACATGGCCATTTTACCTGATTGGCGTCCCGTTGTTTCTCTTCATCTATTTGAGCATTACCAAGGCCGAGGAGAGCTACCTCCTAGAAGAGTTCGGCGATGCCTACCGGGCGTACATGCAAAACGTTCCCCGATTTATGCCAAGGCTAAAAGGGCTGACTTCCACGATCCGCAGCATGCAGTTTCGCTGGAAGAGGCTTGTGTCCTCCGAGTACGGAACAACCTTTGGCTGGATCGCCGGAGTCGTTTTCTTGACGATGAAGAACGTCGTCGTCGATCAAGGGCTTTCTGCCGGGCTTTTTGAGCTGCAAGGCTTGAGCATAGCCTTCGCCGCGTTCTTTTCGTTGTACTTGACCGCCCGGTACCTGAAGAAAACCGACAGGCTCAAGGGCTGATCGTGGCCCGGGGCCTTTTCGTTGCCGGTACGGATACTGGCGTAGGCAAGACGCTCGTTACGGCCGCGCTCGGGCTTGCCTTGAGAGTCCAGGGCATTCGAGCGGGCGCGATGAAGCCTATCGAGACGGGCGTCGTTTGCGGGCCTATGCCCGATAGTCTACGGCTAAAAAGCATTCTAGGGCTTAAAGAGCCGATCGAGGCCTTGAGCCCCTACCGGTTTGCAGACCCGCTAGCCCCGGCCGTTGCCGCTTGCCTAGAGGGCCGTAGGCTCGAGCTGTCCGCGGTCGCCGAGGCCCTTGAAGCCCTCCTGTCCGCCTACGAGCTCGTTTTGGTGGAAGGGGTAGGGGGGCTTCTGGTTCCGTTGGCGCCCGGGATTTTTGTATCCGACCTGATCGCGTTTTTGGGTTTGGACGTGCTGCTTGTCGCAAGAAAGGGCCTAGGGACGATTAACCACACGCTGCTCAGCTTGGGAGCGCTTAATACCAAGGGGCTTCGTTGCGTGGGGGTCGTGCTGAACGATACCGAAGGCAGGGGCGGGCTTGCCGAATCGACGAACCCGAGGGCGATTCAAGGCCTGATTGGCGTGCCCTTGCTCGGCGTGTTTCCTTACCTTTCCGAAAAAGAGCGCGAGGACGCAGAAAGCCTCAAGAAAGCGGCGATTCAAGCACTCGATATAAACACGCTCCTTTCTGGCGCCCTGTCTGAACCGCCCAGTTAAGCCGACGGAGCTTTCCCGGTGCTCGTCTCGAAGCGGTACTGCAACGCCTCCAGTAGGTGCTTGGGGGCGATGGTGCCCCCTCCTTCGAGGTCGGCGATCGTCCTGGCGACCCGAAGCACCTTGTGCAGGCCCCTCATGGAAATCCCGAATCGCTCGAACGCGCGCTCTAAGAGCGCTTTGGCCTTGGGCTCGAGCCTTGCATACTGTTTGAGCTGGGCGGGCGAAAGCCGGGCGTTCGTTCGGAGGACCTGGTTTGCGTAACGTTCGGCCTGGATTTTTCTCGCTTGCAGGACGCGCTCGAGAGTTGCTTTGTCTTGCCCGCCCTCTTGTGTCTCGCTTTGGGCCGTAAGCTCCTTGAGGCTCACGGGAGGGACGAAGACCTGAAGGTCAATCCGATCGAGGATCGGCCCGGAAACCCTCGAGCGGTACCTGGACAGTAGCGCCGGGGTGCAGGTGCATGGCTTGCTCGGGTGTCCCAAAAAACCGCACGGGCATGGGTTCATGGCGGCGACAAGCAGGATGCGGGCGGGGTAGCGAACGCTCGCCTGGGCCCGGACGATGTCGATCGTCCCCTCTTCGAGGGGCTGACGGAGCGCTTCCAGCGCGCCCCGCTTGAACTCCGGAAATTCGTCTAAAAATAGAATACCGTTATGTGCTAGACTGATCTCGCCGGGCCTTGGGGGGTTTCCCCCGCCTGTCAGGCCGACATCGGAGATAGTCGTGTGGGGCGAACGAAAAGGCCGTTCGCTAAGAAGGCCGGTTTCTTTGGGGAGCTTGCCCGCGACAGAGTATATCTTGGTCGTCTCGATCGCCTCCGCCTCGTCCAACGGCGGAAGCAGCGAGGGCATGCACTTGGCAAGGAGCGTTTTCCCGGCACCCGGCGGGCCTTCCAAAAGCAGGTTATGCCCGCCAGCGGCGGCGATCAAAAGCGCCCTTTTGGCGAACTCTTGCCCGACAACCTGGCCTAGGGTCAACAGGGCACTCCTGGCGTTGTCCTGCCCGGTTTGGACTTCCCGCTCGTAGAAGGGCATGGGAGCGGACTCTTGAAGCCAAGCAACGACGCCTGCCAAGTGCTTGACGAACAGCGCGCGAAACCCGCCCACGGCTAGAGCCTCGGCACGGTTGTCGTAAGGGAGGACAAAGCTCGAGAACCCGAGCGCTTTTGCGGAGGCAACGATGGGCAGAACGCCCGGGACGGGAAGCACCCGGCCGTCCAAGGCAAGCTCGCCCAAAAACACGACGCTTTCTTCGGGCGCTTTTTTTAGCATCCCCCCGAGCAGGATGCTTACGGCGATGGGAAGGTCGTAGCCCGTACCGTCTTTCTTGACGTCGGCGGGGGCCAGGTTTACCGTGATGCGCTTCAGGGGAAACCGGCCGATTGTGGCCTGGATGGCCGATCGAACCCTTTCCCTCGATTCCCGGATGGCCGTATCTGGCAGGCCTACAAGGCTAAAGGCGGGCAGGCCGGGTGTCAGGTCGGCCTGGACCTCGATGGGAGTGGCCTCTACCCCTTTTAGGCAAAACGCGTGCGCAAGGGCCGCACTGCCTAGATGAGCGTCAGCCACCCCTTGTATCGCTCTATTTTGGCCTGGACCACGTCGTGGAAACGTTCGGACAAAAAGCGGGTAACCTTTCCCACCTCGCCGTTTCCTACCCTGCGGCCGTCTAGCTCCCTTACGGGCGTGACCTCGGCCGCCGTCCCGCAAAGGAACATCTCGTCTGCAATGTAGAGCTCGTCCCTGGTAAGCCGCTCTTCCTTGATCGTAAACCCGGCCTCCTTGGCGATCGCCATGATCGAATCTCGCGTGATGCCCGGAAGGACACCCATGAGGGGGGGTGTTTTTAACACGCCTTCACGAACGATGAACGCGTTCTCTCCCGAGGCTTCCGCCACGAACCCCTCGACATCCAGCATGAGCGCCTCGTCAAACCCGTGCTTGATAGCCTCCCACTTGGCCAGGACAGAGTTCACGTACTGGCCGCAAACCTTGGCTTTCGTCATCGAGGCGTTGACGTGCTGGCGGACGAACGTGGAGGTCATGAGCCTTGCGCCAAGGTCCTTGCCCTCCTGGCCCAAATAAGCCCCCCATTTCCACGTAGAAATGGCTACGCTGACCGGGTTTTGCTCGGCGTAGATCCCCATGACGCCCTCGTCTAAGAACACGAGGTGCCGGATGTAGCCCTCTTCGAAGGCGTTTCTCCGAACAAGCTCGAGCGTGGCTCCGGTTATTTCGGTTGAGGGATAAGGGATGTTGAGCCCCACGATGTGAGCCGAGGCGTAGAGCCGCTTGATATGATCCGCGAGCCGGAAGACGGCGGTGTGGCCGTCTACGGTTTTGTAATAACGAACCCCCTCGAACACGCCGAGTCCGTAATGGAGGGTATGCGCATGCAACGAAACCTTAGCTTCGTGCCATGGAATTAAACTGCCGTTTAGCCATACGCTAGACCCGTTCTCCTGCATGTACCTATCCCTTTGTTGTCGTACGACCGGTTTGTTTGCCAGGTTCCAGAGATTTTAGCATGTTCTTAGACGGGCCCCAAGATGCCCGCCAGCGCCGAAGGTCAGGTTCTCCGTCCTGGAGGTGTCTTTGAAGAAGGAGGGTGTAGCGGTCGTAAAGCGCCCTTGCGCGCCTCGTGAGGGCAAGGAGGCTGGATTTTGCACCCTGTTTTGCAAAACGGGCCTCATGGCCAAGCCGCTGCATGATGGAGGCCATGAGCTCGTGAAACCTGGGGTCTTCGAAGTCTACGTTTTCGACGTCCACGTCGTGAACGAGCCGAACCCGGTTCTCGAGCATCCTTAGAAAGCGGTAATGGTTGGCAAGGAACCCTGCGTCTTCTTTGCGCATAAGCTCGAACGACTCCAGCAAGCAGATCCCCTCGAGCGTGGAGTGAGCCCTAAGCCCTTGGTTCCCGGCCCCGAAAGCGAGCAAGACCCACACAACGAGGAATTCCGCATCAAGCAGGCCCCCCTTGCCCCATTTGATGTGAAACCCCTTTTGGCCGTGGTAATCGGGGCTTACGAGTTCTGTCTCCATCCTTGAGCGCATGCGAAGCCCTTGCTTCAGCTCTTCAAGGTCAAGCGGGCGCGACCAAAGGAGTTCGTCAAAAAGCGGTGCGATACGCCCTCGGATCACTTCGGGGTTGCCGAACACGGGCCTTGCCTTGAACATGGACATCTTTTCGAACACCCCGGCCTCTTTCCGGTTGAACTCCGCAAACCGTGCAATCGAGCTCACCAGGGCTCCATGCCTGCCGCGTGGCCGAAGTCGCGTGTCCACCCGGTAGAGATAGCCCCCCCTTCCCGTGGTTGTCAACGCCCTCAGGATGCGCTGGCCTAGCCTTGTGACGAACGCCGTGAATGCCTCCTGATCCAAAACGTCTTCTGGCTCGTCGAACAAAAAGAGCATGTCAATGTCGGACCCGTATCCCATTTCTTGAGAGCCAAGGGTTCCCGTAGCGACGGCGAAGAACGGGACGTCTCCGGTTTTGGTCGGGAATGGGTAGCGCCTTTGCACTTCTTGAATGCAAACCCGGCTTGTTTGGACAAGGCAGATCTCGGCCACCTCGGAATTGAGCCTTAGCACGTCCTCGACCGGAAGCTCGGAGAGCAGATCGAGCAGCGCGATGCGAAGCGTTGCGGTGTTCTTGAAGCTCCTTAGCGCCTCCATGGCGTCTTCAAAGTCCTCTGCGGAGGCGAGCTCCTGCTCCGCCATCTCCTCGAGCGCGCCGCGATCGATGGGTTTTCGCGGGTCTTGAGTAACGAGCGATTCGAGCACGGCGGGGTTCTTCAGCACGAAATGCGAAAGGTACGACGAAGACCCAAAAAGCATTATCAAAAGCTCCAGGAGCTTGGGATGTTCCTTGAACAAGGCGTAGTAGCTGGCCCTGCCTCCGATCTGCGCGAAGAACTGCTCGGTGTGGACGAGCGCGAGCTCCGGGATTGGCGACCTTAAGATGCCGTCGATCGTCTTGGGGAGAATCTGCGCAATCAGGCCGGAGGCACGCTGGGTTAGCGGGCGCCTGGAGGCCCCCTCGCGCAAAGTTGAGAATCGTTTTAGCGCATCCTCGGGGTTGCTGAACCCCTTGGCCTCGAGGAACCCTTCGATGCCTTCCGGTTGTGTCCCTAACGCCAAAGCCGTAGCCTCCTTAAGGAGGCTTTCTTTAAGCTCGGGGCTCGTCTTGGCGAAAACCCCGAGGAATATGTCGTGTACCGTGCCCATCGCCTCGCTTAGCGAGGCCTTGAGGTTCGGAACGCGCTCTGCGGGGAGCTTGGGGAAGGCAAACCGTACAACACAGGCGATGAGCTCCGGGGCGAGCGGAAGCGCGTGTGTCTGGAGGCCTTCTTTAAGCTGGAGCGCGTGCTCGAGCCTTCTTAGCAGCGTGTAGGCCTGTGTGAGCTTAAAGGCGTCCAGCTCGCCGATCAGGTTGAACGTTTTGAGCGCCCCGATGGAGAGGAGCGTCGTTTTCTGGCGGAGCCTCGGGTTTTTTCCGCCGTGCACGACGCTTAGCGTTTGGACGACGAACTCCACCTCCCGGATGCCTCCATGGGCAAGCTTTAGCTCCAGCATGCCGGGTTTTTTCGGCACTTCGGCGTCGATTCTAGCCTTAATATGGCCTATATCCTGAATGGTGGTGTAGTCGAGCGTTTTTCTGTAAACGAACGGCTCAAGCGTACGCAAAAGCCTCTGTCCGAACGCCCTGTCTCCTGCCGCGGGGCTCATCTTCGCCAGGGCTAGCCTTTCCCATGTTTGCCCCCATGATTCGTAGCTGATCTCGAGCGAGCGCAGCGAGTTGACAAGAGGCCCTTTCGTCCCCTCGGGCCGAAGGCGGGTGTCTACGCGGTAGACAAACCCGTCCTCGGTGTACTCGCCCAGGTAACCCAAGATGCCCTTGGCCAGGAGCGTGAAGAACTCGTGAGGCGTGTGTCCGGGTTCGCTCAGGCCCTCGTCCGTTTCGTAAGCAAACAAGATGTCGATGTCGCTGTGGTAGTTGAGCTCCCTTGCGCCTAGCTTTCCGAGCCCCATCACGCAGAAGGCGATTTCTTCTCCAAGCCCAACGCCGGTTTTTTTCCTTGGGTAGCCCATCCTGGGGGTAAGGTCTTTTCTGGAGAGTTCGAGCGCGGCGTCCAGCAGGACCTCCGCCAGCCTCGAAAGGGACAGCATCGTCCGTTCGAGCCCGGTCGAGCGGTTGTAATCGAGAATAGCGATCTTCAGGAACGCCTTGTCTTTGGAATGCCTAAGGAGCTTGAGGCTGGCTCGTCGGTCCATCCCCTCTTGGTTCAGCGCCCGCATGAGGTCTTGCTCGAACAGAATCGGGTCAAAAGGCGAGCTACGGAACCTGGCGTAAGCGTCCAGGTCGGCCAACATCCGAGCCTCCTTGAGAAGCAGCATTCCCAAGTAAGGGCTGTAGGCGAAAAACCCGGGGATCTCGTCATGTCTCCGTTCCAGGTGGGCCTCGAGCGTGCCCTTGGGAAGGGCTTCGAGGAGGCGGCCCAGCAAAAACGTGCCTTGGCCTTCCTGGCAAAATCCAGCCAGTAAGCGCCTGAGGCGGGCCTTCGTAAAATCCGTAATGTCGAGCGAAAGGAGCGTTTCTAGCAGAGTCATTCCGAAATGCTGCCCAAAAACGGCGGTTGAAACACGCCTTGCTCGGTGACGAACGCGCAAATCAAGCCCGCAGGGGTCACATCGAAGGCGGGGTTGAAGGCTCTAGCGCCGGGAGGGGCAACCAGCGTGCCCGATAACATTAACACCTCCGCTTCGTTTCTCTCCTCGATCGGGATTCCCGAGCCGTCTTCAATGTCGGGGTCGATTGTGCTCGTGGGCGCAAGGACGAAGAATGGGAGGCCGTGGACGGCGCAGAGCCTGGCCAGCATGAGCGTCCCGACCTTATTCGCCGTATCCCCATTTTTGGCGATCCTGTCCGCCCCGACGAGGACTGCATCTACTTTGCCCGCCTCAATAAGTCCTGCTGCCGCGCTGTCTGCGATAACCTTGTAGGGAATGTTAAGCGAGGAAAGCTCGAACGCGGTAAGCCTGGAGCCCTGAAGCAGCGGCCTTGTTTCGTCTACGTAGACTTCTTTGACCTTGCCCTGGGCGAACGCCTCTTTGATAGCACCCAAGGCCGTCCCAGGCCCAGGGACGGCGAGCGAGCCTGTGTTGCAATGCGTGAGCACGCGTGCCCCAGTTGGGATCAGCCCCGCCCCAAAGCGCGCGATGGCTTCGCTCCTTTGGGTTTCTTCACGAAATAGCGCTAATGCCCGCGCGTTGAGCCGCTCTTGGGCGCCCTTCAAGCTCAAACCCTCCCGGAGGGCCTCTTGAAAGGCATCTTCCATCGCATGGAGGGCGAAAAATAGGTTCTTCGCGGTGGGCCTAGATGTATGAATTTGCTGTTTGGCGTTTTGGAAGGCCTGTTCAAGGCTTTCGTCCTCGCGCAAGTCCCTAAGAGAAAGCGCCATGCCGAAAGCGGCGGTGACTCCGATCATCGGAGCGCCCCGGACGGCCATCGCATGGATTGCCCAGGCGGCCTCTTTTGGTGTCTTGAGGGTGAGGTAGCTGGCCTGCTGGGGGAGCGCGCGCTGATCAAGCAGGCTAATCGAGCTGCCGTTAAAGGAGATCGCTTCAAACATGTAATCCTCCTTAAAGCCCAAGCCTGTCCTGGAAGCGCTCGATTTCCTGCTGAACGAACGCCGCGCGCTCCTTGAGTGGCCTTGCTTGGATTAAGCGTTTGCCCCCCTCCAGCACCTTCTCGAGCAGGTTTTGGCGTTCTCCATGGCACGACGGGCAGGGCGGAAAGGGGAGGCGCTTAGGTACGGTTTCGCGCAACAGGCATTTGGGGCAGAAAAGCAGCGCCTTGCCGCCGGATTCTTTTCCCCGCTTGGCTAGCGGCTCACCGTCCACCTCGACGATATCCATGGAGAAGTCAAACGGCCTGGAGCTTGCGATCTCGCTGCCCACGCCGAAGACGTCCACGATCGCAGAAAGGCCCGGCAGGTCGTCTTCCTTCAATCCGCCACTCAAGAAGAGCTTGATGTGGGAAAATCCCCTTAGGTTCAGCTCCCAGCGCACCTCCTGGATCAACAGCGCAATGTCCCCCCGTCTAGAGCCCGGCGTATCCAGCCGCATGCCGTAAAGCCTGTCTTTGAGAGCCTCGGCGATCCTTATCGCCTCGAACTTTTCGTCTTGAAAGGTGTCGATCAAAACGACCCTGGGCACGTCTTTGGGAATTAGTTCGTCGAAGGCCATTGCCGCTTCGAGCGTATCCTTGAACACGAGGATGAGCGCGTGCGGCATGGTTCCTTGAGGCGTGAGGCCCAGCTGCTTTGCCGATAAGCTTACGCTGATCCCCGTGCAACCGCCCAGGTAGGCGGCGTAATCGATCATCGGAGCGATGGCCGGGTGCATCCGCCGGGCGCCAAAATGGACGATGGGCCTTCCCGTCGCTTTTTTTACGCAGCGGGCAGCCTTTGTGGCAATGCCAGACGCCTGCGAGAGCACGCCCAAAAGGGCTGTCTCGAGCCTGCCGAAGCTCAAATAAGGCCCCTCGAGGACGAGGACGGGCTCGCGCGCGAAGAACACCGACCCCTCTGGAAGCGCTTCCACGTCGGCATCGACCCCCGCAAGAAGCCCTAACGCCTCCTCCATGCCCGCCAGAACCCCGAACGTGCCGTAAGGGAAGTGCTTCAAAAACACCTCCGCCCTCGTGCGGGGGTTGAGCCCCTTTGCCTTCAAAATGGCCTCGGTCCGTTCAAAATAGACGTCCGTCACCGCCCCAGAGCGGATTTCCTCAAAAGACAAGACAGTGCGCATCGTTGAAGCCCTTTTTTGGCAGGAGATCAATGCTAGAAAGGAGAAAAACCCTTGATGCCCTCGAGCAGGTTGTTAAAGATGTTCGGCAGAATCGCTTTTCCGAGCGCTTCGATGTCGGGGCGAACCTTCACGTGTTTGATGTTCCCTGACAGCGAGACTGGAATTTCAATTCTTTGCTTTTTTTTTGCAAGCCAGCTTAGCTGAGAAACGCCTAGCGCCATCGCCTTGCTTAGGCGCTCGGAAACGACGGCCGTACCTTGCCCATCTACGGCGCCGCCTTGCATGAGTCTTCCAGAGGCCTCGAGCGAAACACCATCCAAGCTCGTAAGCCGGGCCTCCCTTATATGCCAGGAGGCTTGCTGGTAAGAAAAGGTGATATTGCCCGTATCGAAGAAATACCCTTCTTGTTGGGCCTCCTTACGAACGAACGGTTCTAGCTCGCGCGCGAACTCTCGAAACGGCGGAATTGTGCTCATGTGCTCCTGGAGGGCTTTGTACAGGAACAATCCGTGGATTTGGCCGGGCGTTAGCTTGAGCTCCCCGGAGGCCTGCAGCCCCGCCTGGAAGGGGTTTGCAGGGGCGTAAGGACGAATAAAGCGAACAGGCCCCGAGGCCTTCGCTTTGAGGTAGACCTTGGGTTCTTTCTTTGAAAACGTGAAGAAGGCGCTTCCGGTTTGCAGGTTTTGAGCGCTGACCCCGGGCGTTTCGAGCCCGAGGGTCCCCTTCCCAAACCTTGCAGCCAAAGGCCCGTGAAATGTCCCGCCGAGCATGGACGCCTCAAAAGAAGAAAGCTGCAGCCTTGCCTGACCTTTGGGTTCGAGCGTTGCCGTTCCTTTGCCCTTGAGCTGCTCTATCACAAGCTTTTGAACGCGAAAAGACTTCAAGGCGGCCTCGATCGCGAACGCCCTCGGCCGCTCTAGGATGTTGGCCGTGGCCGCTTCGATCTCTACCCCCGTTGCTAGGAGCTTATTCGGGATCGAGACCTCTGGAGCGCTAAGCTTTACGCTTGCCTTCTTGAAATCATGCATCTCCCCTTCGATTTGGGCGGGATATTTGTTGAAATGCACCGTCTGGGCGGGCAAAAAGATCCTTCCTTCTTTTGCCTCGATTCGAAGATTATTGGCTTCGAGCGTGACGTCCGGGTTCGGGTTTAAGCTTGCCTGTTCAAGGTAAAGGACGCCGTTTAGCGTATGCGGGACTAAAGAGAGGCTCTCGTCTGCAAGACAGCTTGCCTCAAAGCTCAAAAGTCCGCGCTCGAGGGGCTTGTACGAGACGGGGATGCGTTTTCCGGAGGCTTTCAGCGCGTAGCCTGGGGTCTGTCCCCCGCCGGAGCCTGGCTGGACGAACGCTTCCAAGAGCGGCTCTTTGTTTTCGAGCGTTAAGACAAGCTTTGCCCGCTCGATTCTTGGAAGACCATGAAATGCGGGGATGACGCGGCCCTCCGCGTGTAGAAGAAGGGGCTTTGGGTGCAAGGCGCCCTCTAGCCTTCCTTCGAGCAGAAGCCCCAAGCCCGCTAGACGACCATCTAGCGTAAGGCTTGCGTTTTGAAGGGCCAGCCCCATAAGGGCGGGCGGCATATCGCCAAAAAACTGGCCCAAGGGGGCATTTTTTGCTCCGGCCTTGAGCTCTAAAGTGAGCTCTTCAAGCAATGGCTCCGGGTTGGGGAAAAGAACCTTGGCACTGAGCCATCCTTTCTGGAACCCGAACGCATGGACCTCTGCCGCGCTAACGTCAACGCTAGCATCGCCCAAGTTTACCCTTAGGCCGGATAGCCTGGCAGGGCCTTCCATTAGCCCCTCGATTTGTGCTTTGCCGACTTCGAGCGCCCGCAGGTAGGCCCGCACCCGTCCGAAGGGAAGCCTGACGGGCCGTGGCTTTCTGGGGGCCGGTGTAGCGGCTTGGGCAAGAAAGAAAACGGGACGGTTGGCCTTCGCCATCTCCAGCTCTTTAAGGAAGACCAGCGTCAAGCTCGAAATTTCCAGCTTTTCAACCCGAGCCTTGCCCCGAACAAGGCCAAGTATATCGAAGCGGGCCCGGATTTCTTCTAAAGAGAGCTTATCAATCCTTTTAGATAGATACCTTGGCCGGTCGATCGCGAGCGTGGGAACCTGGACATGGAGCCCATGGATCAAGGAAATTCTTGGGTGAAGCGGTCCGATCGTCGCGCGTCCCCCCGTTGCGAGCGAAAGTTCGGCCTCCGCGCGCTTCCTTAGGGCCTCGAGCCGGGCAGGCGAAAAAATAAGGCGCGGTAGCAGCATTCCGAGGAGCGCTAGGAGAACCCCTAGGCCAAGCAGGAAAAGCAGCGTATAAACAAGCCTAGGACGCAGGTTTCCGCGCATCGAACCTCTGCTTAAGGAGCGTGTTCAACAGCCTCGGGTTGGCCTTGCCCTGGCTCATCTTCATGAGCTGGCCTACAAAAAAACCAAATACCTTTTCTTTTCCGTCCAGGTATTCATTGACCTGGCTTGGATGGCGCTCGAAAAGCTCATCGATCCACGCCAGTAGCGCTTTTTCATCCGATATTTGTCCAAGCCCTTGCTGGGCCACGAAAGCCTCGGGGTCGAAGTCTTCTTCTAGCAGCCTGGCAAGCAGGTCTTTGGCCGTGCTTTGGTTGATAATGCCGTCTTCGATCATCGAGAGTACTCGGGCCACTCTTTTTGGCGAAACGGCCGGGAAAAAATCCAGCCGGTTCATCTTTGGCCGAAACGTTTTGAGCAGCTCTACCAAAATCCAGTTGCTCGCGGTCTTCGGGTTGGGGAACGCCTCGACGAGCGCTTCGTAAAACTCCGCCAGCGCGGGGTGTTCGGTCAAGATGCCGGATTCTTCGTCGGTTAGGGCGTATACCCGCTTGAAACGCGCGCGCTTGTCCCACGGGAGCTCCGGCAACGCCTCGATCCGTTCCCCCTCGATCGCAAGCGGTAGGATGTCGGGCTCCGGAAAATACCTGTAATCGTGCGCCTCTTCTTTGGAGCGCATGGGTAGCGTTTTCTCTAGTTTCTCGCTCCAAAGCAGAGTTTCCTGCGCGACTTTGCCGCCAGATTCGAGCACTCGAACCTGGCGTTCGACCTCATAGGCCAGCGCCTTTCCGACAAAACGAATCGAGTTCATATTCTTAAGCTCGGCTTTGGTCCCCAACGTTCGAGAACCCTCTGGCCGGACGGATACGTTGGCGTCGCAGCGCAGGCTGCCTTCTTCCATGTTGCCGTCGGAGACCTTCAGGTACCGCACGAGCTCCCTTAGCGCGCGCAAGTAGGCCATGGCTTCCTCCGGGGTCGAGATTTCGGGCTCGCTCACGATCTCCATCAACGGGACTCCGGCACGGTTCAAGTCTACGTACGAAACACCGGCCCTCGTGAACTCCGCCTCGTGGACGAGCTTGCCCGCATCTTCTTCCAGGTGCAGCCGCGTGATGCCAATCACCTTGGTTCCGCCGGGCGTCTCGATCTCAAGCTTGCCAGTCGTTGCGAGCGGCTGTTCATACTGGGAGATTTGGTAGCCCTTGGGTAAATCCGGGTAGAAGTAGTTCTTCCTCGCAAAAAGGCTGTGTGGGTGAACTTGGGCGTTCAGGGCCTTGGCCGTTTTGACCGCGAATAAAACCGCCTGTTTGTTCAAAGCGGGGAGTACTCCGGGCAACCCTAGGCATACGGGGCACGTAAGCGTGTTGGGCGGGGCCCCGAACACGTTCGGGCACGCGCAAAACATCTTTGAGCGCGTTGCCAGTTGGACGTGAACCTCTAACCCGATGATCGTTTCCCAGGCCATGGCCTTCCTTTACGCGATGGGTTGGTCGAAGGGGACACCCTGGATGGGGGGGTTGGTGAGTTCCTCGATCAGCCTGCCAAGGCAAAAGAGTCTCTCTTCCATGAAGGCCGGGGCGATAATCTGCATTCCGACGGGCAACCCATCGCCCGTTCGTGCGATGGGGAGGCTCATGCCCGGAAGCCCGGCCAAGTTGAGCGCGTTCGTGTAGATGTCGGAGAGGTACATAGTGAGCGGGTCTTCGATCTTTTCGCCGAGAAGGAACGGAGGCGTCGGGGTTGTCGGCGAGACTATAGCATCGACCTTTTCGAAGGCGCGCGTGAAATCCTCCAGGATCAGCCTCCTTACCTGCGCGGCCTTTTTGAAGTATGCCTCGTAGTATCCGGCCGACAACGCGTACGTGCCGAGCATGATCCTTCGTTTGACCTCGAGGCCAAACCCAGCCGCTCTAGTTCGTTCGTAGAGCTCGAGCATGCTGTCCGCGTGTTTGGCGCTAAACCCGTACTTTACGCCATCGTAGCGCGCAAGGTTGGAGCTGGCCTCGGAGGTGGCGATAATGTAGTACACCGCCGTAGCGTATGGCGTGTGGGGAAGGCTAACCTCTTCTACTTGAATGCCCAACCCCTCTAGCTTTGCCAGCGTGGCCAGCAGCGCGTCGCGGACTTCTTGGTCCATCCCCTCCACGAAATACTCTTTCGGAAGACCGAGCCGAAATCGCCTCGGGTCTTGGCCGAACAACGCCTCCAGCGGAGGGACCGGCCTTGTCGAACTCGTCATGTCTTTTGGGTCATGGCCCGCGATCGCCCAGAACAGGATCGCGGCATCCTCGGAGGTCTTAGTCATCGGCCCGATTTGGTCGAGCGAAGAAGCGAACGCCACGAGCCCGTAGCGCGAAACCCTGCCGTAAGTAGGCTTTAGCCCTACGATGCCGCAAAAGGCGGCAGGCTGTCGGATTGACCCGCCCGTATCCGAACCGAGTGCCGCCTGGCAAAGATGCGCAGCAACGGCCGCGGCCGACCCGCCGGAAGACCCGCCCGGCACCCTTTCCAGGCCAAACGGGTTGCGTGTCGGGCCGAAGGCCGAGTTCTCCGTCGAAGAGCCCATGGCGAACTCGTCCATGTTCGTCTTCCCGAGGAACACCGCCCCTTGGTCTCTCAGCCTTCGAATGCACGAGGCGTCGTAGGGGGCGATGAACGGCTCGAGCATCTTGGAGCCGCAGGTCGTTTTCGTCCCTTCGACGCAGAGCACGTCTTTTACGGCCAAAGGAACCCCGAAAAGCGGCCCTAACGGTCCGCCCTGGGCGAGCTTTTTGTCCAACGCCCTAGCCCGGTCCCTTGCTCCGTCCCCAAAGACTTCTAGGTAGGCGTTCAGCTCCGGGTTGAGCGCCTCGATCCGCTTCAAGTGGGCCTCGATCACCTCGGAGGGTTGGAACTCTTTCCTTGAATAGCCGCTCCTTAGCTCGGCCAATGTCAAAAAGGGCAGGTTAGGCACGCTCTTGCTCGCTTGCGTTGGTCTCCAATATGCTAGGGACAAGAAAATGGCCCTCGTCGAACTCGGGCGCCAGGCCTTTAAGGTCTACGGCCGGCCCGTTCTCCCTCGGGATGTCTTGCCGAAGCGAGAGGCCTTCGGCGTTCGGGTGGTAGAGCGGCATGGTAGCGCTCGTATCCAGCTCTTCTAGTATGCCGATGTAATCGAGAATGCGGGCAAGCTGCCCCTTAAAAAGGGTAATCTCGTCATCGCTCAACGCAAGCCTGGAAAGCCTTGCGATATGCTGAACCTGCTCTCTTTCAATTCCCAAGGTGCGCCCCCATCGCCAAGTGATGGACATTGATCATAAGTCCACAGGTTAGCATACCCCCGCCTTAAAAGGAAGTTTAGAGGACGTCTTGCAGGACTAGGATTGCAAGGGCGGCAAAGAGCCCGGCCAAAAGATCGTCCAAGAGGACGCCAAACGAGCCCTCGAGCGTGCGATCGACCCAACCGATCGGGAAGGGCTTTAAAATGTCGAAGACCCGGAAGAAGCAAAACCCGAGCGTCGTCCTCCAAACCGAAGCGTGAGCGTTTGTCAGCACGACGGGAATTAGCAGGTACCCAGCAACCTCGTCCAGCACGAAAGGCTTTGGGTCGTGGCTTGCAAAGTGCTTGCTTGCCAGGGGCAGAAGCGCAAGGCTAAGGGCGCACACGAGCCCAAAAGCCAAAAGCAGGCCAGGGTAACGCCACGCAGGGTCAAGACCCCAAAAGAGCGCCACCTCTACGAGCACGCCGAGCAAGGTTCCGAACGTGCCCGGCGCCTTCGGCAAAAGCCCGGCCCCCAGGCCGCAGGCCATAAGAAGACCAAAGCGCCCGAACGCCTCTCTTATTCGCGGGTGCTTTACGGACGAGTTTCTTTCTTGAAAGGGCGGCAACCCCCGAGGCCTCCTATACCAGCCCCAGCTCTACCATTGCCCGGGCCACCTTGATAAACCCCGCGATGTTCGCACCGGCCACGTAGTTGCCCTTCTTGCCGAACTCTTCGGCCGTCTCGTAGCAGAGGTCGTGGATGCCGACCATGATCTCCTGGAGCCTGGTTTCGGTGTGCTCGAAGCTCCAAGAATCCCTCGAGGCATTTTGCTGCATCTCCAGGGCCGAAGTGGCCACCCCGCCCGCGTTGGCCGCCTTCCCCGGGCCAAACGAGACGCCCGCCTCCAAGAACACCTGCGCCCCCTCGGGCGTCGTGGGCATGTTGGCGCCTTCGGCGACGGCGATGCAGCCGTTTTGAACGAGTATCTCCGCGTCTTTGCCGTTCAACTCGTTCTCGGTTGCGCACGGAAGCGCAATTTGGCAAGGGATGCTCCATATATTGCCCCCGGCCACGAAGCTCGCTTCGGGGCGATGCCTTAAATAAGCCTGCAACCTGGCCCTTTGGGCGAGCTTGACGTACTTGAGGGCCTCTAGGTCTATACCGTTTTCGTCGTATAGGTAGCCGCCAGAATCGGAGCAGGCGATCACCTTGGCCCCTAGCTGCTGGAGCTTCTCGATGGCGTGGATCGCGACGTTTCCCGCGCCCGACAGTATGCATACCTTACCCTCGAGCGCTTCCTTTTTTACTTGCAACATTCTTTCGAGGAAATAAACCAGGCCATAGCCGGTTGATTCCGTCCGGACGGGGGCACCCCCGATGTTCAGACTTTTTCCGGTAACCACCCCTGATTCGTAGCGGTTGGTGATTCTTTTATACTGGCCGAACATAAAGTTGATCTCGCGCGTGCCCACGCCGATGTCGCCCGCCGGTACGTCGGTGTACTCGCCCAAGTAGCGGTAAAGCTCCGTCATGAAGCTCTGGCAGAAGCGCATCATCTCGGCCTCCGAGCGTCCCTTCGGGTCAAAGTCGGCCCCTCCCTTGGCCCCGCCTATCGGCAGTCCCGTCAGGGCGTTCTTGAAGATTTGCTCGAACCCAAGGAACTTGATGATACTGAGCGTCACGGAAGGGTGAAAGCGTAGCCCCCCTTTATAGGGCCCGAGGGCGGAGTTAAACTCGACGCGAAACCCGCGGTTGATGTGGATCTCGCCCTTATCGTCTTGCCAGGGCACTCGGAAGATGATTTGGCGCTCCGGCTCTAGGATTCGCTCGATAATCTTGTGCTTTCCGAACTCCGGATGCTTTACCAGTACGGGGCCAAGGCACCCCAATACTTCCCTTACGGCCTGGTGGAACTCGAGCTCTCCGCCGTTGCGCCGGACGGCATCCAAATAAATCCCCTCGATTCTGTCGGTCATGTGCGGTGTCATCATGGGCTTCCCTTTTGTTCTTGGAAGTTACTGGCTTGCATGAGTTCGGGTTGGATCGCCGCCAAGCGAGGCCTAAAGCATCTGGCCTCTAAGCCAAAACAGCGGAGTATATTCTATACATAAAGGCTCCCGATGTAAAGAGTCAATTCTTTACGTCGCGCCGTAAGGCCGAGTATCGCAGGGTTTGGGCGCCCTGGCAAATGTTTTCCTGGTACGTTAATCTAATCTCTGAGCGGGGCTACGCCTTGTCCGCGGGTTGTTTATCATACTGGGCGTTTGGGGGCTTCCCTTAAGAAGCGGCTAGTTCGTTTCCTAGGTTCAACCGGGTTCCCTGTCTAAGCAAATACCACGCAGGATTAAGGGGTCATTAAGGATGGGAATCGTAGATCAGCCTTTGTTATGGAGCGCGTTTCTTGGGTTTCTTTTGTTCATGCTTGGGCTCGACCTTTTTGTTTTTCAAAGAAAGGCGCATGTCCTCGGCGTGCGTGAGGCGCTCGCCTTCACCATTCTTTGGGCCAGCCTGGCGCTTGTGTTCTGTGGCGGTGTGTACCGCTTTATGGGCTCTAGGGCCGCGCTGGAGTTCTTGGGCGCCTACCTGATCGAGTTTGCTTTAAGCGTAGACAACCTGTTTGTGTTCCTTACTCTTTTCACGTTCTTCGGCGTTCCTCATGCCTTCCGGCACCGCGCGTTGTTTTGGGGGATCTTCGGGGCGATTGTCATGAGGATCACCTTCATCCTTGTGGGCATTCATCTTGTTCGCCGCTTCGATTGGCTTTTGTACGTGTTCGGGGTGCTGTTGATTTATACCGGCATCCACCTCGTCTTCCAAAAAAACGAGCAGGCGGACATCAGAAAGAACCCCGTCTTTCGGGCGCTCGAGAGGTTTTTCCCCATCACCAAAGGGTACGACTCGGGCCATTTTTTTGTGAAGGTTGGTCAAAAGTGGATGGTCACGCCGCTTTTTGTCGTCCTCGTGATGATCGAAACGACGGATATTATGTTCGCGCTGGACTCGATCCCGGCGGTTTTCGGAGTAACGCTCGACCCTTTCATCGCCTTCAGTTCGAACGCGTTCGCCATCCTGGGCCTTCGGGCGATGTATTTTGCGCTGGCCGGGTTGATGGAGCTGCTCAGGTTCCTGAATTACGGCCTTGCGCTGATTCTCGTGTTCATCGGGGTCAAGATGATTGCAGGCCACTTCTACGATATCCCCATCCTATGGACGCTTGGAGTGATCGGGGGCATCTTGGCGGCCACGACGATCGCGTCTGTCTTGTACCCCCACAGGCCGCATAAGCGGGCCTGAGTAGCATCCGGGTGGGCTGGTCTTCGGGGTACAATAACTAAGGAAGGGCAAATGGTTCCATCGTTTTTATGAGTGAAGAAGGAGCGGCCTTATCTTGGACATGCAAAGTGTCGGCATTGTTGAGTACTACAAGCTAGGCGGGGTGTTCATGCACCCTATTTTGGTGCTTAGCGTCCTCGCACTGGCCTTTGTGCTCGAGCGGCTGTACGTGCTCGCGCGAACCAAGGCGCCGGAGCGGCTCGTGTGGGGAAGGCTGGAGGCGTTCTTGGAGAGGGGAGACTTTTCCAGAGCGCTTTCATTCCTCGAGCTTTCCAAGGGGCTTTTGCCGAGAGTACTCTGGACGTACCTCGCCCATTACCGTGAGGGGGAAGCTAACGCGCTAGAATCGGCCGAAATCGAGGCGTCCCGGGCAGCCCAGGTGTTAGAGCGACACTTGCGCGCGCTCCCAAACATCGCCAACCTTTCGACGATGCTAGGGCTCTTGGGGACGATCTCGGGGCTGATCAAGGCGTTCTTCGTTATCCAGGGCCACGGGGGTCCCGTGGACCCTTCTCTTTTGGCGGGCGGCATTGCCGAGGCGATGATCACGACGTACTTCGGTCTTGTCGTCGCCATTCCGACGTCCGCCTGCCACGGGCTCCTAGAAGGGGCGATCGAGGCCAGGATCCAGGAGATCGAGCTGGCCCTGGGAAAGCTTAGAGCCTACCTGGAGGCTTCCCCGTTTTCTTCTATGGGGTCAGACCACCCCCTTCCTCAGCCCTCCAAGGCCCCTTGACCGCACGTCCTCGGGGCAACGTCTTGCCGTTCACAAAGCCTTAGCCATTCCATCGGTAAGGCCGGGCTTAAAGGGTGCAGGAGTGGCAGCCGCTCGAGCCCTGTTGCGCCGCCTTGCTAGTTAGGCCTTCTTTTGGGCCTACGTCAAACCCGATCGAGCGCACGCTCGTTTACCTTCACCTTGTGCGCTTTTTCGAAGGCCCTGATGAATCTCGTAAGAAAGCTCGCCCGGAGCTCTTGCTGTGTTTGGTTTAACACGCGCCCTCTTTCTTTTTGGTAGGCTTCTTTCGGCGGCTTTATGGTGTCCTTGAGCACGAGGATGAAGCTTTTTCCGCCGAAAGTTACGGGCTCTTTAAGTACGGGGGTCTTCTTTGAAAGCGCGAACAATTTGGGGCCAAGTCCGGGCGGTAGCTCTCCGATCGGCTCGAGCCTGGCATCGTCAGGGCCGATCGGGTTGAGTGCGCGGTAAGCCATCCCTTCTTGGCGAAGCAGGTCCTCCGGGTCTTTAGACGACGCCAGCGCCCTAGAAAGCCTCTCGATGAGGGCGCTCCGCTCTTTTTGCGCGAGCTCCTTGTGCAGACGTTTTTGTACCTCGTCGCGGACCGTTTCGAAGGGGGGGATTAAGGAAGGTTGCACCTCTTTTCCGTAGGCGATGAAGTACCCCCTGCTCGTTGCGATCGGGCCCGCAAGCTCCCCTTGTTCGAGCATAAGCAGCCGTTTGTTAAGGTCCGGGTAGTAGCCCAGCCCCTGGATCGGTTGCTCTTGCTTGGTAAGCTCGGCCTCAAAAGCGCCTATACCCTGCTGGCCCCCGTATGCCATCAGGTTTGGGCTTTCTGCGGCCTTGAGCGTCGTATATGCCTTCTCGGACATGAATTTCGCGAGTTTATCGGCTTCGTGGCGCTTTAGAATCTCCACAATCAAGCCCTGCATTTCTTCAAGCTCTGGCGTGTATTCGGGAAGGATTTTGAGCACCTTGATTAGGATAAACTGCTCGCCCACGCGGATAGGCTCCGATGTCTCGCCCTCCTTGAGCTGGAACAGCGCCCTTCTTATGGACGGGTTCAAGGCCGCAGCCCGGACTTCCCCCACGTCCCCGCCTTTTTTGGCGGAGGCCTCGTCTTCGCTGAACGCCTTCGCAACGTCCTCGAAGCGCTCCCCCTTGGCGATCTTACTCCGGACCTCCTTGGCCTTGGCCTCATCCTTGACGAGAATCTGGGCGATGCGCCAACGCTTTGGCTCTTTGAATTCTTCAATATGGGCTCGGTAGTAGGCTTCCACCGATTTCGGGTCGGGGTGAACCTTAGCAAGGAGCAGGATCGGCTCGAAGGCTAAAATCTCTGCACGTACGCGCTTTGGCGCCCTGAAGGCTTCCTTGTTGTTCGAAAAATACGCCTTCAGGTGGGTTTCGTCGAGCTGTTCCGGCGAAATGTCGGGCTCTTGAAGCTCGATTGCATAGAAGACCCTTTTGTGATGGAGTGCCTCGAAAACAGCCTGCAACGCTGGCTCAGGAAGGACGGCAAGCCCGTCCATGAGCTGTTCGACCCAGCCTGTAGTGAGGTCTCGCCTAAAGGCCTTTTCGAAGCGCTCCGGGGTCATTCCTGCACTCCGGAGGGTGGCCCTGTACCTGTCGGGGTCGAATCGGCCGTTTGTTTGGAAGGCCTTGGCCTTTTGTATTTCTTGGCCGAGCACCACGTCCGGAATCTCCAGCCCCCAAAGCCTGGCCTGCTCGAGCAGGACGGCTTTAGTCTTCAATGCCTCCACAAGGCGCTGTTTCAACCCAAAATTTTCGAGCATGGCCTTTGGAATCTGGCCGCCGTAGGCCCTTTCTAACTCTTCGAGCGTTTGATTGTACGCGATCAAGAATTCCGAAAGGTCGATCTTGGTTTTGCCTGCCTCGATGAGGGCCGTCGTCTCTTTGTTAGGCCCGCCGATGTTCGGCAGGATTCCGAAACCGACGACGAAGGTGAGCGCAATCAGCCCGAAGATAACCTTAATGCCAATCCCCGAGGCCCGTTTACGGATTTGACCTAGCAGTGCCATGCATGTCTCCTGAAAGTGGGTTTGGGACTAAGCGTAAGTATGCCTCTATCATTGCTTTTGCCACGGGAGCCGCCGTCGTGGCTCCGTGCTCGCCGTGCTCGACGAGCACGGCGACGGCAATTTTTGGGTGTTCGTACGGGGCGAAGGCGATGAACCAGGCATGATCCCGGTAGCGTTCGGGAAGGGCGCCGAGGCTGTAACCCTTGAAGGTGGAGAGTTTGACCACCTGGGCCGTGCCCGTCTTCCCCGCGACACGAAGGTTCGGGATTTTTGCGCGCTTGCCCGTCCCCCTTTGGCCTTCGACGACGGCCAGCAGTCCTTCCTGGACGAGCGAGAGGTTTTTTGGGCTGAGCGTAAGCCCCCTTACTGGGCGGTCGCCCGTTTGAGCTTGCGCTCCGGTATCAGGATTGCGAACGCTCTTCCCGATTCGCGGCGCGATGATCCGTTGGCCGTTGGCCAGCCCCGAGGTAAACAGGGCAAGCTGCAGCGGGGTGACCGTAACGTACCCTTGGCCGATCGCACAGGAGATCGTTTCTCCCGGGTACCACTTTACCTTGAGCACGCGCTTTTTCCAGGCCGTGCTCGGGATTGTTCCGGTCCGTTCGCCCGGCAGGTCGATTCCCGTAGCAATGCCTAAGCCGAGCATTTTTGCGTACGTGGCGATCTTGTCGATCCCCACCCAGTTGCCGACGGAGTAAAAGAACACGTCGCAAGATTGCTCGAGTGCCTGGACGACGTTCAGCCCCCCATGGCCCCCCTTTTTCCAACACCGGAACGCCCTGCCGCCGAACCAAAACGAGCCTCCACAAGAAATACGGTTGTTTGGGCCGATCTTGCGGCTTTCCAGCCCTGCCAGCGCGACGGCCGGCTTGAACGTGGAGCCTGGAGGGTACACCCCGGTAATGGCCTTGTTGATGAGCGGTTTTCCGGGGCCGTTCGCCAGCGATGCCCAGGTGGCGCGGTCTATGCCGACCGCAAAAAGGTTCGGGTCGTACGAAGGCTTGGAGATGAGCGCGAGTACTTCTCCGGTGTCCGGGTCGATCGCTACGGCCGCCCCCTTGTGGGGACCGAATGCGAGGTAGCCAGCCATCTGCGTTGGGATGTCAAGCGATGTCGCGAGCGTGTTCCCGACGACAGGGGTTTCCTCGCCCAGAAGCGATTTGGGCCTGCCCAGCGCGTCCACCTCCAAGAGCCTTTGGCCGTTCCTGCCCCTGAGTTCGGCCTCGTAGAACGCCTCAAGCCCCGTCTTGCCAGTCATATCGCCCATTCGGTAGGTTCTCTTGGAATCTTTTTCGAGCTGTCCCTTCGAGATTTCGCCGATATACCCCGTGATGTGGCCAAATAGCTCCCCGTAGGGGTAATGACGTACCGTGGCAATCTCGAGTTCGACGCCCGGCATGTCGCTCAAGTGGGCCTTGGTTTTCACGAACGTTTCCCACGAAAGGTCCCGCTCGATGATTCTAGGAAGAAAGGGGGGCTGGCGCTCGTAGCGCTCGTAGCGCTCTTCAAGCTCTTTGGGGTCTTTCTTCAGGATGGTAGCCAACTTTTGGAGCACGTCCGCCTTGTTGTGGACATCCTCCGGGATGAGCAGCAGCCTGAACGCAGGCCTTGTGTTCGCGATGGGAAACCCGTTCCGGTCAATAATCTGGCCCCGGATTGCCGGTAAAATGCGGACTTTGATCCTGTTGTTCTCGGACATCTCCCGAAAGTAGCCGCCTTGGAGTACCTGAAGTTCAAACAGGCGAAACCCTAAAAGGCCCAACACAAGCAGCACAATGAGCATAAGGAGCCGGAAGCGCCCCTTCCAGCGGTCGGGCGGCGGTTTGGAAATCCATGTTTCAGGGGGCAGCCCTTGGGGTTTAATCATCGGCCTACCAGCTTTGAAGCCTCTGTTTCCCGCACCTCTTCCAGAGTGGAGAGCAGCCAGGCCCCCAGCAGCGCGAGCAGCAAGCTCCATGCAATATGCACCCAAAGGGCGAAAACTAGCGCGTCTTTGTTGGGGAAGCCTCCTTGACCGAAGAGCAGGAGGCCCTTGGCCAAATAGCCGAGAACTACGGCGTTTAAGCTGAGGAGGAAGCCTCCAACGCGGCCTTCAAGCGCAAACATCCGGCGGTGCCAGCGGGCGTAAACGTAGGTAATGAGCAAGCTTGCCGAAGAAGTTCCCATGGGGGAGAAAGCAAGCCCGTCCTCTAGTAGCCCTACGGCCACTACGCCCGCAAGGGTCGCTATGGACGGGTAACATGCGAGCCACAAGACGGCAAGAAAACCGAACAGGGGAACGGGGAGGGGAAACGGCAGGAAAAGAAAGTACATGAAGAACCTTCCAGAGGCTGCCCCGGCGGCTATTGCGGCCAGTAGAAGGGCCCGTTTGAAGCTCATTGCCCAAGAGACACGGCGAACGCTTCTCTGAAGCCAAAGGGAGGAGAGGAGGGCTTGATCGTCGCCCTGAAGAAAAGCCCGCTTTTCTCCGTTCGGACTTCCGTGACGGTACCGATAGGCAACCCCTGCGGGAAGACACCCTCCAGCCCCGTCGAGACGACCGCATCGCCGGGTACGATCCCGCTTTCTTTCGGAATGTACAAGAAGTTGACCAGGTCAAACCCGTCTCCTTGGACGAGACCTTGGACGCCGTTCTTGGCCAGCGCCCCGTCGAGCGTGATTTTTTCGTTCGTAATCGGGAGGAAACAGGCCGTAGAAGGGCTCGCGCGGACAATCCGCCCCGCAATTCCTTTAGGCGTGACCACGGCCGCACCTTCGTTTACCCCGTCCTTGGTGCCCTTGGAAATCCAAAACGCCCTGCGCCAAAGCTCGACCTCGATGCCCGTGATTTGGCAGGGGATGAGGCGCAAGGAAGAGGCCTGCTGGAAGCCTAAGAGGTTCCGTAAGCGTTCGTTCTCCTCCTCAAGAACCCTTAGATGGCGAAGCTGAAACTGCATGATGGCCGAAGATTGCCTAAGCTCACGGTTCTCTTTCTGTGCGCCGGCCAAAAAGACGTATGTCTTAAACCCCCGATCGAGCCGAAGGCGAACCTCGGCCAGCACCCTGGCGGCAGGGTCAAGAAGGTTCCGCATGCGATCCTTTAGCGCCTCGGAGGCCTCCCGAAGGAACCCATTGGGGGGCTGCGACGGGGAAAGGATAAAGGTCCAGCCGATCCCGACGAGCAAGAACACCAAAGCAAGAAGGAAAACCTTCCGCATCAAGGCACTAACGGGTCCTTTTCGCTAAAGCTGTCCAGGGGCTGAAAGGGCTCGTTAGGAAGCCAGAACCTTCCGGAACAATTCTATGTTATCGAGTGCCTTTCCTGCGCCCAAGACGACGGTCGTCAACGCGTTCTGTGCGATGATGACGGGAAGCTGCGTTTCTTCAAAAATCAGCTTGTCGAGGTTGGAAAGAAGCGCTCCCCCCCCCGTCAGAAAAATGCCTCTGTCCATGATGTCGGCCGAAAGCTCCGGGGGTGTCCGCTCGAGCGTCAACTTTATGGCAGAGATAATCTGGTAAACAGTCTCTTGAAGCGCATCGCGGACCTCGTCTTCGTCGACGACCATCGTTTTGGGCAATCCAGTCAAAAGGTCTCTTCCGCGGACTTCCATCCGCCTTTGTTCGGGGGAGCTTGGGTCGAGGACGGCCGTTCCGACGGCAAACTTGATCTGTTCAGCCGTTCTGTCTCCAACAAGAAGGTTATGTTTGCGCTTCAAGTGGGCGACGATGGCTTCGTCCATCTTGTCCCCGCCCACCCGGATGGATTCGGAGACAACCACTCCGGAGATTGAAATGACGGCAACTTCCGTTGTTCCACCTCCGATATCCACCACCAACGAGCCCACGGGCTCGGTTACGGGAAGCCCCGCGCCGATCGCGGCGGCCATCGGCTCCTCGATCAGATAAACCTCCCTCCCTCCCGCGGATTCGGCAGACTCCCGGACGGCGCGCTTCTCTACCTCCGTGATGCAAAACGGGATCCCGATGATGATCCTTGGCCTAAGGAGCGCCTTGCGGTTATGCGCTTTTTGGATGAAATACCGGATCATCGCCTCGGCAACTTCAAAATCCGCGATGACGCCTTCCCTAAGCGGGCGTATCGCCGTTACGTCGCTCGGCGTCCTTCCAAGCATAAGCTTGGCCTCTCTCCCGACGGCGATCGCCTTGTTGCTCCCTCCGTGCCGCCTTACGGCGACGATCGAGGGTTCGTTGCATACGATACCTTGACCCTTCACGTAAACAAGCGTGTTGGCCGTCCCCAAGTCGATCGCGATGTCTTTTGAAATAAGCCCCACCAAAGTTTTAAGCAAGCTCCGTATCCCTCTTTGATCTTACCCCTGCATGCGGCATGTTACGAATTAAACCCTTGCCCCCGGATGATAGTTCACCGATAATACAATAAAGATAAACCAAGTAAGATGTCTGAGCGTCCAGCATGTCCTGTTCAAAAGGAAGTGTAGCATAACTTCAGGGGGCTTTTAAGTACCATGTGGGTCGAGGACAACGGGTCGTTTAAAAAGGTTCATACGAGTTTTCTTTGGGCCGCCTTGATCGTCGTTTTTTTGGGGCTGTTGGCCCTAAGCTCGGCAGCGGTAAGTTCGAAAGAGTTCGCCGTTTCTCCGCTGCTCCTCAAGCAACTCTTTTGGGCCTTGACCGGGTTGTTGGCTTACGGAATATGCGCGCTCATCCCGCTTAGGACGCTCGAGGATACCCCCTATCTGCTGTACGGCTTGGGCGTAGCCCTTTTGGTCGTGGTGCTTGTCATCGGGGATGCCACCAAAGGCTCCAAGCGGTGGATCGAGCTTGGTTTCTTTAATTTTCAGCCTTCCGAGATGATGAAGCTTTTTATGGCTCTTGTGCTCGCCAAATGCCTGCAGCTGAGCGACCCAGAGGAGCGGCTAGGCGTCCGAGGGCTTCTTGTGCCTTTGGCCTTGATTCTCGTCCCCGTGGCCTTGATTATGGTAGAGCCAGATTTAGGAACGGCTGTTTCGGTCCTTTTCATATCCGGGAGCATGCTGCTGTTCTTCGGGGTTCGCAAAAAACTGCTAGTGATCTTGGTTGCGTTCGGCCTTGGCCTCATGCCTGTCGGCTGGCTCACGTTGAAGGATTACCAGCGAAGCCGTATTTTGACGTTCATCGACCCGGCAAGAGACCCCTTGGGGTCCGGGTACCACATTCTTCAGTCGAAGATTGCCGTAGGGTCGGGCGGATGGGTTGGCAAGGGGTACTTTCAAGGTACCCAGTCCAAGCTTCAATTTCTCCCCGAGAAGCATACCGATTTCATTTTTAGCGTGTTTGCGGAAGAATGGGGCTTTCTTGGCGCGATTGTCCTTCTTGCTGCTTACGGAATGCTGCTTTACTACGGCCTTTCGATTGCACGGTCAACCAAAAGCTCGTTTTACAGTCTCCTTGCCGTCGGGATCATCCTGGGGCTTTTCTTTCAGGTTTTTGTCAACGTAGGGATGGTCATGGGGCTCATGCCAGTGGTGGGCATTCCTCTCCCGCTGATGAGTTACGGGGGTACTTCCATGATTATGACGCTGGCAAGCCTCGGCATCCTTCAGAATATTCACAGATCATCGTTTATATTCTAAACTGACGAGAAAGACGCTGAAACCACGGCGCAACGACGAAGGGGTGTTCAATGACGCTTTCATTCTGGTGTGTGTTTGTAGCAATCCTGCTGCCCTTGTTTCCGCATGCCATAAAGCTTGCCGGCAGGCTTCGGGTGGGCTTTGACAACCGAAGGCCTAGGGATTTTGAGCGCTTGCCCCCCTGGGCCCAGAGGGCGGCCTGGGCGGAAACGAACGCCTTCGAGGCGCTGCCCGGGTTCATCGCGGCCGTACTCGTCAGCCACCTCCTGAAGGCGGACCCCAAAACGACTGGGGTGCTTGCGGCGGTGTTTATCGGGGCGAGGGTGTTCCACACGATCCTTTACGTCCTCGATCTGGCAACCCTAAGGACGCTCGCGTGGTTTGTGGGGTTTGGGTGCGTTTTAGGGCTTTTTGGGCAAAACTTCTAGGAATTACCGAACCCACGCCCCCGATAGGCTGGCATTCGCCCCGAACAATTTGCCCTTTAAATAGCCCTCACGACACTAGCTCGCCTTCTTCGCCGCCTGCCCTCCCAGAACGCGGATCGCGAGCGCCTCGAGCGCCTCTTGAGGGTAAGGGCCGACGAGGCGCTCTTGAATAGCCCCTGAAGCGTCGAGAACGAACGTTGTCGGAATCATCGTGACCATACCGAACCCCGTCAAGGAGTCTTTTCCCGGCATGCCCACTGGGTAGGAGATGCCCATCTTTTGCGCGAACTCGCGGACCTTTTCGGCCGGCTTGTCGTCCAAGGATACGCCTACCACCTCCACGCCTTTTGGCTTGAACTTCCTGTAAAGCCCTTCCAGATGGGGAATTTCTTGTTTGCAGCTGGGGCACCATGTCGTGAAGAAGTTTACGAACACCACCTTGCCCCTTAGGCTGGAGAGGTTGATGGCCCCGTCTTTGTTAATCGCCTTGAAGGAGGCGTCCTGCACCTTTGATCCCTTGTCCTGCGAATTTCCCGCCTGAAAACTGAAAGCGAGGATGCTGAGGGCGACCGCAGCGAGGGGGATAAAAAACAACAACGCTTTTTTCATGGTGTTCTCCGATAAAATGCTTATGCAACGTCGGAATATTCTTTATTGTACCTCACGGGCATGGCCTATGGAACCCTTGCCGACAACTTCTTGGATATGGGCTTCGAAAAGCTCCATGATGCCGGCGGTGAAGCTATTCGGCCCGGAGGAGGCGTAAAGATTCCCGTCGAGTGCCTCGATTGGTCGAATGTCGTAGGATGTGGCCGTAAGGAACGATTCGTCCATCCCTAGGGCCTCTTGGAGCGTTAGGTCGGCTTCGTGGGCCTCGATGCCGTGGGCGCCGAGAAGCTTGAGCAGGGCCATCCTGGTGATTCCGGGCAGGATCTGGGGGGTGAGCCTTGGGGTAAAAACAGCTTTTTTCTTCACAAAAAAAACGTTTGCGCTGCTGGCCTCGCGTATTTCGCCATTGGGGCCGACAAAGAGCGCCTCGTCGGCCCCCAACCCCCTGGCTTCGGCCTTTGCGAGCGTGTTGGGCAAAAGGTTTGTTGTTTTGATGGAAGGAAACATCCAGCGCGGGTCAGGCCTACTGATTACACGGATACCCCCGAACCGCTCCTTGAGGCCGTCGAAGGCGGCCTTCGTGGTGTAGGCCCAAAAGGTTGGCGTAAGGTTTTGGGGCGGTACGTGCTCTCTTGGTTTACACCCTCTCGAGACTTGAAGGTAAAGAAGGCCGTCTGTAAGCGCGTTCTTTAGGACGAGCTCCAAAAGGGATGCCTTGAGCCTGTCTATCGGTAGTCCCGGAAAGGCCAAGAAGCGCATGCCTTTCTTCAGCCTTTCGAGATGGCCCTCTAGGAACAGCGGTATTCCTGAGCGGACCTTAAGAACCTCGTAGAGGCTGTCGCCAAACTCCAGCGCGCGATCATGGATGGAGACGCTGGCTAGGCTTGCGGGGACAAACGAGAAGTTCATCAGAACAACGCCCGTCTCTGAGGGTTCTTTCATGTTTGCGCTTTCAGCTAGGGCTATGGTTTTTTAAAGATAAAGTAAGCAACGGGTTGACCTTTTGGTATAATAAACGCTTAGGAGGTTTTTCTCCAAGTCGCCCTTCCAGGATTCTTCCGGCGATTGTCGGGTTCAGCCGGTATGTTGCCCCAACGAGGAAGTGGTCCAAGGGGCAATAAATGGCGATTTTCTTGGCTCTGGAAGAGCACGACGCGAGGCGATTGTGGCCGTGGTTTACGAGCTCAAGAAGGTTCGAGAGGGCGTGTACGAAATCCCTAAGCACGGGGATATGCGCGTTCCTGGAAAAATCTTTGCAAGCCAGCGGCTCCTGTCGGCCATTCGGGAGGACCAATGCATCCAGCAGGTGGTCAACGTCGCAACGCTTCCGGGTATCGTGGGCTTTTCTATCGCCATGCCGGACATTCATTGGGGGTATGGGTTTCCTATCGGCGGCGTGGCCGCAATGGACGTGCAACATGGTGTGATCTCTCCCGGAGGGGTTGGCTATGACATCAACTGCGGCGTCAGGTTAAGCGTCGCGCGCCTCACGCAGGACGAACTCGTTCCCAGACTCGAGGCGCTTGCCGGAGAGCTGTTCTCCGCCATTCCTGCCGGCCTGGGCTCTTCAAAGGCGATCGAAAAATTGAGCGGCCCGAGGCTCAAGGAGCTGGTCTGCAAAGGGGCTAGGTTTGCGATCGAGGAAGGGTTCGGCGAGCCCGAGGACCTTGCGTTTTGCGAGGAAGGCGGTGCGCTTAAGGGGGCAGACCCTGAATGCGTCTCTCAAAGGGCTTATGAGCGGGGTGCTAGCCAGGTTGGAACGCTAGGGTCCGGAAACCATTTCCTGGAGGTGGGAGTTGTAGAGGCGCCCTTTCGGCCTGAACTCGCGAAAGCGTTCGGTATCGAGCAAAACCAGGTGTACCTGCTCATCCATTCCGGCTCTAGGGGGTTCGGCCACCAGGTGTGCGAGGATTTCATCAAGGTGATGGATGCCTCCTACAAAAAATACGGCATTTCGTTACCAGATAGGCAGCTTTGCTGCGCCCCGATTCTCTCGGAGGAGGGGCAGCGTTACTTAGGAGCCATGGCTGCGGCGGCCAATTTCGCCTGGGCCAACAGGCAGGTCATGCTCGCGCTTTCCCGTAAGGCGTTTGCACGCGCGTTTAGCGTGTCTCAAGAAGCGCTCGGTATTCGGTTGGTTTACGACGTATCCCACAACATCGCCAGGGTTGAGGAGCATGTGTTCAACGGACAAAAGAAGCGTGTTTGCGTGCACAGGAAGGGCGCGACCCGGAGTTTTCCCAAGGGACACCCGCTCGTTCCGGAGGCCTACGCACACGTAGGGCAGCCTGTCATCGTTCCTGGAGATATGGGCCGGTATTCTTACCTGCTCGTCGGGACGGAGCTGGCCCTTAAGGAAGCGTTCGGCTCTAGCGCGCACGGGGCAGGCAGGCTGTTGTCCAGGCATAGTGCCCTCAAGAAGGCCAAGGGACGCAGCATCGTGCAAGAGCTCAAGCGGCAGGGTATCTTGGTGATGGCCAGGGACACTCGTACCATCGCGGAGGAGATGAGCGAGGCTTACAAGGATGTCGAGGATGTCGTGGAGGCCCTGGAGATTGCCGGCCTGGCGATGAAGGTCGTCCGCTTGCGCCCGCTCCTCGTTTTGAAGGGTTAAAGGAGGGCAAGGTTTGAAGGAAGAGAAGGAAAAGAACGCCAAACAAGCAAGGAAATCGCCCGAAAGAATGCTGCCCGAAGAGGTTGTCGGAGTCCCGAAGGCGGCCGAAGGGCTCGTACGTTACGACGCCTTCCGTGCCTACCTTCAAGAAATTCGGGGCTTTCCCGTGCTTTCCAGGCAAGAGGAGTACCAGCTTGCCGTGTGCTACAAGGAACAAGGCGACATGGAGGCCGCCTACAAACTGATCACGTCGAACCTGAGGCTTGTCGTGGCGATTGCGCTCAAATTCTACGGAACGATCCACAACATTTTGGATTTGATCCAGGAGGGCAACATCGGGCTGATGCAGGCGGTGAAGCAGTTTGACCCCCACAGGGGGGCCAAGCTCTCTTCGTACGCGGTCTGGTGGATTCGGGCCTATATTCTTAGATACTTGATAAACAACGCCAAGATGGTCAAAATCGGAACGACGGAGACACAAAGGAAGCTTTTTTTCAAGCTAAACAAGGAGCACGAACGTCTCATGAAAGAGGGGTTCAACCCAGGGGCAAGGGTTCTTGCGCAGAGGCTTGATGTCAAAGAAGAAGACGTCCAGGAGATGGCCAAAAGGCTTATGGCGCCAGATTTGTCGCTAGATTACGTGTACGGCGAAGAATCGAGCCAGACATTGGCCGATAGGATCGGGGTTGAGGACAATATCGCCGAACGGGTTTCCGATGATGAGCTCAAGAGCAAGAGGCTTGCGAAGCTCGAGGAGGTGAAAGAGCGGTTCAAGACGGCGTTAAACCCAAAAGAACGTGCTGTTTATGAAAAACGTTTGTTTGCGTTAGAGCCAGCAACGCTGCAAGAGCTAGGTCAAGAGCTCGGCATCACGCGGGAACGAGTCCGTCAGCTCGAGTCGGGCATCCTAAAAAAATTCAAGCAAGAACTAAGCAAGGACGAAGACTTGTTCGGGGGCGGGGCGGCTTGAGGGTTTTTGCCGAGCAGGTTTCCATGAATCCCCTACAGTGCCAGGCCTACCAGGTCGAGATCGCGGGCCGGATCGGGGGCACAAGGGACGTTCGCATCCTGTTCCCCGAGCACGACCCATGCGTGACGCTCGGACGCCATACGCCCGAAGCCGAAGCTATCGCGCTTGATCGGGCCCACCAAGAAGCGGGCCCGATGGAAGTTTTCCGGCTGATCCGCGGCGGAGGGGCTACTTACCACGGACCAGGCCAGTTGATTGCCTACATTCTTGCGGACCTGAGAGCGTGGGGCGTCTCCATCCCTGCGTACATCCATACGCTTGAAGAGGCGATGATAGCGCTTTTGCCGAGTTTTGGGGTTAGGGGGGATAGATCGAAAGGCAGGCCTGGGGTATTCCTAAAAGGGGCCAAAGTTGGGTTTGTCGGGGTTGGAGTCCATCACGGCGTTTCTTTGCACGGCGTGAGCCTGAATATCGGGCCCGCGACGCGCGAGGGGTTTCACCGGATAGTTCCATGCGGAATGCCGGGGCTTTTGGTAGGCCAGCTGTCCGACCATGTGCCTGTACCCGGCATTGCAGAGGTGCAAGGGCGTTTTTTGAACGCATTTCAAGAGGTTTGGGGGGGATGGGAGCGTTAAGGCAAAGGTCTTACTACCTTCGGGCAATCGAAGATGGGCTTGCCGTGGAGATCGAGGGGATCCCCGAAGAGTCCCTCAAAGAGACGATGGCCTACGCGCTGTTTCCAGGAGGCAAGCGCTTGAGGCCGCTCATGGTGCTTGTCTACACAGACCTTGGATGGGCCTTGGAGCGAGGGCTCGGGTTTGCCCTGGCGATCGAACTCGTGCACGCCTACACGCTCATCCACGACGACCTGCCAGCCTTGGACAACGCCGGCACGAGGCGGGGGAAGCCGGCGTTGCACAAGAAATTTTCGGAATCGAGCGCGATCCTTGCGGGCGACGGCCTTCTCCCCTTGGCGTTTCGGACGCTTTGCGAGCACTACCGGGACGAGCCTGGAGTCTTGTCGGCGCTATCGCTCCTTTTGGCCGACACGCTAGGCCCTACCGGGCTGGTGCTGGGCCAGTACCTAGATTTGAACGCCCCGAAGCCCTGGAAGATGGGAACGCGCGAGCGGATAGCGACGCTCAAGACAGGGCTGTTGTTTCGTGCCTGTCTTGAAGGGGCCGGCGTTGTGCTTGGGTACCCGCCGGAAACGCGGACCCTCCTCGCGCGAACGGGGGAAAGTTTCGGCCTGGCCTTCCAGCTTGTTGATGACCTAAAAGACGAAGAAGACCTAGAATTGGAGGACAAAAAGGCGATCGTCCGCCGTGTGGTCGCGCTTGAGGGAGAGTTAAGGAAGCTTCTAGGGAAAGTGCCAAACGGAAACGAGCTTGGGGCAGTGCTGTTTCAAGCCCTGGAGTAGGGGGCTCGTACCTTTTATGGAAGCCCTATCCATACGGTCTACCCAAAAGAACCGGAAGAAGCTCCTAAGCCGCCTACCCGCAGGGTGGCCAAGGGTATCCATACCGCCCCTTGAGGGTATCGTAAAGCGTCCCGATTTGAAGCTGGAGCGCGTTGAAAGGCCCCGTATTATCGAGAACGAAATCTGCCAGCCTGCGCTTTTCTTCGATGTCTTTTTGTGCCTCAAGCAGCCCGAGCGCGCTTTTAGAGGACATTTTATCCCTCAAGATTAGCCGTTCCACCTGAACCGAACGAGGACAATACACGACGATCACGGGAGAAAACACCTTCTCGAGCCCCATTTCAAACAGCAAGGGAACCTCAAACAAGACCCACCTTGCCCCTTTTTGCTCCAATTCTCCCATCTTCTTAAGGCTTAGCCGCAGGACCTCAGGGTGAACGATGGCCTCAATCTGCTTTTTGGCCTGTGGGTCGCTAACTAGCAGTTCTCGGAGTTTTCTGCGATCGATGCGGTTAGAATCCTTAAGAATGCCGCTTCCGAACGCCTCGACCAGCCTGTCGTATGCCCCTTTGGAAGGCTCGATGGCCTCGTGGGCCAAGCCATCCGCGTCGAGTACGGGCACGCCAAGAGCTTCAAAGCCTTTGGCAACGGTGCTCTTTCCCGTAGCCACGCCTCCCGTAAGGCCGATTACGACCATTTCAGCGCACCTCCTTCAACCTAAAGGGGGAATTCCTCAAAACATAATTTCTAAAAAATGCTTGACATGCCTTTTTGACGTGTGTTAAAAGCTATATTGGCGCTCAATGAATGATGGATCATTCCTTGAGGCCCGCCCGTACCATAAACATCTTTTCAGAAGGAGGTCTGTATGGCAACGCCCAAGGAAATTTTTGAAGGGAAGATCAAGGAGCGTATTTCTGGGGATCCAGAGAAGGCCAAATCGATCGGTGCCGTTTACAAGTTCAACGTGACCGGCGACAACGGGGGCACCTGGGTGATCAACCTTAAGGACAACCCCGGCGTATCCGAAGGGGATGCCCCGGCCGACTGCACGATCACGGTTGGAAGCCAGGATTTTGTTGACATCGTCTCAGGAAAACTCAGCGCGCAAATGGCCTTCATGCAAGGCAAGCTCAAAATTGCCGGCAACATGGGGCTTGCCATGAAGCTTGGCCAGGTGCTCGGAGGCTAGCCCTATTTTTGCGCGTTGTTCCTAAAAAAGGGGGAGGCATGGCTTCCCCCTTTTTTAGCCGTAGAACACAACCTTGTTTCTTCCGCCGTTCTTTGCGCGGTAAAGCGCCTCGTCGGCATGCTCGATGAGTACATCGCGCGCGGCCCCATGGTTAGGGTATACCGCTACGCCAACGCTGATGGTCACATGGAGCGTTTGAAACCCAACCCTCAACTCCATCCCCTCGACCCGTTGGCGAAGCCTGTCGGCCACGATCCTCGCCCCGCCGTCTTCGGCATCGGTAAAGATCACGACGAACTCCTCCCCCCCGTACCGGGCAACGACGTCGTTGATCCGAATGCTGTCTTTTAGGCAATCCGCCACCTGCCTGAGAACCTCGTCGCCTACCTCATGCCCGTAGGTGTCGTTGAACTTCTTGAAGTGGTCGATGTCGACGATGGCGAGGGCGAAGGGGGCCTGCGTGCGCTTGGACCTCGCAAGCTGCTTCTGGAGTAGCTCTTCGAACGTCCTTCGGTTATAGAGATTGGTCAGCGTGTCGTACGTCGCGTACCACTCCGTTTTCTTGAACAACCGGATGTTCTCGAACGTGGCGCTGAACTGTCGGGTCAAAACGTAAAAAAGGTTCAGAAGGTCCTGCGAGAAGACCTCCGTACGGTCCGAATACATAAACCCTACCCCTAGGCGTCTATCCTGGGCCGTCATCGGGTGGGCAATGAAGGTGTCGAACGGCCCTTCCTGGGCTTCGTTCGCCTCTTGGGGCAAAAAATCTTTCCGAACCTCTATTGAAAGGTCGCTATCAAGCAGGAAGCGCGATCTGGAGGTCTTGTTGATTTCTTTTAAAAGGTGCTTTGCGATCTTTCCGGTATTTGCCTCCATCCCGGGATGGAAGAGGTAGAGAATGCACCGGAAAGGCGCCCCGTTTGAGAACGAGGCGTCCCCAAGCTCGAGGTAGCCCCATGCCTGGGGGTTAAAGATTTCCCGAATGCTGGAGGCGAACTCTTTGGTAAGGTCTTCGATCTCGATGGTTTGGCTGATCCGTTGCGAGGCTTCCTGGGCGATCTCAAGCGTAATGATCAAACGTTCCCGCTCTTCGAGCTGCTGGTCCAAATCGAGTGTCAGCTTTTGGGTCTCGCAAAGAAGCCTAAGGTTCTCCAGGTACGACCCCAGCGTTGACGCGAACAGCTGGAACAGGTTGGCGTAGTCCTTGGGGTATTCCTGAACGAACGAAGAGGCGATGAACGCAAAGCCCGATTGGACTCCTCGAAGATGGATGGGGCAGACGTTCCATGCCATGAGGAGGTCGGCCGGCTTCGTCTCCGTGCACGGCGCTGTTTCCCAAAGAAAATCTTTTAATACTTCAATCCCGTCAAAAGGCGGAACCTCCTCCAACGTCCGGCCCAACGTTTCACGGACATGTTCTTCAAGGTTGTCCTGGGTAAAAACACTCGGGTTGAACACGAACAGGCGCATCCGCTTGTCTTCGAAGGCCTCGGTGTAGATGCCGAACGCGCAAGGATTAAAAAGGTCGACGATGTGCCGTCCGGCCTCTTTGACGAGCGTTTCTTGGTCAGTGATGAAGGAAAGCTGACTGCTTGACTCGGCCAGCTCTTCCAAGCAGATGACGAGCCGTTCCATTTCTGCAAGCTGGGCGTCTAGTTCTGCGACGTCGATGCCCACGACTCCTTGTTTCTCGCCATCCATGGACGCTACCTCGTGCAGTTTGAGGATTCATGGGCAATAAAGCCCGCTTCAAGGTTGAAACGCTCATACGGGTAAGGCAAGAGGTTCGAATATCGCGTTGGTGGAGCCGAGCGGGATCGAACCGCCGACCTCTTGAATGCCATTCAAGCGCTCTCCCAGCTGAGCTACGGCCCCACATTAGAGAAAAGATTAGCACAGACGGCGATCGGACTCAATGCTTGTTCATACTTTCAAGCCCTGCACGAGTTTGTGCTATGATAGTTACTCGTACGGGAACAAGGGCGGTGGAGAGGTACCGAAGTGGCCGTACCGGGGTCGACTCGAAATCGACTTGAGGGCGACGAGCCCTCACGTGGGTTCGAATCCCACCCTCTCCGCCATTGTACGTCTTTACGGAAACAAGTCTTACGGAGAGATGCCCGAGTGGCCGAAGGGGCACGACTGGAAATCGTGTGTGCCCTCAAAAGGGGTGCCGTGGGTTCGAATCCCACTCTCTCCGCCAAGGGCATCCTTTGCGGTAGTCGGATTCTTGGGTAGGGGGGATGCGGTGAACCCCGTCAGGTCCGGGAGGAAGCAGCGGTAGCCGTTCCCTCCCTAGCCCGGGCTCATCCGGCTACCGCAAAGGATGCCGCCAGTCCGAACGTTCGGTGAACCCATGAAACAGCCCGATAATGCCCGCATCACCCTGGCGAGAAGTCGAAGACCCAAGGCGTTCGCGGAAATAGTGGGACAAGAGGCCACCGTTAAAGTCCTTCGGGAATCGGTGGTACGTAAACGCCTTGCCCACGCGATACTGTTTGCCGGCCCAAGGGGGATCGGAAAGACTACGCTAGCCAGGATCCTGGCAAAATGCCTGAATTGCGCTGCGGGGATTACGCCCGAGCCCTGCAACGCGTGCGATACCTGTGTCAGGATCGACAAGGGGACGTGCGCCGATGTCTTGGAGATTGACGCGGCTTCCAATCGGAGCATCGAGGATGTTCGCGCGCTCAAAGAGCTTTTACGCTACGCCCCTTACCAAGCAAGAGCCAGGGTCGTCATCTTGGATGAGGTTCACATGCTTACCCAGGAGGCGTTCAACGCCCTGCTGAAAAGCCTAGAAGAGCCCCCCCCGAACGTGTATTTCGTCTTGGCGACTACGGAAGCGGACAAGCTTCCAAAAACGATCGTATCAAGGTGCCAGCGTTTCCATTTGGCCCCCATACCTCAGACCCTCGCCGCTGAACACTTAGCGCGCGTGGCTCAAGAAGAGGAAGGGGTTTCGTTGCCCGCCGAGGTGCTCGGCCGTATCGCCTTGAGGGCGCAAGGTTCGCTCCGGGATGGGTTGATCTTGCTCGAGGAGGTATTGGACCTGAAGGCTGCGGGAGGGTCTATCGAGGAGATCGAGGCGCTCTTGGGCTTTGGGACCGAGGCTGTCGTCGTCGCCATGATGGAGCGGATTGCCCGTCATGATGCCGCCGGGGCCATGAAAGAGGTTGACGTGCTGATGGCGAAGGGGGTAGACCCTGGAGGGTTCTACGAAAGCCTTGCGTTTATGCTTCGGAACATGCTTGCTTATGCCTTGACGGGCAATGCCAATGCGCTGGTGGGCGGGCCGAGCACGGAAGCGCTCGAGCGGCTTTCTGGCATGTTCGAGCCTGAGCAGCTGATAGAGCTGCTCCACATGTTTCTCGAGACAGAGCAAACGCTGCTTCGGTCTAGGAATCCAAGGCTTGTCCTCGAGACCTTGCTTGTTCGCGCAAGCTTTGTGCCCAACGTGGCGTTGCTTTCCAAAATGCTAGAAGTGCTAGACGCGCCGAAGGAAGATCGTCCGGGCGTAAAGAACGGGGGCGATACCGCCCCGCATCTCGGGGTTGACGAGGCGCCCAAAGGACGACTGCTAAAAGAGCCGGAACAGGCTCTTGCTCCCGAGCGCAAGACTACAGAGGGCTTCCTCGAGAGTCTTGCGCAAACCAACCCCATCCTTGCGCATACGCTTCAGTCGTTGGGAACCCTTAAAGCCGAAGGGTCGACGGTATTTTTCCAGCCCGCGCAGGATGGTTTTCTTTACGAGCGATTGCGCCAGCCCAAAGCCGTGCTAGAGGTTGAAAAGGCGCTCAAGGCTTACTTCGGCAAAAGCTTAGCTTTCCGGCTGCTCCAGGTTCCGGCCGAACCGATGAATGCCCACGCGGAACCAAGCCAGGTCTCGGTAGAGCAGCCGCTCGGGTTTAACGAGGCCGTGCGTTTGGCCGCCGAGGTGTTCAAGGCCGAAATTCTGGAGGAAAAAGACAAGCAGGAGGAGTCTCTCGAGGAGTTCTAAAAACGGTACGAAAGGAGCTATGAATGAACAACATGCAACAGATGCTCAAGCAGGCCAAGAAGATGCAAGAGCAGCTCTCTAGAGTTCAAGAAGAGCTTGCAACCAAGACTCTAGAGGTGCAATCCGGCGGGGGTATGGTGAAGGCTGTCGTTTCCGGGAAGCAAGAGCTCGTCTCGCTCGCAATCGAGCCGGAGGTGCTCGAGCAGGGGGACAAAGAGATGCTCGAAGACCTGATCGTGGCGGCCATAAACGAAGGTCTAAGACGCTCCCGCGAGATGATGGAAGAACAGTTGTCCAAGGTTACCGGCGGGTTCAAGCCGCCGTTCCTCTAACGACTTCGAAAGGCTTGCAAGTAGCATGAAGGAAAGCGACCCCGTCAAGAGCCTAATTCGTGCGTTCAAGACGCTACCTCAGGTGGGGGATAAGACCGCGCTTAAGTACGTCCAGGCGGTCGTAAGAGGAAAGCAAAACGAAGCTAGGCATCTTGCGAAGGCCCTGCTCGACGTGGCGTCGAGCGTTCACGAGTGCGTTTTGTGCGGCAATTTCGCGACGGAGGAACTCTGTGAGGTATGCGCCGACCCAAAACGCGACAAGAGCGTCGTTTGCGTTGTCGAGGGCCTCGAAGACCTTCTAGCCTTGGAGACGGCAGGCGGGTTTCAGGGGGTCTACCACCTTCTCGGTGGCCTCGTGAACCCTATCCGCGGGGTCGGTCCAAAAGAGTTGAGGCTACAACCGCTCGGTGAGCGCGTAGCCAGAGGGGCCGTGAACGAGATAATCCTTGCCCTGCCGCCGACGACCGAGGGCGAGTTCACGGTTCACTACGTTATGGAGATGCTCCAAGGCGGCGCGTCGGTCACCCTTTCTCGCATGGCCATGGGCGTTCCTTACGGGTCCCAGATCAGTTTTTTAGATGCTAAGACGCTCAAAGCGGCCCTTGAGCATCGGATCGACGTATTCTTTCCGACCGATCCCGCCTTGAATGCCCGGGGGTAACCCAAGGGAAGTCCGGTGGCTTGGAGTATGTTGAGAGGGCGCCCTACCTCGTTGTATGCAAGAGTGATCGCTGGGTATATCCTGCTCGTGGGTTCGGGCTCATTCGTCATCGTGCTTGCGCTCAGCCGGCTTAATGGGCTCAACCATTCGATACTCGAACTAACTCTCCATACGGAACGAACCAACGTTGTCCGTCAGGTGCGGCAGGATGTCAACGTGGCCATGGAGCTTCGCGTTAAAATGGATGTGTACAAAGACCCGGAGTACAAAACCGAGTTCGGACGGACCCTTGAGTTGCTCGTATCCGGGCTAACCAAGCTCAAAAGGTTATCGGTCAGTCCCGAGGAGAAACGTTTTGCAGCCATGATCGAGGAGGCAGCGATCAAGGGCGTGCTGCCAAAGGTTGAAACCGGCAAGCTTACAGACCCAGATGATACGACGCTCAACGAATTCTTGAGCCTTCTCGATGCCGAAATTGCCAATACTGACGCGAAGATCTACACGATGGTGCTGAATTCGAGCTTGGAGAGCCGCCGCGCCGTTCGGGTGCTGTTCGGGGTTTTCGGCTTCTCACTGGCCCTTTCGCTCGCAGTGGGGCTGTGGGTGGTCATGGATTTGAAGGGCCAAATACGGCGGATGATCGATGCAACTGAGCATGTGGCCCAGGGCCTATTCACCACGCAGATCCCAGAGGAAGGTCCCCAGGAGATCAGGGCGCTATCCCAGTCATTCAACAGGATGGTCGAACGCTTGGGGGAGTTGGAAAAGCTCAAGGAGAGCTTCATCGCCAACGTTACTCATGAAATCAAGACGCCGCTGACGTCGGTGAAGGAGGCTACCAGCCTTCTTAGGGAAGGAGTCGTCGGCCCTCTTACGAACGAGCAAGAAGAGCTTCTGGAAATTATTGAACAGGATGGTCACAGGTTGCTTAGGCTCGTCAACGACCTTCTGGACCTCTCCAAAATGGAGGCTGGCATGACGCGCTACCAGTTCCACGAGGGCAGGATCGAGGAGGTGCTTCAACATAGCGTGCGTAAGGCCAGGGTCGTTGCCGAGAAGAACGGAATCCAGCTCGATTTTCGGCTGGATGGCCCTTCTTCTCCGTTCATGTTTGATCACTTTCGCATGGAGCAGGCCTTTGACAACCTTTTGGCCAACGCACTGAAGTTTACGCCGGCGGGTGGGAAGGTGGAGGTCTGCTTAAGCGAAGACCCGGTCGGCAGGCTAGCGATTGCGTTCCGGGACACAGGAGCAGGAATCCCTCCTCAATACCACGAGGCGGTGTTCAGCAAGTTTTTTCAGGTCGAAGAGCCCGGGACGTACAGGGGCACGGGCCTTGGCTTGAGCATCGTAAAACACATAGTCGAGGCGCACGGGGGACGGATCGAGCTTTCTTCCGGTGCGGGGGAAGGTTCCGTGTTCACATTGCTGTTCGAGTGTGGCAGGACGCCGGGTCGGGAGGTTGCGTGATGAAGATTCGGCATGCCGCGGCCCTCTTTTTGGCCCTTTTGGGCGTCGGCTGTTCTCGGTTTCCCGGCATGAGCGGCAAGGAGCTGCCTCGTGTTCCGCAAGAAACCCGCCGGGCGTCACCCGTGTTTGCACAGGGAATGAAACTCTTGCGAAACAAAGATTTCCATGGCCTGCAGGCCTTTCTTGATGCCAAAGAAGCGGTGTTGTTCAAAGAGAAGGAGCCGTCGAGCTCCAAGCTGGCAGAGGTGTGGCTTCTTCGAGGGTTAAGCTACATGGACGAGCAGAACCCTTTGGGCGACATGGACAAGGCCTACGCGTACATAAGGATCGCGCAGAGCGACCCTGGCGTGATAGGAGGGGTCGCAGAAGTGCTCCTTGGTCGCTTGCAGGCCTTAAGTCGGCAGGAAATTCTCCTGGTTGAGCTCAACAAGAAGCTGGATAAGGCCGGCATGCGGGAAGCCAAGGCCTTGGAGGGGCTATCCAAATGCAAGGGGAGGATACGCAGGCTCCAAAGCGAGCTCGAAGCACTCAGGCGTCTGGATGAAAAACAGCGCTCGTTGAGGGAGTCCGGCCCATGAAGACGGACGCGCAAGAAAAGGGCCGCCTGCTTTTGGTCGATGACGACAAGAACGTTTTGAAGGTTCTCAAGGTACGCCTCGCATCCCAAGGCTACGCCGTTGAGGCCGTAGAAAGCCCGAACAAGGCGCTTTCGCTGTTCGAGCGGGAGGCGTTCGATGTCGTCGTAACGGACCTCAAGATGGCCCCTATGGACGGCATTTCGCTTTTGAAGGCGATTAAGCAGTTGAGCCCTCAAAGCGCCGTTATCGTGCTGACCGCCTATGGTTCGATCGAAACGGCCGTCGAGGCCACGCGGCAGGGGGCGTACGATTACCTCGCCAAACCCTACGACCCAAAAGAACTCATCTTAAAGATTGAGCGGGCGATCGA
>DDYN01000006.1 GCA_002347965.1 Nitrospirae bacterium UBA2233 | reverse complement strand
TCTGGAATCGGCCGGAACACTCTTGGCAGAAAGGAGGAGCGCCGTTTCCTCTCCGGCATTCATGCCGGAGTCTCCACGGCGTGTGTAGGATGAAGAAAGCTTACGTTCTTTGCCCGGATGCGACACTCCAAGGGCAGGTCCGCTCTGTGCTTAGCGAGTATGAGCTAGAAGGCCAAGTATTTGATACGGTGGATGCCGCGTACAACGCCCTTGTGGCCAACCCCCCGGCCCTTTTTGTCCTTTCGAACAGGCTCTCGGCTACGGTTAGCGGGCTCGACTTTATCCACGCGTTAAAAGAGAAGGGCCGGCTCAAGTCGGTTCCAGTCGTTCTTATGGGGGATGTCGGCGATATCGACCCGTTGCTGTTGAAAGACTTAGGGATTGAAGAGGCCCTTCTAGACCCCCTTAACCCTCAAGACTTTCGGCTTGTTTTGCGGCGTTACTTTCAGCCCAGGCATTCTCAGGCCAAGGAGACGCATGTCCCGAGGGGCGAGCCTTTGCTGGATGAACTTTCTCATCCTATACCCGCCGCCCCTAGCTCAACGAGGTCCGACGTGGGGGGGGAAGGAGAGGTCGAGCAGCTCAACGATGCTCAGCTCGAGGATATCTCTCCCGAAGAGCGCCAGGCCTGGGGTATGGTTGAACTCAAGCGATCCGAGCCCAGGCTTGACGAGTGGTCCGGCAAAAAAATCGAACCAAGCAATAGAACCGGACCCGACAAAAGAGTGGACGAAGCCCCCGCATGGAAGCACGAACCCCCGCAGGTTCGTCATCGGGCAGCGTTCGAAGACCTTCCGTTGACATCGCTGCTTGAAATTGCGGACGAAGCCCTTGGCCAGGTGCTCGAAGAGTTTGCAAACAGGCTGTATGAAGAAATGTACGAAGTGTTCTTGAGCTTTACCAAGGAAATGAAGGGCAAGATCGACAGGATTGCCAAGGATGAAGTTCGTTCATGGGTTCGGTACCGTATGAACGAGGCGATGAAAAAGCGAATCAAGTACGAATGATTGAACTGTCCACGCGCTACGACCCGCTGGCGATAGAGCCTATACTGCAGGAGCTTTGGAGCGAAAGAAAGCGGTTTTCCCCGTCGTTGGACGAGGGAGCCGCCCGTTTTTCTATGGTCATCCCGCCGCCGAACGTCACCGGCCTTTTGCACATTGGACATGCCCTGAACGCCACGCTCCAGGATGTTCTTGCCCGCTACAAGAGGCTTCATGGGTACGACGTCCTTTGGTTGCCCGGCGTTGACCACGCGGGCATTGCGACGCAATTCGTGGTCGAGCGCGACCTTCTAAGCCGTGGCATAGACTCTCGTACGCTCTCAAAAGAAGGGCTGATTGGCGAGATCCTTGCCTACAAAGAGCGGCACGGCAACCAGATCTTTTCCCAGCTCAAAAAGCTTGGCGCCTCGTTGGATTTCTCGAGATCCCGCTTTACGATGGACGAGGGGTTCCAGGATGCCGTCCAGGCTGTGTTCAGACGGCTGTTTAAAGAGGGTCTCGTCTATCTTGGCGATTACATTACGAACTTCTGCGTGCGCTGCCAGACTGCCCTTTCCGATTTAGAAGTAAACCATCAAAGCGAGGCCGGGTCGCTTTGGCTCATTCGTTATCCCGCCAAAGATAGGGCCGCGGGAGACGGGGTCGTAGTTGCCACGACCCGTCCGGAAACCATGCTTGGCGACGTGGCTGTGGCTGTCCATCCGGACGACCCCCGCTACAGGCCGTACAGAGGAGGTACGCTTGTCCTACCGCTCGTCGGCAGGGACATCCCACTCGTTGAGGACGCCTTCGTCGACCCGGCATTCGGCTCTGGCGCGGTCAAGATTACCCCATTCCATGACTTTCAAGACTTCGAAGCGGCCAAAAGGCATGGACTGACCGGGATCCACGTGTTCGACAAGGATGGGAAGGTGATTATCCCGGGCCCATACCTCGGACTAGACCGGTTCGAAGCCAGAAAGCGGGTTGTTGAGGATTTAAAAGAGCAAGGTCTTCTTGTCGAGACGGCCCCCTACGAAGTGCCCGTGGGAAGGTGCTACCGCTGCGGGAGCGTAATCGAGCCGCTCGTGTCCCGTCAGTGGTTCGTAAAAATGAAGTCGCTGGCAGAGCCCGCGGTTGCGGCCGTCAAGGAAGGCCGTTTGCGGTTTATTCCCGAAGGATGGGTCCGAACGTACGAAGAGTGGATGGCCAACATTAAAGATTGGTGCATCTCCAGGCAAATCGCTTGGGGACATCCAATCGAGGCGCTCGTATGCCGGGGGTGTGGGTCGGCATTCTTAAAAGAAGAGGGCAAGCCTGGCGATCCTTGCCCTAATTGTACAACCGGACGGCTTGAGGAGGAAACGGACGTACTAGATACCTGGTTCAGCTCGGCGCTATGGCCGTTTGCGACGTTGGGCTGGCCTCGTCAAACCTTGGAGTTGGCGCGATTCTACCCGACCGACACGATTGTCACGGGGTTCGACATCTTGTTTTTCTGGGTCGCGCGGATGATCATGATGGGTCTGAAGTTTACAGGCGACGTGCCCTTCCGCGACGTCTACATCCATGCGCTCATCAGGGACGAGCACGGCCAGAAAATGAGCAAGTCAAAAGGGAACGTGATCGATCCTGTCGACATGATGGAGAAGTACGGGACGGATGCCCTACGCTTCACGCTCGCGATCCTTGCGGTTCAAGGTCGCGATATCAGGCTGTCCGAAGGCAGGATTCAAGGATACCGTACCTTCATGAACAAAATCTGGAACCTTGCGCGCTTCGCGTTCATGAACGCGGGTACCACAGAGAGGGTGAAGCACTGCTTTACTCAACCCCCGGCCGCCTTGAACCCGGCGGACCACTGGATTCTCTCGAGGTTGAGCGGCGTGGTAAAAAAAACCTCCGGGTTTTTGGATGCCTACGACTTTAGCGGGGCGGCCAACCTGCTTTATCACTTTACCTGGGACGAGCTCTGCGACTGGTACGTTGAACTCAGCAAAATCCCTTTGCGGGGCGCCGAAGGGGATGAAAAGGCCGAGAGTGCAAGGCATACGCTCCTTTTTACGCTCTCATGCACGCTGAAGCTTTTGCATCCGTTTATCCCGTTCATCACCGAACACCTTTATGCGCTCGGCGTAGGCAACTTAAACGGGTTTGAAGGTGCGGGGTTTCCGGATCCCTCGGCTATATCGTTCGACGAGAATAAGGCGGAAGATTTCGCCAAAGTCATCGGCCTTATCGGTAGGGTTCGAACCCTTAGGGGCGAGCATGGGCTTGGACCCGCAGAGCCTCTCGAGGTGTTTGCCCTGATTCGAAGCGTTCCTATCCTTAAGCTCGCGTCTGAGCTCAAGCCTTCTATCGAATCCTTGGCGCGCTGCAAGCTTGTTGGGCTGGACGAACGTTTCGGCCCGGAAGGTGTTTGGTGGCGCGTATCCGATGGCACGATGGATGTTTTTGCGAGGCCTTTGAGGCAGGCCGCCGACATCGCGGCGGAAAAGGCAAGACTACTCAAAGAGGTCCAAAAGGTCGAGGGTGAAATCAAGGTTTTGAAGGCACGCCTGGAAAACCAAGGCTTCAGGGAGCATGCACCCGCTTTGGTTATTTCCGAACATATCGAGCGTATGGAATTGCTTTCCAAAAAGCGCGATTCGGCTCTGGAGCACATCAGGACAATTCAAGACCATGACAGCGGCGTTCGTTCTTAATACACCCTCTTTTTTTTGGTGCCCCGAGTTTCGGGTGGAATGGAAAGACGCGCTGCCCTCTACGCAGGCCTTTGTGCTTTCTAGGGCAAGCTCGTTACCCTCTGGCAGTGTCGTCGTTGCCGATGTTCAGGCCTCGGGGATGGGAAGAAAGGGCAGAAAATGGGCCTCTGAAAGCCCAAAAGGGCTGTGGATGAGCCTTTTATTCAAACATCCGTTCGATGCCTGCAGGGCGTTCTTGATACCGTTCTGGACGGCTTTGGCCCTTTCTTCGACGGTCCGATCCTTCGGGGTGGAGGGGGTTTCCCCCGTTTGGCCCAACGACCTGTACCTAGACGGAAAAAAAATTGCCGGGGTGCTGCTAGACACCAAGACGCAGGCGAGCGAGCTCGAGATGGCCGTTGTCGGGGTTGGGCTCAACCTGAATCAAGCGCTGGAGGATTTCCCGGAAGACCTCCATCCCGTGGCGACATCGCTCTGGCTCAAGACGGACAGGACGTTTTCGAAGCAGGCGGTCCTCCAAGCATTCCTTCGCGAGCTTGTAAGCCTCTGGGGCTTCATCGAGCAAGAGGGCGACGGTGCATTTCTCGAGGCCTACTGGCAGGCAGCCTGCGGGCAGACATCGAAGTTCGCGTTTGCGGTCTCCGGCCGGCGGGCTATGGCTGTTGGCCTAGAGCGGTCCGGGGGACTTTGCCTTAAAATGGAAGATGGAAGCGTTTTGGTGGCTCGGGGCGTCGGCGACATCGTAAAAACTATACCGGAGCGGCAAGATGCTTCTCACAGTTGATATAGGCAATACTAACACCCTTTTGGGTATTTTCTTGGACGACGAGCTTGTCTTTCACTGGAGGCTCAAGAGCGATGCTAGACGGACGCAGGACGAATACTGGGTCTATCTAGACGCATTTTTTCGGATGGCCGGGGTTATCCCAAGCAGGATAGACGGGGCGATTGTCTCGAGCGTCGTTCCGACGCTCACGGACACGTTCCGTGAAATGTGCCTTGTTCGCTTTGGCCTAAAGCCGTTGTTCGTGGAAAGCGGCGTGAAAACGGGTATTGCATTGCTTGTTGACAACCCAAAAGAGGTTGGGGCGGACAGGATCGTCAACGCCGTCGCGGCCTACGAAAGGTTCCATCGGGCCTGTATTGTCGTCGATTTCGGCACGGCCACGACGTTCGACGTCATCTCGGAACGGGGAGAGTATCTAGGCGGCGTCATCGCCCCGGGCATCGGCATCTCGGCCGAAGCCCTCTTTAAGCGGACATCCAAGCTTCCAAGGGTAGAGCTGGAAAAGGCGGGACGTGTCATCGGGAAGAATACCATCGAGCACATCCAGTCGGGGCTTGTGTACGGCTACGCTTCGATGGTCGAAGGCATGCTTGTGCGAATCTTTAAAGAACTGGGTGCCCCATGCCCAGTCATCGCCACGGGGGGGTTTGCCCAGCTGATTGCTTCGCACACCAAAATGATCGAGCAGGTCGACGAGCTGCTTACGTTGAAGGGCTTAAGAATGCTGTTCTTAAAAAATAGGTCAAAGCAAGAAGAAGAAGGATTAAGACCCTAGCCCCCCAGACGAACCATCTCAAGCTTCTGTTCTTTAGGGTCAAAAGGGCTTTTCCCCGACCGAAGCCTTTCGAGCCGTTCTTCTGAATACCGATCGGTACGCCCTTCCCACACCCTGGAAATGGCTGAAGAAATCTCCTCGTCGCCAGCGCCCGAGCGAAGAACCCTCTTCAAATCGAACCCCATGCTCGCGAACAGGCACGTGACGAGCTTGCCGTCGGCTGTCAGCCTAGCCCTCGTGCACCCCTGACAAAAGGGTTCGCTCACCGACGCGATTATCCCGAGCTTGAGCGAGCCGTCCAAGGTTTTAAAAGAGACCGCTGGGGTATTTTTATAATGCCTGCCCTTAGAAACCAAAGAAAACCCGGCCGAAGCGAGAATCTCGAGGATTTGGGCCTTTTCCAGCAGCTTGGACGGGTCCCAGCCGTTTCCGTTGCCAGTGTCCATGAACTCGATGAAGCGAACTTCAAACCCATGTTGCCGCCCAAAGCGGGCAATCGGGACGATTTGATCGGCGTTGAGGTCCTTCCGAATCACCGTGTTTAGCTTGACGGGCGAAAAACCGGCCTCTTTGGCCGCAAATATGCCATCGAGCACGGATTTAAGCGATCCTCTGGCCGTAATAGCCTGAAACATTTCATTGTCCAGCGTGTCGAGGCTTATGTTGAGCCTTCTAAGGCCGGCTTTGAACAGTGGTTTTGCGTGGTTTTTGAGCAACGACCCGTTTGTCGTGAGGCTCAGGTCCTCAACCCCTTGAATGGCGCACAAACGGGCGATGAGCCTTTCGACCCCCTTCCTCACGAGGGGTTCCCCGCCGGTTAGCTTAACGTCTCGGACGCCAAGTCTTACGAAGATCTTGGCAAGCCTTTCGATCTCCTCCAACCTTAAGATTTCCGAGCGGTCCAGTCCTACATAGTCCCCTTCTGGCATGCAGTAGACGCACCGAAAGTTGCACCGGTCCGTTACGGAGATTCGTAAGTCTCGTAATTCCCGCCCTAGGCGATCCTGCAGCATCACCCCCCCCTTTTTGGGCAGCCGGTAATTTGTATGCCCTGCACGTGCAGTATACGAAAATTCATCGAGTTGTACAAACCCGTATTCAGGGCTCGTGGTTTCCGATCCTGCGAAAAACTTCCTCGAAGGTTTCAAGGGCACCGGCGAGCGGGAGGTTTGCAGCGAACAGACTAGACCCCACGATCAGCGCATCGGCCCCAGCCTTGAGGACCTCCGGGGCGTTGGTGGCCTTGATTCCGCCGTCTACGGCAACCCGGATGGGCCTTGGCGTTCCTTTGAGGAGTCTTTTGAGCTTTTGGATTTTCTCTAGCATCTCGGGGATAAACCCTTGCCCCCCGAACCCAGGGTTCACGCTCATGATAAGCACGGAATCTACGACGGGAAGGACCTCTTCGAGCGTGCAAACGGGCGTAGCTGGGTTTAGGGCGACGCCCGCCTTAAGCCCGAGCGCATGAATGGTCGAAAGCGTCCTGTGCAGGTGAGGACATGCCTCTTGGTGCACGCTTATGGCGGACACCCCGGCTTGAGCAAACGGCTCCAAAAGGGGGTCGGGGTTGCTGACCATCAAATGCGCACTAATCGGCAGCGAGGTGTGGGCCTTCAGGTCTTTTGCCACCTTGGGGCCGAGCGTCAAGTTGGGCACAAAATGGCCATCCATGACGTCTAAATGAATAGACCCCACGACTCGGGTTTTCTCGAGCACCGAAAGCGAGTCTTTGAGCGACAAAAGGTCCGCATCGAGAATCGAGACGCTAAGTTCGGGGAATAGCGTCATGACGTTGTCCCCGTGAGGAGCGCGCCTAGGATCTCGGGAAACCCCCTCAAGAACGCCGCGTTGTCCACGACCTTCCGGCCCTCCCGCTGGAGTAGCTCTGGGACAAATAGTCCCCCCTTGGCCACGATTCCGAGCGTATTGCCCGTTTTTACGGCCGCTCCTATCGGGGCCGAAAGAAGAGAAGGGTCGTTCATGGTTTCTGCCCTCGCTCGGTGCACGACGATTCGCTCGTTTTTCCAAAAACAGTAGGCCTTGGGCCATGGGTGCATGGCCCTGGTAAAATTGACTAAAACTTCGGGTTCAAGCCCGAAATCGAGCGCGGCATCCTCTTTTTTGAGCAGCGGGCAGTAGCTCGCTACCCCCTCTTGAGGCTTGGGGGTTGTTTTTCCTTCAAGGTAGCTTTGAAGAATGGGGGTCAGACGCGCCTCCGCTAGTCTTGTAAGCTTCTCCATCAGCGTGCCCGCCGTATCTTGCGGTTCAACCTCTAGGGCGTGCTGCTCCAAGATGGGGCCCGTATCCAGCCCTTCATCGAGCAAGATTACGCTCACTCCCGATGTTTTTTCACCGAATAAGATAGCATACGGCACGCACGATGCCCCACGATACCCAGGAAGGAGCGAGTAGTGAACGTTCAGGAAGCCTTTGGGGACGGCCGTGAGCATGGACTTTGGAATCAAGCGGCCATAGGCGCAAACAACCGCGACATCGGCACCGAACCTGTCAAAGGCTTCGACGAAAGAGGGCTCTTTCAAGCTCTTGGGCGTAAGCACCGTGAGGCCGCTTTTCAGCGCAACCCGCTTGACCGGGCTTTGTTCTAGCTGAAGGCCTCTACCCTTTGGCTTGTCCTCGGCCGTTACCACCGGGGCGACCTCATAGCCTCCCCTTAGCAAGGCATCTAGCAGTCTGGCTGCCGGTTCTGGTGTTCCAAAAAATGCGACGCGCACTGGAATGTTGGCTACCAAGAGCCTAAAAATGCGCTTTGGCTTGGTCGTGTTCTTTTTGGCACGGGCTTAAATAGCGCTTTAACGCAATTTCTCTCTTAAGCTTGCTTACATGGTCAATAAAAAGAACCCCGTCTAAGTGGTCTACCTCGTGCTGGGCGCACACGGCAAGGAGCCCATCGAGCTCAATTCCTCCCAAGGGTTGGCCATCTTGGGTTAGCCCGTCTAAGACAATACGTTCGGAACGGGCAATATTAAGCTCTATGCCGGGAAAAGAAAGGCAGCCTTCTTCCCAAAGGATGGCTCCCGAAGCCTCAAGGATCTTTGGGTTTACGATTCCGACGGGTGCTTTCAGCGGCGAACCCTCCTGAACGCGCGGGTCAAAAACGAACACGCGCAAGGGGACGCCTACCTGGTTGGCAGCTAGCCCAACGGCTTTTGCCGCCTCCATCGTTTCGAGCATATCTTTAAGCAGGCATTCCACCTCAGGGGTTAAGCCTTCGACTTCACGCGCTTTTTCCCTGAGTACGGGATTTGGGTATTTCACGACAGGCCGGATTCCCATGACCAAAGACCCTTTTTGTATGTATCTTCAAAAGATTTTATAACATACTATAACATATCAACGGGGTCTATATCAACGGCGATACGAACCCCTCCGCTCAAACCAATCTTTTGCTTGAACGGAAGAAGGATTTCTCGCAGGGTTGCCTGGTTTTTGGCCTTAACAAGGATGTGGTACTCGAACTTTGCCCTTTTTTGTTCGATGGGCGCGGGTTCGGCGGGCAAGACGAACGCGTTGGCGTGAATCCGCCTTGCTTCTTCCTTGATGGAGGCCTGGAAAGAAGCGGCTGCGGCCTCAAGGATGTCCCGCTTTAAACACTCAAGCCGAATCAGCGCAAGCTTCCAAAAAGGAGGAAGCCTAAGCCGTTTGCGCGCCTTGAGCTCTGTTTCTACAAAGGCGCTGTAGTTCTGTTCTCCAAGGACGCCCTTTAGGGTGTCGCTTTCCATGAAGGTTTGGACGAGAATCCTGCCCGGCGTATCGCCCCTTCCTGAACGCCCTCCAATTTGCGAAACGAGCTGAACGCCACGCTCAAGCGCCCTAAAATCTGGAAAACAAAACATATTTTCAGCAAGTAGGATAACTGCTAGCGAAACCTTTGGCATGTGGTATCCCTTGGAGATCAGCTGCGTGCCCACGAGGATGGCGCCGCCTCGGTCTTGAAGGTCGGCTAGCCGCTCTCTTATGTGGTGCACGCTGTTTAGCGTATCCCTGTCAAAACGGACGATGTTCGCTTCAAGGAAGAGCTCTGCCAGGGACTGTTCGAGCCGCTCCGTTCCAAACCCGATCAGCTTGAACTTCTTGGCGGCGCAGACCGCGCAAGCCTTCGGAAACGCAAGGTGGAACCCGCAGATGTGGCAAGAAAGCGAGCCTTTAGCCTTATGGTACACGAGGTACTGGCTGCAGTTGGGGCATTTGGACATCGTTCCGCAGCCCTCGCATAGAACGAGCCTTGCATACCCCCGCCGGTTGGCAAACACTAGCACGCTTTGGCCTTCCTTGATCGCGCCGGCGATCGCGCCGGCGACCATAAGCGATACGGGAGGGTTTTTGCTGACCAGCCCTTCTTCGCCTTTGGCCAGGTGGACAAGCTCGATCCTAGGAAGGGGCATGCCACCGAAGCGTGTCGGCATCGCGTGCATTGCGTATTTCCCCGTGAAAACGTTCTGCATGGTTTCAAGCGACGGTGTGGCCGAGCCCAGAACGGCAGGGCACCCTTCGAGCTTGGCTAACAAGATGGCCATGTCCCTTGCGTGGTAGTAAGGCTCTTTTGACTCCTTGTAGGATGCATCGTGCTCTTCATCCACGATGACCACCCCAAGGTTTTTGAACGGCAAAAAAAGCGCGCTCCTTGCGCCTAAGATCAGCCTAGGGGTATCGTGTCCGAGCAAGCCTTCAATCGCCTCCCGCCTCGTTTTCAAGGAAAGCTTGGAGTGCCAGACAAGAAGCTGCGGGTCCCCTGAGATGAGCAAGCGTATTTTTTCCGTAAACGCCTCAGTAAGCCCGATTTCGGGTAGCAAATACAGCACAGAAAGGCCTTTTTTGAGCGCCAAGGCGGCAAGCGAGAGGTAAAGAAGGGTTTTTCCAGACCCAGTGGTGCCAAATACCAGATGAACGTGAAACACGCCAGATTTAACTTCGGGGGCGATTTCCCGAAAAATTGCCTCTTGCTCGCCAGTAAGCCTTGGCCTGACCTCCCACGACGGAAACACCGACGCTTTGGGCTCCAGCTTGGCCGCCTTCTTTGCCCTTGAGCGCTTGGCGAGTGCTTCAAAAGAGCGGAACGGCAAAAGCGATGCGGCCTGTCCCAACGAAGAAAAATAGTAAGAGGCAAGGAATTGCAAGAACGGCAGGCGGCTTGCTGGCAGAATCGGGCCGTCTCCAAGCGGCTTTAGCGGCTTGATGTCGCAGTCAACATCTGGGGTTGGCAAAGTCTCTAGTACAAGCCCGAGCGCTCTGCGCCTTCCAAGCTCTGCTTCTACAGCCCAGCCGGGCGCAATCAGGCCCGCCGATTCGGCTGGAATAAGATAAGTCAACGGCTCCGGTGGGCCATCGAGCAATGCGACCCTAGCGAATGCCGGTGTACTCATGGGTTAAGATGGGTTCGTCGAGATGGGCAGCAGCTTATCTTTAAGCCTCAAAAAAAACTTCCCGTTCTTTTGGGTGAGGTGCCGCTGCAAAAGCCTTTCGTGCGCCTGCCTCGAAAGCCTCACCTCGTAGCCCTCGGGAAGCACTTTGGCGTACAGCCCGCCGTTTTCGCCGATTCGCAAAGACCCCGAATCGAGCGTTCTTGTCTCTCCGTTTGGCAGGCGAACAGCCAGGCCTTGGCCATCAATCGAGACGGCGTGGGCAAGAAAAGGGGTGTCTTCAACCTCTACGGCTACCCTTCCTTCTTTGTCTTCAAGAAAGAAGCCCGAATTGCTCTCGTAGCGAAGGTGTTTTTGGAGGAACTCGAGCAATCTCGGGTGAAGAATCTCCCCGCCCTCGTGCCACCAGCGAAGCTGCTTGTCGATTCGTATGCACGCTTTTGGGTGTTCGCCCATGTCCGTCGTTCCCCTAGGGGGCGGGTTTCTTGCGCTCAAGGCATCGAGCGCCTTCCAAGCAGCTCGGAGGCGATAAAGATGTTCTTTTGGGCCTCTGTTTGGGCTAGCTTGGCGAGCTTTCTCAGCGAGGGTTCGTCCCTGTTCTGGTGGATTTTGATGAGCATGGGAAGGTTGGTTCCGCTGACGACTTCAGAGTGTTCGCCCAAGTAGGGGAGGGCAAGGTTTGATGGCGTTCCCCCGAACATGTCGGTGAGAATCAAAAACCTCCCGATTTCTTCCTTTCTCCAGCGGTTAAGAACAGAATCAATCTGGTCGGCAATTTGGGTCGGCGTGTCTTCTGGAAAAACCCCGATCCACTCCAAAAAAGGAATCTCGCCGACGATGGCCTGGGCGATGTCCACCAGCTCTTTGCCCAAGTTTCCGTGGGTAACCACGAGCACGCCGATCATCCCAGGAGGGCACTCAAGCTGTTGCTTCATAGCTCTTAGCATACCTTATCGGCGTGCGTAGGCAAGACCCACGGAGCCGCCCGAGTCTGCGGCCTCCTTGGCCGATTTGCCATAGGGTGCAGAAGCCCTTCTTTCGTAAGGATGACGACGGGATGGTTGGCTACAATGCTTCAATTTTTACGAATGGCTGCTTGTTCCAGCGGTTCATTCAGACCCACTTATCATTTCTGTTGCCTTATGTTTATTCGTTATGCCCTCAATCCCTCGAAAGGGATGGGAATTTTCGCGCCGGTGTTTAAGGCCATTATCCAGCACGAACGAAACCAGCGGAGCATTGGTTTTTTAGCGAACCCCATCCTTGGCCCCATCGAGGGGTTATGGGAAAAATAACATATAATATACTAAACCCAATCACGAAAGGAGGGGGCAATGAAGTTTGAAGCACTCTTTGAAGCGATGATGGCCGGCTTCCTCGGTTTGAGCCTTTGCGTGCCGTTGTTTGCTGAGCAAGAGGTTGCGCCCCAGGAGGGCTTCTTTCAAGGGGTTCTCGGGGTCAAGCTTTTCATACGCTCATGGAAAGTGCCGCAGTCAAAAGCGGCTATCGTTTTGGTGCACGGGTTTGGGGAGCACTCCGGCCGCTACCGAGAAATGGCCGAGCACTTCTTGGGTCAAGGGCTTTCTGTTTATGCGCTCGATCACAGAGGGCACGGCCGCTCGGAGGGGCCACGCTGGAACCCGGAGCGCTTCGATTACTATGTCGAGGATTTAAAGACGTTCATCGAGCGCGTCAAGCAAGAGGAGGGGGTAGAAGATGTCTTCATGCTAGGCCACAGCTTAGGCGGAGAGATTGCGCTAAGCTACGCGCTTGTCCACCCAGAAGACTTAAAGGGCCTGATCGTGTCGGGGCCAGGCGTGGGTATGTTTCTTGCCTTGCCAGGGATGGGCCGGGTGGCCGTGAACGTTGCGGCGGCCAGGGCTATCGTGCCCGTGCTGGGCGGCGCGGCAAGGCTCCTGCCGGACACCCCACTGCCCGGAACCCAAATTGACCCAAGCCTGTTAAACCACGATACGGCAAACACCCAGGCTTATGCATCGGACCCTTTGGTATGCCACGAGCCGATGAAGCTTCGGTTCACGGCCGAGTCGGGCAAGGCCATGATCAAAATCTGGGACGAGGCGGGGAATTTTCGCACGCCTGTTCTGGTTCTTCAAGGCTCCGATGACGTCATCGTTCCCCCTCAGGCGGTAAAGCAGCTCTACGAAGCGCTCGCCGTTAAAGACAAAGCCTTTCACCCGTACGACGGGTTTTACCACGAGATCTTCAACGAATTGGGCAAGGAGCGGGTCTATGCAGACGTGGATGCGTGGCTCTTGCCAAGGCTCTAGGCGGCAGCACGACAAGAACGAAGCCCGGGGCTTTCCAGCCCCGACGGGTATGGCTCTAACAATGCGGTACAAGAATGTCCCGCCTATCACGCTCGGAGGCTTGTTGCATGGCCTTGGGATGATAGCTTTGGCCCTGGGGGTTTTGGTTTTGTTGCCCTTTCCGCCAAAGGGCGCGAGCGCTGCCGGTACGCCCGAGCTTAGCATCAAAGATGGGGTGTCCGAGACAACGCAGCGTATCCCAACACAGGGGGGCGGGATTAAAGGTGATCTCGTTGTCCATGTTCTCGAGGCAGACCCCTCTCCAAACGCCCCCGTGATTGTCTTATGCCCTGGAAGCTGGGAGTATTCGAAGGCCTGGGAGGTCTATTTTCCGCCGTTTACGCCGGAGTTCCTGGCCAAAAGGGGGTTTGTCGTCGTTACCTGGGACCCGCGCGGCGCGTTCATGCTTGGCGCTGGTGCAGCCACGCCGCAAGAATTTCTCGAGCCAAACCGCTACGGCCTAGGGGCCAGCTCGCCCTTTCCTCCTGCCGTCTTGATGCTCTCACTCACGTTTGTAGAAGACTACGAGCGGATTTTGAGCTTTACGGAGTCGCTCGGAGGAATTAATAAAGAAAACATCTCCGTTGTCGGTTTTAGCCACGGGGCGACTTATCCGGTCATCGAAAAGGTCTTAATGGCCGACAAAAGGGTAAAGCTGATTTTTTCAATCGAGCCCGTGGGCGATGAGGCCTCGCTCGTGGATATGGTGGTAGGCCCCTTACCAGGTGTTGGCCCGGCCTTAACGAACCTGGCCGGGCAGGTTCCCGAAGGCGTGTATGAACGGGCACTCTGGGAGCCGCTCGAAGGCCTCGGGTTTGTTGGGCTAGCCACCAATTATGCTCCAAAGCTTGATATCCCTCTCTTTGTCGTCCAAGGCGAGCGCTTTCACGCCTCGGCAAGCGGAATTATTAATGCAGGGCAGTGCACGTTGCCCGGGGTCAGCCTCTATGAGGCCGCCACGAACGTGCCATTCAAGAAGCTCAACCGGAACCCTGATAACGCACCCGCAGGAGCCCTCACTGACTTCTTCCCCTCGCCCATATGGGACGATGGGAAGCTGCTTTGTGAGTACTTCGTGAACTACGTCGAGCCCGCAATTCTTGGGGGGAGCAATGCCTAGGAGTAAGGGTTTGCTTTTGGGGTTGCCTTTTCTCTCCATTCTTTCCCTCTGTTTCTTTTGCCCGGTTCCGTCCGGCCATGCCGTGAGCCTCGAAGGCGCCCCGCGGTACGTCTCGGGCGAAACTTTCGGCGGTGTTCTATCGGATTTCGGCTCACACTTTGGGGTCAAGGCGACTCAAGACGATCATTTCGGGGGGATAGCCTACTACAGCGCGCTTGCGAGCTTCACGAACGGAAGCTTTGGCACAGGGGGCATCGCCTTTCTTTTGAGTGGGGATCGGCGCTTTGCCCCTGCAGAAACGAGACATGTCGTTTTCTGGCCTTATGGAATCGAAGAAATGGCGAACGATGGCGACCTGCAGGCCAAACTCAAGGTTGGGTTTTTGGACGAAGATGTCCTTTATCTGGCCTGTAGCCTTAAAAACGGCGGCCCTTCCGCAATCTCCGTTACTCCAGAGCTCTGGTTTCGCTC
>DDYN01000058.1 GCA_002347965.1 Nitrospirae bacterium UBA2233 | reverse complement strand
TGTCCACGACAACCTGAAGGGCATGCTCTGTCGCCTCAATCGCAGCCTTGATCCACCCCACCTCCTGACGGGATTTTTGCAGCCGTTCCGGAAAGAAAGGCAGCTCTTGTTGGACATCGACTCTAAGGCCCATCGCAGAAAGGCCGACATAGAACACTGCCGGGAAGTCGGGCGGGACGAGGAGCGATTCGATTTGTTTTGAAAGAAGGAAACGACCGAGAAGCTCTGGAAGCTTTAGCGTTTCGCCTGGGCTTTGCAGCGCGCTCCGGAGGCTCTCCAAAGAAAGCACCTCCGTAACTCTTGCCGTCGCCCGTGCCCTGGCAAACTCGAGAGGGCTGACAAGAAGGGATGTTTTGGCGCCTTGCTCCAAGAACACGACGGGATCCGGGGCAAGAAAGCCCGTCTTGTAGAAAAGGTCGGAAGAATGCTCCGGGCTGGCAACAATCAGCCGTCCAGGAGGATGGCTACCCATTTTGGCCCGTGTACTCCCTTGATTAATTTTTTTTCGATGTCAGAGGTCTGGCTTGGCCCGGCGACAAGGCTAAGAATGGCAGGAAGAGGGGATGTAAGCGCTAAAAAGAGCTCTTTGTAGGCTGGGAGGATCTTTTTTGCATCGAGCACCGCAAGAAGCCCAGCCGGGACGAGCGTTACAAGCGGGTTGGCCCTGATGAAGGCTAACGACCCTGAATAGGCAAGCCCAAAATCCGCCCTTGTCACGCCCAGTGCCACGTTTGGGGAGGAGTTAATCTCCTGGGGCTCCAACGGAAAAGCGCCTTGAAACCCGGACCCAGATAGGGCTTCTTCGAGGAAGGGGGGAGAGTTTTCCATGTCTGGGTCCACCCATGCCTGTTGAAAGCCGGTAGCCGTTCGGATTTTGTCGAGCCATTCCTTTAGCGCCGGGGTTGGCCTGTCTGGAAAGACGGCAATGTCGAGTCTTTCGGCCTGTCTCAGAAATTGCTCAAGCAGCGTCTGTGCGGTCACCCCAAAACCTTTCCTGAAAGGAGCGGGACGCAGGAACCGGTAGGTCGCGGACTTTTCCCCAGCCAAGGACATGTTTGAGGCAGGGAGCGGCGAGCATGAGCCGTAAAACGCGCCTTGCTAAAGAGGCAACCCTCGGATGTCTGCCGATATGGGAGGCCAACAAGAAGGCCAAGTAACGAACCCCCCTGGCCGGCGAGCGCGTGGCGTGGCGAAAGAACTGTTCTCTTACGGCTAGAAGCTGGCCAGGAATGTCGATTCCAACGGGACAGATTTCTCTACAAGCGCCGCAGAGCGTCGAGAAAAACCCGAGATGTTCCGTTCCTTTAGGATGAATACCGGGCATAAGAATGGCCCCTATGGGCCCCATGTAGGGTGCTTGGTAGGCGTGCCCCCCTATGTGACGGTACACTACGCAAGCGTTTAGGCATGCTCCGCACCGGATGCAGGCGAGCGTCTCGCGCCTTTTGGGGTCAGAAAGAAGCCCGGATCTCCCGTTGTCGACGAGGATCAAATAGAAAAAACGGCCTTGTTTGGGAGCCTTGCGCCCAAACTCGGGCGGAGAAAGGAGCGTCGTATAGGCGCCTGCGCGTTGGCCTGTGCCCGCAAGCGTCAGTACGGTCAGAAGCGTACCCAGGGTTTCCATGTCTGGAGCGATCCGTTCTATCCCCATGAGGGCCACGTGAACCCTGGGGAGAAGGGCGCAGTACCTTAGGTTCCCCTCGTTTTCGACAAATGCCAACGTACCCGTCTCGGCTACCCCAAAGTTGACTCCGGTGAGCCCCATGTCGGCCGAGAAAAACTTTTCCCGCAAGAATACGCGGGCAAGCTCGGCGATGGCCGATTCTTCGTCCGGAACGTCCCTTTTGAAGACCCGGCTAAAAAGCTCTGCAATCTCGCGCTGGCTTTTGTGGATACAAGGCGTAAGGATATGCGAAGGCTTTTCTTTGGCCAGCTGGACAATAAGCTCGCCCAAGTCGGTCTCTACGACCTCGACCCCGGATTCCTCGAGGAACTCATTGAGGCGGACCTCTTCCGAAAGCATCGATTTGGACTTGACCGCCCGCTTGACATCGTGACGCTTGGCGATGTCAGAGACAGCCCTGCGGGCCTCCTCGGCCGATTTAGCCTCGATTACGCGAACTCCGGCGTTTTCGAGTACGCCGCGGAAGCGCTTGAGGTGCGAAGGAAGGTCGTTCAAGGTATCCAGGCGGATATTTCTTGCGCGCTGGACCAAATCTTGATACTCGGGAATTTCGGCCAGTGTAAGCGCGCGTTTCTGAAAGTAGTGTGCGATGGCGTTATCTAGGTTGGCTTCTAGCTGGAGGTTGGGCGAGGGAGTGTCGAGTAGCGGAAAGCGCGTCCTCATGGCTTAGGGAGCGCCTCATAAAGGAAGCTCGCCAAATGGACGAAGCGAACGTTGTTTGGACGCTTCTTGGCGATGCTCGATAGGTGCATCAGACAGCCGGAATCGGCGCTGATCACTACTTCTGCCCCGGTTTTGGCGATCTCTTCGAGCTTACGCTCGCCTATTCTGTACGAGAGGAACGGAAGAAGCGTGCTGAATGCACCCCCAAACCCGCAGCATGGCAAAGGCAGGGGGATTTCTTCTCTTTTGACGCCCCCCGTTTGATCGATCAACGCAAGCGGAGGCTCTATGATTCCGAGCTCTCGGCCCATATGGCAGGAGTTATGGTAAAACACTCTTGTTGGCCTGGGTAATGCCAAGGGGACGCCCTTGAGCTTGCCGTAGGCAAGGTCGCTGAACTCCCGGATTTTGGCCGAGAGTTCTTTCATCTTTTTGTAAAGCCCGGGTTTTCTTTTGGCCGTTTCCGGTGCGTGCTTTGCAAGAAAGCTTGCACAAGACCCGGAAGGGACGACGACCGCATCCAGCTCTAGCCCGTCAAAACAGTTTACGAACCTTTCGATGTACGGCAGTGCAAGCTTAGGAAGGCCTACGTTGAACCAAGGTTGACCACAACAGGTCTGGTTTTTTGGGACAACCACCGCAAACCCGGCGAATTTCAAGACTTCGATGGCATGGATTGCGACGTCGGGCTCGAAGTTGTCGATCAAACAAGGGACAAAAAACCCAACCCGTTCAGCCATCCAAAAGGGCCCCTTCGGAAGCGTCCCCCACCAAGGACGCATACCGGGAAAGGTAGCCTTTAAGAGGCTTTTGTCGTATTGGAGTTCTTTCTTTCCTTATCTCGAGCTCGGTTTGGTCGATTTCAAGCCGGACTTCTTTAGAGATTAGGTCGATTACGACGGGATCGCCGTCTTCGACGTAGGCGATGGGCCCCCCTTTTGCCGCTTCGGGGCATACGTGGCCCACGCAGATTCCGCGGGTGCCTCCAGAGAACCGGCCGTCGGTAATGAGCGCAACTTCTTTGTCCATGCCTCTTCCCATCAACGCGGAGGTTGGGGAGAGCATTTCTGGCATGCCGGGCCCGCCCTTCGGGCCTTCGTAGCGAATCACTACGACGCTGCCTGGCTGGATTTGCCCGTTCAAAATGGCGGTCATCGCCTCTTTCTCCTCGTTGAACACGCGTGCTCGTCCAGTAAACGCCTTTAGACCGGGGTCGATTCCCCCTGTTTTGATCACGCAGCCTTTTGGAGCAAGGTTGCCGAAAAGAACGCTCAGTCCTCCGTCCTGCCTGAAGGGCGCCTCGAGCGGACGAATGACGTCTCCGTCAGGCTCTGGCGCTTGATCGATGAAGTCCCCAATGGGGTTTCCAAACAACGTCAGCGCATCGGAGGCGATGAGCCCGGGTTTTTTTCGTAGCGTCTTCAAGACGGCCATAACCCCTCCAACCCGGTGGAGGTCCTCCATGTGAACCCTCGACGCGGGAGCAATCTTCACGATCTGGGGAACGTCTTTGGCAAGCGCTCCGATCGTTTCCAGCGATATCGGCACGCCGGCCGTTTTGGCCAGCGCAAGGCCATGGAGAATGGTGTTGGTCGAGCCGCCGATGGCCGTGTCTAAGACGAAGGCGTTGCGGAAGCTCTTTGCGGACAGTACCGTAGAAGGCCTCCTGCCGTTCGAGACGGCCTCCACGATTCGCCTGCCCGTCTCGTAGGCCAGGTTCCTGCGAAGCTCGGAGACGGCAAGCGCCGTACCGTTCCCAGGAAGGCTTAAACCCATGGCCTCGAGCAGGCAGCCCATCGAGTTGGCGGTGAAAAGGCCCGAACAAGACCCGCAGGTTGGGCACGCGGCCTGTTCAACGGCCTTTAGCTTGGCATCGTCGATCTTCCCCGCGCTCCTGGCGCCCACGGCCTCAAACACGCTGATCAGGTCAAGGGGCTTGCCTTCTTCGTCAAACCCCTTGGCCATCGGGCCTCCGCTTAAAAAAATTGCAGGGATGTCTACCCTTAAGGCCCCGATAGCCATACCGGGAACAATCTTATCGCAGCTTGCCAGGCATACGACGCCGTCAAAGGCGTGAGCCATGAGCGTGACCTCTAGGCTGTCCGCAATGAGGTCCCTCGATGGCAGCGAATAACGCATGCCTTCGTGCCCCATGGCTATGCCGTCGTCTACGCCGATCGTGTTGAACTCAAACGCGACCCCACCGGCCTTTTGTATGCCCCGCTTGACCCAGCCGGCAAGCTCTCTTAGGTGTGTATGTCCGGGGATAATCTCGTTGTAGGCGTTGGCAACGGCGATGAACGGCTTGGAGAAGTCTTTTTCCTTGAGGCCGCAGGCATAAAGCAACGCCCTATGGCCAGCCCGCTCGATCCCTTGCTTGATTATGTCGCTGCGCATAACTTTTCCTTTTCTTTCTGTATATCTTCATTCAATGTAGCACCTTCTTGGGGGCGATTGAAGGAAGGAGGCCCATAAAAGGTTTATGCGTCAAACCGAACTCCCGGGGGTTGATGTCCTATCTGGTCGGTTTTTTTAGGTGGAGTCGCGTTTCGGTTGTCCGTCTGGATCGCTTTTGTTTAGAATAGCGTAAGGGAAACAACCCGCGCTAATTCGATAAAATCGGGAAGAACAAGGATGAGTGCAAAAACCTTTAATGAGCTGGCCCAGGGCTACGATGAAGACCCCAGGCGTCAGCAAACAGCCGAAGCAATTTCCCGGGCAATTCTCCGGTTGGTTCCGCTGTCAGAGGATACGGAGGTTCTTGAGTGCGGGGCGGGCACCGGGCTACTTACCGTTCTCCTTGCCCCGAAGGTAAAGCGCGTTCTTGCTACCGATGCTTCGGAGGGGATGCTCTCAGTTCTACGAGAAAAACTCTCCCGTCTTGGGTTGTGCAACGTGGATACAGACCTTTATGATCCCACGGGCCAGTCAATGGAATCCTCGTTTGGCCTGCTCGTGGCCTCCATGCTCTTACACCATATTCCCGACACGGAAGGGGTGCTTCGGCGCTTTTATGGCACGCTTAGCCCAAACGGATGGGTGGCGATCGCCGACCTTGAAGAAGAAGACGGCAGCTTTCACTCCCCCGGGATGCCAAAACCGGCTTATTACGGGTTTAACCGGTGCAACGTCGTCAAGAGTTTAGAGGCGGCAGGCTTCTGCGATGTTTACATCGAAACCGTCCATGTGGCCGTAAAAAATGAGCGGCAATACCCGATTTTTCTCGCGGTGGCCAAGAGGGGGCGGTGACCGCGTGCGTGAAATTTCCACGCAAAAGGCTGAAGCCGTAGTTTCCATGTCCTCCTCTAGAGAGAAGGGCCTTCAGGATCCAGGTCGCGCTATGCCGTTCGCTCTCTTTAACCCGCGCGCAAGCTGTGATAGAATGAACCCCTTAAAAACAAGGCCGTCTAGGAGGTTCTCGGTATGAGCAAGAAGGACAAAGAAGAGTTTTCGATCGACACGACAGCATCGCTCAGTCAGGTAATCGAAATGCTCGAGGGTCTCGTCGAAGGGTTTAAGAATGGACGGATTTTTCTAAGCTCCGGGCCGTCTAGCATCGTACTTACCCCGGCAGAGATTATCAAGCTCGAGATCGAAGCGAAGAAGAAAGAGAGCGAAGCCAAGATTGAGATTGAGCTCAAATGGAAGTCGTTTCCGCCAGAGCCTAAGGGTCTCGTCGTAGGCTCGAGCCTTTAAGCGCTGGTCCGGAGGTCAAGTGGATAAATATAGCTTTAATGCGAGGCGTCCCCGCAGGCGGGTAGCGTGGCTGATTGTCCTAGGGGCGCTTTGCGGCGGAGTTCTATTGCTTGGGAGGTGGGGCTTGGAGATTTATCGCTCGGGTAATCAAGGCGAGGGCGTGTACGCCATCGAGGGGGAAAAGGTCACGCTCTCCTCGCTGAAAAATGGCTTGGGGGTGGTTATCCGAGAAGATCACCGGCTTCCTGTGGCGAGCGTCCAGGTTTGGTATAAGGTAGGGTCCGTCGACGAGACGGATCAGATTGCCGGCATATCGCACTTGCTCGAGCACATGATGTTCAAAGGAACGCAAAAGGTTGGCCCCGAGGAGTACCCTAAGATCGTTCAACGAATGGGCGGCCAGGTCAACGCCGGCACTTCGAAGGATTTTACGTTCTACTATGCCGACGTGCCGACGCAGGGAATTGAAAAGGTGCTCGAGCTCGAAGCCGATAGGATGAAAAACCTTACCATTACCGAGCAAACGCTTGCTTCCGAGCGGGAGGTCGTGAAAGAGGAGCGCCGATTACGGGTCGAGAACGACGTGGACGGGCTGTTGATCGAAAACCTTTACAAAGGGGCGTTTTTGTCGAGCCCTTACCGTATCGATACGACAGGAACGATGGAGGCGCTCGATCAAATTACGCCGGAGAAGCTTCTCGATTACTACCGGCGGTTTTACTCTCCAAGTAACGCCCTTGTAGTCATCGCGGGAGACGTGGAATCGAAGCAGGCCATTCAGCTCGTGGAGCGCCATTTTGGAGCCTTGGAGCCTTCTGCTCCCATGAGGGGTTCGATTCCAGAAGAGCCTACCCAAGAAAAGGAGCGCATCAGAGAGGTTGTTCGGAGCGACGTGCAATACCGTGCCACGGTTGGGGGGTTTAAGGTACCCCCTTTCAAGCACGAGGATGCCCTGGCCCTTATGGCGCTCGAGAAGATCCTGGGGAATTCGAGCCTAAAAAGCTCGAGGCTTTACCAGGACCTAGTCGTGAACAAGCCCGTAGCGACAGAGGTGCAGGCGATCGACTCGAGGGGTCGCTATCCAGGGTTGTTTATCGTGTATCTCCAGCTCAGGGAGGGCGTGGATGCTCTTAAGGCTAGAGAAGAGCTGTTTGCGACGCTCGGACGGCTTTCTTCAAATGGCCCCACACCCGAAGAGCTCGAAATGGGGAAAAGCCAGCTAGCCCTCGAAAGGGGCAAGGCGCTCGAGAGGGTGAACGGGCTTGCGTTTGAGGTCGGGCTTTCTTACGTCAACGCGGACGATCCGTCTTATTTGTCTTCTTTGTACGAAAAGCTGTCCCAGCTCGAGCCTAAGGATGTTCAGCGGGTGGTTAATGCCTACTTTAAGCCGGAGCGCGCGACGTTTGTTGACCTCGTCTCCAAGGCGGAAGGAGGTTCTTAGGCTTATGAGAGCCACACGTTTCCTAGCTTGCTTGATCGTCTTTACCTCATTCGTTTTTGGATTGGCAACGGCCGAGGAGGGGAGCGTGCAATTCACGAAAGTTTCTTTTCCGGAGCATCGAGTGGGCAGCCTGGAAAACGGCGTACAGACGTTTGTCATGCGTTGGAGTAGCGGGAATTTGGCATCTCTCGAGCTGGTGTTTCCGGCTGGAAGTGCGTTAGACCCCAAAGGCAGGGAAGGGCTCGCATACTTCGCATCCAAGCTGCTTTCTGGAAATTTAGAGCTTTCAAAAAAGCTCGAAACGCTCGGAGCCTCCTTCGATGCGAGCGTCACCCGGGACGGTCTGTATGTCGAGCTGACCTGTATCGCCCCTTCTTTGCAAAAAGCGCTCGGCCTGATCGGAGGCTTGTTGAATCATCCGACATTTTCTACGGAAGATTTTCAGCGGCAAAAGCAGCTTCAGCTTGGCGAGTTAGCATACAATCGAGCCAACCCGTCGTGGGTAGCCCAGGCGAGCTTCTACGAAGCCTATTTTCGCGAGCACCCCTACGCCCATTCTCCCTTGGGCACTCAGGAAGGAATTGAGGCTATCGCGCCGGAGGATGTCCGTTCTTATTATACTGAAGGGCTGAAGGCTTCCAGGGGAACTGTCGTTACGCTGGTTTCTCCGCTTCCCTTGTCGGATCAAGAAAAACTTCTGCAAAACGCGCTGGCGGCGCTTCAAAGAACCGACGAGGAGAAACCCTTTGCCAACCCGGTTCAAGCCCCCAAGGCCGGCGTGTTTATCGTGCCATTTCCAGAAGCCAACCAGGCTCAGATTGTCATGGGGCATGAAGGCGTTGCAGCCGGGAGCCCGTATCGTTTCCGTGTTTTGCTGATGAACTCCATCTTGGGAGGGAACGCCTTCTCGTCCCGCTTGTTCGAGAAGGCTAGGGTTCAAGAAGGGCTGACGTACTCGATTAGGTCGAGTTTTGACTCGTACAATAATTCTGGGCTATTCCTCGTCCGAACGTTTACCCGAACTTCCGAAACGGCACGAATGCTTTCTTTGGTTGGGACTCTTGTCGGGCAAATGGGGGTAGAGCCCCCATCCAATGAAGAGCTTACGGATGCAAAATCTAGTCTTGTGCTCGGATACCCGCTAAAACTTCAACCTGTAGACAGCGTAGCGGACCGGTTTGCAAACTGCCTTTTTTACGGGCTTCCGCTTACCGACATCCTCGATTACCAAGATCACCTGAATGCGCTAACCAAAGAAGACGTTCTTCAGGCTGCCAAGGCGTGCTTATTCCCGGATAGGTTGCTGAGTGTCGTCGTCGGTCAGCCCGAGCCGCTACAACAAGCGTTGGAACAGCATAATCCTACCTTGCTGCCCTCCAAATGATTACATCCATAACGGGCAAGAAGGAGACGCGTTGATGGCAAGACAAGGACGGGCAGCAGACAAATTCCGAGAAATAAACATTTCCACGAATGTGCTCAAATATGCCGAAGGGTCTGCGCTTATACGTATGGGGGATACGCACGTCTTGTGCGCCGCGAGCGTCGAGGAGAAAGTCCCGCCGTTTTTGAAGGGTACGGGGCAGGGGTGGGTTACGGCGGAGTACGCCATGTTGCCCCGTTCGAGCGCCGTAAGAAAGCCTAGAGAGATCTCCTCACTCAGAAAAGACGGCCGTGCGGTAGAGATTCAGCGTCAGGTTGGAAGAGCCTTAAGGAGCGTGGTAGACCTAGGAAGTCTGGGTGGAGAGCGGACGCTATGGATCGATTGCGACGTTATTCAGGCGGATGGCGGAACACGAACTGCGAGCATTACAGGAGGGTTCGTGGCCATGTTCTTGGCGCTCAAGCGTATGCAGGAGATAGGGCTCGTCCAGAAAATACCCCTTGACGATTTTCTCGCTGCCATAAGCGTAGGGCTCGTAGACGGCGAGATCCTTTTAGACCTAGACTATCCGGAGGACTCAAGGGCCGATGTAGACATGAACGTCGTGATGACTTCAAGGGGGGAAATCGTGGAGATTCTCTCGACGTCCGAGCGCAAACCCCTTCCGGAGGCCATGCTCCATGAGATGCTTGCAATCGCAAAGAAGGCCGTCTTCGAGCTGATCGAAGTCCAGAAGAACGCGCTAAGCCTGCTGTGACTTCGTCTTGTAAGGTTCAAACGAGCCAGATTGTACTGGCCACAAAAAACTTGGGTAAATTGGCCGAGTTCGCGGCTCTGTTCCTGGATCATGGCCTGGATGTAAAAATAGAAGGCCCTCCAGAGGGTCTTGAGCTTCCCGACGAAACGGGGACGAGTTACTGCGAGAACGCCAGGTTGAAGGCGGAGTGGGTAGGGCATACGCTAAAAGCAGCCAGCCTGGCGGATGATTCCGGCTTAGAAGTACAAGCGCTCTCCGGTGCTCCAGGGCTTCATTCGGCCAGGTTTGGGGGGCCAAAGCTCTCGGATCGTGAAAGGGTTCTGCTGCTCCTCGAGGCATTGAAAGGGGTTCATGGCGAACGTCGGGGAGCGAGGTTTGTTTGCTGTCTAGCGCTATTCCTCCCCGCTACGGGAAGCACGATCACGTCCGAAGGGTTTATCGAGGGGCGGATCCTTGAAGAGCCTAGGGGGCTGCGGGGGTTCGGTTACGACTCTGTTTTTTTTGTTCCTTTCTTGGGTAAAACGCTCGCCGAAATCTGCCCTGAAGAGAAAAACAAGATTTCTCACCGTGCCAAGGCATTAGAACGCCTGTTTGCAGGCCTAAAGCGCTCGGATGAATGAGCGACGAATCGGGGCGTAGCGCAGCCTGGTAGCGCACCTGCCTTGGGAGCAGGAGGCCGGAGGTTCGAATCCTCTCGCCCCGACCAGTTTTTCCGAATATGTAATGCATACATTCAAACAGTACCCACTCCCATTTTGCCTTCCAGTTTGTAGCCGATCTTGGTATACTTAACCTCTGGGTTGTGCAAGAGACCGCTTCTTAAGGACGAGGCGATTGACAGGCGGTTTGTCAACGCGAACGCAAGAGACCGGCCCATACCAAGGAGGAAACGTCATGCGACTTTTGGTCGCCTCCAACAGGCTGCCCGTAACCGTAGAGCGTACCAAAGACGCCTTTCGTTTTAAGGAAAGTATGGGTGGGCTCGTATCGGGCTTAAGCGCCTACCTCGATTCGCTCAAGGGGAGGCTAAGGGACGGGGAGGCGGCCGATTACACGTGGGTGGGTTGGCCTGGAATGAGCATTCCAGAGGCGCTAGAAAGCGATGTCGAATCGAAGCTGCTTCAGAATTGCCGCGCATGGCCCGTCTTTTTGCCGGAAGACCTGATGGATTCGTTCTACCATGGGTTTTGTAACAAGACAATTTGGCCTCTTTTTCATTATTTTACGCAGCATGTCTTCCTGGAGGAAGCCTGTTGGAACTCTTATGTCGAGGTCAATCGAAGGTTTTTAAAGGCTATTCTTGAGGTATATCAAGAAGGGGACATGATTTGGGTGCAGGATTATCACCTCATGCTTCTTCCGAAGCTTCTGCGCGAACATCTAAGAAACGCGCCGATCGGGTTTTTTCTTCACATTCCGTTCCCTTCGTTTGAAACCTTTCGTATTTTACCGAGGAAATGGTCGGCCCGTATTCTTGAAGGGCTTTTAGGCGCCGACTTGATCGGTTTTCATACCTACAGCTACAGCCGTTATTTTTTACGGTGTGTCCTGCGCATCTTAGGCCATGAGCATCAAATGGGACGCTTTGTTTTAGACGACCACATAGCGGAAGTCAGGGCATTCCCGATGGGGATCGACTTTCGCAAATACCACGAGGCCTCCAAAAGCCCCCTTGTCGTGGAGGAAGCAACGCGCTTTAAGGAAGTGATCGGAGATTGCCGTACTATTCTTTCGATCGACAGGCTTGATTACACGAAAGGCATCGTAAACCGACTTCAAGCCTTCGAGATGTTCCTTGAGCAACACCCAAAATGGCAAAAACGGGTCGTGCTCGCAGTCGTCGTGGTTCCATCGAGGGTTGCGGTGGAACAGTATTCAGACATGAAGTGTAAAATCGACGAGCTTGTCGGCCGAATAAACGGCCGGTTCGGGACTATTGGTTGGACGCCGGTGATTTACCAGTACCGCTTTCTCCCTTTTTGCCCGCTGGTTGCGCTCTACAGCGCCTCGGACGTGGCGCTCGTTACACCCTTAAGGGATGGGATGAACCTGATTGCCAAAGAGTATGTCGCCTCAAAGCCGGACAAAGAAGGCGTTTTGATCTTATCTGAAACGGCTGGAGCATACAAAGAGCTGGCGGAGGCCTTGATTGTCAACCCAAACTCAAAGGAAGAGATTGTGGAGGCCCTACGCGAAGCCCTGGAAATGCCAAAAGCGGAACAGCGACGCAGAAACGAGTTAATGCAGAATCGGCTCATACGCTACGACGTCGTCCGCTGGGCCAAAGAGTTTATCGAGAAAATCCAGTCAATCAAAGTGCTCGAAAGAAGGTTTAACTCGAGGCTTCTTTCCCCGCAGATTCAAGAAGAAATTCTCCGCAGATACCACCAAGCGCAGAAGCGCGTGATTTTTTTGGATTATGACGGCACGTTAGTTCCGTTCGCTCCGACACCCGAGGCGGCTAGGCCTACAGATGAGCTGCTTCAGCTCCTTTACCGACTTGGAATGAACACCAAGAACGATGTTGTGATTGTTTCAGGCAGAGACAAACAAACGCTCCTTTCGTGGTTTGGAAGCCTTCCTATCGGCCTTGTGGCCGAGCACGGCGTATGGATTCGGGAAAAGAATGCAGAGTTTCGTTTAATAAAGCCTCTAAACAACGCATGGAAGGGGGAAGTAGGCGAGATTCTTGAAAAATTTGTAGACAGCTTGCCCGGTTCGTTCAGCGAAGAAAAAGAATATTCTTTGGTTTGGCACTACAGGCAGGTTACAGACCTCGAGGCCGTATCCATGCTGGTTTCGGAATTTCTGGATACGATACAAGGGTTTGCGGCAAACCTGGACCTTCAGGCCTTGCCTGGAAACAAGGTGACGGAGATTCGGAATGCTGGGGTGGACAAAGGGGCTGCCGGGCTCGAGTGGATGGCCAACCGTAACTACGATTTTATCCTTGCCGTTGGAGACGACTGGACAGACGAAGACCTGTTCTCCGTGCTCCCATCAACCGCCTTCTCCATCAAGGTAGGGCTCTCTAGGGCTTACGGTTCTAGGGCGCTCTACTCCACTCAAAGCTACAAAGAGGTTCTTGAGCTTCTGCGTGGGTTGACCGAGTCCGAACTCGAACCCCGCTGATTTTTCCCCGTTTTCATCGTAAAGCGGGCGTAGTGTCTGTGTAAATAATCTTGACTCACCAGTAATGATTTGTTAAGATTAACTCTAAGGGCTTTAAAAAAATAAGAGGCGTAGGATGAAAATTGCTCCGACATGGGAGTACGGATTGCGATGCCTTCTCCAGATTGCCAGGGCACAACGTAGAAAGTCCCTTAGTATTCCGCAGGTTGCCAGGGAGGAAGGCCTTAGCGTTGCTTACGTGGGTAAGCTATTGAACAGGTTGAGCAAGGCAGGGATCATTCAAGGCCGTCGCGGAAGACGAGGAGGCTATGTGCTAGCCAAGGATGCCGCGGCCCTTTCTTTGTACGAAGTCTTCCAAGCGTTGGCGGGCCCGTTATCGCGCTTTGAAAACTGTCAAAACTACCCTGGAGCCCTGCAAGAATGCATCCACGTGGCCCAGAACAACTGTTCGATTCTTCCCGTTTGGAGGCGCTTGGATTTACTTATAAATAGAACGCTTTCGTCGGTCACTCTCCAAGAAGTGCTCGAGGAAGGTGCTACGTTCGGGCAAAAGCGAATACGGGCTAGTGGGCAGAACTCTACTGCCTTGTTGGTTAAGGAAGCTTAAAGGAGCGGAGAATGGAGTATCGAAGGTCCCTGCTCGAAGTGCGCGACCTGCACGTCGAAGTGGAAGGTAAGGAGGTAATCAGGGGGCTTGATCTTGTCCTTCACAGGGGAGAAAAGCTTGCTCTGATGGGCCCGAATGGTTCAGGAAAAAGTTCGCTCTCGATGGCGCTAATGGGTCATCCGGGCTATAAAATCAAGCGCGGGGCCATTGTCTTGGACGGAAACGACATTACAGGGTTGTCCCCGGATAGGCGCGCAAAGGTTGGGCTATTTTTAGCGATGCAGAATCCTGTCGTCGTTCAAGGGCTTAGCGTTACCAATTTCTTACGGGCCATCCTGAAGGCGAAACGAGGGGAAGAGGTTCCTATTCGTGAGTTTCGAGAGATGCTCGTTAAGGCTATGGGCCTTCTTGAAATGGAGCGCTCTTTTGCCGCTCGCTACGTGAATGACGGGTTTTCCGGGGGGGAGAAGAAAAAATTAGAACTACTGCAGATGACCCTGCTTAATCCCAAGGTGGCCGTTGTCGATGAGATAGATTCAGGCCTGGATGTTGACGCGCTGAAGATCGTGGCGGAGGGGATCAACCGGGTTGCAAGCGAAGAAAGCGCGTTCCTCCTCATCACCCATTACCGGCGAATACTAGACTACATCCGCCCGGATGGGGTGGCTGTGCTCATGGAGGGCCGCATCGTTGCAAGCGGCGGACCGGAGCTTATTAACCAGATCGATCGACAGGGCTACGACTGGCTTGCGGTGAAAACCGCCTAAACGAAAATCAAGGAGCTTGCCATGAGGCAGCCTGTTCACGATATTTTGGTCGGCGAGGATTACGCGTCAAAATGGGGCTTTTCTTCGCCCGAAGAGTATTATTTTCGAGCCCCGAAAAAAGGCTTAAGCCATGAGCTCGTCGAGATGATGAGCAAGATGAAGAAAGAGCCGGAATGGATGCGGGAGTTTCGTCATAAGGCGCTGGATACGTTTTGGGCGAAACCTATGCCTACCTGGGGCAATCAGGAGGCTTTAGGCAAGATCGACTTTGACGATATTTACTACTACATCAAGCCTGTCGAGCAAATGGGGCAGACCTGGGACGATGTACCCGAAGACATCAAGCGCACGTTCGACCGGCTAGGGATTCCGGAAGCGGAGCGCAAGTTTTTGTCTGGTGTGTCCGCCCAGTACGAAAGTGAGACGGTGTACCATTCGATCCGCGACGAAATTTCTAAACTGGGCGTCATCTTTCTCGGAATGGATTCCGGCCTCATGGAGCACGAAGACATAGTCAAAAGATTTTTTGGTACGCTAATCCCGCCGACGGACAACAAGTTTGCCGCACTTAACAGCGCGGTATGGTCAGGTGGGTCGTTTATCTACGTTCCGCCCGGTGTGCGTGTAGACATCCCTCTCCAGGCCTACTTCCGAATCAACGCTAAAAACATGGGTCAGTTCGAACGTACTCTGATTATTGCCGACAAGGGTGCTCGGGTTCATTATATCGAAGGCTGTACCGCTCCAGTGTACAGCTCGAGCTCGCTGCACTCCGCCGTGGTCGAGCTGATTGCGCTCGAAGACGCCTACATTCGCTACACGACGATCCAGAACTGGTCCAACAACATCTATAACCTGGTGACAAAAAGGGCGATTGCCTACAAAAACGCGACGGTCGAGTGGGTGGACGGCAATATAGGCAGTATGCTCACCATGAAATATCCTTGCGTGGTCTTGGCCGGCGAGAATGCGAGGGGAGAAATCCTTTCGGTGGCGTTTGGCGGAACCAGCCAGCATCAAGACGCTGGTGCCAAGGTCTTCCACATGGCCCCAAGGACGAGCTCGACCATTACGAGTAAGTCTATTTCGAAAGGAGGGGGGCGAACGACGTACCGTGGATGGGTTAAAACAGCGCCGAATGCCGAAGACGTCCGAGTTTCTGTCAAGTGCGACGCCTTGATTCTCGACCCGGCGTCGCGCTCGGATACGTACCCTACGATGGAGATCGGCAACCCGAAAGTGCGGGTTGAGCATGAAGCCTCGGTTAGCAAGTTAAGCGACGACCAGTTGTTCTACTTGATGAGCCGCGGGCTTTCGGAGAACGAGTCGCGTGTTCTGATCGTGAACGGATTTATAGAGCAGTTCGTGAAGGAACTGCCGATGGAGTATGCCGTCGAGCTGAACCGCTTGATCGAGATGGAGATGGAAGGGTCGGTTGGATGAACGTTCCAACGCCGCCCCTTGAGCTTGCTCAAGAGCCAGAAGAGCTAAAAAACATTCGCCGCAAGGCCTGGAATGTGTATACCCAGGCCCCGTTTCCAGACAGGGCAAGTACCCTTTGGCGCTTTAGCAGCCCAGAGGCATTCTGGATCATTCCTGAAAATATAAGCTCTATGCTCGAACGTGGAAAGATTACATACAAACTGGAAGCTCCGAACGGGTTGCTCTTATCCGACCTGCAGCAGGCCGTCTCTGACGAATCCGTACCGGTTGGGGCGCTGGTTGGGCCTGAGTTTGGCAAGTTTGAGGCGCTCAACCTGGCGCTTTGGGAAAGGGGGGCGTACCTTCGGATTCCAGAGCGGGCGAAAATAGACCAGCCCGTTGTTTTAAGGAAGCACGTATCGGGAGAAGGGTTGGTTCTGGACAGGTCTTTAATCCACGTAGCCAGGGAGGCTTCTTTGACTATCGTCGAAGTCCTCGAAGGGGAGCTTACAGGGAATGGGAACGGCTACCTGAATGCCGTAAAAGAGGTACTTGTAGAAGAAGGCGCGGCCCTTACTCTCGTCGAGATTGACCTTACTCGGGGGACGACACGCGCATTCGTGACCGCTCGGCATTCAATAGGGTCAAACGCAGAGCTAAAATGGGTACTGGCCCGCTTTGGGGAGGGGGTACTCAAAGCGAATCTGGGGGCTTGCCTGTCTGGACAAGGAGCCAAGAGCGAAATCTCCGGAGCCGTGTTTGGATTTGGCCAGGGCAAGAGCGACATCCATACGTTCCACGACCATGTCGAGAAGCGTACGTTCAGCAACATCGTCCTGCGTGTGGTTTTGCAAGATCGAGCAAGAAGCGCGTACACGGGCCTTATTCGTATCGGTACAAACGCCTCCTATTCCGAAGCGTTCCAAGAAAACCAAAACTTGTTGCTCTCGGGCGATGTGCGGGCCGAATCCATTCCAGAGCTCGAAATTTTGACCGACGAAGTTCAGTGTAAACACGGCGTAACGGTAGGCCCTGTGGAAGAAGAGCTATTGTTCTATTTAATGAGCCGCGGAGTTCCGAGAGAGGATGCGGTCCGGCTGCTTGTCGCAGGGTTCCTGGAGCCTGTTTTGGGGCATATTCCAGGTGACTTCCGGGAACCGCTCGACGGGCGTGTAGCGCACTCCATTAAGCCCGCCACGGAGGTCGAAAACGTCCTATGACTACCGCCATACAATCCGTTGGGGCTTCACTAAGGAAAGATTTTCCTGTATTTTCGAGAGAGGTGCACGGCAAAAGGCTGGTATACCTCGATAACGCGGCTACCACTCAAAAGCCCATTTCTGTGATCGAGGGCGTTCGTCGTTACTACAGCACGATGAACGCCAACGTGCACCGTGGAATTCATACGCTAGCCGAGGAGGCAACGGAAGCTTACGAAGGGACCAGAAAAGCGGTAGCACGCTTTCTTGGGGCCAGGCCGGAAGAAGTAGTGTTCACGAAGAACGCAACGGAAGCGATTAATTTTGTTGCGCTTGGTTGGGCAAGGCATCGCCTCAAGAGAGGGGATGCCATTGTCCTCACAGAAATGGAGCACCACGCAAACCTGGTTCCTTGGGTTCTTCTTGCCAAGGAAATGGGGCTTGAG
>DDYN01000027.1 GCA_002347965.1 Nitrospirae bacterium UBA2233 | reverse complement strand
CAAGCCCTCACCAAGAGCCTTGCCCAAGGCAGGCTTCCAAAAGGTGCCTTCGCGGCGTTTTCCTTGGAGTTTATCGAAACACTGAAGCGCGCGGCCCCAAACCCTGGGCATGCCGCGCTCAAAGCGTTCGAAGACTTAGGATTATTGAAGGCCGTGATTACCCAGAACATCGACAACCTGCATGCCGAAGCGGGCAACAAACATGTCCTCGAGCTACACGGCAATATTTACAGGTTCGTATGCTTGAACTGTCAAAAGAAACGCTTTTTTGGCAAAGAGGGTTTCTTTAGCTTGGCGCACGCGTTTATTGAAGCGCTCCAGAGCGCCGATGCTCAAAGGGTGCTTTCGGCCATCCCCCGCTGTGCATGCGGGGGAGCCATGCGGCCCGACATCGTAGGGTTCGGTGAACCGATCCAGGGTTTTGACGGGGCGCTTTCGCTTACGATGCAATCCGACGTCTACTTGATTGTCGGGACCTCTGGGGAGGTGATGCCGGCTGCAAGCCTTCCTGAGCATGCCAAGCGCTCGGGTGCCACGCTGATCGAGGTCAACATCGCACACGGAGCCTTCCTTGAATATACAGACCTCTACATCCAAGGATCTGCCGCTACGGTCCTTCCGAGGATTGTCCTAGAAATTGAGCGCTAAAGAGGCCTAAGGTTCTTGAAGGAGCCTTGGAAGCACGCTTGCGGCAGGTCCTCTCAGGCATACATCGGCCATGGGAGAAAGGGGCGTGGACTCGGGGTTGATTTCGATCAAGAACGCGCCCGCATCTTTGGCCAACCCAGGCAGGCCTGCTGCCGGGAAAACGAGCCCCGAGGTGCCGATCACTAGCATCGCTTCGCACTTGCCGGCTTCTTCGGAGGCCTGGTTCATCACTCCCGCAGGAAGCGGCTCGCCGAACCATACGACATCAGGCCGAAGCAACCCTCCGCAGTGCTGGCACGAAGGAGGAAGCTTCTGGGCGATCGGAACGGCAAAGCTTTCCTCAAGAACCCCGCAGCCAAGGCAGCGTGTCCGAAACAGGTTACCGTGCAGCTCGAGAATGTTTTTGGAGCCCGCCCGCGCATGCAGCCCGTCTACGTTTTGCGTAATCAAGCAAAAACGAGGAACGCGGGCTTCGAGCGTCGCCAGGGCAACGTGGGCCGGGTTGGGAACCGCCCTGGACACAAGCGCCCTCCTGAACTCGTAAAACTCCCAGACAAGCGCCGGGTTTCGCTTGAAGGCCTCCGGGGTTGCGAGCTCTTGGGCCCGGAACTCCTTCCAGAGCCCGTTTTTTCCGCGAAACGTAGGAACGCCGCTTTCTTTGGACACCCCAGCACCAGTCAACACGACGACGCGCGCTTGTTCGCGGAGTGCAATTTTTGCCCTTTTCAGCTCTTCTAGGTTCCGTTCCATATCAACCCTCTTTTGTGTACAATGAGCGCATTACGAATTTCCTTTAAAAAGGGGCCTGAATGGATTGGGATGCGCGCTACCAAAACAACCCAGGCTATGTGTTCGGAAAAGACCCCGCACGGTTCCTTTTGGAGAACCGCGCTTTTCTTCCAACGCCCGGGGTAGCGCTGGACGTAGCCGTCGGGGAGGGAAGAAACGCCGCGTACCTGGCGAGGCTTGGCTTCCGTGTGGCGGGAATTGACCTTTCAAAACCCGGGCTAATCAAGGCCTCAAGGCTCGCCTTCGAGTATGGCGTGGCCATCCAGCCCGTCATGGCGGACCTGACAAAAATTGCCCTTGCCCCGGCCAGCCTAGACTTAATTGTATGCATCAACTTCTTGGAGCGCCGCCTTTTGCCGGTACTCATGGAAGCGCTCAAACCCAAGGGCAGGCTTTTTATGGAAACCTATACAAAAGGCCAGGTCAAGTACGGATTTGGCCCTTCCAATGCCGAGCACCTCCTTAACGAGGGTGAACTGTTGGACCTCTTCGGCGCATTCCGCGTCGTTTTCTACCGAGAGCACGACAACGAAATCACGGGTGCCAAGGCAGGAATCGTCGTCGAAAAAAGCTAAAGGATTCCTTCCCCCAACAAAGCGCCGGCCTCTTCAAAGGAGAGCACCCCCTGCCCTTCTTTAACCCTTAAAAGGGGCTTAAAGCCCTCCTTGGCCTGATTAAGGACCCCTTTAAGGTCGTAAAGCCACTCTTTAAAGCCAACCAAACCTTCTATCGTTCGCCTTGAAGCCCAAAGGCCGTAGAGGTCTTCCCCCAGCTCTTCGAACCCAAGCCCTTCTATGTTTTCTTTAAGCCCCCAAGCTCCACCGAACCCCGAATCGATCTTTCCTTTATCGAGGAGCTCCATCATCTGGAGTGGCCTTGAGACAAAAAGGGCGTTCTTAGGCCTTTGCCGGCCACACTTAAGGCCTACCTTCTCAAAGAGCCACTCGATGTCGGAATCGGGGTCGAAGCGGGCCCAGCGCATGTCTCTCCCGGGGGTGTGCCATACGCCCAAAGAACGCGTAAACAACGGAACGAAGGCCCACCCTTCATCTACCCTAAGACGCTCCTTTCCATAATGAAGGCTAGAAGCGTAAAACACGCCAGGGCTCTTCAGGGCTTCCGTCAGCATTCGCTGAAGACTAAAGGTTTCGCTCGCCCAGCCTATACGCAACGCCGACCTTAAGTTTGCAAGGGCCATCTCGAGGCAGGGCTCGATGAGCCCAAGGATCAAGCCCTTAGGGGGAGACTCAAGGTAAACCCCTTTGAGTTGGACTTCTTGGGTCTCACCCCTTCCGAGGTCCGTTACGCCCGTTTCGAGGACGACATCCCCGTCAGAATCGACGGTCGGCCGCATTCTTGAAGACACGGACGATAAGGGGACAAAAAATGCCTCTTTTTTTGAATGACCCTCCAAAAGCTTCACCCTAAGCACCTCTCGAACCTTCCTCGTGCGGGAGATTCCAGACAGGGCGCTCGCCTCAAGGAAAGCACGCTCTAAAGGATCCTGCCCCATCATGGATTGGATGATCACCGGAACGAGCGCGTCGATCCAAACGAACGCGCTAAATGGATAACCAGGAACTCCTATAACCGGCTTTCCCAAGGCCTCACCGATCAAAAGGGGCTTACCGGGCTTAACCTGAACCCCATGCAAGAGGACCTCTCCAAGCCCCTCAATCGCTCCGTGGGCGTAATCGTGCCGTCCAGCCGAGGTTCCCGCCACAAGAAACACGAAATCCGAGGTCTCAAGGGCACCCCTTAAGGCCGATGCGATGAGAGCCGGGTCATCCGGAACTGGGGGAAACCTTTTGGCAATCCCGCCGAATTTCTCTATCGTGCGTTCGATGTAGAGCGAGTTCGTATCGAGGATATGGCCGAAAACTACAGGAGACCCCACGGGCAAAATCTCGGAGCCCGTCGGGATGATGCTCCCTACGGGCCGCTTGGCCGCCGACACTTGCGTAACCCCCGCGACGGCCGCCAGACACACGGCCTCCCTTGAAACCCTCCGCCCCTTAGGCAGGATAACCTCCCCCCTTGCGATGTCCTCTGCAAGGAGGCGTACGTTGTCGAAGGGTTCGGGCCAGTCTTTGGCATCTATGAGCACGCCATCCAAAGACCCCTTTGAAACCCGCTCGATCATAAGAACCCGATCGAATGGCTCCGGAATAGGATTGCCCGTGTCCACGAAGGCAAAATCCCGCCCCTCAACGAGCACGCATTCCCCCGTGATTCCTTCGGGCTTTTCCTTGAGCGCAATCCCATCCATCCCGGAGAGCATCCCCAAAGGGGAGCTCATGGCAGCCAGGATCGGTTGAGCAAGCACCCTGCCTTGGGCTTCTAACAAGGGGACGGTCTCAACCCCTGCGAAGGGGGCCTTCTTAAGAAGCCCTTTAAGGACCTCTAAGGCCTGCTCAAACGTGGCCTTTGGGATAAGCTTTCTTCGCAATTCCATAAGTTGTCCTTTGCTTTGGTTGTTTTGTAGGCTATGCGTCTTGGCCGGACCAATAAAAACGCATAGTCGCACGCGTTCGTTCCCGTCGGTCCGGTTCGAAAAACTCCCCCATACCGCTCAAAAAAAGACGCCGAGTCGTTTCGATCCAGGTAGGCCGCGATTTGCCGTAGGCTTAATCCCAAGCCTTTGAAAAGGCTGGGCACGATGAAGGCCCCGGCCGCATCGGAGTTGCCGTCCTTCCCGTCGCTTGCGGCGATAAGGCCCACGATGGCATCCTCGAAAAACCCCTCCTTGGCCGCTTGCAACAGAAAAGAAAGGGCAAGCTCCTGACAGCGCCCCCCTTTCCCTTCGCCTGCGACACTAACCGTCGTCTCGCCCCCGGCCAGCAAAAGAACCGGAGGCTTGGCGATCAGGCCGTTCTCGGCACAATCCCGGGCAATGGCCCAAAGCACCTTGCCCACCTCCCTGGCCTCACCTTGAAGCCTGCTTGTGAGAGCAAGAACCCGGAAACCCAAACGCCCCGCCGCCCGTTTGGCGGCCAAAAGGCCCGTTTGGTTCGACCCGACCAGCACGGCTTCATGGCGTATAGGGGAGAGCTCGTTTGGCGTGGGCGTCTCAGAAAGCTTGCCCTCAGCCCCAAGCATTAACAACCGGACTGCCGCCTGGGGCACCCTCTCCGTAAGCCCGAGGCGCTCTATGCAATAAAGGGCGTCGGCGTAGGTCGTCGTGTCTCCAACCGTCGGTCCCGATGCGATCACGTCCGTTGGATCGCCAACGACGTCCGAAAGAATCAGGCTTACCGAGGTCGCCCGCTCAAAGAGCCTCAACAGCCTGCCTCCTTTGATCGCCGAGAGGTGCTTTCGGACGGCGTTGAGCTCCTCGATCGTCGCCCCACTCAAAAGCAAAAGCTGTACCGTGGCCCTCAAATCATCGATGCTTAGCTTGATGGTTTCCTCGCCCAGACGAAAGCAAGCCCCTTCCTCGATAACGCTCGAACCTCCGCCCGACACGAGAAAGAACACGAGCGTTTTTTCGTCCGCGCTCGCTGCGAGCTCTCTAACCTTCCTTGCGGCCTCGAGGCTTTTGTCGTCGGGTAGCGGGTGGGCGGCTTCGTAAATCGGTGTGCGATCCAATCGCTCTTTGTAGCCGTCCGGAACGATAACGAGGCCCCGGCTCAAACTACCCCCAAGCGCGTCTTCGAGCGCCCGCGCCATTTTGCCCGCCGCCTTGCCCATCCCGACAACTAGCACTTGAGCAAAAGAGTCAAGTCGAACACGCCGAAAGCGTTTTGCACCCCGGATTCTAAGCGTCCCGTTTTGGACCTTAACCGTTGACCTGATCGCTTCGTACGGGTCCAGCGCGTCAAGCGCGGAGCGAAACAACCCCTCCAGCAGCCGGAGGGCATCCTCCCTCTCCACGCCCCTATTCCTTCTCGTTGCTCGCCGCCTTCAGGCTCTTTTTGACGCTGTACCTCACGGCCTTCCTAAGAATCATACTCCGCTTCGCCCCGTCCATCACGACAACCATGTCATCGTATAGCGAAGGGTCGTGGATGAGCGCGCCAAGCGTCCCCTCCCCCTTGGCCACCGCCCCGAGCGTCACGTCCAGGTTTTTCGAGGCCCGCTCGATGTGCGCGCTTGCCTTTGATAGCCGCTCGAGCGCTTGCTTCCCCTCGCCCTCCTTGGCCAGGAGCGCGTTCAAGAACGTGCCTTCGGTCTTTGCCTGGCCAAGAATGTCAGAAAGTTCACGGGTGATCCCCTCTAAGTTGGCAAGCGCCCTGGCACCGCTTTTGTCGTAGAGCAGGCTGTGCAAAAGGCTGTCTTCCGTGTTCATCCGGGCCGTCGCCTTCGAGAGGTCTTGGGTGATGGCTTCGATGTTGTCTGCGGCCTTGGCCAGCTCCTTTCCGTAGATCAGGCTATGGAGCGAGCCTTCCTTATTCGTCCGGATATCGCGCAGGAGCGCGTGCACCTCTCGCACGGCGCCCGAGAACGAAGCGACACTTGCATTCTTCCGGACATCCATCAGGATTTCATTCAGGGCGGAAGAGGCTTGGCTTAGGTTGTCTAGGATCTCCGTGCCACGTGCGATGGCCTGGTAGATGTCGGGCGGGTTCACGCTCGCCACGGTATCGCCCCCAGCGTGCACAGGGGTCTTTTGAGACCCCATCGAAAGGTTGACGTACTTGTCCCCCAAAAGCCCCATCGTCTGGATGCTCGCAAGCGAATCTTTACGGATAAACGTAAGGTATCGCTTATTCACGTCCATTCGAACGACCAAAACCTTGCCCTTGCTCGGCTGCTCGATCGAAATATCCGTGACCGTACCGATCCTTATGCCCTGGAGCATGACGGGAGCCCCGCTTACGAGCCCGCTCACGTCTTCAAAGCGGGCAAAAAGCTGCACCTGCTGGGTAAACAGCCCTGAGCGTGCGCTGATCGTAAGGATGACGACAACCAACGCACCGAGCGTCGCCAAAAGAAAAATTCCCGCACGAACTTCTTTTTTGTAGCCTGTACTCATGATTTTATGATTCGCCCCCTTCTTCCGACAACCTGCCTTCGATGAACCTGCGTACGTAAGGGTTGGTAGAGCGCTTTAGCTCGTCTGGGCTTCCAACAGACTCGACGCGCCCCTCTTTCAAAAGCGCCCAGCGGTGGGATACGGCCTCGGCCGACGCAATGTCATGCGTAACGACAACCGCCGTCGTGCCCTGCTCTTGGTTGAGCCTAAGGATCAGCTCGTTGATATTCCGGACATTCGAGGGGTCGAGCCCCGTGGTAGGCTCATCGAACAAAATGACTTCCGGATCCAGGACCATCGCCCTGGCCAGCCCCACCCTCTTTTGCATCCCACCCGAAAGTTCCGACGGGAACTTCCCTTCGGCCCCTCCGAGTCCAACCCAGCGGAGCCGCTCGAGTACTCTAGGGCGAACCTCCACGGAAGACCTACCCCTCACTTCCGTGAGCGGATAGGCGACATTTTCGAACACGCTGAGCGAATCGAACAAGGCCGCGCTCTGAAAAACCACCCCGACCTTTTGACGAACCTGGAACAGGCCCTTTTCATCAAGCGGAACGATATCTTCGCCAAACAAGAGAATCGAGCCGCTGTCCGGCTTGACAAGCCCGACGACCTCCTTCAACAGGACGCTCTTTCCCGAGCCCGACCCCCCAAGAATGGTCATTACCTCGCCACGGTAAATTTGGAGCTCGACCCCTTTGTGAACCTCCTGGGCCCCGAACGCTTTGTATACGCCTTGAATGGCGATAATGACTTGGGCCACGCCGGACATCAAAAGAGCATGATCAGCTTGGTCAAGAAGTAATCCGAGATGAGGACAGACACCGCCGTGACGACAACCGCCTGCGTCGTCGCTTTGCCTACCCCTTGGGCACCGGCCTTTGCTCCAAGCCCAAAAAAGCAGCCAAAAAGCCCTATAAGAAACCCGAAACAGCCCGCCTTGATCAGCCCGCTCAAAAGATCCTCCAACACGATCGTATCGTAGCAGGTCTTGAGGTAGTATCCCGCCGGGATCTTAAGCTCCAACGTAGCAACAACCGCTCCCCCCAAAATGCCGACGATGTCGGCTAAGAAGGCCAAAAGCGGCATCGCGAGCGTAATCGCGAGCGTTTTTGGGGCGACGAGCTTACTTATGGGGTCGGCTCCCATCACGCGCATGGCGTCGATCTGCTCGGTTACGGTCATCGAGCCCAGCTGGGCGGCGATCCCAGACCCCACGCGCCCCCCCACCATCAATGCCGTTAACACGGGCCCCAACTCTCTGACGAGGCTAAGGGAGACGACATAGCCGACATACATCTTGGCCCCGAAGCGGGTAAGCCCGTAGCTTGTCTGAAGCGCGAGCACCATCCCCGTAAAAACAGCCGTGAGCAGGACCACCGCGAGCGATCGCACGCCAAGGGTCTCCACTTCCTTAAGCACGTCTTTGTAGGATACCCTCCCCACTGCCTTGATCGTACCCAAGGCCAAAAGCCCAACCTTTCCGACCTCAGACAGTAGTCTTTCGAGGATCGTATCGGTTCGGTCGAGAAGCCTTGCAAACCCGGCGCTGGCCTGTTCTTGCATTCCAGCCCCTAACGTAAAGAAACCCGAATAACCCGCAAGGTGAGACCCTTAAAGAAATCGAGGGCCTCTTGGGAGTCCCTCTTCGGTGTAATCAGGAGCGTATCGTAAAGGACGCCGCCCTTCTTCCAGGTTACGGAACGCACAAAAGAAACCACCCCCTGTTCAGACACCTCGAACGTTCCCACCAGCGTCTCGGTACCAAGGATTTTTTTCGGAACGATCCGAAGAACCCGGTAGCGCTCAAAACGGACGGGCAGATGCCTTGCCATCCCCCAAACCTCGGCCGAACCCTTGACCGGGGTGACGAGGACCAAGGCCAACGCCCCTTGCGGTTCGTTTTCAAACGCCAGTGTGCTTCCTTCAAAATCGAGGGGCTTCCAGGCTTGATGCCTTGTTGCAAAACCCTTTAGTTCGCCGAAGAGCACATCCTTCCTGAGCTCGAGGGGCGCCGAAACCCTTGAGCATGCACTCAACGCAAACAAGAAAAGCGCTAAAATACCCGTTATGGGCCGCACTTAGGGAACCACGCCGACGTTGGTTAGCGCCTGGGAGAGCACCTGGCCTGCAACGAGCCCAACGCCCCGCCTTGAAGCCCTATGGCCAGCCTTTCCGATCAAAACAAGCCTTGCTCCGCAAGAGGCGCTATGCTCCACAATGCGCGCCGACGGCCACCCCTTGAGACACGCCACTCGAACCTCTGGACAAAAGGCGCCAGAACGTTCCCTGGCGCTAACGATCTCGGCCAAAGCAGCCTCCTTGAGCGCTCGGGGATGCCTAGGGAGCGTTGCGTTAAAAAACAGCCTTGGATGCACCACAATGACCATCTCCAGCGAAACGCCGAACCCTTCCGCCACAACCAGGCCGAAATCGAGCGCCCTTTTGGCGGGAGGCGAAAAATCGAAGGCGACCAAAAACTTGCCGGACATTCACGCGCCCGTTTGGGGTTTTGTCATTCGAACCGTCATGACGGGACAGTGAGCCTGTCGGACAACCTTTTCCGCGATCGAGCCCAAGAGCGCATGCGAAAACCCCGTACGGCCGTGCGTTCCCATTACGATCAGGTCTGCCGGCAAGGACTTGGCCAGTTGAACGATCTTTTGGGAAGGGGAGCCAACCCCGACTTCCACGTCTACAGGGAGACCTTCTGCCCGAAGCTCTTGAGCGACGTTGTCTAGCTCCTTCCGTGCGTTCTCCTTGAGCTCTTCAAAGATCGGGGGCATGACAAAGCCCGGGTAGTATTCGATCTCCTCGACAACGTGGAAAAGCACAACCTTTACGCCGCCGAGCTTCTTGGCAAACACCTTGCCCGTCTGCACCGCTTGGCTGGAGGTTTCGGAAAAGTCCACAGGAATGAGAATTGTCTGGATCATGGCTAATGCTCCCTGAGTTTTATTGTTCAGAGGAGAGTTATTTGTGTACAATCACCGGGCATTGAGCGCTTCGGATAACCCGCTCGGCCACAGCACCCAACGGAAGCAGGAACCCTCGCCCCCTTGCCCCCAACACAATCAAGTCCGCCCCGAGCTCCCTGGCCTGGCTTACGATCGTCTCGTCGGGCCTGCCCAGCACCACGTGAACGGAGGATTCGGGCAGCTCGGCCGGCATAGAGTGAACGAGTTCATCTAGCTTTTCTTTGGCCTTCTCGAGATCCGCCTCGCCTAGTTTGAGCATCGTCTGGCTAGAGGGCATGAAGACGCCGGATGGGTTTTTTAAAACATACAAGACATCCAAACGAGAGCGAGTTTGCTTGGCCAACTCATAGGCATACCTCAAGGCCTTCTTGGAAGGCTCGCTGAAATCCACACCGACGAGAATGCCTTTTAAATCCCGCATGGCCGACGTCCTTATGGTTGTTTGCTTACCGCCAAACTTGTCTTTCTAATGGCCTGCTCGAGGTCTTCAAGGAGATCCTCCACATGCTCCAGGCCAACAGAAAGCCGGATGAAGTCCTTGCTTACCCCGGAACGAACGAGCTCGTCTTGGGAAAGCTGGCTGTGTGTTGTACTGGCCGGATGGATCACGAGCGATTTGGCATCGCCTATGTTGGCCAGATGGCTAAAGAGCCGAAGGTGGCCGATAAAGGCCACGCAGGCCTCGTATCCACCCTTGAGCCCGAATGCCACGATCGCGCCAAACCCGTTTTCGTGGTACTTTTTGGCCAACGGAAAATCATCGAGCGTTTTCAGCCCTGGGTATCGGACCCAGCCGACTTCGGGGTGCGCCTCAAGAAACTCGGCCACCTTCATGGCGTTTTGTGAATGCCTTTCCATCCTGATGGGTAGCGTCTCCAGGCCCTGCAAAAATAAAAAACTGTTAAACGGCGAAAGCGCCGCGCCCACGTCCCTTAAAAGCGTTAGACGCGCCTTGAGGATATAGGCCATGCGCCCGAACTTCTCGACGTACCTTAGCCCGTGGTAAGACGGGTCCGGTTCGGTAAACCCGGGGAACTTGCCGTTGTCCCAAGGAAATTTACCGGCATCGACGACAACGCCGCCAATGCTCGTTCCGTGCCCCCCGATGAATTTCGTAGCGGAATGAACGACGACGTCCGCGCCATGCTCGATCGGCCGGATGAGGTATGGCGTGGGCATCGTGTTGTCGACGACGAGCGGAATCCCGTTTTCATGGGCTAGTAGGGCCAAGGCTTCCAGGTCCGCCGTGTTGAGCCTTGGGTTGCCCACGCTTTCCACGTACAGCGCCTTTGTTTTTGAGCCGATCGCCCTTTGAAATGCCGCGATGCCCGTAGGTTCGACAAAGCGTGCTTCGATTCCAAACTTGGGGAACGTATGGGCAAAAAGCGTGTACGTTCCCCCGTAGAGCGTCGTGGATGAAACAAAGGCATCCCCTGCGCCGAGAAGGTTGAGCAACGAAAAGGTAATTGCAGCCTGGCCGGAAGAGAACGCCAATGCCCCCACTCCGCCCTCCAGGAGCGCCATCCGCTCCTCGAACACGGCCGTCGTTGGGTTCATCATGCGCGTGTACATATTTCCCGGCTCCTCGAGCGCAAATAGCCGCTCTGCATGCTCGGGCGAATCGAACACGTAGGAAGTCGTCTGGTAGATGGGTACGGCCCTGGATTTTGTGGCTGGGTCGGGGGACTGACCGCCGTGCAGCGAAAGCGTCTCGAACCTAAACGGCTTTGGATCCTCGGGCATCAAAGGCTCCTTTCGCTAGATATAATACATCGTCGTCTTGTTCTGGCGAAGCAGGTTTTCGCGGTCTAGAAGGTCCTGAAGAGAGGTTTCCTCGAGCCTTTTTGCGATATGACAGGACAACTCATGAAGCCAAGCGTCTACCCCGTCCCCGATTCCGCCGGCATCACACAGCATCCCCTCGTGTCCTTTGCCCTCCAGGATGCGGACCACCTCGTCCAGCTTCACGTCTACAGGGCTTCTTGCAATCCAGTAGCCTCCCCCAACCCCACGTTTTGCCGTAAGGATCCGAGCCTTTCCGAGCGCTGCAAGTACCTGCTCTAGGTATTTGACGGGCGCATGGATGCTTTTTGCCAAATCCTGGATATGAGCAGGCCTTTCCCTGTCCTTTGCGATCTGAAGCAACGCCTTGAGCCCGTACACGAGCTTTGCCGTAAACATCCCTATCCCCCAATGTTTTGTCTTAAATTATACCCCAAAGAACGCCTTTTCTTAAGCTTCAGTATGACAAACCCCAGGAGTGCGCCTGGCACGACAAACCCTGCCCATGCTAAACCGAACAGAGGTTCAATAAGTGGCTCAGCTTCTGGACCCCCTCAAAGACCTTGGGGTGTTTATACTGCCCATCCCTACGCCTTTTTCGGTGGGCCATATCAACCTCCCTGCCGAGCCTTTCTTGAAGGCCTAAACCAACCACGAACCGTGTTTGGTGGTCACAAACATGAAGAAAGCACCCTGGTCTGACTAACGGATACTCCAGGTACTAGGCTATCCTATACGGACGTAGATATTTGGGTTCATGAGGCCGGGATCCCCGCGGGGGCCAAACTACCTCTAGGCGAAGGTGTTTGGCGACTAGGGCTTCGGAAGTCGAAGCTCGTTGTCGTGTTAACCTATCGGCCATCCAAACAAGGAGGCGACGAATGGACGTGATCGAGGCCATGCACGAAAGAAAGAGCATCCGTGGGTTCTTACCTACTCCAGTCCCCAAGGAAGTCCTATTGGAGGTTCTCAAAGCGGCCGTAAGGGCGCCATCTTCCGAGAACCTCCAGCCGTGGAAGTTCTATGTCCTAGGCAGGACGGTCATCGAAACGCTCAAGGCCAAGGTCATGGACCAGATCGAGGCGGGAAAGCCCCCAGAGCCCGAGTTTCCCACCTACATGACGATGGGCCTCCCCCAAAAATACCGCTCCAGGATGGTCGAGTTAGGCAAGGCGCTCTTTGGGCTTGTCGGCATCGAGCGCCACGATACGGAAGGAAGAAGGCTGTGGTACCTCAAGATGATGCGATTCTTCGAGGCCCCCAACGCGATCATTATTACAGTCGATGAGGAGATTTCGGGTTTTTCTTCTGTGTTTAGCATCGGCTGTGCGACGATGGCCGTTGCATTGGCCGCTCTGCCCTTTGGGCTTGGCACCTGCATTCAGCATGCGGGCGTTTTGTACCCCGAGGTGATACGTGAGGTCGCATCTGTCCCTAAGGGCGAAAAAATCGTCATGAGCATCGCCATCGGCTATCCCGACCCGGAGTTTAAGGCCAACAGCCTCGTAAGCCCTCGGGTACCGCTAGAAGAAGTGGTTACCCTCGTGGGCTTTTGATCGCCCTCCTTTGTTTGCCCGCTTGGCAAGGCTATAGAGCTCCATGTCCTTATCGTTCAGCGTAGCCGGTAATCCACAGGGAGGATGATTTCCAACGGAAAAGGAGGGGGCGAGAATGGGGCTGCCTTCTCGACCGTTTTTTTGGCGTTTTCATCCAAGATGTTGAAGCCAGAGCTTTGAGTAACGGAAATACCTTCGACATTGCCGTCTTTTTGAAGAATAAGCCTAAGCGTAACCCTCCCTTGCCAGCCCAATCTCATAGCCATTGCTGGATAGCGAAGGTGCTTTTGAATTTTACGGCGAATATAGTCGAAATTGTGGCTTAAATAGGCCTGTTTTTCTTCCCCGGGGCGTTCTGGTCCTATATCGCCGCGTGCTTGGCGGGCACCTTCCGAAGAAGCGTTGGGGGTCGTAGAACCTGCGCCTATCTTACTTTTTGCCGGAAGAAGGTCAAGACTGTTTGCCTTGCTCGCCTCGCTTTGGGGGGTTGTCGGCTGTTGGGGCCTTCTTTGCTTTCTTTTTTGTATGGGGGGCCGGCTGATTTTCTTAGTTTGTATCTTTTCTTTGGCTTGAGCTTGAGGCTCCGCATCGTCGCAAGCGTTCATCTGAAACCGAACCTGAAGAACGCGGGAATCTTTAAGGATAACCTTTCTGGGAAAGTCTCCTAAAAACTCGCAATAGCCCCAGTAGATAAGAACGGCTGCTACGTGCAAGAAAGCCGAAAGGACCAGGCTTAGAGGTAGCCCTACCCCCTCCTCTCCGATACGGAGGGCCTGCTTGCAACACTTATCTTCTTTGGCATGTAAAAGCTCATTCCGTTCATGAGTGTGCATCGTGTGACATCCACACCGTAGAGGCTGTTGAGGTTCTTTTCGTTCATCGCGCCTATGGGACTTCCGTCTGCGATAATCCTGCCGTCTTTCAGGAGGACAGCCCGCGTTCCAACCCAGGAAACGTGATCGATAAGGTGCGTTGTGATGATACAGGTTATTCCATCTAGGCAGACCCTTGCGATGTGTTCGAGCAGGCGGACCTGGTTGCCGAAATCGAGGCCGTCCGCGGGTTCGTCGAGCACGAGCATGTCTGCCTGTTGCGCGAGGGCTCGAGCGATCAGCGTAAGCTTGCGTTCCCCACCGCTGATCTTTGAATAGGGCTTATCTTTGAGGTGGAGAATGGATAGGCGCTCAAGACACTCAAGGGCCAAGTCATGGTCGCGCTTCGAGTAGGATGCAAGAAACACCTTGTGGGGCGTACGCCCCATGAGGACGACATCCAAAACCCGGTAGCCGAACGCAATGCGGTGCAGCTGCGGGACGTAGGAGATGGTCCTGGCAACGTCTTTACGGGAGGTTTTTTGCAGCAACCTCCCTTTTAGGAGTACTTCGCCCTTTAAGGGTCTGTAAAAGCCCAGCAAGAGCTTGAGCAGGGTCGTTTTCCCGCTCCCGTTTGGGCCCAGCAGAAAGACGGCCTCGCCTTTCTTTGCCTCAAAGCTGATACTATCGAGTACCTTCCGGTTTCCAAAAGAGAAGCTCAAGCCCCTCGCCTCAATGAGCGGCTTCAACCCCATCCCCTCCTTGCATTCCTCAGTATGGCAACAAAAAAGACAATTCCGATGAACGAGCTTGTAATACCGAGGGGAATTTCAACCCATAGCAGCGTCCTGGATATATCGTCCACGATAAGCAGAAAAACAGCCCCAAGCAGTGATGCCGCGGGAATGAGGGTCCTGTTGTTTACCCCGAAAAGCATTCGTGCGATATGCGGTACAACAAGTCCCACCCCTTGAATGACGCCAGCCAAAATAACGGTGAGGGAGCTAATGAGCGTCGACAAGACGATAAAGATCAACCTCACGAGGGCCGTGTTAACACCTAAAGACTTGGCCTCTTCTTCTCCTTGGCTCAATAGGTTGAGGTACGGTGAAAGCAAGGATAGCATTACGATGCATACCAGCATGACGGGGGCTGTAATGGCTACAGTTCTAGGCTCGACGTTTGAAAGTCCTCCCATTAGCCAGTACACCATTGCAGGAAGCTTGTCGTATGGGTCGGCAACCATCTTAATTACCGATGTTAACGACGCGAACAGCGATGAGCTTATAATGCCGCCGAGGATTAGCATGAGTAGGGCCTCTTCACGGAGGATGAGCGCAATGCCAAGGGCTAAAAACACGGCCATAATACCACCCAAGAATGCGTAGCACTGAATAAGGTGCCAGCTTTTTCCAAGAAGCATACCTAAAAGCGCCCCGAACGATGCCCCGGAAAGAGCGCCAAGAATGCCGGGGGAAACAAGCGGGTTGACGAACATAGCCTGAAAGACTGCGCCGGACGCAGACAGGCTTGCTCCAACCAAGACGGCGGCAAGGATCCTGGGTAGCCTTAAATACAAGAGCACGGCCCAGGATGTTTCAGATAGTTTGCCATGACCCAGGAGTAAGCGATACAAATCGGACATTCCTAGGGGGTATCTTCCAAGGCTCAGAGATATGAATACAAGCGTAACCAAAAGAACGCTAAGCCAAAAAAAAGATACAAGGCTTTTCATGGTTTCATCAACGCTAAGGCTTCTTCTTCGTTTAAATGAATATGCAGAAATTTTTCGGCAAAGGATTGAACCGTAGGGGCAAGAGTTCCATAAAAATACTCGGGGTAAAGCCTGCTTGTAAGCCAGACAACGCCCAATATTCCCATGAAAGAAAGGGGCGGCCTATCCAGCCATCCAAATGGCGCGTTGGGAACCCAGAATACACGTCCAGACTTTAGCGCCTTAAGCACCTTCCAGCGGGGATCCCGGCGGATTTTCGCATAAAAGCTCGAGTCTTGGACCAAGATGACCTCAGGGTCGTAAAGATAGAGCGTTTCGAGGGATACCCTCTCCATGCCGATCGGGGAGCTGGGCTTACACTTATGGACGTTTTCAGCCCCACAAAAGCGTATAAACCAGGCATGGAGCGATTGATCGCACTCGGTTTTTAACCCGTCTGGACCTTCGGCGTAATAAACGGTGGGCCTTTCTGTTTCGGGGATTCGCT
>DDYN01000055.1:6928-10646 GCA_002347965.1 Nitrospirae bacterium UBA2233 | reverse complement strand
ATATGGATCAGCCGGGCTTGAAAATCCTTGGCTACCATAGGCTTTTAAAGCCTTCTTGTGGAGAAGGTATCGAAGAGAGGCTTACAAAAGCGGGATTCGCGCTCACCGACGTGGATGAGGCAGTCACACCCGAAGCTATCGAAACGGCCCTTTTGGATTCCAAGCTCCGCTATGGGTTTTCATTCGGTCTGATCGAGAAGGGCACAAACCGCTTGACGCTAAAGCTGGCAACGCTTCCCCAGGAGCGCCATCGTGTCTTTAAGGAAGGTTTGGCTCAAGAAGGGCTGGATGAAAGCGTGGCAAGCCTTGATGTTGCTCTCGTTGACCGGTACGTACTAGGGGAGATACTGAGTCTTGATGACACAACAAAGAAGGAGCACATCGTCTACGAGCCAGACCTTCGAAAGGTGATAGGCTTGATCGAGGATCAAGCTCTCAAGGCCGGCATTTTGTTGAGTCCGCTCTCCCCTGAAGAAGTGATCCGCGTAAGCGAGGCTTCTCAAAAAATGCCCCAAAAATCAACATATTTCTACCCGAAGCTCTTGACCGGCCTCGTTGTTTACGACTTGAACAGAAGCTTTTAGACCAAAGCCTTCCTGGCTCCGAGCGCGAGCGAATATCAGAGTAGGGTTTGCGGAAAAAAATTGGGGTATCGAGGGATTTTGGGGTAGGGTATAATGTAAGGGAAGATTGGAGGCGCTAAAGGGGAGGCCATGCTGGGCTCAAGCGGGCTTTACTTGAAGTTTGTAGAGATGATTGGAAAACTTAAGGCTGCGCTATTGAAGTGCCTACTCACCCCGTGGTTCTGGATATCTCAAAAGAAGAAGGTTCGATCTAGGATGGGCTGGCATCCGTCACCGATTCAGCTTAATGTTTTCCTGATTGAATCGAAGGAGCGGCGCCGGGGACTACGGCCGCTGGAGAGGGACGAATGGATCAACGGGCTCGTGTCCGATATAGAGGCTTATTTTACAAAGCGAAGCGAGGATGCACAAAAAGGGGAGGAGTGAGCTGAATCGCACGCGGCTTCGTGTCGGGCTTGTCCAGATGACGGCTGGACCGGACAAAGCGGAAAACTTTCAAAAAATCCGGCTGCTTGCCCAAAGGGCGAAAGAGGAAGGCGTTGAGCTTTTGGTTTTGCCCGAGGTATGCACATACCGGACATTTCCCAAAGAAGAGCTGTTTGGTGCGGAACCCTTTGAAGGTGAAACGAATGGGTTTTTCAGGCAGTTGGCAAGTCAGCTTGGGCTGGCCGTCCTTGCGGGCTCTTTTCTCGAACAGCCTGCCGATAATGCAGATCCCAGGGTGTACAACACGAGCGTTCTGTTCGATGACCATGGGGAAGTGGTGGGGTGCTACCGGAAAATTCACTTGTTTGACGTTCGCCTCCCAGATGGCCGGGGAATGTTCGAATCCAAGACGCGAAGACCAGGAGATAGGCCGGTAGTCCTCGAATGGGCAGGGATTAAGTTTGGCCTGAGCGTCTGTTACGATTTACGGTTCCCAGAGCTTTACAGGGCGCTCGTGCTGCAGGGTGCTCAAGTTATTCTTGCGCCTTCTTGTTTTACCATGCTTACGGGCAAGGACCATTGGGAGGTCCTTCTGAGGGCAAGGGCCGTGGAGAACCAGGTATTTGTGCTTGCCCCAAACCAGATAGGCGCTTTCGATGGGATGGTTCCAGCTTACGGCAGAAGCCTCGTAGCCGACCCTTGGGGGAATGTCCTGGCTAAGGCACCGGATCGCGAGACGCTCGTAACTGCCACCTTAGATCTAGACCTATTGGATGAGATCCGCTCGAAGATGCCGGTTTTGGAGCACATCAGGCTTGGGCCGACTCCTGGGCACTAGTGAACGACCCAGACGTTGCAGTTTGCGTGGTGGACAACCCTGTCGGACACCGAGCCAAGTAGGTGGCTCCTTAGCCGCCTTCGCCCTCTAGACCCGATGAAGATCATCTCGATGCCGTTCTCTTTGGCGAATGCAACGATTTCGTCCCCAGGGTTTCCAGAAAGCATATGCGTGTCAATTTCGGCAGGAAGCCCTGAGAGCAAAGCTTTTGCCTTCTTGAGCTGCTCTTGAATTCTTGCTCCTAGCACCTCGAAGTATTCTTTGCCAATCCCCACTTCTTGCGTAAAACCCAAAGGAAAGGTGCCCCCTGCTATGGGGAGAACGCTTACAAGCGTGACCTTTGGCGTCCGTGCCCTCGCTACGTAGTCCATGGCCGTCTTCAAGGCCTTTCTTGAATCTTCCGAACCGTCCAGGGCGACAAGAACATGTTGAATCATAACCCCGCCTTTTTTTGGTTAATGGGCCAAGAGTCCGGGTTTTTGTTCTGCCGTTCCCTTCTTGAGCAATGCCAGTATGGGCACAAGGCACAGAAAATCGATCGTGATCATCCAAAAACAGTCGTTGAACGCCAGCATCGAAGACTGCTCAAGTAGTTGATTGTACAAAAGCCCAAGCGCCCTCTTGCTGGCCGTGAGCGGGTCTGCGGCCTGGGTTGCAAGGTTTGTGAGCGTGCCCGAGATAGAGCTCCAGCGGTCCGAAAACGTGAGGTTAAAAGGGGTGTAGTGGTGGACCAGGCTCGCTTGATGGTGCTGGCCCCTCCTCGATAAGAATGTTGTTACGATCGAGATTCCTATCGAGCCCCCGAGGTTCCGGAAAAAGTTGTACACGCCCGTAGCGTTGCCCATCCGCTCTTTGGGAATGTAAGAAAGAATGGTCGTCGTAAGCGGGACGAAAATCATCCCCATCCCAAAGCCTTGAACGATGCGGTAGCGGGCGACGGTCGCAAACGATGCGTCCAAGGTAAAGCTGGACATTTCGTGGTAGCCAAACGCGGAGATGAGAAGGCCTATGCCGATGATAAGCCGAGAGTCGACGTAGCGCATTGCATTCCCTGCAATCTGCATAGCAATAATCGTGGCGAGGCCCCCTGGTGCCGTGGCCAACCCCGCCTTGAACGCGTCGTAGCCCATCAGGCTTTGGAGGTACAAGGGGATCAAGGCTATGCCGCCGTAGAGCCCAAGCCCCAAGTTAAACATCAAGAACGTCCCCACCCGGAAGTTGTTGTCCTTGAAGACCCTCAAATCGACTATGGGCTCTTTCGTGTAGTAGAGCTCGTAAATGCCGAAGACGATGAATGCGACGAGTGAAACGAGGGTCAGATAGACGATCCAGTCCGTGTTGAACCAATCCTCCCGTTCGCCCTTGTCTAACATGACCTGCAAACAGCCCACTGCAACACAAAGAGCGGCAAGCCCGAAGGTATCGAGTTTGCCCGCCTTGAGTCTTTTTAAATAGGGCGGGTCGGATAAAAGCAGGTACCCAAGGATGAGCGCCACGATTCCCACGGGAAGGTTGATGTAGAACACCCATCGCCAGTTGTAGTTGTCCGTTATGTAGCCGCCAAGCGTGGGCCCGATGATAGGGCCAAACATGACGCCAACGCCGAACAGCGCCATGGCCATGCCCTGCTGGGCCGGTGGGAACGTCTCCATCAAGATGGCCTGGGATATAGGAACGAGCGCCCCTCCGCCCGCGCCCTGCAGGACCCTGAAGAATACGAGAAACATCAAATTGGGCGCCATGCCGCAGGCCATCGAGCTTAGGATGAACAGGGCCTGGCAAAACAGGAAGAACCGCTTCCTGCCGAACCGGATGCCGAACCAGCCGGTCAAAGGAAGGACGACTCCGTTCGAGACCAGGTAGGAGGTCA
>DDYN01000055.1:0-6818 GCA_002347965.1 Nitrospirae bacterium UBA2233 | reverse complement strand
CCGGTCCGGGATATGCTGCAGCCTTTCAGAGGTATCCGCCATTGCCTTAACGCTAAGCCCTACCCGCAAAAGATGGTCAGGGTCGGTCTCGTCTAGCACAAAAATCCTTACAGGAAGCCTTTGTACAACCTTGACCCAGTTGCCCGTGGCGTTTTCGGGAGGAAGGAGCGAGAGTGCAGCCCCCGTCCCCGACTGCAGGCTTTGGACGACCCCGTGGAAGACCTTGCCCGGGTAGGCGCCCACCTCTACCTCTACGGGGTTGCCGACACGTAGGTTCTTAAGCTGGGTTTCTTTGTAGTTGGCCTCGATCCATATTTCTTCATTACGGATCGGGAGAATAGCCATTAAGGGCTGTCCGTAGTTTACCTTGTTGCCTACCTCGACATTTTTGCTCGTGATGTACCCGTCCGTCGGGGCATAAATATTCGTGTAGGCAAGGTTTAGGGTAGCCTGGCTTTGCTGCTGCCTTGCTTCACGTACGATCGAACGCTCTTCGGGCGGGGCTGTCAGGTCTCCGCCCAAGTCAGCGATCGCTTGGTTGAGCATTTCCTCCGCGTTCTTGACGCGGGCATCCGCGACTTCGAGGTTAGTCTTGGCGTTATCGTACTGCTGTTCTGGGATAACCTCGGTTTCGAAAAGGTATTTATAGCGCTCATAGTCTTTCTTGGCCAGGTCGTACTGGGCCTTGGCAAGGTTTAAACCCGCCTTTGCCGCATCCACGGAGGCGTATTTTTGCTGAACGATTTCAATCTGGCGCCTGTGAGTGGCCATGGCCCGTTTGAGTGCCACCTCGTAATCTGTCGGGTCTAGACGGACGAGGAGCTGCCCTTTTTTAACGAGGTCGTTGTCGTCAACGTACACCCCGACAATCGTGCCCGAAACCCTTGGCGCAATTTGGTGGATGTGGGCGTGGACATAGGCGTCATCAGTCGAGACGTGCGTCCTCGACCAAATATACCACTGGGTGCCGTAAAACCCCGCGGCGATCAATACGGCCCCAATAATTACCCATTTCAGCATCCGCTTAAATCGTGATGCGGGTCTTTTGGGGGCTTCTTCGGGTTCTTGTTCGCTTCCTTGGCTTTGAGGCCTTTCTTCCATGCTAGCGATCCTCTCGTTCGATGCCTTCAAGGGCTTTGGTATGGGTTAGCGTTTTCACGTCGTTCGGGTAGCGTTTGGCGAATTGGGCTTCAAACATGCCAATTGCCCGTTGCAAGTTGAGCAACGAAACTTCGTAATCGTACGTCTGGACGACGAGCTGGTTTCGTGCGGCAATCAGCTGCGTCAAGGTTTGCTGGACATCAAGGCTTGAGGCGACGCCCGCCCTGTATTGTTTGGATGTCAAGTCGTGGTTTTCTCCGGCAAGCTCGACTTCTCTGTTTAGCGTCCGCAGGTTTTGCCGTAGTGTATCGATGTTGAGCTGCGCGTTAACAATCTCCACCTCGATATCTTTCTTGGTCCTTTCGTAATCGAGCCTAGCTTGAATCATTTCCCTGGCTGTGCTCTGAAGGTCAAAAAACCGTGTCCCTGCATCGAGGATGGGGATGATGACGCGGAACATGACGGCGTAGCTGTCGGTTAGCTCTGTTGGGTTTTCAGGGTCGATGCCAAGATAGCTGACATCGACCGCGAGTATCGGATGGAACCTGCCCCAGACTTGCCTGCGGGACCACCTGGATACTTCGAGCGCAGACAGCCTGGCCTTTAAATCGTCCCGGTTAACCAAGGCGGCCCGGTACAGCGCCTCGATTGGCTGCTGGACCTTAGAAGGCCTAGGCGAAAGAGCCGCCTCGGGCAAAACTTCGAGGTTTTGATAGTCTTGAATGCCGGCCATGCGGCCTAGGAGCTTTTTGGCGGCCAACAGGTTGTTTCTGGAGGAAACGAGCGCTTGCTCGACCTCGGACTTTTGGACTTCTGCCCTGAGGACATCCGTTTTGGTGACCGTTCCCGCCCGGTAACGCTCGCGTGCGTCCGCGAGCGTTTGAGCGGCGAGCCTTAAATTATCCTTGGCAACCTCGACGAGCGCCTTCGCCTTGAGGACCTCGTAGTAGTCCCTTGCCACGGAAAACAGCAACTCTTTAACGAGGAACGCATAATTTTCCCGCGCAAGGCGCATGCCCTCTTTGCCTTGTCGTAAAGCCGGGTAGAACTCGCCCCGGTACATTGGCTGCGTAAGCGTAACGCGCCTTCGCCAGGTCTCATCGGGCAAGAAGGACAACGTTTCGGTTCCTGGCAAGGCGAGGTTTATTTCCGGGTGGATGTAGGTGAAGCTCTGCTCATAAGCGAGGGTAGGCAAGAGGAAGGAAAACGCACGGTTCTTGTCGATCCTGGCTCGTTCAATGTTTTCGTACGAGATCTTAGGGTCTTCATGGGTTTTGAATGCGAGCCCTATCGCCTCTTCGAGCGTAAGGGTTTTCGCAAACGAAGTGCCCCCAAAAAACCCTAAAGGCAGCGCGGCAAAAAAGCAGACGAGCAAACCTTTTCGAAGCTCAAAAAGAGGACGCCAAACTTGCAGCAAATCCCATACAGCGTGATCCATGCTTGCCTTCCGTGATAGACTAGGTTCGGCTGGCTTGAACAAAAAACATCCAAGGAACCAGCGGTGCGAAATGTAAAGAGTTCTGCCTCTCCAAGAATGAATCTCTTCGAGCAAGCTATAGTTTTGTACCGAGAGAAGCGAACCAAGGCCCTATTTGTTGGCCTTTTTCTGGCGCTGATGGTATCGTTGCCCTTTTTGGCCAGGACGCTCCCCTTTTTTCGTTTTTCTTCTGTTCCCATCGCGGACCTCCGATCCCTCCCGTCGTTCGCATTGTTTTCTTTGCTCAGGCTATTGCTTGCGCTTTCCCTATCCTTTCTCTTTTCTTTGATCTACGGAACGCTGGCAGCCAAAAACCGTACATTAGAAAAGATTTTAATCCCAACCCTGGACATTCTGCAATCCGTACCGGTTTTAGGGTTTTTCCCTGCGGCAATCTATTTTTTTGTGAAAATCGGAGGAGAGTCACGCCTTGGCGTCGAAATGGCCTGCATTTTCTTGATTTTTACTTCGCAGGCCTGGAACATGACGTTTGGCGTGTACGAGTCGATCAGAGGAATTCCAAAAGAAATCGATGAAGCCTCGAGGCTGTTGGGTATCCGAGGGTTCAGCTATTTCCGAAGGGTATTGTTCCCGGCTTGCGTCGTAAAGCTGGTGTACAACGCCATGCTTTCCTGGGCGGCAGGATGGTATTTTTTGATCGCGTGCGAAATTTTGGCCATTGGCCCGGTTTCTTTCAGGCTGCCTGGCCTAGGAAGCTTTATCAGCGAAGCGACACAGCAGGGGCGTCTGGACTTGTTGGCCGCGGGAATCTCCGTGCTGGTCATGCTGGTGGTTATTATGGATGTTTTGTGCTTTCGGCCTCTTGTCGTGATCTCCGAGAAGTACAAGCTCGAGTCGCAAAGTTCGAGCGAAGAATCGGAAGAATCTTACGCCTTGGATTTTTTCAGGCGGGTTAAGAATGCCGTCAAAGACAAGGCCTCCCATATAACAAAAGGGGTTCAAGATCGCCGCTGGCTCAAAGCGGGACATCGCTGGAGCAAAGCAAGCCTTTGGATCCTCAGGGGAGGGCTGGGACGAATGCGGGCCAAAGAATTGCCCAAAACTTATTTACCCCTCAAGATGTTGAAAAAAGGAAGGATTGGCCTCGAAATCGCCGTTTTCTCCTTGTTAGGCGGCGGCGTTCTGTTTGGCCTGGGATACGGCATTTACCGGTGGATTCTTTTGCTTGCAACGCAACCATGGCCCAAAGAGGTTCTAAGCCTCCCGTTAGGGCTCCTACTCTCTTTTTGTAGGCTGCTCGTCGCCTTTGTCTTTTGTCTTGGGTGGACCCTCCCTGTGGCCTTCTTGGCGTCTCGCTCAAAGCGCGTCCTCCGGTTTTCAGCTCGGGCATGCCAGATTCTAGCGGCTATTCCTGCTACGGCTTTTTTCCCGTTGTTTGTGGCCCTTGCCGTCAAGACGGGCGTTGGGATGGAGCTGGCAAGTATCTTGTTGTTGGCCACCGGAATGCAGTGGTACCTTTTGTTTAACTTGCTTGCAGGAGTTCGGGCTATCCCTCAAGACCTAAGGGAGGTCGCCCAAGTGTACGGAATTCGCGGGCCTGGCTGGCTGCGGTTTTTTATTTTGCCATGCCTTTACCCCTCGTTCGTCACGGGGGCGATCACGGCCTTTGGAGGGGGGTGGAACGCGCTCATCATCTCAGAGTACGTCGTGTATAGGAGGGAAACTTACGTGCTCAAAGGGGTAGGTGCTCTTTTGGACCGGGGCATTTACGATCTAGGAGACCCAGTTTTAATCAGCGTGAGCCTAGCCGCAATGATTACGTTCATTGTGCTGATGAACCGACTATTCTGGGCCCCGTTGTCTGAAAAAATTTCATCGCGCTATAGGCTTGAAGGGGGCTAATGATGGGTCAGATCATCGTCTTTGAGAATGTGAAGAAAAGTTATACGTTCGACCACTCCAAGCGAACCGCCCTTAGGGATATCAATTTGAGCATCCAGGAGGGAGAAATTTTTGGAATCGTCGGGCCTTCTGGTTGTGGGAAAAGCACGATGCTGCGGCTGATGTGTGGGCTGATCCAGCCTAACAAGGGGAGGGTGTTGTTCAAGGGAATCCCGCTTGATGGGGTAAACCCTGCATGTTCCATGGTGTTTCAGTCATTCGGATTATTTCCCTGGCTGGATGTCCAGGACAATATTGCCATTGCGCTCAAAGCAAAAGGCCTCCCCAAGGAGCAAATCCGCAAGCGCGTGGAGTATTACATCAAGAAGGTAGACCTTAGCGGGTTTGAAGAGACTTACCCAAAAGAGCTTTCTGGCGGGATGAAGCAAAGGGTTGGGCTTGCCAGGGCGCTCGCGGTCGAGCCGGAAGTGCTCTTGATGGACGAGCCTTTTTCGACGCTCGACATGCTCACGGCTGCTGCCTTGAGGGAGGAGCTCTTGGACATCCAGGCCAACGGCCAGCTTCAAACAAAAACCATAGTACTCGTGACCAACCAGATTGAGGAGGCGATTGAGTTGTGCGATAGGATCGTCATGCTCTATTCAAGGCCGGGCAGAATCTTGGGCGAATTCCATGTGGACCTAAAAAGACCTAGGGATCGCAAGAATCCAGCCTTTCAGGCCGTTGTAGATGAGGTATTCAACCGTATTGTAGTGGTCTAGCACGGCCTTGTCGAGGATTGGTATCCATCTATAATGAGAGTTGATGCACGTTCGTCTCAAGAGAAATGTAGAAAGGAGAAGGGAGGATATGGACGACCCACCACCATTTAGCCCGCTTCCCGTTGCTGGCATTACGCAGGTGCTCGGGCTTTTGGAAATTTTGGATGATCGAGGGGGCGGGGCGGACATCCACAGGCTGGCTAGAGATCTACACCACGAGCCGGGAGAGTTCTTGGATGTTGTCAGGGCGTCCGAAATACTCGGGCTGACGGAAACGCCGAAAAACCATGTCGTGCTGACGGAAGCGGGCAGGAACGTTTTGGAGGCGTCGATTTCCGAAAGGAGGCGTATACTGAAAGAGCGCATTCTCGCGTTGCCCTTGGTGCAGTATTTTGTAGGGTATTTGGAGCATAAAGGAGACCATTGCGCCGAAAAGGAAGACGTGCTGGAGGTGCTTGCCACGTTGTTCCCAGACCATAATCCCGAAGAGCAATTCCAAGTGCTCGTCGGGTGGGGCAGGTACGGGGAGATCTTTTGTTACGACATCGACACAGAAGAGTTCTCTCTGGACGAAGGGGATCCGCCATCGGAAATGCAGCCCGCGTGAACGCCCCCTCCGGTGTTTCTTCTCGAGGATAACCGATGCAACGCTTTTGCCGGGTGTTACCGCTTTTTTTCGTCCTCTTCGCGTTTTCGTGCAGAGAGGTCGGGCAAGGATTCCTAGCGGGGCAAGATGCCGGAGGCGTTCGGGTGGTCTCGGATGGACCTAAGAAAGCGTGGGCCATTCTTCCCGAGGATGTTGAGCGTGGCTTTAGGGCCGCCTATCTGAAGGACGGGGGGACAGGTGGACAAGGAAGGGTCGTGGTACTCCTAGACGAAAAAAGAGGGCAGACTATTGGCTCAGTTTCCGCTATCAAGGAAGACAATTTTTTTCGAAGTATAGAGGTTTATCCAGTAGATTCTGGAAGAGTGGGGATATTTTTTGAGCCCGCGCGCCCTTTCGGCTTCCGTGTGCTGAGTGATCGGCTGTTCTTCTATACATGGTACGCGGATGCCTCGAGGCTTATTCGAGCCAAGCGTATTCTTATAGACCCTGGACATGGCGGCAAAGACCCAGGTGCCGTTGGGCCAGGGGGAACGCTCGAGAAAGACTTGACGTTAGCGGTTGGCATGGTTCTGGCGCAAAAGCTCAAAAAGGCCGGCTTCGTCGTTGGCTTCACGCGAAACCAAGACATGTACGTGCCCTTGGAAGAAAGGGCGAGGATGGCTCAAGCCTTCGAAGCGGACCTCTTCGTGTCGATCCATACAAACGCAAGCACGGATCCACAACAGAGCGGCATAGAGGCCTATATTGTAGGGGAACCTACCGACAAGAGTGCCTCTTGGGTGGCTATCCGTGAAAATGATGGATCTAAGCCAAAGCCAAAGGAATTAAGGGCCATTGTCGAGGGTTTAAGGGCGGGCGTGACTCAGGCCCTCTCCCGTCGGCTAGCTTTCTTGGCCATAGGCCAGATTTCGGGCGAACTTCTTAAAGAAGGCCCTAGGCCGATTGGGGTCAAGCAGGCGCCGTTTGTCGTCCTTCATGGACTTGACGTCCCGGCTTTTTTGCTTGAGGT
>DDYN01000029.1:2773-2898 GCA_002347965.1 Nitrospirae bacterium UBA2233 | reverse complement strand
GGAGCGTCACCGCTTCGAAGGCAAGAACATAGCGCGTAAGCAACAGCCCGCCCAGCGCTTCGACCCCCTGGCCTAAGGTGATTCCCACGCCTGCGTCCAGAACGAACCGTCCTTTAAGAATCACC
>DDYN01000029.1:0-2668 GCA_002347965.1 Nitrospirae bacterium UBA2233 | reverse complement strand
GCCATGCCGAAAAAGGTAGCCAAGAGCGCAAACACCGCATGCACGAGGTTTTCCGTGTACACCGCATATAACCCGGAGACGACGGTCATAATACAAATCCCGTGAAAGACGAGCTCGGAAAGGCTCATGATACCCTTTTTCCTGTTAAGCTTATAAAACTGCCGGTTCGCGTACGGGGAGCCCCTTGGGCTCGGCAAAATGCACAACAAGCGTGTTGAGAGTAGAGGTCGCGCCTTCGAACTCTTTCGAAAATGAGATAGCGCCCGTCGGGCAAGGCTCGACGCAAAGCCCACAATACATGCATTTGCCAAGGTGAATATCGAACCGGACCGGGTGCTTCACCTTGTTTACCGCCTTCCCGTCCTTGCCCTGGATCGTCGTCTTGTCGATCTTCGTACTCTCGATACGAATGCAATCGATCGGACATGCTTTCATGCAAAGATCGCAAGCAATGCAGATCTCTGGGTTGACGTGCAAAAACCCACGGAAGCGGTCCGGCAACGGACCCAAAGGCCCCTTGTAGCCGAACGCTTTTAGGTCTTTTTGTCGAATGTCGACCTCGGGGTATTGGATCGTGATCGGCGTGCGAAACAAGTTGATCAGCGTGACCCGTAACCCCTTAAGAACGGTCAGCGTTGCATTTCCGATGTTTCCGACGTATCGCTTCATGGATTGTCCCATGGCTTTCTCCTTCTAGGCTGTACCAAATAGCCCAAAAAATATCCTTCCTGGGAAGGCCCACATCCACACGGCCGTACCCATCAAGCAAACAAGCGCCATCGGGGTTAGGTACTTCCAGCAGACCCCCATCAGCTGGTCAACCCGTACCCGAGGCAGCGTCCAACGAACCCAAAGCACGATAAACACGAGAACGGCCGCCTTGGCCAGCAGAACGAAGGACCCCGCAAGACCAAAGGGCAATATATCTTTGAAGGGGGACGGAATCTGCCAGCCGCCGAGGAAGATGGCCGCGGCAATCATGGAGACCACGAAGATGTTCGCGTACTCCGCGAGGAAAAAGAAGGCAAAGCGCATGCCAGAGTATTCGGTGTTGTAGCCGGCAACGAGTTCACTCTCGGCCTCTGGAAGGTCGAACGGCGTACGGTTGATCTCGGCCACCATCGCCGTACATCCCACAAAGAAGGCGGCCAGGGCGAACGGGTTATGAAAAACGTTCCAACCTAACAGCCCAAAACCTCCGGCCTGCGCATGGATAATCCCCTGCATGCTCATAGAGCCGGCGAGCACGATAGGGATGAGAAACGACACGCCCACTGGAATTTCGTAGCTGATCGACTGCGCGGCAGAGCGCATCGCCCCTAAGAGGGCCCATTTGTTGTTCGAAGCCCAGCCCGCCATCAAAAGCCCTACTGTTTCGATCGATGTGATGGCGAGCACGTAGAAGAGGCCGATGTTCAAGTCCGTCGCTACAATTCGTTCGCCAAAAGGCAAGACGGCAAAGACGGCAAAGCTCCCCACAAACACGAGGTACGGGCCGAAGCGGAACAGAGGGGCGTCTGCATCGCTTGGTATGAGGTCCTCTTTCAGGAACAGCTTGACCCCGTCGGCCACGAACTGCAAAAGCCCGTACGGGCCGACCCGGTTTGGACCAAGCCTTGCTTGCATGTGCCCTGCAACCTTCCGTTCCAGGTACGTCAAGAACCCGGCAACAAGGGCCATTACCAAAGAAAGCGCGACAGCCCACAGAGCCGCCTTCAGCAAAACAAGGCCTTCTTGGAGAAACGTTTCCATCAGCGGTCAATCTCCGGCGCGATGATATCAAGGCTGCCGATCAGCGCGACGATGTCCGCGATCATCCAACCCGGTGCAATCTTCGGAATAATAGACACGGCAGCAAACGATCCCGTCCGGATCTTGAGCCTTTGAGGCTTACTCGACCCGTCGCTCACGAGGTAGTACCCAAGCTCTCCCCTTGGCGCTTCTGTCCTGTCGAAGGCATCGCCCGCGGGCGGCTTGAGGACGCGAGGGATTTTCGCCATGATGGGGCCTTCCGGGATCTGCTCCAAACATTGACGCACGATCTTTGCGCTTTCTTGCATCTCTTTGATCCGCACCCAGTAGCGGTCAAAGGCATCGCCTAACTTCCCTACCAGCCCCCCGCCTACGGGCACCTCAAAGGAAACTTCTGGATACACCGAGTAGGGCTCATCCCTACGGAGATCCCAATCTACCCCGGACCCCCTCAAATTAGGCCCCGTCACGCCGTAAGCGACGGCATCCTCTTTGGAGATCACGCAAACCCCGGCAAGGCGCTCCCTAAAGATACGGTTCTCGCTTAAGAGAGTATTAAACTCTTTGAGTTTCGGCTCTAAAGTGTCCAAGAACGCAATGGATTTCTCTTTGAACGTGTCCGGGAGGTCAAACGCGACCCCGCCGATCCTCACAAAATTGTACGTAAGTCTGGCCCCGCAGAGCATCTCGAGCAGGTCGTTGATGAGCTCCCTGTCCCTTATGGCATACAAAAAAGGAGTAACGGCGCCGATGTCGTTCCCAAACGTCCCTACGGAGACCAAATGAGAAGAAATCCGGTTGAGCTCTGCGACAATCACACGGATATACTCGGCCCTTTTAGGAACCTCCATCTTCATGAGCTTTTCTACGACCCTAGCATAGCCAAAGTTACAGTTCATGGCGGCTACGTAATCCA
>DDYN01000042.1 GCA_002347965.1 Nitrospirae bacterium UBA2233 | reverse complement strand
TCGACGACGGACAGGATTCGCTCGAGCCCCATGCCGGTGTCGATGCTTGGTTTTGGCAATGGAGCAATGGCGCCTGAAGGGCCTTGGTCGTAGCTCATGAACACAAGGTTCCAAAGCTCCAGGTACCTGTCGCAATCACACCCCACGCCACAGTCTGGCCTGCCGCAGGAGCGCGATGCTCCAAGGTCGATCAAAATCTCCGAGCAGGGCCCGCAAGGGCCAAAGTCTCCCATCGCCCAGAAGCAATGCTCCTTGCCCAGCCGGACGATCCGGTCTTGGGGTAGGGCGGCGATCTTTTGCCATAGCGCGTACGCCTCGTCGTCGTCGACGTATACGCTCGCAAAGAGCTTTTCCTTGGGAAGCCCTAGTTCTTTCGTCAAAAACTCCCAGGCGAACGCGATGGCCTCTTCCTTGAAATAATCCCCGAACGAGAAGTTTCCCAGCATTTCAAAGAACGTATGGTGGCGAGGCGTCCTGCCTACGTTCTCGAAGTCGTTGTGCTTGCCGGAGACCCTAAGGCAGCGTTGCGAAGAGGTTGCCCTACGAAACGGTGCCGTTTTATTGCCGGTAAAATACTCTTTAAAAGGAACCATCCCCGCGTTGACGAACAGCAGCGTCGGGTCGTCCTTTGCCACGAGCGGAGCGCTCCTGACCAGGGTATGGCCCCGCCGTTCGAAATATTTAAGAAATGCTTCGCGTACGGCTTCCATAGGGCTTCAAACGCCTCCTTAGGAGTTTGTCTCCTGTTTTTGGGCTCTTTGTCCCAGGTTCCTTACGATGTGGAGCCGCTCGAAGATGCTCGATTCGACCTTCTGGACGATCTCTGGGTGTTCTCTTAAGTAGAGCCTGGCGTTTTCTCTTCCCTGGCCGATCTTTTCGCCCTCGTAGGCGTACCAAGAGCCCGATTTTTCGACCAAGCCCAACTCGGTGCCCATGTCGAGGGCTTCGCCTTCCTTGGAGATACCCTCGCCGTAAAGGATGTCGAACTCGACCTCCCTGAAGGGCGGGGCGACCTTGTTCTTGACGATCTTCCCCCGCGTGCGGTTCCCAACCTGCTCGTCTCCCTTTTTTAGCGGGCCGATTCGGCGTACCTCGATTCGGATGGTAGAGTAAAACTTGAGCGCGTTCCCGCCCGTGGTCGTTTCTGGGTTGCCGAACATCACGCCGATCTTGGTGCGGACCTGGTTGATGAACACGACGGTGACGTTCGAGCGGTGGATGGCGGCCGTGAGCTTGCGCAACGCCTGCGACATGAGGCGTGCCTGTAACCCTACGTGCGTATCGCCCATCTCGCCATCGATTTCAGCCTTCGGGACGAGCGCGGCGACAGAGTCGACGACGACGATATCCACCGCACCGCTCATGACGAGCGATTCTACGATGTCGAGCGCCTGCTCGCCGTAGTCGGGCTGAGAGATGAGCAACTCGTCTGTTTTGACGCCCAGCCTTCTTGCGTAGATTGGGTCGAGGGCGTGCTCGGCGTCCACGAAAACGGCCACCCCGCCCAGTTTCTGGGTTTCGGCGATGATATGCAGCGCTAGCGTTGTCTTGCCGGAAGACTCCGGCCCAAAGACCTCCGTGATCCGGCCCCTAGGGATGCCCCCTACACCGAGGGCCACGTCCAAGGCGAGCGAGCCTGAAGGAGTAACCTCTACCTGCTCGTGGGCGACTTCCCCCATTCGCATGATCGAGCCCTTGCCGTACTGGCGCTCAATCTTGCCGACAGCGGCCTCGAGCGCCTTCGAGCGGACCTCAGTCTGCGGTTGTGCCACCTTCAACTCCTTTTGCGAGCTGTTATGAAATAAAACGGTGTTGCTGTAACGGAACAAGCGCAACCCTTCTGTACCTTGCCCCCGTCGGCGAAAGGTTGCTCTCAAAAAGCCCTATGCCTTGGACCACGAGCGGTTCGAACTCGGGCGTTTCGACAGGAAGCCGCCCAAGCAGCGCCTCAAGCTTGGCCGTTGGCTGTTTGACCCTCCCTAGCGTGACGTGCGCAAGGAATGGTTTATCGAATGTAAGCGATGGCACGGCCTCCAAAAGGGCGTCTTTGGCCTTTAAGGCTACATCTTGGAGGGCCCTTGGGTCTTTTACGGCAATATACAGCACTCTTGGGTTTGCCCTGGGCATCCAGGCAAACCCGTTTAGGTGAACCTCTATCGGCGCTATGCCCTCAAGGCCATCCATTAATCGGGCCTCGATACAGGCCACGTCGTTTGGGTTCGTCTCCCCCAAAAACCATGCCGTGATGTGGAAGTTTTCTTCGCGAACCCAAGAAACCGGCCCCGGGATGGCTTGCTTTAGCGATGCTTGAAAGGAGCCGAGCGCCCGCTTGAGCGAATCGGGCAGCTCGAACGCGGTGAACATTCGCACGCTAAAGGGCCTCCAGGATGCCTTCGATTGCGGATTCGGCCGCGGCCTCGCGTACGGCACTCCGCCCGATGTCGCCGAACTGGAACAAGCGAACGCTCAAGGCCCCTTGGATGTCCCAGGCGATATAGACCGTGCCCACTGGCTTTTCGACGCTTCCTCCTTCTGGGCCCGCAACCCCGGTGATACCGACTCCGATGTCCGCATCGATCAGGCCGCGAACACCCTCGGCCATTCTTAGCGCCACGGGCTCGCTTACGGCCCCCCAGCGCTCTAGCGTTTCAACGTCCACGCCAAGGAGCTTGATTTTAGAAGCGTTGCTGTAGGTGACCACCCCACCCATAAAGTAGGCGGAATTACCGGGGATGTCCGTGATGGCTTTGGCCAAAAGCCCCCCCGTGCACGACTCGGCCACGGCGAGCGTTTGTTTGTTTGCCCTCAGCGCGTCGCCTAACTCTTGCGAGAGTGTGGACAGCGGGTTCAGCATGGAGCGGCCGAAAGGTTCCTTTTTTGTTTTAGATATTCTATTCTATCACGAAACGCTTAAAGGAAGGAGTTCTATGCATGTCCCTGACGTTCCTATTCTATGGACGCTGCCCTTTGCGTTTCTGCTCTGTTGCATCGCAATCGTCCCCCTAGTCAGCCCGCATTTCTGGGAGAGGGTCTACCCGCTGCTTTCTTTGGCGTTGGGACTTATCGTCGTCGCCCTCTACCTGACGCTTCTCAACACCCCCGAAACCCACCACTACGGGCCGCACAAGCTGGCCCTTACCGCAATCGAGTATGCAGGGTTCATCGCCTTGGTGGGTTCACTCTTTATCGTCGCGAGCGGCATTTATTTGGACGTCCAGGCCAAACCAAGCCCCGTGCTGAACACGGGGCTTTTGGGCGTAGGCTGCGTGATTGCCAACATTATGGGGACGGCTGGAGCGAGCATGCTGCTGATTCGGCCCTACTTAAGGATCAACAAAGGCCGAATGCGCCCCTACCACGTTGTATTCTTTATTTTTCTCGTCTCCAACATGGGCGGCGGACTTTTGCCCATCGGCGACCCTCCTTTGTTCCTCGGTTACCTGAAGGGCGTTCCGTTTTTCTGGCTCTTCGACCGGGTTGTCTTCGTGTGGCTTTTTGCAGTGGGGCTTATCCTTTTAATCTTTTACCTCTTCGAGCGGATGGCGTCGAAAGCGGAAGCGAAGAAAAGCCCCTCGCCCGGCACGGTTATGCCCGGGGGAAAGAACTTCGTGCTCATGGGAAAGCGTAACTTAGGCTGGCTTATCGCGATCCTTGCGCTAGTGCTTACTCAAAACCCGCTCGTTCGGGCGGGGCTTTCGGTCGAGGTCGTCACGCTTGCCACTTCCGGGCTCATGGTGCTCGCGTCCTTGCTGGCCCTCAAGACGGCCAACAAGGACGCGTTAGCCAAAAACGCCTTCAACCTTCACCCCATTCGAGAGGTCGCCATCCTGTTCGCCGGGATCTTTGCGACGATGATGCCCGCTTTGGACTACTTAGAGCGCAACGCCGCGCACCTTGGGCTCTCCCATCCCCTCCAGTTTTACTTTGGGTCGGGCGCACTGAGCGGGTTTCTGGATAACGCGCCTACATACCTGAACTTTCTTAGCGCCGCCTTCGGGCTTTTCGGTAAAAGCGTCGACAACCGCGCGCACATGAACGAGTTCCTGACGACGCCCGAGCTCGCGCTGTTCATCGAGGCCGTATCGATGGGCTGCGTGTTTTTTGGCGCCATGACCTACATCGGGAACGCCCCCAATTTCATGGTAAAATCAATTGCCGAATCGCTGGGAGTTCCTACGCCAAGCTTTCTTGGGTACATCATGAAGTACTCAATCCCGATCCTGCTGCCCGTGCTCGCACTCGTCGGCTTTCTGTTTTTTGGACCGCTTGGAGTCTCAAACCTGCTACAATAAGACAAAGAGATACACAAATGGAACCCTATGAACCAAGAAATTCTCATCAACGTCACGGGCAAGGAAACTCGGGTTGCGCTGCTTGAGGGTGGCTTACCGGTCGAGTTCTACCTGGAACGCCAAGGTAGCGGCAGCATCGTCGGAAACGTATACAAAGGGAAAGTTGTCCGGGTTCTTCCGGGCATCCAGGCGGCCTTTGTAGACATCGGGCTCGAAAAAGCCGGGTTTTTGTACGTCTCGGACTTCTTCGAGCTCCCCGAAGAAGAGGGGGTTGACGAACTGGAGTTCGCCGAGGAAGGAGAAGGTGATCTCCAACCCGAAGCCCAGCCGCTTAAAGAACCCCACGCCGCACAAGGCAGGCCGAAGATTCAAGACCTCCTCAAGGAGGGCCAGGAAATCTCCGTCCAGGTGACCAAGGAGCCCCTGGGCACGAAGGGTGCAAGGCTTACCTCAAAGGTGACGCTACCCGGCAAATTCCTCGTGTACATGCCTACCGTTAACCACGTGGGCATCTCAAGGCGGCTTGGCGACGAAGCGGAAAGGCGAAGACTAAGGGATATCCTCCACGCCATTCGTCCGGCGGGGGGCGGGGGGTTGATCGCGCGCACCGCCTCCGATGGGGCGAAAGAAGAGGAGCTCAGGCAGGATATGGAGTTCCTCATGAACCTCTGGAAGGTTTTGTTGGAGCAAAAAGACAAAAGGCCGGCGCCTTCGCTTTTGCTGGAGGATTTGCGCCTGGAGCTTCGCACGATCCGCGACCTCGTAGGCCCTGACGTCGAACGAATCATCGTAGACCACAAAAAGACCTACGAGAACGTCCTTACTTTCATCGAAACGACGCTTCCGCACATCCCCTTTCCCCCGCTCGTTTACTACGACGGGACGCAGCCGCTGTTCGAGGTCAGGGGTATCGAGGCCCGGCTGAAGGAGGGGCTAAAACGCAAGGTACGGCTGAAGTCGGGGGGTTCGATCGTGATAGACGAGGCGGAGGCGCTTACCGCGATCGACGTTAACACCGGAGGGTTTGTCGGGTCGCATAACCTCGAAGATACCGTCCTTAAGACTAACCTCGAAGCGATCAAGGAGATCGTTTACCAGTTGAGGCTTCGCAACTTGGGCGGGATTATCATCCTTGATTTTATCGACATGGAACGCGAGACGAACAGGGAGAAGGTGTTCTCGGCGCTCAAGGAGGCGCTCAAGGTCGACAGGGCCAGGACGACGATCCTCAAGATCTCCGAGCTTGGGCTCGTGGAGATGACAAGAAAGCGTACCCGGGAGTCGTTCCTTAGCATGATGAGCGTGTCCTGCCCGCACTGCCGGGGCAACGGCTACATCAAATCCCCCAGCGTCATCCTCTACGAGGCGCTCCGGGCGCTCAAAAAAGAAGCCCTTCGGACGCCCTACGCAAAGGTCGTTCTTGCCTTGGGCGAGGAGCTTGCCAAGCTATTGGAGCAAGAGGAGCGGGGGGTGCTCGAAGAGATCGAACGGCTCAGCCAAAAAAGGGTCGCCATTAAGGTGCTTTCGCGCCCACCCGAAGAAGGCTACGAAGTCATCTCGCTCTAAAGCCTCCCTTTCAGGCAAATCGGCAGGCCCGCCACCATCAAAACGGCCGTTTCGGCGAGGGCCGCGAGGCGTTGGTTGACTAGCCCGAGCGTTTCTTGGTAGGCCCGGGTAAGGGGGTCCATTCCGACGAGCCCCATGGTTGCTTCCTGGCTGACGACGAGGGTGTTTCCGCCAAAAGCTCCAAGGGCGCTTAGAAGGCCCTCTATTTCCGGGGCGTTCTTTGCCTCTAGGCCACGCTTGGCAAAGAGGTTGCCAAGCCACACGCCGACGCAATCCATAACGAGCGTTTCGATGCCCTCCGAAAGCGACGCAACGGCCCCTCCCGGGTTTTCTGGCGCTTCCATCGTGAGGAACGCGTCTTGCCTTTCTAGCCTATGACGCCTTATACGCCGGCCCATCTCCTCGTCGAACGGTTCGGCCGTTGCAACGAAGGCCTTTTTTGTCCCATCTTCCGCTAGCCTTAGCGCAAGGCTGCTTTTGCCGGAACGAATGCCCCCCAAAATTAAGGTTAAACGTCCCATTTTTAGGCCCTGTTTGCACGTTTATGCCATCCGTTCATCGTGGAGCTGCCGAAACCACCCCCCCGTAGGCGAGATAAAAATACCCCGCCATACACCTAGGCCCCGAGCATCAGGCCGATCCGGTACACAACGAACACAGCCGCGTAGCCGAGCGCGAACAAAAACCCCACCTGCAAGAAGGCGAGCGTGGGTGAGCCGCTTTCTTTGGCCATCACGCTGGAGGCTGCAATACAAGGGCTGGCGATCAAAAAGTACAGCAGCAGGCAAACGCCCGTGAGCGGGCCGTAGTCTTTCTGTAGCCGGTCCGCTAGGCTTGAGCTTGCTCCTTCCGGGGCATCTAGCGCGTAGGCGATGCCGAGCTGCGAGATGAAGATTTCCCTGGCGAGCGTCGCCCCGATGAGCGCCATCCCAATCCTGCCGTCGAACCCGATGGGCTCTAGAATGGGCTCGATACCCTTGGCAAGCCTTCCAGTGAACGAGTAGCCGAGCCGGTATGCCGGCCTTAAGCCCTCCGGCACGGCTGCAAGCTCGTTTGCGGGAGGGGATGGGAACCGGCTCATCGCCCACATGAGCACGCTGAAGGCGAAAATGACAGTACCCGCACGCTTGAGGAACTGGCCTACGCGCTGCCAGGTGAAGAAAAGGAGCGTTTTTTTGGAGGGCATGCGGTAGGGTGGAATCTCCAACAAAAAAAAGCCCTCTTCTTCCTTATCGAAGGCTCCCTTGAATAGCACCGCGATCAAAAAGGCCAGTAGGACGCCTAGCATGTACACGCCAAACAGCGCTAGCGGCTGCAAAGGCTTTGGAAAGAAGGCGGCCACGATCAACACGTAAATGGGAAACCTTGCGCTGCAGCTAAAAAGCGGCATGACGAACATGGTGATCAACCGCTCTTTTCTGGACTCGATAATTCTTGTGGCCATGATCGCCGGCACGGCGCATCCAAACCCGAGCACCATAGGGATGACGCTCTTGCCGTGTAGCCCTAGTCTGGACATCCACCCCTCCAGCAGGTAGGCCGCCCTGGCCATGGCCCCGGAATCTTCCATCGCCACGAGCGCCAGAAAGAGAATGGCGATCTGCGGAAGGAACGTAAGCACCGCCCCGACTCCGGCCAGCACGCCGTCCGTCAAAAAGGAGGCGAGCAGCGGTGAGGCCGTCCCGAGCGCGCCGATCATCCACGCGCCGAGCGCGCCGATGGTACGCTCGATACCTTCGGCCAAAGGGTTGCCTAGAAGGAACGTCAGGGCGAACACGCCAAAAAGCATGACGAGGAAGGCGGGGATCCCTACTCGCGGGTTTAAGAGCAAACGATCCAGCTTGTCGCCCGCAGTTTCTTGGGCCGGTTTGGGGCGCAATAGGGTGACACCCTTGGCGATTTGCGATGCCTTTTCGTAGCGTCTCTGCTTGAGCATCATGTCCGTGGACTGACCAATTCGCTCCCGAATGGCTTGAACCTCGGCCTTGAGCGGAGCGTACCCGGCTCCGGCTTGAATGGCCTTAAGGAGGAGCTCGTCGCCTTCCAATAGTTTGAGGGCGAGGTAGGAAGCGGGAAAGTTCGATTCCAGCGAAGGGGCGGCCTCTATGGTACTCTGGAGCGTTTTGAGCGCAAAATCGAGAGGCTCGCCGTATGTCGTGCGTGGTGCCTTCGGAGCGCCCCCTTCCTTGGCCGTTTTAATGGTCGTGCGCTTGAGCGCCTCCATGCCGACGCCCTTGGAGGCGATTGTCTCGACGACGGGGACGCCCAAGAGCTTGGAGAGCGCTCCCGAGTCCACGTGTGCCCCCTTTGCCTCGGCAACATCGAGCATGTTGAGACAAAGGACGAGCGGTGTTTCGAGGGTCAAAAGTTCTAGCGTCAAATAAAGCCCTCGTGCCAAGTTGGAAGCATCAAGCACCTGGACGATGACGTCTGGCCTTTCTTTCACCAGCGCGACCCTGACAACCTCCTCGTCGGGGGAAAGCGGCGTGAGGTCGTAGAGTCCTGGCAAGTCGATCAGCGCAACATCCTCCCCCAGGGCCTGGAACCCCCCCTCCTTTCGTTCTACCGTTGTGCCGGGGTAATTGGCCACCCGTTGCCTTGCTCCGGTCAGCGCGTTGAACAGCGTCGTTTTGCCCGCGTTTGGGTTGCCGATCAGCGCGGCCTTCAGCATGGCGGCTATCCTATAAGCCCCACTGGGCTCTCTTCGGGCTGGACGAGGATCTTTTCGGCTATGCCCCTTCCTACGGCAAGCTTGCTCCCTTCGATTTCAACCAGCACGGGCCCCCCTTGGCCCAAGCGTTCGAGCACCAGAAATGCCCTTCCTTCAAAAAGGCCGTGGCCGATAAGCCTTTTTTGAAGGCGCTTGCCTCCCAGAACTTCCTTGAGAATGACGCTAGTTCCCGGTTGGACGTCTGTTAGCTTGTGCATTCTAGCCGAGCGGCTCCTGGGTTGCATCTTCATGCGGGCTGGAGCAAGAGGTATCGTAAAGATCATAATGTTGGGCCTCTTCTTTGCAGAAGCCCTGCGGGCCTTCGAGTGGACCATGACGTTCAACCAGAGTATTGGTAAAAGCGACGAGGCGCTCGAGCACCGTGTCGTCGATGGCGTGTTCGAGCCTGTGGGCGTTCTCGTTAGCTTGGTCTTTTGGAACGCCAAGGACGTTGACAAAAAACACGCTCAAGGCTTCATGCCTAAAAAGGACGCTCTTTGCGGCCTTGTTTCCTTCTGGCGTGAGCGTAGCGTCTCCGTAAGCATTGTGGGAGATCATCCCCTTTCCCTTGAGCCTCTTCAGGGCTAGGCTCACGGAAGGCCTTCCTACCCGTACGACTCTTGCGATGTCTGCAGGCCTAGCGGCACCTCTCTGCCGCTCTAGGATCAGAATTGCCTTGAGGTAGTCTTCGAGGCTTGGAGTGAGTACCGGCAATGTTTAGCGTGCCCAAAAGTTTGTCTTGCAAAACAATTTAGCGCAGTTTTGGGAGAAAAGTCAATAGACCAATGCCTAAAAGATCGGCAAGAAAAGTCATCCAACGCCAGATACGGCCGCGGGAAAAAGGCAGGCTCGGCTTTCTAGCCAGGCGGACAAGGCAAAACGCTACGGCCTTTCATGGCGGGAAAAGAATGTCCCGCCTATCGAAACACGCGGGAATGGGTGCATGCCGCGCGGCGTGAACTTCTCGCCTATCGGGGGTTGGGCTTTTGAAGCAGCAGGGCGACTGCCGAAATGTCTATCTTGCCCATTCCTCCCTCCACTGCCTGCCTAACGGCTCGAAGGGGCGGCTGGAGCGATTCCGGGACAAACCCGATTTCGCTTGCGGCCTGTTGGAGGAGCCTTAGGTCTTTCAACAGATGGGCCATGCTGAAGCGCGGGGCGAAGTCTTCTTTTTGGAGCAAAGGGAAATTCCGCTCGAGCATGGCGCTTTTTGCTGTCGAGCGCATGAGCGTCGCGTAGAGCGTTTCGGCATCAAGGCCGGCCCTTGCGGCCAAAAAAAACGCCTCGGCAACGGCGAAGTTCAAGATGCCCACAAACAGGTTGTTTAAAAGCTTGGCCATGCTTCCGGCCCCTGGCGGCCCGAAATGGACTATATGCTTGCCTATGGCGTCAAGAATTGGTCTGGCCTTTTCAAACGCCGATGGTTCTCCCCCCACCATGATGCTAAGGCTGCCCGCTTTAGCCCCTTCGGGCCCGCCGCTTAGCGGGGCATCCAGAAAATCCACGCCTTTTTGCCTTGCCTTTTCAAAAAGCATCCTGGCCAATTTTGGCGAGATAGTCGAGTGGTCGATGAAGAGTTGGTTTGGTTTTGCGCCTTCAAAAAGCCCATCTGCACCCAAATAGACGGCCTCGAGCGTCTCGATGTCCGGCAAGCAGGTAAGGATGGTCTTGGTTTGTATCGCGAGCGCCCTCGGAGAAGAGGCCTCTTTGGCACCCATCTCCAGCGCCCTTTCGACGGGCGGCCTCGAGCGGGAAATGACCGAGAGCGAGAACCCCGCCTTCAAGAGGTTGAGCGCCATGGGGAGCCCCATCTTGCCAAGACCCACGAACCCGATTTGATCCATGCGAAAGCCCTCCAGGCGGTTAAAAAGAAGATGCCGACGGAGAAAAGAATAGCGCAAACAAAGGCGACTGACTACGTGGAAGGCAAGGTTTGCTTTTTCCCCAGGCGGGTGTGCTGGAGCACGGCAAAACGCTACGGCCTTTCATGGCGGGAAAAGAATGTCCCGCCTATCGAAACACGCGGGAATGGGTGCATGCCGCGGCATGGTATCCTGAAAAGAAAGGGCCAAAGGGCGGGGTATCCGGGTTCTCCTTCCTTTGCGCCGACAGAAGAAAGGAGTCTATACATGGCAAAGCTCAAAACCAAAGATGTCCCCGAGGGCGTTGCGAGCTACAAAGAGGCCATTGAGGAAGTCCAGCGGATATTACAGGCCATCGAGGGCGACGAGCTGGACATAGAAGAGCTCGTCGCCCTCGTGCAGCGTGCCTCGGAGCTTCTTGCCTACTGCAAAAGAAAGCTCGAGCAGGCCAACGCCAAGGTAGAGCTGGTCTTGGCCAACCTATCCTCATTGGACGGCAGTGCCTCTCCCCAGAAAGCTTAAGCGTCTTTTCTTTTTCGGACGGCCTGAAGGATGCCGTAGGCCTCCTTGGTCGTAAGCCCAAGCATTCGAGAGAGCGCTCTGGCCGTGGCCTTGGTGCCGGCTTGGGCAAAAGACTCGGGCTCTTGTCGGGCATGGAAGGGCCGCTTGGCCGCCTCGATCACCACGACCAGCTCTCCTTTGAGCGGCGCGCCTTCTTTGGAGAATCGTGCCGAAAGCTCTTCGAGAGTGCCAAAATAGTGCGTTTCGTGGATTTTTGTGAGCTCCCTGGCGATGAAGGCCCTTTGCCCTCCGAGGCTTGGGACGAGCGCCTTCAGAAGCCCGGCTAGCCTTCTTGGGGCCTCGAACAAGACGGCCGGAAAGGGGGTTTGGCTTAGCCTGAGCCCAAATTCCTTGCGTTCGTTTGATTTTCGGGGCGCCCAGCCAAAGAACACGAACCCGTCCTCGATCAGGCCGCTTGCACTCAACGTGGCCGTCAACGCGCTCGGCCCCGGAATGGGGACGACGGCGATGCCAGACGTGTGGCAGGCCAGCACCAAAGAGGCCCCCGGGTCGAGAATGGCGGGCGTTCCCGCGTCGCTTACGAGCGCAATGCACTCGCCTTGTGATAGTCTTTCGATCAGGCTCGCTTCTTTGGACTTTTCGCTGAAACGCTCGAACTTTTCAAGCGGCTTTTTGATGCCGAAATGACTAAGCAGCTTCCTTGTAGCGCGGGTGTCTTCGGCAAGAATCGTGTCAACGACCCGTAGCGTCTCGAGGGCTCGGAGCGTGATGTCTTGAAGGTTTCCGATCGGCGTGGCGACAATATACAGGGTGCCCGCGGCTTTTGCGTTCTTGGGCTGCATGTGCTACTTTGGCCTGAAGGCGTTTGTTTGAGAAAAACCGCGCCGCATCTCGTTGGATAGCTTACCAAAGCGTACTTTGGCTTATTTTTTTGTCTAGAGACTATCATACCGCCTAAGGGAACTGAAATGGAACGTTGGCCCAAAAAAGCGCCCGCTTTCATGCCGGTCATGTCTTTTATGGAACGCAAGTCCAGGTTTTTCATGGCCTTCATGGGTGTCATGGCCTGCGTGGTCCTTTCGGGGAGGGCGCTCGCCGTTTCTGACCCATACGCGGCCCTTCTGGAGCGTCTCGAGGAAGACCGTATTC
>DDYN01000054.1 GCA_002347965.1 Nitrospirae bacterium UBA2233 | reverse complement strand
TCTTAAAGATTGAGCGGGCGATCGAAACTAGGCGCCTCGAGGCCAGGGTTGAGCATCTCCAGGATCTTTTAAGGGACCACTACGGGACGGGCTCGCTGCTTACCCGCTCGGACAAGATGAAGCGTGTTCTCGACAAGGCCCTTCAGGCGGCCGCGACAGACGCGAGCGTGGCCATCTACGGGGAGAGCGGGGTGGGCAAGGAGCTGATCGCCAAGATCGTCCATCTCAACTCCAGGCGCGTCGATGGACCTTTTGTTGTCGTTAACTGTGGGGCATTTCCCGAAGGGCTGCTCGAAAACGAGCTTTTTGGCCATGTTAAGGGTGCGTTTACGGGCGCGAACGAGAACAAGGAAGGGTTTTTGGGGAAGGCGAACAAGGGAACGCTCTTTCTCGACGAAATCGCGGAGCTTCCGCTCGATTTACAGCCCAAGCTGCTAAGAGTTCTTCAGGAGGGAGAATACTACCCTGTGGGCTCAACGACCGTGAAAAAGCTGGATTTTCGGCTGATCACGGCGACCAACAAAGACCTTAAGGCCGAGGTGGAAAAAGGAACGTTTCGCGAGGACCTCTTCTACAGGGTTCATGTGATACCCATTCATATCCCCCCCTTGAGGGAGCGCAAAGAAGACATTTCGTTGCTCGTGGAGAATTTTATCAAGGCGGTGGCTCAAAAACAGGAAAAGAGGGTGGAGGGCATCACCCCTGACGCGCTCCATCGGCTCATGCTCTACGAGTGGCCCGGAAACGTCAGGGAGCTCAAAAACACCATAGAGTATGCCGTTACGATGACGCGAAAGACGAAGGTCGACGTCGAGGACCTCTTTCCGTTGCAAGCCGAAGAAGAGGCCGCGCCGTTTCCGACGTACAACGAAGCGCGCCAGAGCTTCGAGCGGGCCTACGTTGTCCAGGTCTTAAGGCTGGCCAACGGCAACGTCTCGAAAGCGGCAAGCCTCGCCAACAAGGCCAGGGCGGAGTTCTACAGGATCATGGCCCGCGTGGGCGTAAACCCGGACGACTACAAGATATGAGGCGGCCGCTTCGAGATTTGCTTGAGCTTGTCGAGCGAGCTCCTCAAGAAGCGCTTGGCCGCTTCGATCGCATCCAACAGGCGTTTTTGTTCCTCTACGGAAAGCGCTCGAGGGCCGTCGCTTAGCTTCAGCGCGTTTCTCTCGATGCTGTTGACGGCCTCGGCGATCCTGCCGATCAGCTCGTACTCGAGGCTGTCTTCAAACGCGACTCCCTCCGGGCCTTCTTGAACGCGGCTTAAACGGAACGCCTTGGTTCTTGGCAGCAACAGCAGGATGAGCCCTGCACCCAACGCTCCCCCCACAAGAAAGCTCAGCGTGGGTGCTAGGTATCCCTTGTGGCATGTTTTCCCGTTGATGTCAGGCTGCATGGTTCGCTTCTATAATTTTGTAAAATGTCGGTTCATCGACGATGGTCAGCCCCAACTCCCGGCTCTTTTGCTCTTTTGAGCCTGGATTTCTGCCGGCAATGACGTAATCTACCTTGGCAGACGGCGTGGATACCGCGCGCGCGCCGAGCGCCTCGACGAGACGCTTCGCCTCCTCCCGGCTGAAGCGCTCTAGTTCTCCGGTAAACAGGAAGGTTTTCCCCCGAAGCGGGCTGCTACCGCATCGTTGCTCCGTTGGGTTCAGGACGACAACGCCAAGAGAACGCAATTTTTCGATAACCCTCATGTTTCCTGGTTCTTGGAAGAAGGACGATACGGATTCTGCAATCTCCGGTCCGACCCCTGGGATCTCTTGGAGTTCCCCCTTGGAAGCCCGCTCGATTGCCTCCAGGGATCTCAAGTGCTCGGCAAGCTGCTTGGCGACGTACTCGCCCACGTGGCGGATTCCAAGGGCGTAAAGGAAGCGTGCTAGCTGGATTCGTTTGGAGCGTTCGATGGATGCGAGCAGGTTCTGGAGGAGCCTTTGCCCCATGCCTTCTAGCGCAAGGAGGTCTTCTTTTTTCTCGTGGAGCAAGAAGACGTCGGCCACGTCATGAATGACCCCATTGTCTAGGAGTTTTTCGAGCCATTTTTTGCCAAGGCCGAGGACGTTGAACGCCCCTTTTGAGCAAAAATGGCGGAGCGTTTGCTTGAGCTGGGCGTTGCAGGCAAGCCCCCGAACGCAGCGGTAGTAGGCTCCTTCTTTGATGATGTTCCCCCCGCATGCCACGCAGCGTTCTGGCATGCGAAAGGCAGCCTCTTTTCCCGTACGTTCTTCCTTGAGGACTGCGTACACCTCCGGGATAACGTCACCTGCGCGCGTTACAAGGACCGCATCGCCTATTCGCACGTCCTTCTTGGCGAGCTCGTCGTAAGTGTGCAGGCTTGCCCTGGATACCGTCACGCCGCCGACGTTGACGGGTGCCAGGATGGCAACGGGAGTCAAGACTCCAGTTCGGCCTACGAACACTCGAATGTCCAACACCTTCGTCTTGCCCGCAATCGCCGAGAATTTGTATGCCACGGCCCACCTAGGCGAGCGTGTCTTGTCTCCGAGCCGACGGACGAGCTCTAAGTCGTTTACCTTTACCACGGCCCCGTCCATCCCGAACGGGGCTTGGACCCTAAAAGACTCGAGCGTTTCAAGCGCCGAGAAAGCCTCTTGAAGCCCTTTGCACGTTTTTCTTTTGGGAGCTGTGGGAATTCCGTAGCGCTCGAAGGCCTCCATCATCTCGGAGTGCAGCCGAAAGCTCTCCCCCTCCATCATGCCGACGCCGTGCGCGAAGAAACGCAGCCTTCTTCTTGCGGTAATTTTGGGGTCGAGCTGTCTTAGCGAGCCCGCGGCCGCGTTCCTTGGGTTGGCAAACACGGGCTTCAAATTTGCCTCCCTTTCCTCGTTGAGCCTTAGAAACTCCCTTTTTGTCATGTAGACCTCCCCTCGTACCTCAAGCAGCGAAGGCAAGCCTTGAGAGTTGGCCGGTGCAAGAAGCCGGAGGGGGATTTGCTGGATGGTTTTGAGGTTGGCCGTCACATCTTCTCCCGTGTAGCCGTCCCCGCGGGTCGATCCTTGGACAAACAGGCCGTTTTCGTACACCAGCTCGACCGCGATGCCGTCCACCTTGGGCTCCGTACAGTACTCGATAGGAGACCGGGCGTTAAGAAACCTTTGGATGCGCGCGTCAAACTCCTCGAACTCTGCCTTAGTGAAAACGTTGTCAAGCGAAAGCATCGGGGCCCTGTGGGCAACCTTCTTGAACGCCTTTGTCGGGGGAATGCCGACCCTCGACGTGGGGGAGTCCGGCCTCTTCAGCTCGGGAAAAGCCTCCTCGAGCCCTTGAAGCTCTCGAAGCATGCTGTCGTACGCTTCATCGGGAATTTCCGGCCGGTCAAGGGCGTAGTAGAGATAGTTGTGCCGGTTGAGCTCTTGAGTGAGCGCGTCGATCCGACCTTTGGCCTCATCCTTACTAAGCGCCTTGATCTTGTTCATCCTAGGGGGCCGACTTTTCTCGTCTCATGCAGCATGTGGCCGACCTCCGGGAGGAGAATGTCCGCAAGTGCCAGCTCAATCGCCTTGATCGACCCCGGAAGCGACACGACCAGCATGCCCATGAATACGCCTGCCGAAGCGCGCGAGAGGATGGCGGCCTGGCCGATTTGGTTGAAGCTCAGCTGTCTGAAGAGCTCCCCGAACCCAAAGAGCTCCTTGGCGTATAAGCCACGCAGCGTGTCGTAGGTGTTATCCCTTGGGGATATGCCCGTTCCCCCGATGAGAAGCGCCGCATCGGCATGGCCTGCGAGCGCCCTTAGGGCCCAGGCAAGCTGGGAAGGGTCGTCCGGGATGAGGGTTCGCGAAACGACGGGGTGGCCCCCTTCGGTGAGCATCTTTTGGGCCTTATCCCCGCTAAAATCCTCTTGAATTGTTCTTGAGTCCGAAAGGCTAATTATGCCGAAACGCACCGGCTTTGTCGACGCCTTTCTATGGGCTTCAGCTCCCACCCTTCAGGTCCCTTGCTTGGTTTACCAAACTCTAAATTAATGCTAATTTAAACTTTACACAAGGGAGTTTTGCTGAAAACACCAGGAGGTCGGAAGAATGCGTGAAGGAATCCATCCCGAATACAAAGATTGCGTGGTTACCTGCTCTTGCGGAAACGTGATGCACATGCGCTCGACAAAGGCCAGCATTAAAGTCAACGTCTGCTCGCTTTGCCACCCGTTCTATACGGGGCAGCAGCAGCGGATCCTCGATACTGAAGGGCGCGTCGAGAGCTTTAAAAAGCGCTACCAGCGCTATAACGCCCGTATGGAGCAAGCCAAAAAGTAAAGTAAAAGAAGTGTGGCATGGATTGGATGGAGCAGCTCAACGAGATCGAGGCGCGCTACCGGGAGGTCGTTGAGCTCTTAAGCGACCCGGGGGTCTTTTCCGATTCTCAAAGGCTTACCGAACTCACTAAAGAGTCCAGGCGCCTCGAGGGGATCGTTGGGGCGCACAGGCGCTACAGACGTTGCCTTTTAGAGGCCGAGGAAAGCCGGGCTCTCCTTAAAGAGTCCGACGACGAACTCAGGCGGCTTGCCAAGGAAGAGCTCGAGAAGCTGGAAAAAGAGGCCAGCGCGCTCGAATCGGAGCTTCAATTGATGCTACTGCCGCGCGACCCGAACGATGAGAGAGGCGTGATTCTCGAGATTCGCGCCGGTACTGGGGGCGACGAGGCGGCGCTGTTTGCGGCGGACCTGGCGCGTATGTATCTAAGATTCGCCGAAGTCAAAGGCTGGAAAACAGAAGTGCTGAGCAGCTCGGAGACCGGGACGGGAGGCTACAAGGAGCTTGTTTTAGGCATCCAGGGAATAGAAGCCTATGCGTACTTGAAGCACGAAAGCGGCGTCCATCGCGTTCAGCGTGTGCCCACAACGGAGTCCTCGGGGCGAATTCATACCTCGACCGCCACGGTGGCAGTTTTGCCCGAGGCGGAAGAAGTGGAGGTGCAGATTGGCCAAGACGAGCTTCGAATCGACGTGTTCCGGTCTTCTGGCCCTGGGGGGCAGTCTGTGAACACGACCGACAGCGCCGTCCGAGTCACCCACCTGCCCACGGGGATTGTCGTTTCATGCCAAGACGAAAAGAGCCAGATTAAAAACAAAGCCAAGGCCATGAAAATTTTGCGCTCTCGCCTGAAAGACTTGGCGCTTTCTCAGCAGCATCAAGAAATATCGGATGTCCGGAGAAAGCAGGTGGGAACTGCGGAGCGAAGCGAGCGCATCCGGACGTACAATTTCCCGCAGGGTAGGGTGACAGACCACAGGATCAACCTGACACTTTACAACTTAACCGAAGTCCTCGAGGGAAACTTAAGCTTCATCATCGAGGCCCTTCGTGCCCACTTTCAAGCCATGGCGCTGATGGAAGGAGCACAAAGGGCGGCCGCTTCGTAACTATGCGTGTTCTCGAAGCCTGCACAAATGCCGCCGCCTTACTAAAAAGCAAAAAAGTGCAGCCCGAGAACGTCATGCTCGAGGCGCAGCTCCTGCTTGGCCGTGCGCTCGGCGTAGACCGTGCCTACCTGATCGGACATCCGGAGGCATGCCTTGCTGAAGCCGTAGAAATGCGCTTCATGGCGTACGTCGAACGGCGCAGCAAAGGGGAGCCGATCGCCTACATTTTGGGTAAAAAGGCCTTTTGGACGCTGGAGCTTCAGGTTGGCCCTGGCGTCTTCATTCCGAGGCCCGATACGGAGTGCTTGATCGAAGCCATTCTTTCGAGGCTAGAGCCTCGAAAGCGAAAAGCCCTGGCGGTTCTTGACCTTTGTACCGGCTCCGGGGCCATGCTTCTTTCTCTGCTCTCGGAGCTTCAAGGGGCGTTTGGGGTCGGGTTGGATGTGTCATCCGGGGCGCTAGCCTTCGCCTTGGCTAACGCCCGGACGATGGGCCTTCTTTCGAGGGCGCTTTTTGTACGCGCGGACATTAGAGGGCCCTTGCCGTTTTTGCCGAGAAGGTTTGACGTGGTCGTATCCAACCCCCCCTATATTCCAGCAGAAGAGCTATCCAGCTTGCCCAGGGATATCCTTGGCTTCGAACCTAGGCTGGCGCTGGACGGGGGGGATGGGGGGTTGAGGTTGTACCCGGGTTTGATCGGGCAAGCGGCAAGCCTACTCGCGTCTGGCGGCCTTTTGGCGCTCGAGTGTGCTTCGGCCCAAGCGGGTTGTTTGGTCGAATGGGCAAGCGCAAGCGGCGGGGAGGATGTTTGCACCGTGAAGGATTACGGCGGCATGCCTCGCGGGATTCTTGCAAGGTTTGGGAAGGAGATGAATTCGTGAAAGAGGTGCTCTGGATTGAAGGGGGGCACCCGCTTAAGGGTACGTTAAGAGTTTCGGGCTCCAAGAACGCGACGCTTCCGCTATTGGCGGCAACGCTCTTGACAGAAGAGGCCTGTGTTCTTGAAGGCATTCCGGATGTTCAAGATGTTCGGATGTTCCTTGCCTTGATCGAACACTTGGGCGGGCGCGTATCTTACGACCCTGCATGCGGGAGGGTTTGCATCGAGGCAAAGAACGTTTCCTCCCAGACGCCGCCCGAAGAGGTCGTCAAGCGAATGCGGGCCAGCGTGCTCACGATGGGCTCTCTTTTGGCCCGGCTAGGGGTCGTAGAGGTTTCGCTGCCAGGAGGCTGCGCCATCGGACGGCGGCCGATTGACCAGCACCTTAAGGGGTTCGAAGCACTAGGAGCTAAAGTTGCGCTCCAAAACGGCCATGTTCGCCTGCAAGCGTCAGGGCTTACAGGCCACGGAGTGCGTTTTGCCGTGCCTACAGTGACGGGCACGGAGAACCTTTTGATGGCGGCAAGCCTTGCCAACGGGGTGACGACAATCGAGAATGCGGCCCTAGAGCCTGAGGTGGCCGAGCTGTGTACCGCGCTCCAAAAAATGGGCGTTGACATCGAAGGGAAGGGTACTTCCAAGATTACAGTATGCGGAAAGAAAAGGCTTGGCGGGTTTGTACACAGGGTATGTCGAGATCGGATCGAAGCGGCGACATACCTTATTGTCTCGGCCCTTGCGGGCGAGGATGTCGTGCTCGAAGGGGTGCCCTTAGAGCACATGAGTGCTGTCGTGGATGTTCTTGGAGAGGCTGGCGTACAGATTGAGGCCGAAGACGGTCGCGTCAGGACCTTCGCGGGCGGGGATCTCAACCCGTGCAGGGTTCGTACGGCCCCCTATCCGGGGTTTCCTACGGATGTCCAGGCGCAGCTTATGGTGCTGCTTACAAAGGCTAACGGAGCGTCCCTCATCGAGGAGAACATCTTTGAGAATCGGCTTATGCATGCCGAAGAGCTTCGAAGGATGGGTGCGGCAATCGAGGTCGAGAGCCCCCTTGCCAGGGTGCTAGGGCCCTGCAAGCTTCAAGGCACACGCGTGCTTGCTACCGACCTTCGCGCCTCGGCGTGCCTCGTGCTTGCCGGGCTCGTGGCAGGCGGGGAGACGTTGATCGAGGGTCTCCATCACCTAGACAGGGGTTATGAGCGGATGGAAGAAAAGCTCCGCTCCGTAGGGGCGAGGGTCGAGCGCATCAAGGCGTAAAAAGGGGGAAAACCTAGAATGCTTACGTTCGCCATCCCCAAGGGGCGAATTTTGGAGCCTCTCGTCGCTCTTTTGGTCGAAGGCGGCGTGAAGGAGGCCCGAGGGTTGTTGAGCCTGGAAAGAGACCTGATCCTGTTTGCCAGAAGCTTTGACCTCCGTTTTTTGATCGTCCGCGACCGGGACGTGCCTACTTACATCGCCGGCGGGGGTTGCGATCTCGGGGTTGTCGGTTCGGACGTCCTCATGGAGCAGTCTCCGGACCTTTACGAGCTGATAGACCTGCGGGTTGGGGCGTGTTCGCTGAAGTTAGCCGAGCTTCAAGAGCTCGCCGAAACGGACAACCCGTCCATCTGGACGAGGATTCGCGTGGCGACGAAGTACCCGAGGGTTACGCAGCGTTTCTTCCGGGAAAGGGGGGTTGAGGTGGAAACTGTCACGCTGAACGGTTCTGTAGAGCTTGCTCCGATCGTGGGCCTGGCGCCCAGAATCGTGGATTTGGTTTCTACGGGCATGACGCTCAAGCAGCACGGGCTTGTACCCGTGATCGACATCATGGAATGCTCTGCCAGGCTTGTTGCGAACAAAGCCGCATTCCGCATGAAAAAAACGGAAATTGAACGCCTATACCTTGCACTTCGAGGGGCGAAGGAGTCTTTGAATGCAAAGGTTTGAGCCTGTCGAAACCAAGGATGGAGTGCGCGCGTTCCTTTTTAAGGCTTGGAATGAGCACCAAAGGTCTTGGGAGGGCGCTCTCGGTACGGCCAAGGATATTCTCGCCAGGGTTCAAGCCGACGGCGATGCGGCGCTTGCGGCGCTTGCAAAAGAGGTAGACGGCGTCGAAATCGAGCCGGAGTACTTCTTCGTCCCCAAGGGTGAAATAGAGGCTCAGGCGGCCTTGCTCGACGTTGAGGCTAGGCTGGCGATCGAAGCGGCCGCGGATCGTATCGAGCGTTTTTTTTCGAAGGAACGCTATCCGGCAGTAAAGCTAGAAATCGAGGGGGGAGGGTTTCTCGAGCTCGATTCGCACCCCTACGAGCGGGTAGGCCTGTACGTGCCGGGCGGTCTTGCGCCTTACCCGTCTAGCGTGTTAATGCTCGGCATTCCGGCAAGGATTGCGGGCGTCAAAGAACGGCTCGTGATTACGCCATGCCTGAAGGGAAAGATCCATCCCGCCCTTGCCCATGCGCTGATGCTTACGGAGACGACGGAGGTTCTTAGGGTAGGAGGGCCACACGGGTTGGCTGCGGCGGCGATCGGTACGTGGAGAGTCAGGAGGGTTGACAAGCTTTTCGGGCCGGGGAATCGCTACGTAACAGCCATGAAGCAGTGCCTGTTCGGCCGCGTGGCGATCGATATGCTGGCCGGCCCCTCCGAGATCGTCATTCTTGCGGATCAAAGCGCCAACCCTCTGTGGGTTTGGTTGGATGCGCTCTCCCAGCTCGAGCACGGCTCTGGTGACGAGCTTGCCGTTGTAGTGGCCCTATCGAAGCGGTTCGAAGACGCGTTTTGCAGCCTGAACCCGGAGGACTTTCTCGATGATCCTGAGCTTGCAGCCCGGGCCGCGGCGCTCAAGGAGAACGTGTTCCTCGTGCCTTGCCAAGACAAAGCGCTAGCCTTCCAAATCGCCAACGGCCTGGCCCCGGAGCATCTGAGCCTACAGGTGGAAAACCCCCAAGCGCTGCTTTCGTACGTCCGCCATGCCGGGGCCGTGTTCCTGGGCCACTACACACCCGTAGCCCTGGGAGATTATGCGCTAGGAACCAACCACGTCTTGCCGACGGGCGGGTCGGCCAGGTTTTGGTCTGGCCTTAGCGTGGCCGAGTTCTTAAGGAGAAGAACGGCCGCGTTTGTGACGAAAGAGGGGTTTTCTTTGCCCGCCGTTCCCTCTATGCGGCTAGGGGCGCTGGAGGGGTTTGGACTGCACGCCGCCTCGATCGAGCAGAGGCTTCAAAGAGATGAGTGAAAGACGGGCCCGCGTGTGTCGGGAGACGCTAGAAACGAAGGTTGCCATCGAACTGGATTTGAACGGAGATGAGAGCACGAGACTTGAAAGCCCTCTACCGTTTTTGAACCACATGCTCTCCCAGCTTTCCAAGCATGGCCGAATAGGCGTAGTACTCGAAGCGAGCGGGGATACCGATGTAGACCCACACCATCTGATGGAAGATGTGGGCATCGTCCTTGGCGAGGCGTTTCGCGAGGCGTTGGGCGACAAAACTGGCATTAGGCGCTTTGGCTGGGCTGTGGTCCCTATGGATGACGCGCTCGCATCCGTTGCCCTAGATGTCAGCGGAAGGCCCTATTTTATCTATAACGTCCCGCTTCGCAACGCCCGCGTTGGACAGATGGAGGCCGATTTGTTTGAAGAGCTCCTAAGAGCCTTCGTTTTCTCGGCAAGGGCCTGTCTACACGTAAACATTCCCTACGCCCAAAACCCCCACCACATGATCGAGGCCGTTTTCAAGGCCATCGCGCTTGCCATGAAGCAAGCCATACAGGGCGAAGGTTCCGGCATTCCTTCGACCAAGGGAGTGCTGTGATGGCCTCCAGGCGCCCCTTCGCCCTGATTCATTCTGGCAGGGGCAACGTCAAAAGCCTCATGAACGCTCTTGAGCGCATCGGAGCCGAGTATTTTATCGCGAAGGCCCCAAGCGAGGTTGAGCGCGCGCAAGGGGTCATCTTTCCGGGCGTGGGGTCGTTTGGGGCGCTCATGGATTTTTTGCGGAACGGAGGGTTTGAGGAAGGGCTCGTCCGGGCGATCCGTAAGGGCATGCCATACCTTGGTATTTGCGTCGGGATGCAGGTCTTGTTCGAGCGAAGCGAGGAGTTTGGCAGCCACAAGGGCCTTGGCGTCCTCGAAGGGGAGGTTGTCCAGCTGAAGAGGGGTGGGCCGACAATGAAGGTTCCTCACGTCGGATGGAACCAGGTTAGCCTTCGACGTGAAGGACGGCATAAGCCTGAACCCCCATGGGAGGGGAAGGACCCGTTCTTTTACTTTACCCATTCGTTCGTTTGTAACCCGAGCGATGACGATTCTATCCTTGGGACTACCGATTACTTCGGAGAGTTCGTTTCGCTCGTCAAAAAGGAGAACGTCCTTGCTTGCCAGTTCCACCCAGAAAGGAGCGGCCAGGCGGGCCTGGATTTTCTTGCGTGGTTTGTCCGCAGCTTTGCACTTCGTTAGGAGCTGAACTCTAGTCTTTCAAATGGTGATTAAAATAAATAAGTAATAGTACTTATGGAAAGCACCATGAGTACCGGAAAGGCGGCAAAGCTGTTTGGGGTATCGGTTAAGAAGCTCGCAAGCGGTTTCTGACGCTGATGGACGAGATTGGTAGGCACGATCGACAGACGAAGACTGCGCGTAAGCAATGCACCTGACCCACAAAATTGCGCTTTGCCCAACACAGGAACAGGCCGATTATTTCAATCGCGCCTGCGGCACGGCGCGCAAGGTCTGGAACTGGGCGCTGGACGAGTGGAACGGGCAGCACAAAGCAGGACTAAAGCCCAACGCGATGGCGCTGAAAAAGCAATTCAACGCCATCAAGTACAGAGACCCGGAATGGCTGGATAAGAACGGACAGCCGTGGCTCAAGGGCATCCACCGAGATGCGCACGCACAGCCTTTCACGCATCTGGCCAAGGCCTGGAATCGGTTCTTCGCCGAAATCAAGGCAGGAAAACCTGCGCATGAACCGCAACTCAAGAAGAAGAGACAGGGCCGCGACAGTTTCTACGTGGCAAACGACAAGTTTTCTCTGAATGGTAAGAGGATTCGTCTGCCAAAGATTGGTTAAGTCGCCATGACGGAAGCATTGCGGTTCAAGGGGAAGATGATCGGCGCGACGGTCTCGCGCACGGCGCATCGGTGGTTTGTCGCGATTCAGGTTGAAGTACCCGATACCCAGTTCTATCGTCGTCGCACTGCGCATGAGATCAACGGCATCGATCTTGGGATCAAGTCAGCCGCGACACTTTCAAGTGGCAAAGCCTTTGATGCGCCAAAGCCGCTCAAAGCGGCGCTACGCAGGCTGAAAATCCGAGGTCGGCGCATCAGTCGCAAGATTGAATCGGCCAAGGTTGCAGCCGGATTCGCGCCTGGCGCCAAACTGCCCGAGGGTACGCGACTGCCGGTCTCCAATAACCGCGAAAAGTCTGCTATGATATTGGCAAGACTGCATGCCCGCATTGCCGATGTCCGGGCGGATTTTACCCACAAGCTCACGACTCAACTCTGCCGCGAAAACCAAGCGGTGGTGATCGAGGATTTGCACGTCAAAGGCATGCTGGCGAACGACAAACTCGCCCGCGCCATCAGCGACAGCGGGCTTTGGGATGTTTCGTTCACAGCTCGAATACAAGGCAAAACGCTACGGCACCCGACTGGTCATCGCTGACCGCTGGTATCCGAGCAGCCGTTTGTGTTCGGTCTGTAATTGGAAAAACGAGTCGCTGACGTTGAAAGACCGGGAATGGACATGCCCACAGTGCGGCAGTTGCCATGACCGCGACCTCAATGCGGCGCTCAATCTAAAACGGCTGGCAACCGCAACTGCCCTACCCGTGGCGAGTCCGTCCAGCAATGGCGGAGCTACGGCAGGAATGGTTCCTGTCGTAGTCGGGAAAGTCACGCCTGTCAGATACGAACGCGGTCATCGAGACACGTCGGGGCAGGAAAAGAACCGTGCGCATCTTCGCGCACTTTCTTGAGAGCAGATAAGGGTTTTATGGAAATTCTGCCCGCCGTCGACATAGAGGACGGCAAGGTCATCCGCCTCAGGCACGGGGACCCTGCCAAGAAAACGCTCTACCCTCAAGACCCTTTCGCTCTGGCCGAGCGCTACTTCGCAGAAGGGGCGAGCATGCTGCACGTGGTTGACCTAGATAGGGCGTTTGGAGGCCCATCCCACAACGAAGCGCTCATTCTTTCCCTTATCGAACGGTTCCCCGGGAGGCTCCAAATCGGCGGTGGCGTGAGGGAGTCTGGAATTCTGGAGCGCTTCCTAAAAGCGGGCGCATCAAGGGTTGTTGTCGGAACGCTTGCCTTCCGAAGCCCGGACGAGGTGCTCGGCCTGGCTGCCGCAAACCAAGGAAGGGTATGTATCGCGCTCGATTGCAAGGGGGAAAGGCTGCAAGCCAACGGATGGGTTCAGGATGCCCCGTGCGGACTTCAAGAGGTACTGGGGCGTTTTCGATCTACCAAAGCTTTGGGGCCTTACATTGTCACCCAGGTGGAGCGTGACGGTACGCTAGAGGGCCCGGATATCGAGCTCGTTCGTCGGGCCGTGCTCCTCGGAGCGCATCGGGTAATCCTTTCTGGAGGCGTCGGGGCTCTTGAGCATATCGCGGCCATAAAGAGGGCTGGGGTTTCCCAAATCGAGGGCGTAATCGTGGGCAAGGCACTACTCGAGGGGTGCTTTGCGCTTTCTCGAGCGATTCTGGAAGCTTCCTGATGCTGGCCAAGCGCATCATTCCTTGCTTGGACGTGGCCAAGGGGCGCGTCGTCAAGGGCGTGAAGTTCCGGAATATTCAAGACGCCGGGGACCCAGTCGAAGCGGGTTACTTCTACGCCCAGCAGGGGGCGGACGAGCTGTTTTTTTTGGACATAGACGCCTCCTTCGAGAATCGCGAGACGATGGCGGATGTTGTCGAGCGAACGGCCAAGAACGTGTTCATCCCACTCGGTGTCGGCGGGGGCATCAAGACGCTTCGCGATATCGAGACTCTCCTTAGGGCGGGGGCCGACAAGGTCTCGATAAACACGCATGCCGTGTTGCATCCGACGTTTGTTCGGGAAGCGGCTAAGGCGTTCGGAAGCCAGTGCATCGTCGTCGCCATCGACGCCAAGCACAACGAGGCCTCTTCCAACGGATACTCCGTCTCTACGTACGGCGCTCGGAAGGACACGCCGCTCGACGCGCTCGAATGGGCAAGGCAAGTAGAGGAGCTTGGCGCCGGCGAAATTTTGCTTACCAGCATCGACAGGGACGGGACAAGACAGGGGTACGATCTCGAGCTGACAAGAATGCTTGGCCTCTCCCTTTCAATCCCCGTGATTGCCTCCGGCGGCGTGGGGAGCCCGGAGCATATCCTTCAGGCGTTCACTTTGGGGCTTTCGGATGCTGCGCTTGCGGCCAGCATCTTCCATTTTGGAGAGCACTCGATCGCTGAAGTCAAGCGTTACCTTCAAGAAAGAGGGGTTTGCGTACGCCTATGACCACGCCTTCTGTTCGTTTCGACGCCTCCGGGCTGATCCCCGCGATCGCGGTCTGCAAGGATACGAAAGCCGTGCTGATGCTCGCCTACATGAACGAAGAGAGCCTGGCGTTGACGCTCGAGACGGGTTACGTACACTACTATTCCCGCTCGCGGGGCAAAATATGGAAGAAGGGGGAGGTTTCCGGCCATACTCAAAGGCTACAGAGCCTCTGGATAGATTGCGATGCGGACGCCATTCTTGTAGAAGTAGAGCAAAAAGGGGTCTGCTGTCATGAAGGCTACCCCAGTTGTTTTTTCAGGAAGGTTGACGCGGGGCCGGCAGAACATGCGGGGGTTCCAAGGGTCGAACTCGAGCGCAAGTTCGACCCCAAAGAGGTGTACGGCAAAAGAGCTGCCAGTCCTCATGCTCTAGACAAGTTGTTTTCCGTGATCGAAAGCAGGAAGGCTTCTGTACCCGAAGAGAGTTACGTAGCCTCGCTTTTTGCAAAGGGCCCTGCGGCGATCGAGGCTAAGGTTCAAGAGGAAATAGAAGAGCTCTTCGAAGCGGCACGCCAAGGCGACGACCAGCACACGATCCACGAGGCGGCCGACGTGCTGTTCCACGCGCTCGTACTCATTTCCCATTCCGGAATCCCAGTCAAACGGGTCTGGGAGGAACTCGAAAGGCGTTCCGGGACAAGCGGTCATGAAGAGAAACGGAGGCGCGGCCGCCCGCATGGGCCTTAAGGGGAAGCGGGTCTTTGTGGCAGGCGGCACCGGGAAAATCGGGGAGGCCTTGCTGCGGGCCTTGAGCCTGGAAGGGGCCAACGTTTCTTTCAGTTATTGCGTAGGAAAAGAGAAGGCGGAGGGTCTAGCCAGGGATCTGGCGCTACCTAAGCCTATTTTTTTGGACGTGGGCGATTCAAAGTCGGCAGAAGAAGCCCGCGATGCGGCGCTTGAGACGCTTCAAGGAGTGGATGCGCTCATCAACGCGACCGGTGTTTGGGTGAGGGCTCCGCTCGAGCTGGCTACGCCCGAAGAGATGGAACGCGTCCTTCGAGTAAACCTTCTTGGTCCGTTGTACCTCATCAAGGCGTTTCTTCCCGCGCTTAGGGCCAATCAGGACGGCGGGTCGGTCGTTTTGTTCGGCTCGTCAGGCCGCGAGCTCGAAGCCCCATCCCAAAGCTTTTACGCCGCAAGCAAGGCCGGTGTGGTAGGCATGGTCCGTGCGCTTGCCTTTGAGCTCGCCCCTGTGGGCGTGAGGATCAACGCGGTTGCTCCTCGCTATGCCCTTTCGATCGAGAAGGCGGAGGAGAAACGCCTGAAAGAATCCGCGCTCCCTTCGATTGCAAGGAGCTTTTCGCACCCTATGGACGTGGCGGGGGTGGTGAAGTTTCTGATCTCGGAGGAATCCGGGATTGTTTCAGGTCAAACGATCGAGCTGGAGGTGTAGCTTGGGCATTCTGGACGGCTTCGTACGCCTCCTTGTAGGGCTTGTCGGCCAGATGGGCTACTTCGGGATATTCTTATTAATGGCGATTGAAAGCTCGTTTATCCCCTTCCCCAGCGAGGTCGTCATGATCCCCGCGGGCTACCTTTCCCAAAAGGGCGAGCTTAACCTTTATCTCGCCATTCTTGCCGGTACCCTTGGAAGTCTGGTTGGTGCTTACGTAAACTATGCGCTCGCCTACGGGCTCGGCAGGCCTTTCTTCGAAAAGTACGGCAAGTACTTGTTCGTTTCTAGAGAAGATTTCGAGCGGGCGTGCAGTTTTTTTACCCGCTACGGGCCTTTTACTACGTTCATCGGCAGGCTTTTACCCGTAATTCGTCAGCTGATCTCGCTACCCGCCGGGCTTGCTGCGATGGGCCTCGCACCTTTCAGTCTTTACACGACACTTGGGGCTGGGTTATGGGTGAGCGTGTTGGCGCTTCTTGGGTACCTCGTCGGGGACAACGACGTGCTCGTTCGAGCGTACCTTAAAAGGTTCCAGGCGTTGCTCGTTGCTGGCTGCATCTTCGGCCTTGCCTTGTATGCCCTAACCCGCTACAGCAAGCGCAAACGGAACCAGGCGAGCTTAAAGCAGGGGGAACGCGCGCTTTAAGGGGTCAAGGTATCCCGCGCCTCAGGTAGCGCTGGGTAAACAGGTCTTCCTTCAGCCCTGTGTTATAACGGGCTTCTTCGAGAATTAGCCGCGTCTTATGGTTGGTTTTGATGTTGTGCATTTCCATAAAAAAGATCGTGGGGATGCCGTCGGTCTCCCGAAAATCTCGGCACGTCGCAATCTTGAAGGCCTTTGAGGCGTTATCCCAGTCAAAAAGCTCGATCTTGGCGGGAAGGAAGGTTTTTTTATCGATTGCGTAACGAATCTTGGCGTAAGGGTAGTCCTTTTCGTTCGGGACTGCTTCGATGGCGTAGCAGTCTAACCCGCCTTCGTTCACGTCTTGCCCCTTGGAATAGCGGAACTCCTCCAAGCCCCTTTCTTCAAGGTCGCTGAAAGAGAGGTCCGACCCCACGAAGCCCTCGCCTTTTCCAGAGGAGGTAATCCGACGGACCCTCTCGTAAGCGGGTAGGTAGAGCCATTGCTCGTCGTCCTTGTCCTCGTACGACCAGACAAGCAGGGCCGTACCCTTCACGTCCGCGGGGGCGGTGAAAACGATCAGGGATTTGCTCCCGTTTTCAAGCGTCAGCCTGTAGGTGACCATCGTACGATCTATTTTGGCGCCTTTTGAATCAATCAGCACCATGTGCGCGCGTGAGGTGCTATCTTTCGCCATGTCAGAGATCGACGTCATACGCCGGACGATTTCTTTGGCGGAAAGCTCTTCCGTGGCCGCAAGCCTCGGCTGTAGACCAAGGAAGACGACGATACAGACCAGCGGAAGATACCAAGCCGTTAAGCCTTTTCGCCTCGAAGGCTTTAGGTTGGAGCCTTTGGTTAACGCTCTATGGGCAAGCCTTTTTGGCTCCATTCGGGGTATCCTCCCTCGTATATCCGAAATTCTTCGTAGCCAAAACCCTTGGCTTGAATTGCCGCTTTACAGGCCGCGGAGCACTGGGGGCCTGCGCAATAGAAAACGATCGGCGTTTTTTTCTCTTTTGGTAGAAGGCTGCGGAAGGCCGGCTGTTTGATCTTGTCGGCCGGAACGTTTAAAGCGCCCGGGATACGGCCTAGCTTGAATGATTCTTGTGTCCTTGCGTCCACAACGACGAGCTCGCTCCCCTTCTCTTGGCGGAGCTTTTGAAACTCGTCGAGCGATAGAACCCTTTCTTTGCACGAAGCCAAATTCTCGCGGGCCTTGTTGCGGGCGGGAAACCCAAGAAGCAGCGTTGCGATCAAAAGCACAAAAAGTCCCGAATATACGGGATATTTTCTCATTCCCCTTCCTCCGCCGGATGATTGGGTGACGGGTTTAACACGTCATAGAGGTCAAGCAAGTTTATACTATCAATGAGCAGCTGGCCTGTCAATCGAGGCAATCCGAGGTTTTCGAGCTCCCGGCCGACCGCGGAATAGAATCCGGCGAAGTTTTGGGCGCTTCTGAACGCTTCGGTCAAGAATGCAACCCAAGCGTTGACGAGCCGGGCGGCGTTTTGTGAGGGTTCTTCGGTTTCTGTCAGGCCCTGGGCGTCCGGGCCGATTAGCCTTCCTAGATCAACGGGCAAGTACGGTACCTGGCCTGGATGCCCCAAGGAAACCCACAGAGTCCGGCGTTTTGGCTCCATGACGAACCCCACGGTGGTCGAGACCTGAAGCAGGTCGTCTAAAAGCGGGACGTAGGGTAGCCCCAGGGGCTGATTGATTTCTTCTTGGAGCGTATGGGTGTGTCGTTCGATTGTCCACCAGCTTCCCGATTCTCCGCCCAAGAAAGGCTTGCCCCCGTTCGTGTCGGCCGTGAAAGACTGAATGTCCTGGAGCGTGATGTTTCCGTAGTGCAGGCGCAGAAGCTCGTACATCCTCGCCTCCCTGGCCATCGAGCCGAAGGCGGCGTAGGCGTCGGATGCCCCCCTGTACATCGGGTTCTCGGGCGAGCAGCTAGTGAGTTCTTGGGGTAGGTAGTCGTAGCAGTTCGCCCTTGCCAGGATTCCGTTGTCGCCAAACGCGCTTGCGATAGAGTGCGACGTGAATTCGGCGGTCCCGATCCCTCCTTGGGCGTCGGCAAGGCTAAAGCTCCAGTTGGTGAAGTTCCCCCAGAAGTAGTCGTCCGTGGAGAAGCGAGGGACGCTCTCTAGCAGGTTGACCGCCTCCTCTACGCTCCTGCAACGCTCCATGATGAGCAGGCTCAATTCAAACGGTGTAAGCCCTTCGCCCGAGTCGGACACCGTAATCGAGGCGCCGGCCAAAGAAAGCCCCTTTTCGTTCATCAAGCCGATACCCAACAGGTAAGGAACTCCAAGGACCAGGGCTTTGTAGCCGCCGTCGGGGCTGATCACGCTAAGCAAGGGCAGGGCAAACAACGGCTTGGCGATATTGACCAGGTCCAGGTTCCATGAGAGGTAAACAGCGCCGTCTTTGGTCGCAGGAGGGGCGCTTGCCGACTGGGCGCAGTTAAACTTGGTAAAAAACATCGATACGAGCCCAAGCTCATCGAGCCCAACACCACTTCCTTGTGCAATGCCACTGAGGCGCTCGAGCTGTTCAGGCCAGTTTTCCTGGAGGGTTCTCAAGTGGGCTTGAGCCATCGCAAGCCCCCTTTGCGTTGTTTCGTCATCCTTGCCCTGAGTTGCCCGCTCCGATACCTGTTTTAGCAGGTATTTTGTGCTCTGGCCGATGCGAACCCCCTCCTCGAAGGCCGAAGGGGCGGCAAAGCTGAAACCGGGCAGGGCTACAACGAGCATCAGCGCGAGCCAGGCCAGCAGGCAAGGCTTAGAAAACGGCTTACGCATGGTGGGGTTTTCCTTCCCGGCGTGAGTTGTTTAAGATAGCGTTTGGAAGTTTACACGATTACGGCCGTTGTTGGCCAGCCTTTGGTATAAGGGTGACTTAATGGATATGGATGTTCGTCAAGAGTGGGTCGTTTCTTCGCTTCTTCTTGCTCTGCTGATCGCCCTATGTCTGATTGGTGTTTTCGTGTGGGCAAGAAAAAGGCGTCGTGGCCCTTCGTCTGCCCCGAAGCCTAACTTGTGGGAACGCCTAAGGCCTCTTTGGACGGGAAAGGGGCAGCTTCCCCTAGACTGGAAGGAAAAGCTTGAAGAGGTGCTCTTGAGTGCCGACGTAGGGTACCGGGCAACCCATGAAATCCTGTCCTCTCTCGGGCGGCAGCTTGCGCAATCTGCCGAGTTTGAAGAAGTTAAGGCCATGCTTACGCAGAAAATCGTCTCGATTCTCGAAGCTCCCCGGGCGAACACCGAAGGGCTTTGGGATGAAAGGCAAGTTTGCCTGACGATAGGCGTCAACGGATCGGGCAAGACCACGACCCTTGTCAAGCTTGCCAGGTATATCCAGGGCAAAGGCAAAAAGGTGCTGTTGGCAGCCTGCGATACGTTCCGCGCCGGGGCCGTTTCCCAGCTCGAGATTCTTGCCGGGCGCGCATCCGTTCCGGTCGTCAAGGGGGAACCAAAACAGAGCCCGTCTGCCGTCCTGTACGACGCCATTCGCGTGTTTGAAGCGCAGGGGGTGGATACGCTTCTTGTGGATACGGCTGGTAGATTGCACACAAAGGCTCCGTTGATCGAGGAGTTAAAAAAGATGAGACGTGTGGCGGAGTCTTCCGGGTTTCCTGTCCGCGTTCTTCTTGTCCTTGATGCTACGCAGGGTCAGAATGCGCTCGAGCAGGCGCGCCAGTTCGTTCAAGCGGTAGGAGCCCAAGGGGTTATTCTGACCAAAATGGACGGAACGGCAAAGGGCGGGATCGTCTTGGCGATAGCGATGGAGCTAGGATTGCCGGTATATTTTCTAGGCGTCGGGGAAGACCTTGGGGACCTGCTTTTGTTTGACCCTTCTTCTTACGCTGAAGCCCTGCTTTCTAGGTCTTTTTGAGCTCTTCAGGTTGCCTCCTGATCGGTATTCGTGCTAACCTATAAGGGAAAGTAGGTAATCTAAACATCCAGCGGTCGAGAACAAGAAGAAATCTGGCTCACCGGCGGCAAAGGAAGGCTGTTCAAACGCCTAGGAGCTCGTAATTTTTAAGACCAGGGTTGCCTTGAGAGGCTTGAAAAAGGGGCTTACAGGAGCGAAGTGGATGACGTATGAGATATGCGGGCGGGTTTTCGGGCACAACGGCGAGTTGATGCGCTTGAAGCGGTCTGGAATCCACTGAAGGAACGACACCCCTAAAGGCTCTTTGGGTCTTAAAGAAATCCCGACGAGGACGAAGCAAAAGCCATCCTTTCCGCTTGGGCGTACGGGCGGAGAGGACAATGCGAGAATTTTGTACTGCAAGCTCGAAAGCGGAGCTCAGGAGGACGCTGAAGCCCCGCGGGAGCTTGGATCAGGCAAGCCTTCTTAAGGCAAGCCATACGCTCTGGGAGCGAGCGATCGGGCTCGGAGCCCTCAAGAAGGCTTCCCAGATAGGGTTGTATGCCCCGCTTCCTGGAGAACCGAAGCCACAAAAGGCCTTTGAATGGGCTTTTGCTGAGCAGCGACAACCTTTCTTGCCCAAGGTTTTCAACAAAACCCTCGTTTATCTAGTCCTTGACCCCCTTGCCAAGCTGACGATCGGCCGCTACGGCATGCCAGAGCCCATCGGAGGGAAGGCGTTGGACCCTCGTCCCGGGGACGTCTTGTTCGTCCCAGGGCTGGCGTTCGACCTTCGGGGATACAGGCTTGGTCGTGGCAAGGGGCACTTCGATCGGTTTCTTGCCACGCTTCCCCCGTTCGTTATCAAGATTGGTGTCTGTTTCGAGGCCAGCCTTTGCCTGTCGCTTCCCGTCGACGCATGGGATCAACCCGTGGATATTGTGGTTACCGAAGAGCAGGCCTTGTCGTGTACGGCTTACCGCCATCAACTTCAGCCGGAAGGAGTTTAACATCATGTTGGAAGTGCTAGTGGTTGCAACGATTGCCTTAGGTCTAGGGGTCCTGTTGGGGCTTTGGCTGTTCCCGAAGGTTTGGAAGTCAAAGGAAAGGGGCTTGCGGGAACAGGCCGAAGGGCTTCTTCAAGAAGCCCGACATCGGGCAGACCAGATGCTCAAAGAAGCCAAAATCGCGGAGAAAACCCTCCTAATTAAGGCCAAGGAGGACTTTGAAAAGGAAGTCTCCCAAAGACACCAAGAGCTTGTCAGCCTGGAGAAAAAGCTCTTGCAGCGCCAGGAGCACTTGGAGCGCAAGGTAGAGCAGATCGAAAAGAGGGAGTACGACATCCTCAAGCAAGAAAGAGAGCTCAGAAGCCGGGGAAAATCTCTTGAAACCAAAGAAGAAGAGTTGGCTGAGCTTAAAAAGTCTATCATGGATCGGCTCGAAGAGGTCGGCGGAATGACCCGGGAGGAGGCCAAGCAAAGGGTTCTCGAAGCCGTAACCGAAGAGGCGCGGATGGAGGCGAGCAAGGTTGCCAAGGAGATTTTGGACGAGGCACAGGCCGATGCCACGAAGAAGGCCAAGATGATCATCGGCCTTGCCATTCAGCGGTATGCCGGAGAGTATACCCAAGAAAGGACGGTTTCTGTCGTAGATTTACCTTCCAACGACATGAAGGGCCGAATCATCGGCAGGGAGGGTAGGAACATCCGGGCGATCGAGGCGGCGACGGCCGTGGATGTTATCGTGGACGATACTCCCGATGCCGTCATCCTCTCTTCGCACAACCCGATCCGCCGGGAGATCGCGCGTCTGTCGCTGGAAAAGCTCGTGGCGGACGGAAGGATCCATCCGGCGAGGATCGAAGAGGTCGTCAAAAAGACCGAAGAAGAAATGGAAAAGATGATCCTCGAGGCCGGTCAAAGCGCCCTTTTTGAGCTCGGCATTCAAAGCATGCATCCCGAGCTTGTCCGGTATTTGGGTATGCTCAAATATCGGACCTCCTACGCTCAGAACGTGCTTTCCCATTCGGTCGAGGCGGCCTACATTTGCTCGATAATGGCCGCAGAACTCGGGTTGGACGTCAAAATAGCCAAAAGGGCGGCTGTTCTTCATGACATCGGCAAGGCCGTAAGCCACGAGGTCGAGGGGCCTCATGCCCTAATCGGAGCCGATCTAGCCAGACGTTACGGCGAGCCTGCCGAGATTGTGCACGGGATCGAAGGCCACCACGAGGAGGTGCCGATCCAAAGCATCTGGCCGATTCTCGTGCAGGCGGCGGATGCGATATCGGGGGCGCGCCCGGGCGCAAGAAAGGAAACGTACGAGCATTACATCAAACGGCTTGAAACCCTAGAAAAGGTCGCACTCGGGTTCGATGGGATCGAAAAGGCGTATGCACTCCAGGCCGGACGCGAGCTTCGGGTTGTCGTTCATTCGGTAATGGTCAACGACGCCAAAACGGCCATGCTTGCCAGGGAGATCGCCAAAAAGATCGAATCCGAGCTGACGTATCCGGGCAAGATCAAGGTTACTGTTATCCGGGAGGTTCGGGCGATTGAGCATGCCAAGTAAAGGCTTGAAGGTTCTGTTTGTCGGCGATGTGTTTGCCTCTACAGGAAGGCGCCTCTTGGAAAGGTTCCTAGGCGGCGTAAGACAAGAGCACAGCATCGATTTTATCGTGGCAAACGCCGAGAATGCGGCCGGGGGCCGGGGGGTTACCCCAGAAATCGCGAAGCATTTCTTCTCTATGGGGGTTGACGTCCTGACCACGGGGAACCATGTGTTTGACCAAAAGGAAATCTTGCCGTTTCTGGAGGAAGAACCAAGGCTTCTTAGGCCAGCCAATTTTTCTCCACGCACTCCAGGGAGGGGACACGGATGCTTCTGCGTCAACGGGGGGGAAGGCATGGTTGCCGTCATCAACCTGCAAGGGAGAGTCTACATGCCCCCTAGCGGAGACTGCCCGTTTGCACGCGCCGATGAAATTCTAAAAGACATTCCGGAAGGCGTACCTGTAGTTGTAGATTTTCATGCCGAAGCGACCTCTGAAAAACGGGCGATGGCATGCTACTTGGACGGGCGGGTATCCGCCCTGGTCGGGACGCATACGCACGTGCAAACGGCCGATGCAACCGTTCTCCCTAAAGGGGCGGCGTTCATCACGGATTCAGGAATGACAGGGCCAAAAGAATCCGTCATCGGCATGCGTGCCGATCGGGTGATCGAGAAATTTTTGACCGGCATGCCTGCAAAGTTTGAGCCCGCCGACGGGCCGGGCATTTTTTGTGCCGTTGTGATCGATATCGGACAAGGCGGGCGAGCGAATCGGATTTTTACAGTACGGCTTGAAGAATAGGGGGCGGTTGAACGATGGAAACCTATCCGAACGGCACTAACCCTGTGTTGGTGGATGTGGTCGAGCTCATTACCGAAGGCGAGTTGTTAGAAGCCCAAGAACGCTCTAGGCGCCGAGGGAGGCCCTTGCGCGTAAAAATGGGGTTTGACCCAACCTCCCCAGACCTTCATTTTGGACATCTTGTGGCCCTCAGGAAGCTTAGGGCCTTTCAGGAATGGGGAGCGCATGTCTACGCCCTCATAGGGGATTTTACGGCGCGTATCGGCGACCCGTCGGGTCGAAAGGCGACCCGCCCGAGGCTTTCGGAAGAGGAGGTCGAGTTAAACGCTAAAACATACCAAGAGCAGCTTTTTCGGGTCCTCGACCCTTCCAAGACCCACGTCGTTTTCAACAGTTCTTGGCTTGCCCCTTTGAGCCTAGAAAGACTGCTTGAGCTTGCTTCCACCGTGAGCGTTGCCAAGCTTTTATCGCGTCAGGATTTTCACGAAAGACTCAAGAGCGAGGAGCCATTAGGCTTTCACGAGCTCCACTATCCTTTGTTGCAAGCCTACGATTCGTACGCTTTGGAGGCCGATGTCGAACTGGGGGGGCAGGACCAAATCTTTAACCTCCTCCTAGGGCGCGACATCCAAAGGGCTTTGGGGCAAAACCCTCAGGTTGTCATGACGCTTCCTTTGCTCGAAGGGCTAGACGGCCGTTTAAAGATGAGCAAATCGTTCGGGAATGTCATCGCCCTTAACGACCCCCCCAAGGAAATGTTCGGAAAGATCATGGCGCTAAACGATCGGCTTTTGATGAAATACATCCGCTTGCTAGACCCAAGGCCTTACGCTCAACTCGAAGCTGTCTTGGGGCGCTTAGAAAGCCCCTCCGCTAACCCCATGGAAGAAAAAAAGGGGTTTGCCCTGGCGATGGTTTCGTGGATCCACGGGGCCGAGGACGCCCAAGGGGCTTTACGCTTTTTTGAAGAGCGCTTCCAAAAAAAACAGGTTCCGGATTCCTTGGGCGAGGAAGTCATCGCGGTTGACACCCCGGATGTGTGGCTTGGGGATGTCTTAAAAAAATTGGGGTTTGTCAAGAGCTCCTCGGAATTCATGAGGAAAGTTCAAGAAGGAGCGGTTCGATTAGAAAGGCAAAAGGTATCGGACCCTTCCTTGAGGCTCGTCCCCGGGGAGGGGTCGCTCGTCCTTGAGCTTGGGAGGAAGATGGCCAGGGTTAGGCTTATACCCCAAAAGTCAACCTCCTTAGATGCCACAAAACAGGCGCCCGAGAAAAACGGAAGCCGGGGCCATTGACAACGTGGAGAGGCTCAAAGAAAAAGCAGTTCATTCTTGTAGAATAGCTCTATAGTTAGCCTTCTTACGGTTGATTGATGGCCGGTTTTTTTCTACAATAGCGGCTAAAGGCCATAGGTCCTAGAGAAACCCGGCTCGCAACCGTCTAATTAAAAAATCCTTGGAGCGACGAATTCGATGATTGCAAAACCTCGGAATATGCATGAAGCCTTAGGCTGGTTCCCTTCTGAGAGCAGCTTAATTTTATTCAGCCCCAACGAGTTGGACGAAGCGGCCGAATCCTTCAGGCAGCCGGCCTTTATGATTATAGACCCTAAGAGTGGGTGTTTGGGGGTTGGGTTTGGGGGTAGGCCTGGTCCTGCTGGTAAGGACGGCTACCCTTGCCTTGGGCTTTTGCCGGGCCTTTATCCGGAGTGGCTTGGCGACAGGGCCTTCAACGCCGCCCACGGGGTGCGCTTTCCCTACGTGGGGGGAGAGATGGCCAGGGGGATTTCTGGCGTAGCCATGGTAGTTGCCCTGGGGCGCGCCGGGATGATGGGGTTCTACGGGGCAGGTGGGATGCCCCCCAACCAGGTGGAGGAGGCCATCGTCCAGATCCAAAAAGAGCTCGGCCAAAACGGGCCCTATGGGTGCAACCTGATCCACTCCCCGGTCGTGCCCGGGCTCGAGGACACCCTCGTGGATATTTTCTTGGAAAAGGGCGTGCGTAGAGTCTGCGCATCGGCCTACATAAGGCTAACCCCGCCGGTCGTCCGCTACGCCTTCAGCGGTATTCATGTAGGTTCCAACGGCAAAATCGTCCGCCCAAACGCGCTGTTTGCCAAAATCTCCAGGCCTGAGGTCGCAAGGCATTTCATCTCCCCACCTCCCGAGGCTATCCTTAAGGCCCTCGTGGCCAAGGGGCAGCTATCGGCAGGTGAGGCCGAGCTTGCCTCTAGGGAGCCCCTCGCCCAGGATGTTACCGTAGAGGCCGACTCTGGCGGACACACGGATAACCAGGTGCTCAGTGCGGCATTTCCTGTCATCGATAGGCTGCGAAAAGAAATATGCGACAAGTATGGCTATCCGGGCCGCGTACGCTTGGGGGCTGCCGGGGGGTTGGGGACTCCTGCTGGCCTGGCCGGTGCGTTTGCCTTGGGAGCGGCATACGTGGTTACGGGTACGGTCAACCAAAGCGCGATCGAAGCGGGAATCAGCCAGGAGGCCAAGGCCATGCTCGCCAATGCGGGCGTCAGCGACGTAACTATGTGCCCTTCGGCCGACATGTTCGAGATGGGGGTGAAGGTCCAGGTCTTAAAAAAAGGTACCATGTTCCCCGGCAGGGCAAGCCAGCTCTACGAGCTTTACGTTCGCTACCCCTCCTTGGAGGCCATTCCCCAAGAAACGAGGGATAAGCTCGAAAAGCAGGTGTTCCGCAAGCCCCTTGAGGAGGTCTGGGAAGAGACGAGGGCCTTTTTTGAGGTCGTGGCCCCGAGTGCCATCGAGCGGGCCCAAAATGACCCCAAGCACAAGATGGCGCTCGTGTTCAGGTGGTACTTGGGCCAATCGAGCCGCTGGCCGATCGTCGGGGAAAAGGACAGGGCCGTTGACTACCAGGTCTGGTGCGGGGCGGCGATGGGGGCGTTCAACGACTGGGTCAAGGGGACGTTCCTGGAGCCCATCGAGAACCGATCGGTCGCCCAGATCGCCTTGAACCTCCTAGAGGGGGCGGCAAAGATCACCAGAGCCCATCAGTTGCGCTCTTACGGGGTCCCCGTGCCGCATCAAGCGTTTGATTTCCGCCCCAGACATCTGGTATGATGCTGGGCGGTATGAGTCCCCCCCCCATTAAATTTCTAAGAATTACGATAAAAAACCTCAAAAGGAACCATCGTCCTTATGGCGCAGGAAACGTTTTCGTACCCCCCCGTTGCGGTCGTCGGGCTGTCGGCCCTGTTTCCCGGCTCTAGCGATACCGTCGGGTTTTGGCGAGACATCAAAGACGGGCGCGACCTTATCACCGATGTCCCCCCGAACAGGTGGTTAATCAGCGATTACTACGAACCCAATTTTGACCTCCTTCACCCCCCAAGGGACAAGACCTACTGTAAACGGGGCGCTTTCTTGGGGGAGGTCCTGTTCGATTGCATGGCGTTTGGCATCCTCCCCAAGCAGCTCGAGGACACGGACACCGTCCAACTCCTATCCTTACTTTTGGCCGCCCGGCTCATCGACGATGCCCTGAAGGGTAAGTTCGAGCACGTGGACCGCTCAAGGGTAAGCTGCATCATAGGCGCCACGGGTGCGACGGAGCTCTTAGGCTCTCTTGTCGGAGGGCTCCAAAGGCCGCTTTGGGAGACCATACTAAAAGATTTGGGCTTTACCCGCAAGCAGTTGGACGCATTCGTAGAAACGGCCGCCGGCTACTTCAAAAAGGGTTCGGAGGCGACGTTCCCCGGGCTTCTTAACAACGTCATTTCGGGGCGCATCGCCAATAAATTCGATTTGAGGGGAACCAACTGCACGGTGGATGCGGCCTGCGCAAGCTCCCTGGCCGCGCTTTTGATGGCCATTCACGAGCTTTATATGGGCGAGGCCGACATGGCCATTACAGGCGGGGTGGATGCGGCCATGGACATCGGCATGTACATGTGCTTCACCAAAACCCCCGCGATGTCGTTCACGGGGGATAGCAGGCCGTTTTCCGACGATTCCGACGGCATGATTCTGGGTGAGGGCTTGGGGCTCATGGCGCTTAGGCTTTTGGAGGATGCAGAGCGCGACGGCGATGAGATCTACGGGGTTATCAAAGGAGTCGGATCGAGCTCGGACGGTTCGGGAACGGCAATCTACGCCCCAAAAGACGAAGGCCAGGCGCTGGCGCTCAAAAGGGCCTACGAACGCGCAGGCGTAAGCCCGGCGACTGTGGGGCTTATCGAGGCCCACGGGACAGGGACAAAGGCCGGGGATACGCCGGAGTTCATGGCGCTCAAAAAGGTCTTTGTTGAGCAAGGCGGCTTAGACCGCAAGCAATACTGCGCCTTGGGCAGCGTCAAAAGCCAGATCGGGCACACAAAAGGCGCCGCCGGCGCTGCGTCTTTTATCAAGGCCATGCTGGGGGTGCATCACAAGGTATTACCGCCGACGATCAAGATCAGGCGTCCCATCCCGGCCCTCAAGATCGAAGACAGCCCGTTTTACCTCAACACGTACTCCAGGCCGTGGGTCCAAGAGCCCGGCGTACCGAGGCGAGCGGGGGTCTCCGCGTTCGGGTTTGGGGGGACTAACTTCCACGTAGTCCTAGAAGAATACCTAGGTCCTGGAGCCAAAAAGCCAAAGTTTTTGACCCCAAAGGCCGAACTGTTCTTGTTTTCTGCCGATTCCGTGCGCTCTCTTGGCGAGGAAGCACGAAAAACTTTAGGGCTCATCAAAGACGATGAGGCCTTCTGTTTTTATGCAAGGCGAAGCGCCATAGACTTTAAGGCCACTGAACCCAACCGTTTGGCCATTACAGCCAAGGATAAAGAAGAGCTCAAGGCCGCTTTAGACTTAAGCCTTACGATGATCGAAAAAGCCCCCGATAAGCCCGTATCTTCCCCCAAGGGCTGGTATTACGGGGTAGGGGAACCCCTAAATGGGCTTGCGTTTCTGTTCCCCGGCCAGGGAAGCCAGTACATAGGCATGGGCGCCGATCTGGCGATGAGCTTCGAAGATGCCCGCGCCGTATGGGACAGGGCCTCAAAAATGACCTTTGATGGGCTTCGCCCGCATGAAGCGGTCTTTCCTACCCCGGTTTTCGATGAAGGGGCGAAAAAGGCCCAAGAAGAGCGCCTAACTTCCACCGAATGGGCCCAGCCTGCCATCGGGCTGGTCAGCCTAAGTCAGCTTGCCCTGCTAAGGAGGCTAGGCTTAAGCCCAGATGCCTTCGCCGGCCATAGCTTTGGCGAGATTACAGCGCTCTACGCAGCGGCCTGCTTAGACGAGGAGGCCTTCCTTAAGGCCGCAAGGAAGCGCGGGGAGCTTATGGCCGATGCTGCAAGGGGCGAGGGGGCGATGTCTGCCGTCAACGGGGAACCGGATAAAATCGAGGGCCTCCTTAAGGACTGGGGCATGGATGTCGTCGTGGCCAACCGAAACTCCCCCAAGCAATCCGTCATCTCGGGGCGCGTGGCGTCCATCGAGGAGGCCGAAAGGCGGCTTCAAGAGGCCGGTTTTGATGTAAAACGCCTACCCGTAGCCACCGCTTTCCACTCGGATGTCGTAAGTCGCTCCAGCGTGCCCTTTGGCGAATTCCTTGCAAGCCTTGAAATCAAAGCTCCTCAAGGTAGAGTCTACGCCAACGCCACCGCGCAGACCTATCCGGAAGACGCCGAGGGTATCAGGTCCCTTTTGGCCACCCAAATAGCAAGGCCCGTCCGCTTCATGGATCAGATCGAGGCGATGTATGAATCCGGTATCAGGGTCTTCCTTGAGGTGGGTCCGGGGCGGGTTCTTACCGGTCTTGTTGACGCGATACTCGGCCCGCGCGCTCATGCCGCGATCCCCTTGGACAATAAGCGCCAGGACGGCATCATCAGCCTTTTTCAGGCGCTAGGCCAACTGGCCGCGCTCGGGTACGCGCTCGATTTCAGGGCGCTTTATGAAGAATTTTGGATGCCCGCGGACCCGGCCACAAGAAAACCGATGCGCCTGCCGGTTGCCATATCGGGTGCCAACATAGGCAATCGTTACCCGCCGAACGGTGCCGGCAATGGCAAGCCTCAAGGGGGCCGGTTGTTAGACGATAACCACGCCAAAGAGGCCCTAAGCGAGCCCCCAGAAAAAAAGGGGGATGCTCTTATGGGGCTTAGTCAGCAAGGCAGCGAAGATGACGTTGGGCATAAAAACGATCAAACCAAGGAGTGGACCGTGAACCCGTTAGACGACGAGAAGCAAGAAAAAGAACAAGCTATGGCTATCACCCCATGGCAGGACGATAGCGGCGAGCTTGAACCTTACACCCCAGATGATGCCGATGGCTGGGCCGGGGCTATCCAGAACATCCAGCAGCAGACCGCAGAGGCCCACATGATGTTCCTTAGCTTTGCCGACCGCTCGTTAGAGTGCCTCGAAGCACTCATTACGGGAGGCCAGGTCCGGCCAAGGCCCATTTCGCAAATGCCATCGCCCAGGCCGCTTAAAAAAAGGCCCTCGACCGCGGTTTTCAGGCAACCGGAAAGCCTACAGCCCCAGAATGCATGGCCCGAAGAGGCCCTTAGCCCGTCGGCCCCTCAAGGGTACGCACTCTCCAAACCTAAACCACAAGCCTCCCCTAGCCCCAAGCAGCCCCCCCAAGCGTTCGTCGCGGAGCCCTCGAGCCCTAATACCGAGGAAAGCGCGACAACGCAGGGCGCCTCCGAGAAAATGTCGCTGTTGATGAGCCTATCGCTCGAGGAGATCCAGGCCAAGATGCTGGAGGTCGTGGCCGACAAGACGGGCTATCCGATCGAGATGCTCGAGCTGGATATGGACCTTGAGACGGACCTGGGGATAGACTCGATCAAGCGGGTGGAAATTCTCTCTGGCCTCCAAGACGAGGTGGGCGAGCTTCCCAAGGTGGACCCTGCCGAGGTAACATCGCTAAGGACCCTAAGGGATGTCATCGGCTTTATTGATAGGGTGCGAAAGGGCGAGGTAAAAGTCCTGGATGAGGCCGAGTTTAAAAAAAAACTCTTGGCTTAATGCCTGAAAAAGAAAAAACACCCAAAGAAGACGACCTCAAAGACATAGGCCTTCTGAAACGCCACGTCTTCGAGCCTACCCTTAAGGGATACCCCGGGTTTGTCCTGCCTGGGCTTTTGGATGCCGACCCGGTGTTTGTCGTGGGCCACGAAGAGGCCGGCCGAGCGCTGTGCTTAGCGCTCGAGCAAGAGGGGATCAAAGCCCAGGCCGTTTCTGAAGTTCCCGAAGAGGCCGAAGTTGTCATCTCCTTGCACGGTTTGCACGACGTTGATTCTCCAAAGCAAGCGATGGCCCTCTCGAAAGAAGCTTTCCTTCTGGCCTCAAGACTGGCGCCCGGCTTCGAGGCCAAGGGCGGCTCTTTGGTCTTCGTGCAGGATACAGGCGGTGCCTTCGGGCACTCAGGAAAGCTTGAAAGGGCCTGGATAGGCGGGTTTTCAAGCCTGGCCAAGACCTGCTCGTACGAATGGCCCAAGGCTTGCATAAGGGCGATAGACATCGAGCGTGCCGGAAGAGACATCCAGGAAACCTGCCGCGAAATCGTAAAAGAGCTTCTAAGGGGCGGAAATGAGCCGGAAATCGGGCTTAAGGCCGACGGCGAAAGGCTTGTTCTTAGCCCTATCGCCCATCCTGCCCAAGACGGAGAGCCCACGATCGACTCAAACTCCATCATCGTTGTCTCAGGGGGGGGCAGGGGTATTACGGCCGCCTGCCTAATCAGTTTGGCCAAGCGCGTCCATCCCAAAATCGCCATCCTAGGCAGGACGGAGCTTGCCCCCGATCCCGACTGGGCTGAAGGAATCTCGGGCGATGCCAACCTAAAGAGGGCCTATTTGATGGCCATGAAGGCCAAGGGGCAAAGCGTAACCCCAATAGATGCCAAGAAGGCGGCCTTAAAGGTTGAAGCCATCAGGGAAACCCGCTCCACGCTTGAAGCCTTAAGAGAGGCCGGCAGTGAAGTAGAGTATATAGTATGCGATGTCAGCGACCTGGCCGGCCTTAAGGAGGCCATCGGCCTGGTGCGCGAGAGGTTTGGGCCCATCACAACGCTCATCCACGGCGCTGGCGTTTTGGCGGACAAGCGCCTAAGGGACAAAAAGCCCGAGCACTTCGATTACGTGTTCGGAACAAAGGTAATAGGCTTGGCCAACCTCCTAGAGACCCTAAAGGACGAGCCCTTAAAGACGGTCTGTCTGTTCTCTTCTATAGTCGGCCGCTCCGGCAACATCGGACAGTCCGACTACGGCATGGCCAACGAGGTGCTCAACCTCATCGCTTTGGCCTTGTCCAAGGAAAGGCCGGATTGCAAGGTGAAATCCATCGGCTGGGGCGCTTGGGAGAGCGGCATGGTAACGCCCGCCCTTCAAAGGGAGTTCGAAAAGCGCGGCATTCGTTTGATCCCCAAAGAAGAGGGGAGCAAGGCGTTCCTGCGCGAGATGCTCCAGGCCAAACACACACAGCCGGAGGTTGTCATCGCAGGCGACATCTCTATCGCCGGGCTGCTTGAGTTTTTAGACCGGCCCAAGGAGCGCAGCTTCGATGTCCTTGTAGGAAAGAAAACCCACCCTTATTTAGAAGGCCATAAAATTCAAGGTAAGGTCGTGTTGCCCTTTGTCATGGTAATCGAGTGGTTTTTAAGGGCGGCAAAGGCCTTTAGGCCAGAAAAGCTGGCGTTGGAGGGCAGGGACGTGCGCCTTAAAAAAGGCGTCATCCTTGAGAATTTCGAGTCTTCTCAAACCCGCCTTACGCTTAAGCTGACAGAAAACGAAGACGGAACCGTAGGCGTATCGCTGCTTAACGAAGGCGGGGCCGTTGCCTACACGGGCAAAGTGGTGCTCTCTGATTCAAGGCCTTCCATCGAAGCGCCCAAGTTTGAGCCCTTTAAGAATAAACCAGCCATAGACCCTCACGATATTTACGGCAAAAAGATATTCCACCAAAGGCCATTCGATGCCATCTTAGATGTCGAGGGGCTGGAAGAGTCCCGTTTTGGCGGAAGGCTCAAGGGCCTGATCGAGGCTGGGTGGCCAAAGGAGGAAGGTTGGCAAACCGACCCCTTGATCATAGACGGCGCCCTGCAGCTTGGCTGGCTATGGGCGCTGGATCACCTGGGTGGCGGGCTGCTACCCGTTTCTATGAGGCTGGTTCGCTTTGCAATGGAAGGTCCTGCAAAAGGGCCGCTACGGGCTTTTGGTGTGGCCAAGAAGAAAGGGGGAGGCCTTGGTGCCGTTTTCAGCGTCTGGCTTTTGGATGGCAAAGGGCAGAGCCTTTATGAATTGCAGGACATTGAAGGGTTCACGTTGCCCTCGTCCTGGAAAGATAGCACAAAGTCTTAAACGAGTAGCTCGAAGGGAAAGTGCATGAGTACCAGCGTATTGGAGCCGATCGCCATTGTTGGAAGGGGCTGTGTCCTACCGGGGGCGCTTACACCCCAACAGCTCTGGGAGGCCATAAAAGAGGGCAGTGACCTTTTTTGCAGCCCCCCTGAAGGGGCGGTAAGGGTATCCAAAGAGACCATCGAAAGGCTCACAAGGGTATCTCAAAAAAAGATAAATATCTTCAGGGGTGGGTTTGTAAGAGGCTTTGCCGAGGCGTTCGACCCAGAGGGGTTCGGCGTACCCCCAGAGCTCTTGCTATCCCTGGACCCTCTTTTCCAATGGAGCGCGCATGTCGGGCGCGAGGCGCTTTTGGAGGCCGGCCTTAAGGCACCCTTGGGGCAAGGGGGTGGAAAGAGCCTTTTTGTGCTGGCTAACCTTGGCTACCCGAGCCTACTGTTTTCGAGCTATGCAGAAAGGGTGCAGCTTGAAAACCAAAAAACACTAGACCCTAGGGTTCTGGAGCTTTTAGCCTTAAGTAACGTCGAGCCCAGAAACCGCTTTTCTTTGGGGTATGCGGCAACCCTTGTTGCTAAGGCACTCTGCCTAGGCGGTGGCTTTGGCCTGGATGCCGCCTGCGCCTCTTCGCTCTACGCCATAAAGCTTGGTATGGAGGCGCTTTGGGACCACCGCGCGGATTTGGTGGTGGTAGGAGGCGTCAACCACGCCGACCCGATTATTGTTTACACCGGCTTTGGCATCCTTCAGGCGCTTTCGTTAACAGGGCAGAGTAGGCCCTTCGATGCCGATGCCGACGGCATGATGCCGGGGGAAGGGGCGGCGGCCGTCGTCCTTAAGCGCTTAAGCGATGCGATCAAGGATAATGACAGGATCCTTGGGGTTATCAGGAACGTCGGGCTGTCCAACGACGGCAAGGCGGGGGGCCTGCTCGTGCCCGACCAAAAAGGGCAAGAAAGGGCGCTTCGCTCGGCCTACGAGGGAACCGGCATTGACCCAAGGAGCGTAAGTGTGCTCGAGTGCCACGCCACGGGCACGATCGTGGGCGATATCATCGAGCTTAGGAGCTGCCATAGCGTCTTTGGGGAGGGCGTGCGCCTAGGGACGATCAAATCTAACCTAGGCCACACGATCACAGTGGCCGGCCTGGCCGGGCTACTCAAGCTGTTATCCGGGCTCGAGCACAAAACCCTGCCGCCCAACAGGCCCGTGGCCAATCCGCTTCCTACGATAGGCGAGCTGGGCCTTAGGCTTATAGAGTCTCCTAAGCCCTGGGATGAGCCCTACCCAAGAAGGGCCGGCGTGAACGCCTTCGGGTTTGGGGGCAACAACGCCCATCTTATCCTTGAAGAATGGGACCCTAAAGAAGAAGAGCGATCCAGAAGGTCGTTCCCCGTTGCACTTCCAAGACCCTCGGGGGCTGTGGCCGTCGTGGCCATGGAGGCTGCTGTAGGCGGCCAAGACCCCCATAGGGACTTTGTGAGAAGGCTGCTTACCGGCCATGAAGGGCCCTTTAGGATCGAAGAGGTCAGCCTGCTGTTCGAAGGGCTTCGTTATCCCCCGAGGGACTTGGCCCAGACGCTGGCTCAGCAGCTTCTCGTCCTTGAGGTGTCCAGGCATGTGATGGAAAGGGTAGGTGGTTACGACCCCAAGAAATCTGGCGTTTTCGTAGGTATGGGCTGTGATGCCGACATTGTGAGGTACGTTCTTTTTGTGCGCGTTGAAGAGTGGGCCCGCATCCTGCGTTCTTCTGGAATGGACGTCGATGAGGGATGGGCCGATAGAGTACGCAAGGCCTTGGCTGTTGCTCCCGACACCGGGATGACGGTGGGGACAATGCCCAACATCGTGGCCAACAGGATCGGGTTGTACTTTAACTTCCAAGGCCCAGGCTACGTGCTCGAGGGCGAGGAGCTCTCCGGTATAAGGGCCCTCGAGATCGCCCTTAGGGCGCTCCGCTCCAAACAGCTCGACTTAGCGCTCGCGGGCGCTGTGGATATGTGCTGCGAGACAGTTCACGAGAGCGCGGCTAAGGAGGTGTTGCCTAAAGATAGGCACAACCCGGGCGATGGGGCTGTCGTTCTTGCCTTAAAGAGGTTGGAGGACGCCAAAAGGGATGGAAACCCCATCCTTGCCGTGTTCGATGATGAAACGTTAGAAGATGAGCCCCCAAGCCAAAGGCTTGGCCTTTTAGAAGGGGCCCTTTCTTTGACGGGGCGCTACGGGCATATCCATGCCGCCTCGGGCCTGTTGCATGTAGCAGGGGCCGTGGCCGCCCTTTCAAGGCAGGCATACATAAGGCAGGCCGGCAAGCCGGCCTTACCGTGGCTTGCGCCCGCTGATAAGCGCACTGCCCAGGTGGACACCCTGGCCTTGGGGGGAGCAAGGGCATTCCTAAGGGTTAAGCAAGGCGATATAGGCCCCCACGTGCCCAGCTACCAAAGGTTTGCCAGCCTCCATGTCTACTCGGGGCAGGACCGCAAGGGTGTCCTCGAGGCGCTCAAGGCGGGCAGGGAGTCCGATCAAGGGCCAGCAAGGCTGGTCATCGTCGCCCCCGATGAAGATACAAAACAAAAAAGGATCGAAGCGGCTAAAAATGCGCTCTCTTTGGATAGTACGCCCTTTAGGATCCTAAAGGGGGCTTACTTTAGAGAAAGGCCGATCGCCGGTGAGCTGGCGCTTGTTTTCCCTGGGGCTGCGGCCGCCTACCCGGGCATGGGCCGCGAGCTCCTTTTGACACTTCCAGAGCTTACGGACGCCCTGCTTAAGAGGTTCCCCGGGCTTAGCTATGCCCAGGAGTGGACAGACCCAGAAAACGAGGCTTTGATGAAAGACCCGGCCAAAGTGCTGTTCGGCTCTTCTTTCATGTGCCAGGTCATGGCGATGTTCGCCCTCGATTGGCTAAAGTTAAAGCCCCAGGCGGTTTTAGGCGTATCTTCTGGCGAGAGCAACTCGGTTGTGGCGATGGGGGCCTGGGATGATTTGGATACGATGGTAAGGGAGATCATTGCCTCCGGGATGTATTCGAAACAGATCGCCGGTGAGTTCGAGGTGGCAAAGAAAGGCTGGAACGACTCTGGCCCCATAAACTGGCGCAACTATTGGGTGCTGGCCCCGCTAGACGATGTAAAGCGCGCCCTCGAAGGGGAAGAGAGGGTCTACCTTGCCATGATCAACACAGATAACGACTGTATGATCGAAGGGGATGCCAAAGCCTTGGAGAGGGTGATCGAAAAGATAGGAAGGCGCAGGGCGTTTCCTTTAGGCCATGACCTTGTTGCCCACTGTGAGCTGATGCGCCATTGGGAGGAGGAGTGGTATGCCATCCACAGCCGAAAGACCAAGCCCGTGCCGGGGGTGCGGTTTTATTCGAACGCGAGCGGCACTTGGTATGAAGCGGAAAAGGAGGCCATAGCCAGGGCGCTCACAGGCCAGGCTGTTGCTCCCGTAGACTTCAGGAGGGTGGTCAACGCGGCCTTTAAAGACGGGGTGCGCGTGTTTGTCGAAGTGGGGCCTAGGGGTTCTTGCGCTAGCTGGATTTCAGACATCCTGGGCGATAGCGAGCACCTGGCCGTTTCTTTGGACAGGCCAAGGGGCGGTATGGAGCACGCCATTGAAGGCATCGCTCAGCTTTTGGCCGCCGGGGTTCAACTGGATTACGCAAGTATGGCGGAGCGTCTGACGAAAGAAAACCCGCCTTTCAAAACGGGCAGGATGATGACGTTCCCCGCCCACTTTCCGCCCATAGTGTTCCCCGACATTAAAACGCAAGAGCCCTTAGCGTCGGCCTTGAAAGAAGTGTCGTCCTTAAAAGACACCGCTACGGCCGTGATGGAGCCGGCCCCCGACATCCCGCTCGCTATGGATGGCAAGCCCGTTAAACCTTCTGCGGGGCCAAGCCGCCTAAGGGCGCAACCTATCACTGAAACCCGGCCTTCTGCTAGCCTGGCCCCATCAGCGCCGGCGGTTTCGGCCAAGAACCTGGCAGGAAGAAACCCCAAGCTCCATACCCTGGCCGATCAAGTGTTGCGCTTTAACGAGCGGGTAGCCGATGCCCACAGGATGTTCCTGGAGGCTCAATCGAAGGCGATGGGGCTGTTTAGCGGCCTTCCAACCCAAGATAATCGGGCCTTGGATTATGCAGGCCCTAAAGGCATAGAGTCAAAAGGGGCGCTGGAGGAGAGGGCTCACCTAGCGGGCTCCTTAGAGCGTTCGGTAAATAGGCCGGCTGCTGTTCACGCCGCTTCTTCCGAGCCAAAGCCTAAGGCCCCCAGCCCTGGGCCTAACGGAGGAGGGCAGGCCGTTAAGGCAGAAACTAAGCCGCCTTCTAAGATTAACGAGCTACCCGAGCAGCAGCCCAAGGGGGCGCCGGCGGCTTCAAAGCCCTTAAAGGCTCCAGCTACGCCAGCTGCCAGCCCCAGAGTGTCCGAGCCCGAGTGGTTCCAAAGAATATCGAAGCAAAACCTAAGCTCCGAGGAGCGTTTGGCGCTACAGGGGTTCCGCGCCATTTTTGGGATGACATACAAGGACGCCGTGCCGGATGTGCTCCCGGGGCCGAAATGGGGGCGAAAGGATCTCGAGGTGTTGGCCTGCGATAAGGTTTCCAAGGTCTACGGCCCCGAGTTTGCCGAGCTCGACCGCTACGAGCCCAAGGTGGTACGCATGCCGGAGCCCCCCTTGCTTTTGGCCGACGCGGTTTTAGGGGTTGATGCCGTCCCTAAGTCCATGAGCACCAAAGGAAAGCTCTGGACCGAGACGATCGTAGAGGAGGACGCTTGGTACCTCCACCACGGCCATGTCCCGGGCGGTATCTCCATGGAGATGGGCCAGGCCGACCTTATGCTCATCTCTTGGCTGGGAGTGGACTTTGAGAACAAAGGGGAGCGCGTCTACAGGCTGCTCGGTATAGACGCCATCGCCTTTCAGGGGTTGCTCAAGATCGGCGATAGGCTTGTCGTGGACATCAACGTGGGCGGCTATGCCAGGATGGGGCCAGTCCGTCTGTTCTTTTTCAACTCGCACGGCTGGGTGAACGGCGAGCTTGCCTCGGCGGTACGCAACGGCCAGACAGGGTTTTTTACGGCCGAGGAGCTGAAGATGTCGGGGGGGGTCATCTGGGACCCCAAGACGGCCCACCGTTCTACCGAAGGCCCCTTAGACCCCCCGGCTGTCTTAAACGTGGCCTCCTCTTTCAGCGCCGAAAAGGTGCGCGCCTTCACGGAGGACCGGGTGGTCGAGTGCTTCGGGGATGAGTTCGCAGAAACCATGAACCACACCAGGACTCCAAGGACACAAAGGGGTTTGATGCAGCTCTTCGATGAGGTTTTGCAGCTTGACCCCAAGGGCGGGCCCTGGGGTAGGGGCTACATCAAGGCCATCAAGCGCCTAACCGACGAGGCGTGGTGGTACGACGGGCATTTCAAGGGCGACCCTTGCATGCCGGGTACGCTAATGATTGAGGGCTGCGCCCAGGTAGGGGCGTTCTACGTGTCGGCCTTGGGTTACAATATCGGCCGGGACGGCTGGCGGTTTGAGCCCCTCTTAGGGGAGCTCGGCCATGTAAGAGCGAGGGGCCAGGCCGTTCCGGGAGCTAGAGAGCTCGTTTACGAAATCCTCGTAGAAGAGGTTGATGCAGGGCCCATCCCAAGGCTTGTCGGCCAGGCCCTCATTACCATAGACGGGCTTCGCTCTTTCCACAGCGGCCGCGGCGGCGGAAGGCTGGTCCCCGGCTATCCTATGGAGAGCCGTGTCAGGCTTTTGCCCAAGTCTCAAGACGAAAGGGCGGCCTTGTTCGAGGGCCGCAGGCTCGATCGGGCGCATCTGCTTCATCTGGCTTGGGGGCAGCCCTCGGATGCCTTCGGGGAGCCCTGGGAGGCTTTTGACGGGCCGCGCGAATCCCCGCGCCTTCCTGGCCCGCCCATGCTTTTTGTGTCCAGGATCACCAAGCTAGAGGTTCCCCCCTTTCAAAAACAGCCGGGTGGATCCTTAACGGCCGAGCTCGACATCCCCAAGGATGGGTGGTTTTTCGAAGAGAACGCCCTAAGGACGATGCCCGTCGGCTTCCTTTTAGAGGCGGCTTCCCAGCCCTGTCAGTGGATGATGATGGCCATGGGTTTGGCCGATAAAGACAAAGAAGATGTGGTTTTCCGCCTAACTGACACTGAATTGTCGGTAAGCAATGAAGCACTCCCTCAGGACGGGCTCCTTTGGGCCGATGTGGTCAACGTGGGCCTTGATCAGAAGGCCGGTGTGGCCGCCTTCGAGGCCACCCTAAAGTCCCAAAAGGGGCTCTTGGCCGAGCTGAAGGCCTCCTACCGGGTGGTTTGCAGACCTTCTGGGCCAAGCTTTGATGGGGCCATAGGGCTTGAAGAGAGCTGGGCCAAGGCTCTCTTAGAGCCATCCGGCCGCTTTAGCCGGCCCCTTGAAGACTACGCAGCCCTTCCTAAGGGGATGCTTGGGATGCTAGAAGCCGTTGAGGGCTTTTGGCCGGATGGCGGCAGCAAGAGGCTTGGCATGCTCTTAGGCTCAAAACCCCTACCCCACGGAACGTGGTTTTTTGTGTGCAACACCCTCCAGGATAGTCACATGCCCCCATCTTTGATGATCGAGATGGCCTACCAGGCCCTTGGGCTGTTAATGGAAGAAAAAGGCGCCCTTTCGCCCTCCTTAAGGCTTGTCCCTAGCGGCATGCGCCTAAGCTTCAGGCAGGTTAAGGATATCCGGCCGGGTATGGGGCCGCTTAAGGTCCTAATCGAGCTGATTGGCTTAAGCAAAACCGACCAAGGGCAAGAAGTAAGCGCATCTGCCGCTTTCTTTTTGGGTAAGGAGTGCGTTGCCACATTGGATGGGCTTGGTCTGCGCGTCGCTAAACCCGACCAAGAAACGCTCGGGCCGGATGTTGTGTACGATCCAAAAACAGAGCTTTTCCTGATGGATGCCTCCCCAAGCTGGGGGCCTGCCTCATTGCCGCCCTCGATCCTTTTGGACCAGATGGCCAAGGCCGTGCTTAAGAGGGCTCCGGGCCGTTGCATCGTAAGGATAAAGGATTGCAGCTTTAGGCCGGACTTGTGGCTACCTAATGACAAGCCCATAGCCCAAAAGGTGCGCGTAACCCCTAGGTCCGCGACGGTTTTCTCATGCGCCGTGTTTTTGCAGGGCGAGGCTGGAGGGCTTGAGCTTACCTCGAGCGCAGACTTCGAGCTTGCCGAAGAGTTTCCTCTAGGGCCAAGGGCCTTGCCAGAAATAAAAGAGGGCGTGTTTTATCAAGACCCCTACGCTGAAGGGTTCCTCTTTCAGGGCCCCTCCTGGCAGGTCTTAAGGGAGCTTCGTTTAGGGGCTGACGGCGCTAGCGCCAAGATGGACGCGGACATGGCCGTATCGCTCAACCTTGTGCTGCCAACCGCCCTTATCGAGGCCTGCTTCCAGGTGGTGTCCAGGCAAGACGGGGAGCCTTTCTGGAGTGGCGTCAGGGCGGATAGGGCCTTCCATCCCGTAGGCATCGAAGAGGCCGAGATATTCAGGCCTACTTACAAAATTACGGGGGAGGCCAGGCTCGAGTGCCGTTTCGAGAAAGAAACCGAGGATGGCCAAGGCTTTTACGTCAACGCCACCCTGATTCATGACAGGCGCACCTTCTTAAAGATGCGCCAGGTTTGGCGCTACCGGGAAAAGGGCTGGGCCGATACTTTACCCAGACCCCTTAGGGGAGCGTTGATAAAGGGCGGCCCTGTAGGGGACAAGGCCAAGCTATCGAGCCCTTCGGGCAAGGGCCTTAGCCTTACCCTGGATGGGCTTAACGAAGCAGACCGGCCTAAGGGCGTAATTGGTGCGTTGTATGGAATAACCGAAACGCAGGATCCAAAAAGACTGCTGGAAGCGGCCCTAAAAGAGGCCGTATCCGTAAAAACAAAGACCAACCCCAGGTGGGTTACCATGAAAAAGGGCCCCAAGGGGACGTACAAGGCCTCAAGCGATGCCGTCTTGGGTACGATCTACCCCGCAAGCGCCAGGCTGCAAGGCTCTACATGCCACATCAAACACGAGGGCCCGGCCGAGCAGGCGATGCTCTCCCAGGGCAGGGCTTTGCTTAGGGAGCACTGCGGAGAGGGTTGGCTTGGCGATGACCTCTTTTTTGGCCTGTTTGAGCGTTTCATGGGGGAAGGGCGCCTTAGCTCCCCAAAGCAAACGCTGGCCCTCCAAGGGAGCCCCGGCCTTTTCCTGGCCAACCACCAGATAGACATGGAGGGGTTATTCTTCTCTTTGGCTCATACCGGCGTAACCGGCGTACCCACTTCCGTCGTTGCCAGGGAAGAGGCAAAGGATACATGGCTTGGAAAGACGCTAGGCCTTTTGGCCGAGCACGCCGGCTTTACCAACCCCAAGCTCATCCGTTTGATCAAGCAGGGCGACCTCCAACAGATGCTTGAGGCCTTTCTTACCGAGCTCGAAAAGGCCAAGCACAAAGGCAGGGCGCTTTTGGTGCACGTCGAGGGTGTTCATCAAACCAGGGCCGGCCAGCCCGTTCAAAAGTTGAGTTCGGCATTGGTTGACCTTGCCGTGCGCATGGAGCTACCCATAGCCCCGGTCAGGTTTTCAGGGTCCTTGCCAAAAGAGGGTGTTTCAAGCCTCCCTTCGTTTCCAGTGGGTTACGGGAAGATCAACGTGTGGGTCGGAAGGCCCTGGTTGCCCCATGAGCTTGCCCCCTTGAACTCGAAGCTGCGCCGCGACAAGGTGCTGGCATCCATAAACAGCCTAGGCGCCCCGGCCGACCCGCTCGAAGAAGAGGAGCTCTCTTTGGGGGACGCGGACTTCATCGAGGCCATAAAAAGGCGCATGAAAGAAAAAGGGGTAAGCGAGGTGGCGGCCGTCCTCCACACGATCCTTGCGATGACAAAAGACCCCTGCGAGGAGACCTTGCGCGTCCTGGCCTATTGCGATGGCAAGAAGGACGCCCTTGAAGGGCACAAGGAGGCGTCCTGGCTTGAGCGCTTCGCCAAGGAGGCCCTAGAGCTTGAATAACTTAAGGAACAAAGCAAGAAATTGCACAGGCGGGCCTTTCTAGTAAAAAGTTGGATAGCCGGGCCTTTCCAGGCCCGGCGAAAAGAAAAGGCAAAGCCCTGCATAGGCGGGGCAAGTTTGTCCCACCTATCGAATGGCTAGAAATTGATTGACAATAACTTTAAAAAATGGCGGGGTTGCAGGACCAAGCCAAGAAGGCCATCCCAACGGGCTATCCAGCTACCTGGTTTGCATAAAATAGAAAAAATGCTAAATTGGCCTTTTTAAGTTGGATATTCGACTTTTAAGGAGCATTTCTGTTCAAGAAGCCCCGAACAACAAGGAGGCTGGCCCATGAAGTTACTGTTCATCAACCCCGTCAACTATTCAAGTTTTTATTTCATGAACGTGGCTTTTAGGTTTCCCTACCTTGGCCCTTACCATTTAGCGCGTCTTACCCCGGAAGACATAGATGTTGAAATCGTAGATGAAGCCGCCGTGGAGTTTATCCCGGAGGATTACGAAGGAAAGGCCGAAGCGGCCGTCATGTCCGTAAACTTTACGGCCGGTGCTACCAAGGGCTACCAGATTGCCGATAAGTTAAGAAGCTTAGGGCTAAAGGTGATCATCGGCGGCAACCATGCGAGCTACTGTCCAGAAGAGGCCAAGCGCCATGCAGACAGCGTGTGCATCGGAGAGGCCGATGAGATCTGGGAGGACATCGTAGGAGACTTGAGGAAAAACCGGCTTAAGTCCCTGTATAAGGCTTCCCGATTGCCCGACTTGGGAAACGTCCGCTTTCTTCGCAAAAACCCGCTTCTTGACGCTCCTTCGATCAACCTTGAGTATACAGCTACGATGATAGGGAAGAAGCTCGGCAAGGACACCGAAGCAAAGTTCAGAAAAGAGCTTAACATCAGCGCCGGCCTGGACGCCAACCCAAGAAAAAATTTAAAGAAGCTGGGCAACCTCGGTACTTCTTTCTTGTCAGCTTCCATGGATGGGATTTTTGACCCTCTTTTAAGGGCGCCAGTAGTCGGCCGGGCGTCCAGGTTCGTCCTGCACAAGGTTTTGCACACCGTCGGGTTTGAAAAGAAAGAACTGTTGGAGGCGGCCGTTCAGGTGCCTATGGGCGGCTACCTCGTAAAAAAGGTTGTTCAATTGGGCAGGGGGTGCCCCGTGGACTGCGAGTTCTGTTCGGTTACGGCTTTCAACGGCAAAAGATACCGCCATTACAAGCTAGACCAGCTTGTCTCCGACATCGCCGAGCTTGCGGGAGACGGAAAAGGGTTGGACCGCTACTTTTTCTTCGCGGACGACAACATCGTGGCTGACACCAGGTTCGCAAAGGAGTTCTTCAAAGAGATCAGGCCTTTGAAGGTTCATTGGAGTTCCCAAGGCACCATCCAGATGGCAAGGGACGAGGAGCTTCTTGAGCTTGCCGCGGAGTCCGGCTGCGTATCCATCTTTTACGGGTTTGAAACCCTAAAGCAGGATACCCTCAAATCCGTGGACAAGGGTTTTAAGGTTAAAGACTACGAAGATGTCATCAAACGCACCCACGACAAGGGGATTGCCGTAATCGCGGCCGCTTTCGTTTTCGGATTGCAGGGCGATACCTTAGAAGACTTCGAGCGCACGGCGGATTTTTGCATTCAAAACCGCATTGAACTTCCCCAGTTTACCATGCTCACCCCGCTTCCGGGGACGCGCCTTTGGAACAAGCTGTACGGGAACAACCTACCGGATGAAACCCAGTGGGAAAAGTATACGTTTTGGTCCCTTACGGACCCGGACGTTGTTCCTAAGGGGATGAAGCCAGAAGAACTCCTACGGGGCTGGATAGATGCCTATCGGCGTGTTGTTTCGGAAGATGCCATAAAAGGGCGCATCGGCAAGGCTAACATCAGGACGGCGTTCATGTACGCGGCTGTCTATTTCATGAACTACCTATACACGACCGCATACACGAAGGAATACGGCGGATGGTTCCTTAAGCACGTGGAAAAAGGTTTGTCCAACAACGCTTGGAGCCCGCAAGCGGATGGCCGGCAGCAAGAAAGCCGGCTCGTTTAAGGAATTCGATAGCCGGGCCTTTCCAGTAAAAAGGTTAGATAGCCGGGACTTTCTAGGCCCGGCGGGGGTGAGGGTGAGGGGTCAAGTCTTGTTTCATGCATCAATCTGTTGCCGCGCTAGTACGCTAGTGCATGAAACAAGACTTGACCCCCTAGGAGACCCTATGTTTGATGACCTAAAAGAGAGCCTCCTTAGGATCAAGGAGCCCCTCTTGATGGGCGAAGCGGTCTGGGTTGGGGCGATGAAGATAGATGCTCTTTTTGGCCGGGAGCCTTTCAACGAAAACTCCTGGCCTTTTTCTTTTCTCGATATCAAAGAAAAGCAGAGGGCTCGAAAATACCGCTTTTTAGAAGATAAATTATGCTTTATAACAGGTAGGTTTTTAAGTAAAACGGCACTTTCTTCTTTGGTCGGCCTTCCCCCTGGGTGCATTTCTTTTGGCTACGACAGTCATGGTAAACCCTTCGTCGAATCCCCCGGTCAGGCCAAGGAGTTTTATTTTAGCATTTCGCACAGCGCCGGGCTCGTTGCCGTAGCCGTAGGCTATGGACGCCTGGTCGGTATTGATGTTGAAAGCTACACAAGGCCCGTGGACATCGGGGCCGTTTCAAAACGCTTCTTAAGCTCCGAGGAAAGCCTGGCCATAAAGGAGGCTGGGGACAAAAAGCAAGAGGCCTTCATACGAACCTGGACGCTCAAGGAGGCCTACGCTAAGGCTTTGGGGGTGGGCCTTGGTGTTCCATTCGAAAGCTTTGGGCTCATCGTTGATTCCCGCTCTCGAATCGTATGGGCCCCCAGACCCCCCGACTCTGATTCATGGCGTTTTTTTCAAGGGACGATTTGTGGGGATTTTTGCCTTGGGCTTTGCGTCGGGGACAGTATACTTAATTATTGACTTCAGAATATCATCATTATTTATGGTAATTAAGTATACTGTCCCTGGAATTCAGGCGCAAAGGCCTAACAAATAAGCCCTAGCTCTTTTGCTCGAGCAGTTCCTCGTAGCCGTAGCGTATGGTCTTCGTTTCGCTTGGCTGGAGATCGAGATGCCAGGTTAGGGTGCTTCCGTCCCTATCGGGCTTTGGGTCGGCTGATATAAGGTTTGCCCTGTAAGGGAGCCTTCTGACGACCTCTATGGCGATGGCCTCTGTTTTATGGTTGGTCACGCTCACCTCTTTTTCTGTTGTGCGTTTGTCCCTTTCTTCTTTCTGACGGGTCGTTCTTTCCTTAACCTCGACATCCCTGGCGTACTGCGAGGTTACCTCGCCCTCTTGGGAGACGGCCACCCAAGGGATGGTGTCCTCGCCTACCCAAAGCCCGTCTTGATAGCACTCCACCCTGCCTGCCGCAAGCGGCCTGTCTAAGGTATTCGTGAACTGATGCCTTAAGAGCACAAGCCCGCCGTCCCATGAATACAGCTCATTGAGAGCTAGCTTTGCTTCGAACAACGGCAGCCTAAGGGATTCCCCTTCCTTTATATCTGCGATGCCCTCGAAGGGGTACTCCCAGAACTCCCCGACCGTTTGGGGAACCGTGGGTGGGGCCGGGGCGGCCATAACCGCCGCCTCTAACCCTCTGGTTGGTTCCTTGCTGTAGGCATCAACCAAAAAGGGTTCACCCATGACGAAGGTAATCCTTGTCTTTCCGAAATCAAGGCGGTTCTCCGTGGAGACAAAGGCCTCCAAATCCCCCGTGGAAAGCTCGAGCGCATACAGCGGTTCCCAGGAAAGGGCCCCGCGGACCAAATAGCTCAAGTAAGGAGAGGGGGTTTCGGGGACTCCCTGGACTTCGATGACGAGGGGCATGTCTTCTTGGAGGCGCTCAGGAACGGGCACATTCCCGTTGACGCTCACAATGGCAAGGGCAATGACCTCCTCCCTTGGAAGGCACACTGTGGCCTCTTCCTTCGGTTGAAGGCAAAGCGTACCCCCTTGCTGGAAGCCCCACCCGTCCGGGTTGATGACTGTGCCCTCGAAGGTGGTCGCGCCGTTGCCAAAATCCGTGAACACCCGAACCTCATCGCCTTCCATAAGGGTGGGGATGGGCTCTTTGGCCGTAATACGGCGAACGAGGCTTGCCCTTAAGCCGTGGGCTTTGAGCGTCTCCAGGACGGTTCCAGGTGGAAGGCTAAACCGCCCGACAAAAGGCTCGGAGGGGGTTGCAGAAAAAGGGTCTTTCACGACGGCGACCCCCACAGAAAAGGCCCTGAGCTCTTTCTGCGGGACCTCACCCTGGACAGCCCCCAGATCCTGCCCGAAGGCTGGGACCAAAGCGAAAAAAAACCCAAGAAAAAACCCCAAAACCAAAGGTGAAGTCTTCATGAGCCCCTCCTTGTTAGGCGGCCGTTTCCTTCGCTCGTATATTATAACCCTAACGGCCTGAGGCTTGAGCGTTGCTCATCCTAAGACCCTTCGTTTTATAAAAAAGCATAGGTTATAAGTTCCCTAAAAGGCCTTAAACAACAGCTTGACAAAAAGTTTGTCTAAGATTAGCATACGATTTTAATGCCAAGCAAAAAAAGGGCGGCTGAACGGTGGAAAGGGTGTACCAGGCCGTTAACGAAGCTTACGAGCGCATGCTTAAGTCCGACGTGAACTACCGGTTCGTTATCGAATTTGCTGGCCTAAAATAAAGAAAGACCTTAAGTGCTCTGGTCAAGTCCGTACGTTTACGGGGGCTTCTTGAGTTCGATTCGCTCTAAGGCTTGTTTGATGGCCTTTTGTCTTTTTGTCCTGGGCTCTACCTTGGCTTGGGCAGACCCACTGAGCCTAGGGAGGCTCCTTGAGTACTCTAGCTCTTCAGAGGGTCTAGAGGTTGAGGCTGAAGGAGGAAGGCTTTTTGTAGCCCCTTTGGATAACGCTAGCGTTTGCGTTAGAGTCACCCCAAAAAACCCAAACCCGGCCCAAAGCGTTAAATTACCCACGAGCAGAACCCCCAAGGGGCCATCTTCTTATCGCCTTGAAGAAGGCCTAGAAACCCTTAAGCTTTTCTTTGGGGATTTTGGCGTAGAGATCCAGAAGAACCCCATAAGGGTAGGGTTTGTGGGTAGGGGCGGGGATGTCCTCTTCAAGGAGATGGAGCCCCTTACGTTCGAACCGGCGCCGGAGAACCAAGGGTTCGAGGCTGAGCTTACCTTGAGCCTTTCAAAAGACACGCACGTTTACGGACTCGGAGAAAAAACGGGCCCTTTGGACAAATCGGGGCTTGCCTACAGCAACTGGAACCTAGATAATTTTGGTTATGGCTTGCTCACCGACCCACTTTACCTATCCTGCCCCTTTTTTATCGCCCTTAAAGGTATCGAAGCCTTCGGGCTCTTTCTTGACAACCCAGCCAGGGTGCAGTCCGATTTCGGAGCGCACACACCGGGGAGAACCGTCATTTCCCAAGAGTGTGGCGACATCGTCTACTACGTTTTTTTTGGCCCCTCCATCCCTGAGGTAGTCAGGCGTTATGCAGAACTCACGGGGAAAAGCCCCATGCCGCCCCTCTGGGCGCTTGGCCATTCCTATGCGTTCCGCTACAGCGACCAACCCAAAGAAGACATCCTTAAGGCTGCTCAAAACGCAAAAAGCGCCGGGTTTCCTTTGGACTCCATCTGGATGGATACATACGCGATGGAAGACCTAAAGAGCTTTACAGTCAATATTCCCGACTTTAACCGGTTAGCCGTCCAGCTCGAGGCTCAAGGCGTGCGCCTTGTGAACATCGTCGACCCCTTGATAGAGGCGGATGAAAACTACGCCGTTTTTCAAGAGGGCATGGCCATGGATGCCTTTGTCAAACGAAAGGACGGCTCGGTTTACACCGGGATGAGTCCCCTCGCTCAGGACGAAGGCCTGGATAAACGCTACGTCCTTCCTGATTTCACGAGAAAAGACGTGCGTCTTTGGTGGGGCGGGCTTTTTCAAGGGTTGCTCGATTCTGGAATCGAGGGGTTTTGGCACGACCTGAACGAGCCCACAATCGTGAATTCCCTTGAGGAGTGGAGCGTAAACTACCCGAAAACACTCCAAGATGACGCCGTGTTCGGGGGCGAGGATGGACAAGAAAACCTCTCGCACACGCTTGTCCACAACGCTTACGGTCTTTTGATGTGCAGGGCAAGCTTTGAGGGGCTAGAGCGGCTTATGGGGACAAGGAGGCCCTTCTTGGTCTCGCGGTCTGGGTTTAGCGGCATTCAGCGCTACGCCTGGGTCTGGACGGGCGATAACGTCTCGAGCTTCGAGCACCTGGGCTTGGCCAACCGGATCTTCTTGGGGCTTGGCCTTAGCGGCATTCCGTTTGCAGGGGCTGACATCGGAGGGTTTGTCCCTTTGGAATGGCCAGAACTCACCGTGCGCTGGTATCAAGCCTCCGTGCTCACCCCGCTTTTTAGGAAGCACAAGAGCAACCCCTTAGCCTACGACCACGGCCCCTGGGCACTGCCAGAGCCCTACCTCTCTGCGGCAAGGAAGGCCATTTTTCAGCGCTATGAGCTCTTGCCCTACCTGTATACCTGCGTGTATGCCGCTTCGAAAACAGGAGAGCCCGTCCTAAGGCCGCTCGTTTACGCGTATCAAGACGATGAGACGACCCATAGGCTAGATGACGAGTATCTGGCGGGGGAGAGCGTCCTGATCGCTCCCGTCCTCGAATCGGGCGAGCTCCAAAGGCGCGTGTACCTTCCTGATGGGGTGTGGTACGACGAATCGAGCAAAGAGCCCATAAGGGGACCCTCGTGGCTTTTTGTCGCAGCGCCTTTGGATCGGCTGCCCATGTTCATCAAGGCCGGTTCCATAATCCCCAAGGCCAGGCTTGAAGGCGTACCGTCTTCGTCCATCATGCCCCAAAGAACGCTCCTGCTGGATGTTTACCCCCCGGAAGACGGGAAGGAAGCCGAGTCGTGGCTCTACCTAGATGATGGAGTGCATACAGACTCACCTTCCGCGCTGTTCCATTTTTCTTTGAGAAGGCAAGGCCAAGAAGTATCCCTCGATATCGAAAGGGAGGGCGACTACCAAGGTGTGGCCACCTTCGAGGTCAAGGTGTTTGGGCTTGCCCCTAAGCGTATCCTTAAAGATGGTGGACCAGTACCGTTCAACCAAGATGACGAGGGAGCCATGTTTTCCATCGAGGCTAAGGCCTTAAAGCTGGAAGTCTTGAGTCAACTACCCCGCCCTTAAGGGTGGAGCTTGTAAAAGCTCTGGTTGACAAGGGGGCAGAAATGCAGCAGTTACGGAAGAGACGGCTAACCCACACACCCACGAATATTCCGCACGTCCGTGGCAACTGTGGCCCGGTATTAAACAGTCCTGAGGGTAGGGACAGTGTGCCGGGCTTAAAAACCTTCCGTAACAACCCCGATGCGGCCCTTAC
>DDYN01000026.1 GCA_002347965.1 Nitrospirae bacterium UBA2233 | reverse complement strand
CTAGCCTTTTGATGGGAGAGATGTCTACGTGTACCCCGAGGATTTGGGAAGGCCCGCTTTGGAGGCCGTTAAAGATGCTGTAAGAGACGAGCAGCTCGATCACGGAGCCATCCTTGCGCACCCCTCTTGTTTCAACCCGTTGAGGCTGGCCGGTTTCAACGAGCAGCTTCAAACGGGCAAGGATCTTTTCGTTCTCCTCTGGGTGGAACAAACGCCACCAGTCGAACTCTTTCGCAAGAACCTCTTTTTTGCCGTAGCCAAAGAGCGCCTCCAGAGCTTGGTTGACCTCCAGGATGTTGCCAGTTGCGTCGAAGACGGCGAGCATTTCGTTAGTTTGGTCGAACACCTCGTAGAAGTAGCGGTAGGCCTCGTCTAAGCTTTTCTGGGCCTTTTTGAGCTCGGAGACGTCGGCTGCGAAGTCGATGTAGACCTCTTTACCCGCCCTCGGGTCGAAGAGCTTGCCGAAGTACAAGATGACGGGCAGTTCCGTCCCGTCTTTTGTGATGAATGTTTTTTCCCTACGGATCATCGAGATATCGCCCTTCAAGAGTGCTTCGTTCTCTTCGAGCTCTCGCCGGGCGACTTGGGGAGGGGTGATTTCGTACCAGATTTTGCCAAGAAGCTCTTCTCGGCCGTAGCCCAGCATCGTAAGAAATGCCGGGTTCGCATCGTAGATCGCGCCCGTTTCGATGTCGCAGGTGAAGAAGCCGACGGGCATCGTCTTCATCAACGCGTTCAACGCTTCGAGAAGTGCGGCCTGCTTACGGGATGCCTCCGCCTTGATGAACTCGTCATGTAACTTCGCCACGGCGTACTTCAGCAGGCGGAAGTTCTTTAGTAAGGGGGAATGTCCTCCTTCTTCCCGAATCAAGTCCTCGATCCGGTCGCCATGCATGACGAACATCATGGGCGAAACGCCTGCATGGTCGTGCACCTCGACCATGGTCCTTGCAAGTTGCTCGAGATGGGGGCCTTCCGTATTTTCCAAGTAGAAAAGGAGCGTTTCAATGGTACCAAGTAGTGCCTTAAAACGGGGGTGGCCTCGAACTGCTTCCGCTCCGCTTACATCGTAGAAATTCTCGAATAGCGCCAAAAGCTCGGGAGTGTTGAGGTTTGTCTCCTCGAACTTCAGGGCGATGAGCCGATAGATCGACCCGCTTGTATCCTGCGTCATGGCGTTCGTCTCTTTCTTCTGGTGGGGCATTTTAAGATATTTTCCCCCTTTTTTAGCCAATCAAGAAGGGTCCGGCCGGGCTCCCAAAGCAACCGGCGGGCAGGGGCTGTTTTTTGGCATTTTAACGGCCTCGATGGGTCGTCTCCAAATGAACGTGCCTGTGCTACTTTGGCGGCTGCATCTTCTATGATAGACCATTCTTAAGGGGGGGGCGGACCTGCCTGCTCTTGTCTTCCGGTATTCCAGGCACCCCGCTTGCTATCTTTATGGAGGCGGGAGTCCAGCATGCATCTAAAGAAAGTACATTTTAAAGTACATTTTTGTAAGCATAGGGAGAAATTGATGGGGCTCGCGACGTTTGGGTTCAAGGCCGCCCAGAAGGCCCTTGAGCGCTTGATGCGTATTGTTCGTTTGAACAAGGTCCTTGGTAGGTTCCTGCCCGCCTGGAGGCTAAGCCGGCACTTTCAAAGGTCGGCGATCCTCGAAGCCTTCGCGGACAAACATGAGCTTTCTCGCGAGCTTCCCGGCGCACACGCCCCCTGGCTGATCGAGGCCTCTAAGGCCGACCAAGAGAGCCTGCTTCGGAGGCTCCGTTCTCACCCCGAGGGCCTGACAGACGGTCAGGCGGAGGACCTTTTAAGGCGCGTCGGAGAGAACGAGGTAAGGCAAGAAAAGCCGCTTCCACGCTGGCAACACCTCTGGCTGTGCTACAAAAACGCCTTTAACCTCCTATTGACGCTCCTTGCCCTTATTTCCTACCTGACCGGAGACATGCGCTCGACCGTCGTGATCCTAACCATGGTCGCTCTTTCCACCCTTGTCCGGTTTTTTCAGGAGTCGCGCTCCAACAAAGCGGCAGAGCGGCTCAAAGAAATGGTGAGCAACACGGCTACGGTCCTCAGGCAGCATATGGACAAGGATTTGGAAGAGTTTATCCGGGAATGCTTAGGGCTTACTCCCCCTCCAAAAGGATCAAGAAAGCTAGAGCTCCCCATTAAGAGGCTCGTTCCAGGAGACATCGTTCTTTTGACGGCGGGCGACATGGTTCCCGCAGACTTGCGTATCCTTTCGGCCAAAGACCTGTTCATCAACCAGGCCGCGCTCACGGGGGAATCCATGCCCGTGGAAAAGTTCGCAATTCCAGGGAGAGTCGCCCCGTCTAGCCCCCTCGATCTAGAGAATGTCCTGTTCATGGGAACGAGCGTCGTCAGCGGCTCGGCAAAGGCGCTCATTGTGGCCACGGGCAAACGCACCCTCTTTGGCACTCTGGCCGAGCGCGTCATGGCAGACGGGGGCGAGCCTTCGGCGTTCCAGGAGGGCGTGGACGGCATAAGCGGGCTGCTCATCCGTTTTATGCTCGCCATGACGCCCTTGGTGCTGATGATTAACGGGTTCACCAAGGGGGACTGGGTTCAGGCGACGCTTTTCGCGCTCTCCATCGCGGTCGGCCTGACTCCCGAGATGCTGCCCATGATCGTCACCTCGACGCTTGCCAAGGGCGCCGTGATGCTCTCCAAAAAGAAAGTGATCGTCAAGCGGCTAGACGCCATCCAGAACCTGGGCGCGATGGACCTCCTTTGTACGGACAAAACGGGCACCCTCACCAAGGACAAGGTCCTTTTGGAGCGGCATACCGATGCCTTTGGTGAAGTCTCCGAAGCGGCGCTCTTCTACGCCTATTTGAACAGTTCATTCCAGACAGGCCTAAAGAGCCTGATTGATGAGGCCATTCTAGAGAAGGCGGAGACAGCGGAGAAACTGGACATTGCTAGCTACCAAAAGATCGACGAAATCCCGTTCGATTTTCGGCGGAGGAGGATGTCTGTAGTTCTGGCCGATCCGAGCGGCAACCACATCTTGGCGTGCAAGGGCGCCTTTGAGGAGGTTCTCTCGGTATGCTCGGGCGTCATGCAGAATGGATCGGTTAAGCCGCTTTCGCAGGGTCTCGCATCCCAGATCCAAAGTATAGCCGCAAAGATGAACGAAGAGGGGCTGAGGGTCGTAGCCGTCGCAAAAAAAGAGATTCCGAGCGGAAAGGAAACCTACAGCAGCATAGATGAGGGTGAGCTTACGCTGCTCGGGTTTGTGGCCTTCCTCGACCCACCCAAGGAATCCGCCTCGCCGGCCCTTCGCGCGCTCAAGGAGCACGGGGTCAAGGTCAAGATCTTGACGGGCGATAACGAGCGCGTTGCGGCCAAGGTTTGCCGTGAGGTCGGCATGCCGATCGAGTGCGTTCTCCTTGGTAGCGACATCCAGCTGATGGGGCAAGAAGAGCTCGCATCGAAGGCCCAGGGTTGCAACGTGTTCGCCAAGCTTACCCCGGACGACAAGGAAAGGATCGTTCGGGCGCTTCGCTCTTCCGGCCACGTGGTCGGGTTTATGGGGGACGGAATCAACGACGCCCCAGCCCTCAAGGCCGCGGATGTGGGCATTTCGGTCGATTCCGCCGTGGATATCGCTAAAGAGGCGGCCGACCTCATTCTTTTGGAAAAAAGCCTTTTGGTGCTCGAAGACGGCGTGCTTGAGGGGCGCAAGACGTTTACCAACATGCTCAAGTACATCAAGATTACCGCAAGCTCTAACTTTGGCAACGTCTTCAGCGTGCTCATTGCCGGCGCATTCCTCCCTTTTTTACCGATGCTGCCCCTCCAGCTCTTGGTGCAGAACCTCCTTTACGATTTTTCACAAGCCGCCATCCCCTTCGACAACGTGGACGAAGAAGAGATCAAAGAACCCAAACACTGGAATCCGGCCGGCATCGGGCGGTTCATGATCCATTTTGGGCCCATCAGCTCGCTCTTTGACATCGTGACGTACGGGTTGATGTGGTATGCGTTCGGGGCCAATACGCTCCAAAAGCAGGCGCTATTCCAGTCCGGCTGGTTTATCGAGGGGCTCTTTTCGCAGACGCTTATCGTCCATACAATCCGTACACAGAAGATCCCGTTTTTTCAAAGTCGGCCTGGATGGCCGCTTCTGGTCACTACAGCCCTTGTCCTGACGCTCGGGGTCTTCTTGCCGATGGGGTCGTTCGCCCCCTCGTTCAGGCTTGCTCCGCTTCCTTTGGCCTACTTTGCCTACCTGGCGGTGATCCTTTCTGGGTACGTGCTGCTCGTTCAGGCGATGAAGCGCTTCTATACCCGCCGGTATGGCCTTTTTGACGCCCCGGTCAGGAGGCCTGCAAGCATGCTTGCCGTGCGACAGCCCTAAGGCCTGCATAGCGAACCAATGACCTCTTGCCGATCACTTTCGGCCAAAGACCTGCCGGGTGTTCCAACAAAGGAACTCTGACAGTCCCCCCGGGCCAAGGGCACGCCAAAGGGGCCGCTCTCGAGACTCCGCCCATGTTCGTCGCGATGGGCCCCATTTAGGCTTGTTGCCATTCCGGTCCTAAACGGCCTGGACTCCTTCCTGCCAGCCCCACCGCTTTGGCTTGCCATCTCTCTTGAGGGCGGCCTCGAGGATTGTGCCAAGGAGGTCCGGATAGGACATCTTTGCAAACTGGGCCATCTTTGCAAGCTGGCTGTCATAGCTCCAGCCGGGGTTAGGGTTAACCTCCAAGAGCCTTGGCGTGCCCGAGGCATCCATGCGCCAGTCAAAACGGCAGTAGTCCCTTGCGCCTAGGCGTTCGAAGAGCCTAAGGGAGCTTTCGATAAGAAACCTTTCCGTCCCGCTATCCAGCCTGGAAGGCCTGGAGATAACCTTCCCAAATGGAGAGTCCGGCAACCATTTGGCCTCGTAGCCGCGTATCCTGGGGCACTCCGGAGGGAGCCCGCTGTAGTCTTCTTCCAAGATGGGCAGCACGCTGTAGGCATCCGGCAAGTTGCCCAGAATTCCCACGCTCAAGTCGGCGCCCGTTAAAAGCTCTTCGATCAGGATGGGCCTTCCGTAGCCAAACCGGCTGCGCACGCGTGCGATCGCCTCGAAGAGGTCTTCTCCTGCAAGAACCACGCTTTCTTTCGTGATCCCAAAGCTGTTGTCTCCGAAGTTTGGCTTGACGATCACCGGGAAGGGGATGGAAAGCTTGAGGGTGCGCTCCTCTGGGTCAACAAGGATGGCCTCGGGAACAGGAATCCCCATTTCCTTGGCCACGCCCCGAACAAGCGACTTGTCGTAGCAGAAGGCCAGACACTGGGGCTGAGCTCCCGTGTAGGGAAGGTCCAGAATATCCAAAAGGGCCGGTACGTTGAGCTCTTTCGAGGCGTCGTTCAGGTAGCCCTCGTCGCAAAGGTTAAAGACGAGCGAAGCCTGGCCCTTTTCCTTGAGGCTGACAAGGTCTTGGAGTAGCGTCTCGTGCCGGTTCAGGTAGCGAAAACGCCAGCGGCCGCCCGCCGCATGCGTGCCTAGCGCCTCCTTTAGCCTGTAGATTGTGTAGAGGTCGTCTTCATCGAAGAGGCCGAAAGGCTTGATGGGGTCGGGCTTGGAAGGGTCTCCCAAGATCACGACGATCGACAAGGGGCTGGCTTTGGCTTTGGGTTTTGGCTTGAGGGTTGTCCATTCTTTCTTGGCCTGCCCGGAGAGCCATAGCCGCCTCTCCATCATCCCTAGGTCTTGGTTTCTGGAAGATTCGGTTTGAGTTTCTCCGTGGAAGGCGACCCCTTGAAACCCCGCCCTCCGAAGGAGCTCCTCGAGTGAAGCCTTTGTGTAGATCCTCTCCGCGTAGAACTGGTCTACGAGGGTGCCCTTTTCGGCATGAACGACGATCTCGCGCGTAATCAACCGAACTTGGTCATTCGAAAGCGCCCGTTCCCTGCACACAAACTGCTTCTTTCCGATCCACTCCCACGAACGTTTCT
>DDYN01000028.1 GCA_002347965.1 Nitrospirae bacterium UBA2233 | reverse complement strand
GGTGTACTCGGAGCGCTGGCCATGGTGTTGTTCCATAATCGCCGGTACTAACCCTACCATCTTTTCACAGGCCCGTGCTCTACGGCAATTGCATGCCTAATGGACAGCACCGGCGGAGCTGCTCCCCATAAGCCGCTTTTTTAATAACACCAATATCGGCACAAGGAACAGAAAATCTACCGTAATCATCCAAAAGCAGTCGTTGAACGCCAGCATAGAAGACTGCTCAAGGAGTTGATCGTACAAAAGCCCAAGCGCCCTTTGGCTGGCCGTGAACGGGTCGGCGGCCTGGGTTGCGAGGTTTGTGAATATGTCCGTGATAGAACTCCAGCGGTCCGAAAACGTGAGGTTGAAGGGGGTGTAGTGGTGGACCAGGCTTGCTTGATGGTGCTGACCCCTCCTCGATAAGAATGTCGTTACGATCGAGATGCCTATAGAGCCCCCAAGGTTCCGAAAGAAGTTGTACACGCCCGTGGCGTTGCCCATCTGCTCTTTGGGAATGTAAGAAAGAATGGTCGTCGTGAGCGGGACGAAAATAAGTCCCATGCCAAAGCCTTGAACGATGCGGTAGCGGGCGACGGTTGCAAAGGACGCATCCAAGGTGAAACTGGACATTTCGTGGTAGCCAAGGGCGGAGATGAGAAGGCCTATGCCGATGATAATCCGAGAGTCGACGTAGCGCATTGCATTGCCAGCAACCTGCATGGCCACGATCGTGGCTATGCCCCCCGGTGCCGTGGCAAGCCCCGCCTTGAACGCGTCGTAGCCCATCAGGTTCTGGAGGTACAACGGGATCAAGGCGATGCCGCCGTAGAGCCCAAGCCCCAGGTTAAACATCAAGAAGGTTCCCACCCGGAAGTTGTTGTCCTTGAACACTCTCAAATCGACGATGGGCTCTTTGGCGTAGAACAGCTCGTAAACGCCGAAGACGATGAATCCGACTAGCGAAGCAATGGCCATGTAGACGATCCAGTCCGTGTTGAACCAGTCTTCCCGCTCGCCCTTGTCTAGCATGACCTGCAAACAGCCCACTGCAACACAAAGAGCGGCAAGCCCGAAGGTATCGAGCTTGCCCGCCTTGAGTCTTTTCAGGTAGGGCGGGTCGGATAAAAGCAGGTAGCCAAGGATTAGCGCCACGATCCCCACAGGCAGGTTGATGTAGAACACCCAGCGCCAGTTGTAGTTATCCGTGATGTAGCCGCCAAGCGTGGGCCCGATGATAGGGCCAAACATGACGCCCACGCCGAACAGCGCCATGGCCATGCCCTGCTGGGCCGGCGGGAATGTCTCCATCAAGATGGCCTGGGATATGGGAACGAGCGCCCCTCCGCCCGCGCCCTGCAAGACCCGGAAGAACACGAGAAACATCAAATTGGGCGCCATGCCGCAGGCCATCGAGCTCAGGATGAACAGGGCCTGGCAGAAAAGAAAGAATCGCTTCCTGCCGAAGCGTATTCCGAACCAGCCGGTCAAAGGAAGGACGACCCCGTTCGAGACAAGATAGGAGGTCAAAACCCAGGTACTCTCGTCCACGCCGGCGCCAAGGTCGCCTGCGATGTGCGGAAGTGCCACGTTTGCGGCCGAGGTGTCGATCACCTCCATGATCGTCCCGGACATTACGGCGGCGACGATCATCCACTTGAGCCAGGGAGATTCGGGAGGTGTACTCGGAGCGCTGGCCATGGCCTAGTAGCGAAACTCTTCGGCCAAATGGGTTTCTTCCGGAACCCGGTCCGGGATATGCTCCAGCCTTTTAGAGGTATCCGCCGTTACCTTAACGCTAATTCCTACCCTCAAAAGATGGTCCGGGTCGGTCTCGTCTAGCACAAAAATCCTTACAGGAAGCCTTTGTACAACCTTGACCCAGTTACCCGTGGCGTTTTCGGGAGGGAGGAGCGAGAGTGCGGCCCCCGTTCCAGACTGCAGGGTTTGGACGACTCCGTGGAAGACCTTGCCCGGGTAGGCGTCCACCTCTACCTCTACGGGGTTGCCGACGCGTATGTTCTGAAGCTGGGTTTCTTTATAGTTGGCCTCGATCCATACATCTTCATTGCGGATCGGAAGAATAGCCATTAAGGGCTGTCCGTAATTCACCTTGTTGCCTACCTCGACATTTTTGCTCGTGATGTACCCGTCTGTCGGGGCATAAATATTCGTGTAGGAGAGGTTTAGAGTAGCCTGGATTTGCTGCTGCCTTGCCTCGCGCACGATCGAACGCTCTTCGGTAGGGGCTGTCAGGTCTCCGCCCAAGTCCGCGATCGCTTGGTTGAGCATTTCCTCGGCGTTCTTGACGCGGGCATCCGCAACTTCGAGGTTCGTCTTGGCGTTATCGTACTGCTGTTCTGGGATAACTTCGGTCTCGAAAAGGTACTTGTACCGCTCATAGTCTTTCTTGGCCAGGTTGTACTGGGCCTTGGCAAGGTTTAAGCCCGCCTTCGCCGCATCCACGGCGGCGTATTTTTGTTGAACGATTTCAACCTGACGCTTGTGGGTGGCCATGGCCCGCTTGAGTGCCACCTCGTAATCGGCCCTGTCTAGACGGACGAGGAGTTGCCCCTTTTTAACGAGGTCGTTGTCGTCAACGTACACCCCGACAACCGTGCCCGAAACCCTTGGCGCGATTTGGTGGATGTGGGCGTGGACATAGGCGTCATCAGTCGAGACGTGCGTCCTCGACCAAGCATACCACTGGGTGCCGTAAAACCCCGCGGCGATCAACACCCCCCCCATAATTACCCATTTCAGGGTCCGCTTAAATCGTGACGCGGGTCTTTTGGGGGCTTCTTCGGGTTCCTGTTCGCTTCCTTGGTTTTGAGGCGTTTCTTCCATGCTAGCGATCCTCTCGTTCGATGCCTTCAAGGGCCTTGGTGTGGGTTAGCGTTTTCACGTCGTTCGGGTAGCGTTTGGCGAATTGGGCTTCAAACACGCCAATTGCCCGTTGCAAGTTGAGCAACGAAACTTCGTAATCGTACGTCTGGACGACTAGCTGGTTTCGTGCGGTAATCAGCTGCGTCAAGGTTTGTTGGACATCAAGGCTTGAGGCGACGCCCGCCCTGTATTGTTTGGATGTCAAGTCGTGGTTTTCTCCGGCAAGCTCGACTTCTCTGTTTAGCGTCCGCAGGTTTTGCCGCAGCGTATCGATGTTGAGCTGCGCGTTGACAATCTCCACCTCGATATCTTTCTTGGTCCTTTCGTAATCGAGCCTTGCTTGAATCATTTCCCTGGCTGCGCTCTGAAGGTCGAAAAACCGAGTACCTGCATCGAGAATGGGAACGATGACTCGGAACATGACGGCGTAGCTGTCGGTTAGCTCTGTTGGGTTTTCGGGGTCTACGCCAAGATAGCTGACATCGACCGCTAGTATAGGATGGAACCTGCCCCAGACTTGTCTGCGGGACCATTTAGATGCTTCGAGCGCAGACAGCCTGGCCTTTAAATCGTCCCGGTTAACCAAGGCGGCCCGGTAAAGCGCCTCGATTGGCTGCTGGGCCTTGGAAGGTCTAGGCGAGAGGGCCGCCTTGGGCAAAACCTCGAGGTTTTGATAGTCTTGAACGCCAACCATGCGGCCTAGAAGTTTTTTGGCGGCCAACAGGTTGTTTTTGGAGGAAACGAGCGCTTGCTCGACCTCGGACTTTTGGACTTCGGCCCTGAGGACGTCCGTTTTGGTGACCGTTCCCGCCCGGTAGCGCTCGCGCGCGTCCGCGAGCGTTTGGGATGCGAGCCTTAAATTATCCATAGCCACCTCGAGGAGTGCCTTCGCCTTGAGGACCTCGTAGTAGTCGCTTGCCACGGAAAACAGCAGCTCTTTAACGAGGAACGCATAATTTTCCCGCGCAAGGCGCATGCCCTCTTTGCCTTGTCGTAAAGCCGGGTAGAACTCGCCACGGTACATCGGCTGCGTAAGCGTAATGCGCCTTCGCCAGGTCTCATCGGGCAAGAAGGGCATCGTTTCGGTTCCCGGCAAGGCGAGGCTGACTTCCGGGTGGATGTAGGTGAAGCTCTGCTCGTAAGCGAGGGTCGGCAAGAGGAAGGAAAACGCGCGGTTTTTGTCAATCCTGGCTTGCTCGATGTTTTCGTACGAGATTTTAGGGTCTTCGTGGGTTTCGAATGCGAGCCCTACCGCCTCTTCGAGCGTAAGGGTTTTTGCAAACGAAGTACCCCCAAAAAACCCTATAGGCAGCGCGGCAAAAAAGCAGACGAGCAAACCTTTTCGAACTTGCAGGAAATCCCATACAGCGTGATACATGCTTGCCTTCCGTGATAGACTAGGTTCGGCTGGCTTGAACAAAGACATCCAAGGAACCAGCGGTGCGAAATGTGAAGCGTCCTGCCTCTCCAAGAATGAACCTCTTCGAACAAGCGGGAGTCTTGTACCGAGAGAGGCGAACCAAGGCCCTCTTTGCTGGTCTTTTTCTAGCGCTGATTGTATCGTTGCCCTTTTTGGCCAGGACGCTCCCCTTTTTTCGTTTTTCTTCTGCTCCCATCGCGGACCTCAAGTCCCTCCCGTCACTCGCGTTGTTTTCTTTGCTCAGGCTATTGCTTGCGCTTTCTTTATCCTTTCTCTTTTCTTTGGCCTACGGAACGCTGGCAGCCAAAAACCGCACATTAGAAAAGATTTTAATCCCAACTCTGGACATTCTGCAATCCGTACCGGTTTTAGGGTTTTTTCCGGCGGCAATCTATTTTTTTGTGAAAATCGCCGGGGGGTCACGCCTTGGCGTCGAAATGGCATGCATTTTCTTAATTTTCACTTCGCAGGCCTGGAACATGACGTTTGGCGTGTACGAGTCGATCAGAGGAATCCCAAAGGAAATCGATGAAGCCTCGAGATTGTTGGGTATCCGAGGGTTCAGCTACTTCCGAAGGGTGCTGTTCCCGGCTTGCGTCGTGAAGCTGGCGTACAACGCCATGCTTTCATGGGCGGCAGGGTGGTATTTTTTGGTCGCTTGCGAAATTTTGGCCATTGGCCCGGTTTCTTTCAGGCTGCCTGGTCTTGGAAGCTTTATCAGCGAGGCGACGCAAGAGGGACGGCTGGACTTATTGGTCGCTGGAATCTCAGTGCTGGTCGTGCTGGTCATCGTTATGGATGTTTTGTGCTTTCGACCTCTTGTCGTAATCTCCGAGAAGTACAAGCTCGAATCGCAAAGTTCGAGCGAGGAATCGGAGGAATCTTACGCCTTGGATTTTTTCAGACGCCTTAAGAATGCCGTCGGAGACAAGGCCTCCGTCCTAACAAAATGGGTTCAAGGTCGCCTCTGGCTCAAGGTGGGCCAGCGCCGGAGCAAAGCAAGCCTTCGGGTCCTGGGGGAAGGGTTGGGATGGTTGCGGGCCAAAGGATTGCCCAGGGCTTATTTACCGCTTGAGACGTTGAAAAAAGGCAGGATTGGCCTAGAGATTACCGCCTTGTCCTTGTTAGGCGGCGGCATTCTTTTTGGCATGGGATACGGCATTTACCGGTGGGTTCTTCTGCTTACAACGCAACCGTGGCCCAAAGAGGTCCTAAGCCTCCCGTTAGGGCTCCTGCTCTCTTTTTGCAGGCTGCTCGTCGCTTTCGTCTTTTGTCTTGGGTGGACCCTCCCCGTGGCCTTCTTGGCGTCTCGCTCAAAGCGCGTCCTCCGGTTTTCGGCTAGGGCATGCCAGATTCTAGCGGCTATTCCTGCTACGGCTTTTTTCCCGCTATTTGTGGCCCTTGCCGTCAAGATGGGCGTTGGAATGGAGCCGGCAAGCATCCTGTTGTTGGCCACCGGAATGCAGTGGTACCTTTTGTTTAACCTGCTTGCAGGAGTTCGGGCTATACCTCAAGACCTAAGGGAGGTTTCCCAAGTGTACGGAATTCGCGGGGCTGGCTGGCTACGGTTTTTTATCTTGCCATGCCTTTATCCCTCGTTCATGACGGGGGCGATCACGGCCTTTGGAGGGGGATGGAACGCGCTTATCATCTCAGAGTACGTCGTGTACAGGAGGGAGACTTACGTGCTCAAAGGGGTCGGTGCTCTTTTGGACCGGGGTATTTACGACCTAGGAGACCCTATTTTAATCAGCGTGAGCCTTGCAGCCATGGTTATGTTCATCGTGCTTATGAACCGATTATTCTGGGCCCCGCTATCTGAAAAGATTTCATCGAGATACAGGCTTGAAGGGGGCTGATGGTGGGTCAGATCATCGTCTTCGAGAACGTGAAGAAGAGCTATACGTTCGACCATTCCAAGCGAACCGCCCTTCGGGATATCAACTTGAGCATCCAGGAAGGAGAAATTTTTGGAATCGTCGGGCCTTCTGGTTGCGGGAAAAGCACAATGCTGCGGCTGATGTGTGGGCTAATCCAGCCTAACAAGGGTAGGGTGCTGTTTAAGGGAGTCCAGCTTAATGGGGTAAACCCTGCATGTTCCATGGTGTTTCAGTCCTTCGGGTTATTTCCCTGGCTGGATGTCCAGGACAATATCGCCATTGCGCTCAAAGCAAAAGGCCTATCCAAGGAACAAATCCGAAAGCGTGTGGAGTATTACATCGAGAAGGTAGACCTTAGCGGGTTTGAAGAAACCTACCCAAAAGAGCTCTCTGGCGGGATGAAGCAAAGGGTTGGGCTTGCCAGAGCGCTCGCGGTCGAGCCGGAAGTGCTCTTGATGGACGAGCCTTTTTCGACGCTCGACATGCTCACTGCTGCGGCCTTGAGGGAGGAGCTTTTGGACATCCAGGCCAACGGCCAGCTTCAAACAAAAACCATAGTACTCGTGACCAACCAGATCGAGGAGGCGATTGAGTTGTGCGATAGGATCGTCATGCTCTACTCAAGGCCGGGCAGAATCTTGGGCGAATTCCATGTGGACCTAAAAAGACCTAGGGATCGCAAAAACCCAGCCTTCCAGGCCGTCGTAGACGAGGTATTCAACCGGATTGTAGTGGTCTAGCAATGCCTTGCCCAGGATCAGTATCAATCTATAATAAGGGTTGATGCGAGTTCGTCTCAAGATAGATGCAGAAAGGAGAAGGGAGGATATGGACGACCCACCACCGTTTAGCCCGCTTCCCGTTGCTGGCCTTACGCAGGTGCTCGGGCTTTTGGAAATTTTGGACGATCGAGGAGGCGGGGCGGACATTCACAGGCTGGCAAGAGACCTACATCACGAGCCGGGAGAATTCTTGGACGTTGTCAGGGCGTCAGAAATACTCGGGCTGACGGAAACGCCGAAAAACCACGTCGTACTGACGGAAACGGGCAGGAACGTTTTGGAGGCGTCGATTTCCGAAAGGAGGCGTATACTGAAAGAGCGCATTCTTGCGTTACCGTTGGCGCAGTATTTTGTGGGGTATTTGGAGCATAGAGAGCACCATTGCGCTGAAAAGGAAGACGTGCTGGAGGTGCTTGCCACGTTGTTCCCAGACCATAACCCTGAAGAGCAATTCCAAGTGCTCGTCGGGTGGGGCAGGTATGGGGAGATCTTTTGTTACGACATCGACACAGAAGAGTTTTCGCTGGACGAAGGGGATCCGCCATCGGAAATGCAGCCAGCGTGAACGTTCCCTCCGGTGTTTCTTCTCGAGGATAACCGATGCAGCGCTTGTGCCGGGTGTTGCCGTTTTTTTTCGTCCTATTCGCGTTTTCGTGCAGAGATGTCGGGCGGGGATTCATAGCGGGGCAGGATGCCGGAGGCGTTCGGGTGGTCTCGGATGGACCTAAGAAAGCGTGGGTCGTTCTTTCCGAGGATGCCGAGCGCGGCTTTCGGGCCGCCTACCTGAAGAACGGGCGGGCAGGAGGGCAAGGAAGGGTCATGGTGCTCCTGGACGAAAAAAGAGGGCAGACTATTGGCTCAGCCTCCGCTATCGAGGAAAACAAATTTTTTCGGAGTATAGGGGTTTATCCGGTAGATTCCGGAAGAGTGGGGATATTTTTTGAGCCCTCGCGCCCTTTCGGCTTCCGTGTGCTGAGTGATCGGCTGTTCTTCTATACATGGTGCGCGGACGCCTCAAAGCTTATTCGAGCCAAGCGTATTCTTGTAGACCCTGGACATGGCGGCAAAGACCCGGGTGCAGTTGGGCCAGGGGGAACGCTCGAGAAAGACCTGACGTTGGCGCTTGGCATGGTTCTGGCGGAAAAGCTAAAAAAAGCCGGCTTCGTCGTTGGCCTCACGCGAAACCAAGACGTGTACGTGCCATTGGAAGAAAGGGCGAGGATGGCTCAAGCCTTCGAAGTGGACATCTTCGTGTCGATCCACACAAACGCGAGCACGGACCCACAACAGAGCGGCATAGAGGCCTACGTTGTAGGGGAACCTACCGACAAGAGCGCCTCTTGGGTGGCAATCCGCGAAAATGATGGGTATAAGCCAAAGCCAAAGGAGCTAAGGGCCATTGTCGAGGGTCTAAGGGCGGGCGTGACTCAGGCCCTCTCCCGTCGGCTCGCTTTTTTGGCCATAGACCAGATTGCGGGCGAACTTTTTAAAGAAGGCCCTAGGCCGATTGGAGTCAAGCAGGCGCCGTTTGTCGTCCTTCATGGGCTTGACGTTCCGGCTTTTTTGCTTGAGGTTGGGTTTCTCACCAACACGCAGGAGGAATCCAGGCTTTGCTCTAAAACGTTTCAAGAGCGGACGGCAAGAGCCTTAGTGAAGGCGATAGAGGCGCTAAAAGACGATGATGCTTGGCTTAGAAAGCTTTGACAGCCTTAAAATTGTATCCAAAGATTACCCTGTCCCTTCCTTGGACTACGACAGGGTTAAGAAGGGCATGTATGACGCTTTTTTTGAGGACGGTGAGATGCAGGGGCTCGAGAAGAGCCGTACGGAGTTCCTCGCATTTCTAGGGCGCGCAGTCTACAAATTGACCGGATTGAACGCTGCGGCCCTTACTTCTGCCTACTTCGAAGCCCTTATTCAAGGTCTTGCCCTCAAAGCCGAACTTGAATGGAAGCGCCTCTATCCGTGCTCGGAAGAAGGCTTTTGCCTTGTGGGTCTTGGAGGGGTTGCAAGGAGAGATTTGTGCCCCAATTCTGACCTTGACCTCTTGTTCTTGTATGAGTACAAGATGTCTTCCTTCCACGAGTTCCTAACCGAGCGCGTTCTCTACGCACTTTGGGATCTCAAGCTGGATGTAGGATACAGCGTTCGCTCCATGGCGGAGCTAGAGCAGGACTACGATAAAGACGTGACGTTTGCGCTTTCTTTGATAGACCACAAATATTTGCACGGCTCGAGCATCCTATACCAAGCCTTTCTTAAGAACGTAGAAGAACTCCTCCGCTACAGGGCCCAACGAGGCCTTGTTTGGGAAATAGTCCAAATCGTGCGGTCTCGCCACCAAAGAAACCTTGGCACTATGCACCTATTAGAGCCTCACATCAAGGAAGGGAAGGGAGGCCTGAGGGATTTTCACAGTGCATGGTGGGCCACTCGGGCGCTCTTTGGCGTACGGAGTGTGCACAGCTGGGTGCGCCTAGGGTTGATAAGCCCCAGAGAAGAACGAGCGCTTCTTCGCGGGTTGAACGCAGTCTTGAGCATTCGGACGCAACTGCACCTCATGACAGGAAAGCGCACCGACAAAATGGACCTGGCCCTTCAGGAGTGCCTTGCAAGGGCTTTCTCCGCAAACCCCGCCTACAGTCAGGCCTCGGTGGAATGGTTTATGCGCAGGTACTACACCCATGCGCGCCAAATCGAAGAGGTCTCCTTGAAGGTGCTCTCTTCGCTTTCTTGCGTATCATTATCGGCGCTCAAGGTGCACAGGCAGAAGGCGAAACCAATCGAAGGCCCTTTCTTGGCCCTTGGGTACGGCATTTGGCTTAAGGATGCCTCTCTTTTTGACCGCGACCCCGCTTGGCTGCTGAAGGTTTTTTTCCTAGCCAAAGAAACCGGCCTGCCTCTCTCCTACGCGCTTAGCCGTCTTATTCGCAGAAAACGCACGAGAGTGAGGAAGGGGCTGAGGGAGGATGCCCGGGCCGCCTCTTTTCTCATGCAGCTTTTCGAGGACTTTAGGCGTATTGGGTATGTTTTGAGGGAGCTTGATGAGACAGGGGTTCTTAGTAGAGCAATTCCAGAATGGGATCGGGTGAAGAACTTGGCCCAGCACGACATCTACCATGCTTACACTGCGGACAAGCATCTGATTCGGACAGTCGAGGCGTTAGAGAGGCTTGCGATCGGCCAGGTGGACCCCTGGCTTCAAGGGCTGCAGCCTCTCCTCGAAGAAGAGCGCCAGCCCGCGGTCCTTATCTTTTCTGCCTTACTCCACGATATTGGCAAAGGGTGGGGCAGGGGGCACTCCAGTACAGGGGCGCGTATTGCGGGCAGGATCTTGGGACGGCTTGGCCTTGAGGACACGATGGTCGAGGAAGTAGTGTTTCTTGTTCGTTATCACCTGTTAATGATGGATTATGCCTTTAAGCGCGACCTAGAAGACCCAGCCCTCATCGAGCGATTTTTGAATACCGTAAGAACGAGAGATAGGCTCAGGCGTCTTTACGTGCTTAGCGTTAGCGATTTGCTGGCCGTGTCTCCTGAAGCGATGACTCCTTGGAAGATGGGACTCTTGGAAGATCTCTTCAGGCATTCCATCGCCTCTTTCGAGCGCAGGCAGGAGGGTAAGGTACCGTTAAGCATTCCAGAGTATGCCAAGGAGGCAAGAGTTGCACTTGAGCCCCATCTGACGGAGCTGCCGGCAGGAAGTGCGTTTCTTAGGGTTGTCCCCAATCCATACCTCCTTAGCGCTTCGCCAAAGCTTAGTCAGGCCCACGTAAAGCTTTACGAGGTGGCAAGGGCCGATGGGATCGCGATCGGAATCAATGGCGATCCCTCAAAAATGCTCGCAAACCTGGACGTTGTGGCAAGGGACAAGCCGGGACTATTCAGCTTGCTTGTCGGAGGCCTGAGCTATTTTGGCTTCAATATTCTATGGTCGAGAATCTACACGACTTCGGACGGGTATGCTCTAGACATGTTCAAGGTAGAGCACCCGTCGCTTGAGGACCTCTTTCGTGACCCGGCTTACTTGGAGCGTTTCAAGTCGCTCTTAAAAGACGTCGTTGCGCTAGGCCAGGATGCGCTAGAGGGGTTGATCGCCCGCAAACGTCCGGCAGTTCGCCTTGCGAAGGCCCCGCCGAAGACTAGGCCTAACGAGGTAGCGATCGACAACGCCATCTCAACGGACTACACGGTGATCGACGTCAAGACTTACGACAGGCCCTTCCTTTTGTACGAGATTTCCTGCGTGTTCGTAGCGAACGGAATTAACATCTCCAAGGCCAATATCGCGACCATTGCGGACCAGGTAGTGGACACTTTTTATGTCACGACGCCCGAGGGCAAAAAGGTAGGCGAACGCTTGGCCAAGAGGCTGGCCCCGGAGCTTTTGACCGCTATCGAAAGGGGCGGAAAGGATGAGGCTGGAAATAGCGCTTGAGGCGTTTTTAGGTAAGCTCTCGATTGAGAGGGGTTACAGTAACCATACGATTGCCTCATATCAGTATGACCTGCGGGCATTCCTTACGTTTTTGCGGGCTTACAGCCCAGACGAAAACCAGCTGGAAGCGCTAAAAACCCCGGAGGCGTTTGAAGCATACTTTGCCGAGTTGACCAGCCAAGGCGCCGCTCCAAGCACGATGCTCCGTAAAAAAAGCTCTCTAAAGTGCTTTGTGGGTTTTCTCGTCGAACAGGGCCTTGCAGCTGAAAACCCGCTTGAAGGTATCCGGGTGGCAAGACTCAAGCGGGCCTTGCCCCTCTTGCCATCTACGGATCGGCTCGAAGCATTCTTTGAGAGGCTTCCTCCTCCTTGTGAACCCCTGGAAGTGAGGAACCGGTCAATCGTCGAGTTTTTCTATGCCGCAGGGCTCAGGGTAAGCGAGTTGACCGAGCTAAGGGTAGGCGACGTCCAAGATGATCCGCCGCACCTTAAAGTTTTGGGTAAGGGAAACAAAGAACGCGTCGTACCCCTTGGAGAAGTCGCACGAAAGAGCCTGGCCGCTTACCTGCAGATACGCCCGTCATTCCTGAAGGGCCGCTCAGACACGCTCTTTTTGGGGGCGAGAGGGAAAGCCATGAGTCGGCAGGCGGTTTGGAAGGTGATCAAGCGGTTCGCTTTCTTTTGGCCGGAAGATGACGCGCTTTACCCCCACCTCCTTCGGCATGCCTTTGCAAGCCACCTTTTGGAGGGAGGGGCCGACCTCCGGACGGTTCAGACGCTTCTGGGGCACAAAGACATCCAAACGACCGAAATCTACACGCACATCGGTTTAGAACACCTAAGGAGAGAGCTTGTCAAGGCGCACCCAAGGAAGCCATGCGGATAGTCACTACGCACGTTTACGCCGATTTTGACGCGCTAGCCAGCGCTACGGCTGCAATCGCCCTCTACGATGAAGCATGCCTGCTTATCCCAAAACCCAAGGCCAGGAATGTCGAGGCGTTCCTTAAGGAGCATCCAGAGTTTGCCCCAAAAGAGGTGGTCTTCGACCAGATAGACCCGAACGCCATCGAAGGCGTTGTCGTTGTCGACACTTCCGACATTTCACGCCTCGGCGAGCTTGGCCAGTGGGTCGAGCAAGCAGGGCCGCCTCTTGTGTTCATCGACCATCATCCCCACCCCAAGGGCTTACCCCCTTCCCTTAAAACAGACATACGCGCCACCGTCGGGGCTTGCAGCAGTCTTGTCGTCCGCCTTTTAAGAGAAAAAGGACTATTGATCGGCCAAACCTTGGCGAACCTCCTTTTGCTCGGGGTTTACGAAGACACGGGCGGGTTGATGAATGTCTCGACCACGAAGGAAGATTTCGAGGCCTGCGCTTGGCTTCTTGGGCAAGGCGCAAGGGTAGGGCTTGTCCGTTCGATCTTGGCAAGAAGCCTTACGCTCTCCGAGCTCGAAGTCTTGCACCGCCTCAAGTCCGCGGCGCGGTTTATCCAGCTGAACGGAAGCCGGCTTTTGCTCTCTCACGCCGAAGTCGTCGGGCATGAAGGCGAGCTGAGCCACCTTGTCCAGGAAATACTGGATATTAGCCATGCCAGCGCCGCCATCGCGATCTTTGAGTGTGAGGGCCGGATGCTCGTCGTAGGTAGGAGCGTAAGCGATACCGTCCGGCTAGACGGGCTTTTTGTCGAGCTTGGCGGCGGGGGCCACCCTACGGCGGCAAGCGCCTCTTTGCCCGGGCAGACGCTGGTGGATTCCAGGGTTCGAATCGAGGCGCTTGTCCAAAAACACCTCGTCAAGGCCATGCGGGCCGAGGAGGTTATGTCCGCCCCCCCGATCTCCGTCCTTTCCGGGCAGCAGATCGATGAAGCCCTCTTGAGTATGAACCGCTACGCCGTCAACGGACTCGTCGTCTTAGACCCCACAGGCCGTCTTGTAGGGCTCTTTACGCGGATGATTGCGGAAAGGGCGCTGTATCACGGGCTCCGTGGGGCCCGTGTTACAGATTTCATGATCACCGAGTTCGAAACCATCTCACCCCATGCGCCGCTCGACGAGGTAGGAGAGCTATTGGTACGCACAAGACAAAGGCTGCTCCCTGTATTGCGGGATGGCCAGGTTATCGGTGTTGTCACCCGAAAGGATTACCTAAGAGAAATGCTCAAACGGACGCGTGAACGGCCCGTAGACACGCTAACGCAAGAAGTGACGAAGCAGGTCAAGTCTCAGGCCGGAAAGCGTCTGCCAGACATCGTACGGGCAGTGTTCCTCGAGGCGGGACGGCTTGGCCTTGAGCTTGCCATGCCGGCCTACGCTGTAGGAGGTTTTGTGAGGGATTTGTTGCTAGGAACGCCCACTCTGGATTTCGACATCGTCGTGGTTGGGGACGGGCTTCGGTTTGCGAGTAAGCTCGCGGAACGTCTGGGGTGTAAAATGCGTCTTCACGAGGCTTTTGGAACGGCTTCACTCTACGTACGTCCGGACGTCAAGCTCGATATCGCGACGGCCAGGATAGAATCCTACGAATATCCGGGTGCCTGGCCGAAGGTCGTTCGAAGCACACTCAAGCAGGATTTAGCAAGGCGCGATTTTACGGTGAACACGCTGGCGCTGGATTTGAGGCCCGAGCGCTTTCTGGAGCTTGTGGACTTCTACGGAGGGCTTACGGATTTAAAGCATCGGCTCCTTCGGGTGTTGCATAACTTAAGCTTGGTCGAAGACCCAACCCGCGTGTTCCGGGCTTACAGGTTTGCTCTCCGGCTGGGGTTTAAGCTGAGCAAGGAAACAGAAAGGCTCATCAAGAAAGCGCTCGAACTAGGGTTTGTCGGCAAACTAGAGGGCGGCAGGGTCCTTAAAGAGCTGGGCCTTATCGCCTACGAGCCTAAGGCGATCGAGATCATAGGGAAGCTAGGCTCGGAGGGAGTGTTGAGGGTCGTCGCGCCCGAACTAGATATTACACCCGAAAAAAAGCGCACACTTCAAGGTTTAGGAAATGCCATCGTATGGTTTAGCTACAGCTTTCCAGATCAACATGTGGATACGCTCGCCCTTATCCTAGCCGCCCTTTTATGGGGAGAGAGGCCTGAGGCAAGGGGGGCTGCCTTCCGGAGGCTTCAATCCCCCCCCCAGTTGCAATGCCTCGTCCAAAAGGTGCTTAAGCATGCAAGCGCGGCGCTGACAAGGCTTGAGTCGGCCAAAGGGGATGCCGTAGAAATCGACAAAGCGCTTCGTGGGCTTCCCAAGGAGGCGACATTGTTCGTTATGGCGCTCACAAAGAACGAAGACGTTCGCGAGCACGTTGTCCGTTATCTTCTCGTCCTCTCGAGAGTTTTTCCGGAGGTTCGAGGGAAGGATCTAGTCGCGCTCGGGTTCCCCCCGTCCCCAAAAATCGGAAAAATCCTCGAAGCCTTAAGGGCGCAAAAATTACGAGGCAGGCTTTTGACCAAGCAAAAAGAGCTTTCTTGGGTCCTGAAGTATTTCGGTCAGGAGCTTCCTGGCAGAACATGCAAAAAAATATGCTAGGATAACTGTCATCAGCATTTGGCCTGGAGGGGTGGGCATGAAGGGACGATTTTGGGCGGCATTCTTTGTGGCATGGGCAATGTTCGGCGCTCAGGCAGGGCTTGCAAGAAACCAGGGCGGGGAGTCGTTTCGGATTACAGGCTTTTATACGACGGGGGAGGAGGGAGTCACCGGCATGATCACGGGGCCCTTGTCGCAGACGCTCACCATTCCATCGACGCTGACAACGCAAGCACCCGAGTTCGTTCCGCTGCCCGGAGGGGGAGGGGTAGGAGTAGGGACTCCCGTTGGCGGCAACTTGGTCATTCCCCCAGAAACGCTCCAGCAATTACAGGTGACGAGGCCGGAGGTTAGCGTCGGGCTTGAGAACAACATGGTTAACCAAGGGATTACGCTCGAGCGCTTTCACATGCGCTACGATATCGTCACGGAGGATGGAGAGGTGTTTTCGGGGTTTGTCCCCGATTGGGACTACTACGCGACGGCCTATCTTCCCCCTGCCCAGCCTACGCAGCCTGGCCAAGAATCTGGCATTCGTACGCAGTTGGGCGGGCAACAGCAGAACCGTTCGCTGACGACTGTCCTGTTGGTTGGCCCGCAGACCGTGCGCTTCCTGCTCGACCACCTAAGCGATCTACCCAGCTTTCCGTTTGAGATGATCGTCCGTGTCAAGTCGTTCGGGCGTGGGGACAACGGCAAGACGTACGAGACGCCGGAAGCGGTGATGACGATTCTTTGGGTTGCTTAAAATGGGGGGGGGTATGAAAGCAGCGTTATCCGTCATCTTGGCCATCGGGTTCGTCGTTGTTATGGGCATCAAGGGTAGCCAGGCACGCTCAAGGGCGACTCTTACCCTAGAGGCCAAGACGAGCTGTCAAGGCGAGGTTCGGGAGTTCTGCTACGATCTGGAGGGTTGGTTTTACGATAGAGAAGGGCCGTACTGGATAAGCTACGTCGCGACGCTGCGCTCTCCCGAGGGCCTGCCGCTTGAGGGGGCCCCTATCGTGTTCTTGATCGAGGACGAGGTAGTAGCCCAGAAAAGCACGAACGCCAACGGCCAGGCAAAGTATACTTTTTATGCCGACGAAGAGGATAATTATACGGCTCAGGCGATAGTCGGGACTTACTTTGTGGACGAGAACGGGGATACGCAGTTCAACAGGGATGTTCAAGTCTGGAACATAGCGAGTAACAAGCTGGACGTCGCAATCGAAGTTCCGGAGCTGGCCCCCGATCTCCCAAGGCCCCCAGTGTCATCTGGAGGCCTTAGTGTGGATACCGACGAGCTTATCTTTGAGAACGCCTCGCTCACGGGCGGCGACTGGAAGTACGTCAGGGTCGTTTCCGGGGCTCCGCCTTTCCTGTGGGACAACGTTTACAAGGAGTACGGCGAGATTGCCCCGAGGGGGCTTTGGGGGGAGATGGGCATTTATACCGTCCAGCCGAGGACGTTGGGCCTTTTGAACGCGGACCTTTTGATTAGCGCCAAACCCGTGACGGATACGGTAATCGTCACGGATGCAAACGGAAACCGGGCCGAGGTTCAGGTGGTTGTAGATTACTTGACTTTCGACGATGTTTCCGGTCAGCTCCCGTAAATGCAGGGCGACCAAGACATGCTAGAGAATGAAGACGGCGTTCGTGTCCAGAAGGTCTTGGCCATGCGGGGCGAAATATCCCGCCGTAAGGCCGATGCGTTGGTTCAGGCCGGGAAAGTCCGGCTTCCGGGTGGGAGGCTCATTAAGCCAGGGGACAAAATCGACCCAAAGTCAACCCTATGGGTCGAAGGACGTCCGCTTGAAAGGCTTGGAGTTGAAAAGTTCTACTTCGCCTTCTATAAGCCCAAGGGAGTCGTCAGCACGTTCGAGTCCTCGAAGGACCACGCAACGCTTGCAAAAAGCTTTCCTGTTAAGGCTCCCCATCTTTTTTGCGTAGGAAGGCTGGATGCGATCGCGGAGGGACTCCTTTTGGTGACCAACGACGGAGAGTTCGCCAACCGCGTATCCCACCCGCGTTACGGCATACCCAAGGAATACCTTGTCAAGGTTCAAGGCAAGCTCGACACAAGGGCCTTACAGGCGACTCTACAGGGCGTTTGGGATGCAGGCGAGTTGCTAAAGCCGTCGTCCGTGTCGGTAATTTCAGAAGCCAGAAAAAATCAATGGCTTCGCGTCGTGATGCGCGAGGGGAAATACCACGAGATTCGAAGGCTTTTTGGCCATCAAGGATATTTCGTCCTGAAAATCAAACGTGTGCGGGTTGGCCCTGTCATGCTTGGGGCGCTTCAGCCTGGACAAGCCCGCCCTCTCTCTACCAAAGAGGTTCGTGGACTTCTGAACCCAAGCTTGGCCGAATCGGCGGCAGTTCCCGGTCCAAAGGAGCGCTCTTGGCGCAGACATTAAAGGCCTCTCCCCTCAAAGCCTTATCCTAGCTTGACAGAATTTCCTGTCTGGGTATAATCAATCCTTCCTGTGCTCACTTAGGCCTAAGATAAAGAGGGGTATGCATGCCAATGCTCGAAAAAGAAAAACTTGCGTATTTCGAGAAGCTCCTTCAGTCTATGCGCAAGGAACTTCTAAGGGGGTCGCTCAAGAAGCGGCTTGATGAGGTGGACGACGAGTCCGAGACGGCGAAGGACCCGGTCGACATCGCATCCGACGAGCGGGGAAAAGACCTTTCGTTGATCTTGTCCGATAGGGATCAAGAGAAGCTAGAGGCCATCGACGAGGCCCTTGAACGAATACGCCACAAGACCTACGGGATCTGTTCGGAATGCGGCAAAGACATCCCTGAAGGGCGCCTGAAAATTATGCCTACCGCATCCTTGTGCGTTGAATGCAAAGAAGAAATCGAGCGCGAAGAGCAATTAAGGCCGTTTTTGGGAGGCGGAGAAAAGTACCTAAGACCCTTCGACGTCCAAGGGCAAGCGCACGAGGAAGAGGAAGCTTAACGGGTCGAGGTCTTCCTCAGTGTGCGAATGTGGGCCAGGTGTTCGGCGTAGGTTTTGGCAAAGCTGTGGTATCCGTCTTTTTTGGCCACAAAATAAAGGTAGGGGGTGTTTGCCGGATTGGCCGCCGCATGGAGCGCCGCCTTCGAAGGGTTGCAGATGGGCCCCTTGGGCAACCCAACCATCAGGTAGGTATTGTATGGACTCGGGCGCTTGATATGCTCGGGTAAGACAGGGCCTTTGTATCCTGGAGAAAGGTCATAAACGGCCGTAGGGTCCGCCTGTAAAGGCATGCCGAGTCTGAGGCGGTTGTGAAACACGCTGGCGATGAGCGGCATTTCCTCGGGATGAGGGGTTTCGCGCTCGATGATCGACCCGAGCGTTACGAGGTTTTTGAGGTTAAGCCCGCGTAAGCCTGCCTTGGCAAGGATGGCCGTGTCGGCTTGCTTGAAGAACTCCTGCACCATGGGACGTACAATCTGGGCGAGACCTTGGCGCCTTTCGATGCGGTAGGTTTCGGGGTAAAGAAAGCCCTCGAGCGAGTCGAGCTCGGGAGGGATCATGCTGTGGAGCGACCGGATGAACGCCTTATTCCTTAGCTGGTCGGATGTTTTTTGGGCAGGGAAAAAGCCGAGAGCATCTAGGTGTGAGGCAAGGTCGTGGAGAGTTTCCCCTTCTTTGAGCGTCAAGAGGTATGTTTTGACCTCTCCTCTGTAGAGCTTGGTAACGACTTGGTGCAATCTGACGGGCTCTAGGAAGGCATACTCCCCCCATTGGAGCTTCTCCTTCTTTCCTGTCGCTATTACGTACACGAGAAAGGCAAGCTTGCTCCGGATGATTAAGTTTTTCTCGAGGGCCTCTGCGATCTTGGCGCTCGAGGATCCTTTGGGGATAAAAACCTGCCTCCCCGCGGCTTTTTTGTAGGGAGCGAATACGGTGTAGGCAACAAGGATCCCCGAAAAGATCGACAAAAGGGCAAAAACAGCAAGGGCAAGCCGTTTCATAGGGGCGTGCTGAGCAGCTTTGCCAAGTCGTTGGGGCTTCGCACGATGATGTCCGGGTTTGCCCGCTCGATTTCCTCCGGGGTTCCGAACCCCCAAAGTACGGCTACCGTCTGCAAGCCTGCCCGCTTGCCCGCCTCGATGTCGTACCGTGAGTCCCCGACGACTACGGCACGTTCAGGAGGAAGGCCGAGCAAGCGAAGGGCGTATAAAAGAGGCTCGGGGTCGGGTTTTTTCTGCCCAGCATCTTCAGGGGTTACGATTGCTCCAAAACGGTCCGAGATGCCGAGGCCTTCGAGCAAGGGAAGTGCGAACACGCGGGCCTTGTTCGTGACGACGCCGACTTGGCTTCGTTGTAAGGTTTTAAGAATTGGCTCAAGGCCTTCAAAAATGCGGGTATGATCCAAGAGGTGTTCCGTGTAGTAGGAGATAAAGGCCTCCTTCGCCTGCCTGAACAAACCTTGGTCTTCGGTTCCCAGGATGCTTCGGATTAAGCTATCCACTCCAAGCCCTATATTGGCCTGAACGGCCTCATTGGAAAGCGACGGCAGACCGACGGAAGCCCGAGCGGCGTTTGCAGCCGCGACCAAGTCCTGTTTCGAGTCGACGAGCGTGCCGTCTAGGTCGAACAACAGCGCTTTTTCTCTTAACCGAAGTATTCCCATTCTTTTGCTAGCGTAGCCGGCGATCCTCCATTTTGCAACCTTTCCGGCTTTTTGTTGATCAACTTTCCTTTGTGCTATTATCAACGTACAACTTGTCTTTCAAGAGGGTGAGCATGAGGGCACTTGGTGTTGTTGTCTTAACGGTGTTTCTGTTAGCCTTCCAGTTTGAGAGCGCACCCGCCATCGAGCTGGATCGCGCAAGGCTTCCTTACTACGGAAGTTTTCCGTTCGATCGTATCGGGAAAACGGGGGAGGCTTACGGAGAAAAGCAGCTGCTTTCCTTGGGCGACGAGGTTATGCTCACCCTCGAAGCGGGGAAGACCCTCAAGCAAGGCCTTCCTTACCTTGTTGCCAAGGCCCAAGTCCCATGGAAAGCTTCGTTTTACGAGCCTATAGCCGTCGTCCGGCCTCTGTTTAAGAATGGAGGGTCGGCTTACGTGGGAGAGGTTGTCGAAATCTTCGGCCTGTTCGATGCAAGTCAAACTTATGGCCTCTACGACGTCGGCTCAAGACCCAGGCGTATGCAAGTACAGCCTACGGTTTCAAGGTATGCTGCCGAAGGAAAGGTGGAAGTCGTGTACGGCTTGTCAAGGACGGCTTCGGTCGGCCAGTATGTGGGCGTCGCTCTAAGTGAGGTTCCAAGTTCTTCTCTTCATCCGGGGACGAAGGTGTATTTTTACTCCAAGCCGTCTTGGTGGAAAGAAGCGTTCGGACGCTCCAAACCACCCAAGGTTTACGCGGAAGGGCTTGTGGTTTTCGTGGGAGAAAGAAAGGCCACGGTCCTCCTGACTCATGGCGAGAACGTCGTCAAGCCTGGGGCTAGGGTTACGACGGTTTTATACTAGGCATTTTTTTAAATGAAACTTAGCCGCGAGCCGTTCTTTTCTTACTTGGCCGTTCGAGTTCTTGGGGCTAGGCTTGCTAGAAGAGTCTTTGAATCGAGCCTTCCCGGGGAAAGGCTGCTCGAGATTGGGCGTGAGGAGCTCTCCGGAATCGTCGGAGTCATGCCGGACGCGCTTTGCTGGCCTCCGCCTTTGGAGCAGGTCCAAGGCTTACAAAGAGAGCTTGCCAAGACAATCGAGCATGGCGTATCTCCCGTGTTTTTTTTGGGAGAAGGTTATCCAGAACGTCTAAACGTGCTTCCAGACCCTCCGGCATGCTTGTTTATAAAAGGGCATTTCCTTGCTAGCATCCCATGCGTAGCCATCGTAGGAGCACGGCGCCCCACGGTATACGGCTTGGAGGTTGCGAACCGTTTGGCCAAAGATCTTGCTTTGGCCGGCGTTGCCGTTGTAAGCGGGCTGGCACGCGGTGTTGACGGAGCGGCCCATGTAGGGGCGCTGGATGCCGAAGGAAAAACATGGGCGGTTCTTGGCTCCGGGCTTGATTGCGTCTACCCAAAGGAGCACGAACGGCTTGCCGAAAGGATTCTTAATGGGTACGGGGCGTTGATCTCGGAGTATCCCCTAGGGTTTTCTCCAAGAAAGGAGTATTTCCCGAAAAGGAACAGGATCATTGCCGCCCTTGCCGACGGTCTTGTCGTGGTAGAAGCGGGGGAGAAGAGCGGGACGTTGATCACGGTCGGTTTTGCGCTTGATTTAGGCCGGGAAGTAATGGCCGTGCCGGGGAGCGTGTTTTCAGAACGATCCAAGGGGACCCATGCGCTCATTCGTCAAGGGGCGCAGCTCGTCCAGAACGCGACAGAGGTTCTTGAGGCCCTAGAATTTCGGAAAGTTTTACCCGAAACTCCGACGGATAAGAAGCAGAGCCCTGCAAGGGGTCTCTTGAACGATCAAGCCGGCCTGCTCGACCTTCTAGGGCCATACCCGGAGCATATCGACGCCCTTAGGGCACGCAGCGGCCTCCCGATCGAAGAGCTCTCCGTCGCGCTTGCCGAGTTGGAAATTCAAGGGGTTGCTCGAAGCTTACCGGGGAAGTATTACCAAAAAATTTAAGGGGCTTGGAAATGCGTATTTTTTTGGATACTGCCAACCTTGAGGAGATTTCTAGGGCCGTTGCTCTAGGGTTGATTGATGGGGTAACGACTAACCCTACCTTGTTGGCCAAGGCCGGGCTTTCCTTTCCAGAGGGGGTCTTGGAAGTTTGTCGGGCCGTCCAGGGTCCGGTGAGCCTTGAGGTTACGAAAGAAGACGCGGCCGGCATGGTCGAGGAGGGCAGGAAAATAGCAAGCCTTGCCCCGAACCTGGTCGTTAAGGTGCCCGTAACGCTAGAAGGGATTCAGGCTATAAGCGTGCTCTCAAAAGACGGGATTCCGGTCAACGCCACGCTTGTGTTTCAGCCGCTTCAGGCGCTTCTTGCCGCAAGGGCCGGTGCAAAGTATGCGAGCGTATTCTTAGGGAGGTTAGACGATGTCGGCCACGATGCCATTTCTATCCTCGGGGAATGCCTTGAGATATTGGAAGCTTACGGCATGGCCACGGAGCTGATCGCGGCGAGCGTTAGGCACCCTATGCATGTACTAAGGGCGGCTTTGCTCGGGACGCCGATTTTCACGCTTCCTTTTGGGGTTCTCCTTGGCCTTGTGGAGCACCCGCTTACCAGGTCGGGGCTTGAACGCTTTTTGCAGGATGCTCGGTCGGTAGCTTCAAGTATGCGTTATCCAAAATAAAAGACGTTGATGGCGTATGAGTGTTGACGTATAAAACGTTTTACGCTAGCATGAATATAATTTTTTTGAACTACGAGAAGGGTAAAACATGATCATTCACAGAGAGAAGATTAACTATTTGATTCAGTCTGTTTCGCATGCTATCGATGTCCTAGAAGAGTTCAAGGGAAATCAAGAAGAGCTTGGCGTAACCGACTTATCGAAAAAGCTGAAGTTACACAAAAATAACATCTTTCGTATCCTTGCCACCCTCGAAGCAAGGGGGTATATAGAGCAGAATAAGTCCACAGAGAACTACCGCCTCGGAATCAAATGTTTAGAGTTGGGGCAGGCATACATTAAGCAAATGGGGCTAGTAAGGCAGGCGAAGCCTATCTTGGAGCGTGTCTCGAAAGAAGCGGGCGAAACTGCCTACATCTCGTTCATGCGGGGTAGCGGTGTCGTGTACTTAGACAGCGTCGAGTCTTCAAAGACGGTCCGGGTTATCTCCAGGGTCGGGTTGACGCTTCCGCCCTACTGCACGGCCTCGGGCAAGATACACCTCGCTTACTTGACAGAAGAAGAGAGGGAGAGGGTGCTCCCGGAGGAGTTGCGGCCGTTCACGAAGTACACGATTACCGAAAGAGAGCGACTTGTCCAAGAGCTAGAGCAGATCAAGGAGAGGGGCTGGGCAATCGACAACGAGGAGTACGAGGAAGAGGTTAGATGTGCTGCTGCTCCCGTGTTCGACTACACGGGAAAGCTTGTAGGTGCGCTTAGCATCTCGGGCCCGAGCTTTCGTCTTGGCGAAGAAGATCTCCAGCAGGCTATCGTCCCCGCTGTCAAGCGGGGTGCTGAAGAGGTTTCCCAAAGGCTTGGGTACACAAAGTCTAGCTCCTAACGGGGCTCGGCTTTGTGTACCAGTAAGGGCAAGGTATAAAAAATTGAATGAAGCATCAATCGGCCTCCCTTTTGGATTGCGAAAACACGCTGGCCTGGACGCATGAAAAAAGAACGCGAAAAGTTTTTTCGCATCCTGGACGCGGCCGTACGAGTATTCGCGCAGAAGGGTTTTTTTAAGGCACGCATAAGCGACATTGCCAAAGAGGCCGGAGTAGCCGACGGCACGGTTTATCTTTACTTTAAGAACAAAGACGACATCCTTATCCAGGTGTTCGAGGTAAACCTCGATCGGATCCTAAAAGAGCTCCACCTGCAGCTTTCGGTCCTTCCTGGCCCCCTAGAAAAGCTTGAGCGCTGGTTTCGTTATCAGGTCGAGCTTTTCCAGAGCAACAAAGAGTTGGTCGAGGTGTTGATCGTGGAGATCCGCCAGAGCCGCAGGTTTATGAAAGAGTACACCCCCAATTTGTATTTCGCTTACCTCGATATACTTGGCTCGGTCTTGAAGGAGGGGAAAGAGGAAGGGGTTTTCGTTGAAACCTTGGATGCGAATATTTTAAAATACGCAATTTATGGGGCCGTTGAAGAGGTCGCCCTGAGATGGGTCCTAAAGGGCGGCGCATTCGACATTTCCAGGGCAATTGACGGGCTATTCCTTATCTGGCTTGAGGGCATAGCCTACAAAAAGGGGGCAGCTTTCCTGCCCGAGGCGCGTAATGTTCCATCGCATACCCATAATGGAGGGTTGTCATGAAGTTATTGGTTGTAGCAAAAAGGGTGCCGGATCCTGAGGCTAAGATTCGAGTGAAGCCCGATGGTAACAGCATTGTTACGGAGCAACTCAAGTTCGTCATCAACCCGTTTGACGAAATTGCCGTCGAAGAGGCGCTCCGGATCAAAGAGAAGCTTGGCGGCGAGGTCGTCGTTCTTTCGGTCGGGCCCGCAGAGGCCGCCGAGCAAGTAAGAACCGCGTTGGCGATGGGAGCCGATCGGGGTGTGCTGATCAAGGCCGATGGGGTATGCGCAGACCCGGGAATTATCGCTCGTGCGCTCGCCGAGGTTGCCAAACAAGAAGGGTTTGACGTGCTTTTGATGGGGAAGCAGGCCGTAGATACGGATTACGGCCAGACTTGCGGGATGCTCGCCCAGATCCTTGGCGTTCCCTATGCTGCGTTTGCTTGCAAGGTGGAAGTTGAGGGGGAAAGCAAGCGCCTTGCGGTCGTGCGCGAGGTGGACGGCGGGCTGGAGACCAAACTAATTGGCATGCCATGCATCGTGACGGCGGACCTACGGCTCAATGAGCCCCGGTATGCCTCTCTTCCGGGGATTATGAAGGCTAAGAAAAAAGAGATTCGCCAAGTATCACTTGAAGAGCTGGGAGTTGGGGTAACTCCAAAGCTTCGCGTGGAAAGCCTCGAAGAGCCTCCAAAGAGGCAGGGAGGCCGAAAGGTGGGCTCCGTAGAAGAGCTCGTCCGTGCGCTGCACGATGAGGCAAAGGTAATCTAAAACTCAAGATTGACGAAGGAGTAAAAAAATGGCCGGGATACTCGTTGTCGCGGAGAACTACGAAGGAAGATTGCGCTCGGCGACGTTCCATGCTGTTCAGGCCGCGCTGGACTATGCCAAGGTAAAGGGCGAATCGGACGTCTTTGCGCTGGTCCTCGGTACAGACGCGAGCAAGCTTGCAAGAGAGCTCGCCCTTTACCCTCTTGCCGAGGTCTTTTGTTTAGAGCAACCGGAGATTGCCCACTATACGGCCGAGGCGTATTCAGAGGCCATCTCCAAGTTTTTGGAAAGTCGGCCGTTCGATGCGCTCATCGGGGCTTCCTCGACGTTTGTCAAAGACTTGTTCCCGCGGCTTGCCGAACGCCTGGGTGGGGGGATGGTCAACGAAGTCCTAGAGATCCTTGCGCCCGATCGCTTCAAGCGGCCGATGTTTGCGGGCAGCGTCATCGCAACGGTTAGGCTAGAGGGCGATCCCAAGCTCATCACCATCCGGCCGACGGCGTTCGATACCGCACCCAAGGCGCAAGAAGGGGCCAAAGTTACTCCTGTGGGGCCGTTTGCAATATCCTTGCCGTTTACGGCGGAGTTTGTGCAGTTCGAAGAGGTCAAGTCAGAGAGGCCAAAGCTTACGGAGGCCAAGAGGGTAGTATCGGGGGGAAGGGGGCTGAAATCTGCCGAAGGCTTTCATTCTACCATCGAGCCTCTAGCCGATACCCTTGGAGCTGCCATAGGGGCCTCGAGGGCTGCGGTCGACAGTGGGTTCTGTCCAAACGACTACCAAGTCGGCCAGACGGGGAAAGTCGTGGCGCCAGACCTCTATGTTGCGGTTGGAATTTCCGGAGCGATCCAGCACTTAGCCGGCATGAAGGATTCAAAAGTGATCGTGGCCGTGAACAAGGACGAAGAGGCCCCGATCTTCGAGATAGCCGACTACGGGCTCGTAGCAGACCTTTTCAAAGCCGTGCCAGAGATGATCGGGGAGCTGAAGAAGGTTAAAAGTGCCTGATCGTGAGTTGTCTCTAAAAACCGAAAGGATATAGACGGTCATGGAGCCCATAGAGAGCGTAACCAGGGAGGTGTTCCTCCGGTTCTCCTTAGCCGAAAGAATCGTTTTTTACGCGCTAAGCATGCTGACGATCGGCGTCTTTGTGTACGGGTTCTATGTCCAAGCGAGACGATGGATGCAAGGCAGGGATGCGTTGTTCGCATGGAACCGTATTCCCGAAAGGCTCTTGAGGGTTTTCAGGCAAGTCCTTGGACAGGCAAAGCTGCTCAGAGAATCCTACAGGGGGTTTGCGCACCTTTTGGTCTTTTGGGGGTTCGTGGTGCTGTTCATCGGGACGGTTATTCTGACGATCGACGAGGACACGCCGCTTCGCTTCTTCTACGGGGACTTCTATCTTGCGTACTCTTGGACCTTGGATCTTTTCGGCCTTTTCCTGCTTGGCGGTCTTGTACTGTTCGGGGTTCGGCGTTACGGGCTCCGCCCTGGGGGGTTGAGCTACAAATGGGACGATCACTTCTTGTTCTGGATGCTCTTGCTTTTGGGTATTACAGGGTTTTCAACGGAGACCCTAAGGATTGCAGGGGGAGGAGTGGCGTTTCCGGCCTACCCAGAGTTTGAGCGTGCGTCTTTCGTCGGGTTTGGTGCGGCCAAGATGCTTCGAGGGGTAGACCCCGTCCTTCTCCACGGCCTCCATAAGGCCTCATGGTGGGTTCACGGCCTCCTTTCGCTCGGGTTCATCGCCGTCCTTTCTTACACAAAGGCCTTTCATTTCTTAAGCTCGCTATTTAACGTCTTTCTTGCCCCGTTTGAAACCAAACAACACGGGGTGCCGAGCTATATAGACTTGGAGACCGCCGAATCTATCGGATACAACACCCTAAGCGATTTTACTAAACAAGAGCTATTAAGCCTGGACGCCTGTACGCGGTGCGGCCGCTGTCAAGAGGTCTGCCCTGCCTACGCTACCCAAAAGCCTCTTTCCCCTAAGGCCGTCGTTTTAGACCTAAAGGGCGCGATGCTTGAGGGTGGTGGCGAGGATAAGCCATTGGCGGGCGGTGTCATTATGGACGACGTGCTTTGGTCGTGCACGACTTGTAGGGCCTGCGTCGAGGCCTGTCCTGTAGAAATCAACCAGATGGGCCTCATCCTTGAGCTTAGGCGCTCGCTCGTGTTCGAGATGCGAACCCCATCTACGCTCGGTCAAAGCCTCAAGCGAACCACCAACAGCGCCAACCCTTGGGGGCTTCCGAACGAGGATCGCCTAGCCTGGGCCAAGGGGCTTTCCGTCCCCCTCGCCGCGGAAACGGAGGGCGGCTTCGAATGGCTTTACTGGGTCGGTTGTAGCGCCTCTTTCGACCCTAGGAACCAAAAGATTGCGCGCTCGATGGTAAGGCTTTTGGAAGCATCGGGCGTAAACTACGCCGTCTTGGGGCCGGAAGAAAAATGTACGGCGGAATGGGCAAGAAGGGCCGGAGAAGAAGGCCTCTTTCAGATGAACACGCTAGAGAACATCGAGACGTTCAAGCGCTACAACGTCTCGAAGATCTTAACCCATTGCCCCCACTGTCTGAACACGCTTAAGAATGACTATCCGCAGCTCGGGTTTAAAGCCCAGGTTGTTCACCACAGCACGTTCTTAAGGGACATGCTAAAGCAAGGCCGGCTCAAGCTTGGGGGTAAATTCCCCGAATCGCTCGTTTTTCACGACTCGTGCTACCTTGGCAGGTACAACGGAGAGTACGACGCTCCGCGCGAGTTGCTTCACGCCGTGGCCGAGTCGCCCGTAAGGGAAATGGAGAGGCGAAGGGAGAAGTCGTTCTGCTGCGGCGGCGGAGGAGGGCTTTCGTGGATGGAGCTCGACATCGGCAAGAAGATTAATCACGAGCGGATCGAAGAGGCGGCCGCTACGGGAGGAAAGATTCTTGCCGCGGCATGCCCGTTTTGCGTGTTCATGTTCGACGACGCCATCAAGGTTAGGAACCTGGAGGAAGAGATAAAAGTCAAGGACTTATCCGAGATCCTAGTCGAATGCCTCTAGGTCGAGCCAATGCTTGCGAATATCCAAAATTTCGAAGCCTTCGGCCTCGAGCGCTTCCCGAACAGGCAGGGGGTTGATTGTGGCGAGACGAAGGAGAAGGACGAGCTGAGGAGGTTCCTTTCTAACCATTTCGAACAGTAGGCTAACGACCTCGATGCCCAGGCGCTTTACCGCTTCAAGAACGCGAATCGTGTCGGAGGTTTTATCCGCAACGAGCACTTCAAGCCTGGATGTGTTCGCGTTGATTCCGAGGACGCCTTCAAACGCCCTTAACAGGTCTGTCTTGGTAAGGATTCCTAAAGGCCGGGCATCTTCGTCAACGACGGGCAACCCGTTGAACCGGTGGGTGTTGAAGATGCTCAGCGCATCCTCAAGCGTGTCGGTTGGGTAGAGCGTGATGGGGTCTTTTGTCATAAACGAAACAACGGGCGCGCTCTCCATCAAATCCTTAAGCGTTTTGCCCTGAAAGCTAGACATGTAGACCAATGAAGTCTTGGCATCGCGCAGGTCCCTATCTGAAAAGATGCCGACGAGCTTACCAGCGTCCTGAACCAAAATTTGGTTTACTTGATGGGTTTTCATCGACTCTTCGGCCTTCAGCAAGGTGTCTTGCGTGTTGACGCATACGGGGGTAGAAGTCATCCAGTTGAAAACAAACATTACTAGCTCCTCTTCTCGTCTTCCATATTCTGTGTGTTTTGTTGCTCGCTAAAGAGTATGCACAAGCCCTTCGATGTAGGCCATGCAAAGGTCTCCGAGTTTTGGGAGGAAATAGCCGCCTTCGAGTACGGAAATCACCCTGCCCTTGGAGAATGCCCTGGCGTATGCACCTATCTGCCTGCCAAAATGCTCATAGGCTTTTTCGGTAAAGTTCAGATGGGCCAATGGGTCGTGCTCGTAGGCATCGAACCCCGCGCTTACGAGCACAAAATCCGCCTTGAAAACCTCCGTTATCTGCTCTAGGGCGTAGTCGAACGCCGGCAGTACTCGGTCATCGCCCGTAGATGGGGGCATGGGGACGTTGAGCGTAAAACCCTTTCCGGCTCCGATGCCAACCTCGCTCCGCCTCCCTGTCCCTGGAAACAGGAAGCTCGGATGCTCGTGGACGCTGAAATAGAAAACGCTCGGTTCTTCCTCGAAAATATGCTGGGTCCCATTCCCGTGGTGGACGTCAAAGTCGACAATAAGAACTTTTTCTACGCTGTAGCGGCTCTTGAGGTATCTTGCCGCGATCGCTACGTTGTTGAAGTAGCAAAACCCCATTGCCTTGTTCCGCTCGGCATGATGTCCTGGTGGGCGTATTGCACAAAACCCGCTATCGATCTCTTCGGCCATGACTGCTTCAAGGTGCCCCAAAACCCCTCCGACGGCGTGGCAAGCGGCTTCGAAGCTCCCTTCCGAAATGCAGTTGTCGTAAGAGTGAAAGTAGCTCAGCCCGCTTTGGCACGCGCTCCGGAATTCCTGGATGTATTCCTTGGAGTGTACGAGTTGGATTGCGTCCATGTCTGCCGAGCCGGCTTGAAACCGTTTGAACATCGGGCCGAACCGGTGGGAATCGAGGCCGGCTTGAATCGCTCGAATCCTGCGAGCGCATTCAGGGTGTTCTTCCTCGGTTTCATGCGCATCATAGATTGGATCGATCAAAAATCCAAACCGCTTCGGATCCAACGCGATCTCCTTAATTAAGGGGTAAATGTGCAGACGTGAAAATCTTTCCCCACGACCTTGACCATTTTGACATCCCGAAAGGGTTCTCCAAGGATGCCGTCGTAGATAGCCCAGCTACGGCCGACGGGCGTTGCTTCCATTCCTTTGCGACGAAATGGGGTGGACCCGTCAAGCTGCTCGTAAAGGTCTCCCCCCGCATGGAATCGCGCGTTGATCTCTTCCATCCATGCCTTTCGTGTAACGTATCCAAACCCGTGACGTTCGTAATGGATGGCGTTGTGGTAGCCCAATGGATAAGTAAAGATCATTTGGTAGCTTAGCTGTTTTGCAAACGCCTCCAGATGCAGCTTGAACACCTTGAAAAGCCCTAACCCTCTTCGAATCTGGAAAGGGGCAAGCCCGGCCTCCATAGCCCTAATTTCTTCTTTAATGTTGCGCCTTACGGTTCCAAAAATTGTTTTTTTTCCTAGCTCGTCTATGTCAAGAAAAAAACGTTCACTATCGGGGTCGTTGATCATGATGAAGGAAAGTTCCAGCTGGTGGGTGGGGGTATGCTCAAGGTCCAACTCAAGAATACAGTCCTTATCGCTCAATCTTCTCTTTACCCTGGTTGAAACCCAGTAATGAGATTCGGGGTAGTAGAAATGGACAGCCCGCTCTCCATACTCGTTGAATAATGTTTTTTTAGAGATATTATATTTTTCAAAAATTTTATCGGGAATAAGGAGCTTCAGGAGATCTTCGCGTTCTTCGACCTCGAGGCGAGAGAGCTCTAAGATAGACACGGGTGATCTTCCTTCGACTCAACCATTTGATAATATTGTTTCATAGAATTCACGAAAAAACCACCGATGATTTCTTCTGATTTTTCGACGAATTGACATGGTTTGTCCAACAACATATAGTAATACAGATTGAGGTGCTTGCTGCCAGTTTGAATACCTCCCTGAAGGCCGACCGCATCGCGTTCGATGGCGGTTCGGGTCCGGGTATATGTTCACAAATTAGGTACTGTGCGGGTTTTTGTGTAAATGATTTCCTAAGATAGGGGCAAGTCTTGGGATGGAGCGGCTTAAGGTTTTTTCTGGGAACGCAAACAGACAGCTTGCCGAGGGTATCTGTAGGCGTATCGGGGTGGCCGTTGGGGACGCAACGGTGGGAACGTTCAACGACGGGGAGATTTTTGTCGAAATCAGAGAAAACGTCCGCGGAATGGATGTTTTTGTGGTTCAGTCGCTTGTCGATTCCGTCAACAGCTCTTTTATGGAGCTTCTAATCCTGACCGACGCCCTCAAGCGAGCGTCCGCCAAGAGAATCACGGCGGTCATCCCTTACTACGCTTACGCGCGCCAAGACCGAAAGGTGGCACCGAGGGTGCCGATTACGGCCAAGCTCATCGCCGACCTCATTGTCACGGCGGGGGCTCAAAGGGTGTTGACGCTCGAGTTGCACGCGGGGCAAATTCAAGGGTTTTTTAACATCCCTGTGGACCATCTCTACGCCAGGCCTATACTTCTTGCCTATTTTAAGGAGCACTACAAAGAAGTCCCGATTACAATCGTTTCTCCTGATGCCGGCGGCGTAGAGCGGGCAAGGGCGTTCGCCAAGAGGCTAGAGTGTCCGATCGCCATCCTCGACAAGCGCCGTCCAAGGGCAAACGAGATCGACGAAATGCGTATTATTGGGGACGTGCAGGGTCGAGTGGCTATTATCATAGACGACATTGTGGACACCGCTAAGACCGTTTGTATGGCCGCCGATGCGTTGCTCGACCATGGTGCACGCTCGGTAAGCGCGTTCCTGGTTCATCCTGTCCTTTCGCCAGGCTCAGTAGAGCGGTTGGCGGCGAGCTCTTTTGAAGAAATTGTCGTAACCGACACGATCCCGCTAAAAGACCAAGCCAAAAGGGTCGAAAAAATCCGCGTTGTGTCTGTTGCGCAGCTTTTAGGAGACGCGATCCTGCGCATCCATAAGGAAGCTTCGGTCAGTTCACTGTTCGATTAGAACGTCAAAGAACCGTTTGGAGGAATGGGTAGAATGGAAACAGAGGTGTTGGAAGTCGAGCCAAGGGCCGTTGCGACGAAAGGGGCGCTAAATACCTTGAGACGACAAGGGTTTGTTCCTGGCGTATGTTACGGGAGAGGGTTTGCTCCTAAGCCCGTGCAGATTTCGAAAAAGTCCATCCAGGAAGTTCTAAAAAAGAGAAAAGGGGAGGGTAGTACTCTTCTTAAGTGCTCCTCCGAGATGGACTCAGCACTCAAGGGGCTACGTGTTTTACTCAAACAGCTTGAATGGGATGCGTTAGGGAGGCACCTTCTCCATGTGGACCTTCACGTTGTGCGGATGGACGAGACGATCGAAACCAGGGTGCCCATTCGAACCGCTGGAGAGCCGATAGGTGTCAAAGAAGACAATGGTGTCCTAGAAGTGATGAAGCATGCCCTGACGATCGAGTGTCTTCCTGGAGACATTCCTGAGGCGATTGAAGTAGACGTTTCTGGTCTGCGGATCGGGAATGTTCTACACGTCGCCGACTTGCCCGTGGCACAAAACCTTCGTATTAAAGAGGACCCTGCGGAAGCCGTCATTGCCTTGGCCTCGCCGATGAGTGAAGAAGCCGAAAAGACTCCCGAAGAGGAGGTTTCCGAGGAAGCAAAAACGGAATAGCCTATGCGCTGGACGCTGGCAGGGCTTGGGAATCCGGGCCCTGAGTATGCCTTGACGCGGCACAATGTGGGGTTTCAAGTGGTCGAGGGAATGGCCAAGGACCTCAGGATGGCATGGAGGAAGGCCAAGAACGTTTCTTACTCCGGCCCTTTTTTGTTGGCGGACAACGAGGTTTGGCTTCTTAAGCCGCTCACGTTCATGAACTTGTCGGGCCAGGGGGTAAAGCCGTTCCTGATGGAGCGGGAATTGCCAATCGAGGGGCTTATCGTCGTGCACGATGAGATGGACCTTCCGTACGGGGAGGTACGATTTCGTTTTGGTGGCGGTACGGCAGGCCACAAAGGGTTGGATTCGATCGTACAGGCGTTGAAAACGAGAGATTTTTACAGGGTTCGGGTAGGGATCGGGAGACCGAGCGAGAAAGGCCTTGTCGTACCCTACGTACTGGAGCCTTTCTTGAGGCAGGAGCTTGCAAGGCTCCCCGATCTTATCGGGCAGGTGCAAATCGGAGTTCGTGTCCTGATTGACGAGGGGCTAGCGAAGGCTCAAGAGGCTTTCCACAGAAGAGTGCTTGCTTAACCTTGTTTGATTGATTGATGCAAATCGGAGTACTGGCATGCTCGAGGCGTTTTCGATGTTGCCCCTTGCCGTTGCGCTTGTTGGGATCGTTCTTGCGCTTACACTATTAACGAGCATTCGGCGGCTGCCTGCGGGATCGGCCGCGATGATCTCCATAGCTTCCGAAATCCGAACGGGAGCGATGGTGTTCTTGAGGCGGGAGTATTCGGTACTTGTCTGGTTCGTCATGGCCGTGTTCGTCCTTTTGACGCTTTTTATCGACCTGTATACGGCGGTTGCTTTTCTTGTAGGGGCGCTCTTTTCGATCCTTGCCGGGTTCACGGGAATGTGCTCGGCCACGGAAGCCAACGTTCGTACGGCGGCGGCGGCCAAAGATGTAGGCCAGGCGAGGGCGCTCGAGGTAGCCTTCTTGGGGGGGTCGGTAATGGGCCTTGCTGTGGCGGGCCTAGGACTTTTAGGAGTCGCGCTGTTCTTCATCTTCTACGGGCAGGACATATCCACGCAGTCCGCCATTAACGGGTTTGCAATGGGGGCGAGTACGATCGCTTTGTTTGCCAGAGTAGGCGGCGGGATTTACACGAAAACGGCCGATGTGGGTGCTGACCTTGTTGGAAAGGTCGAGGCCGGAATTCCAGAGGACGACCCGAGGAACCCCGGAGTGATCGCGGACAACGTGGGGGACAACGTGGGCGATGTGGCCGGGATGGGGGCCGACCTGTTTGAATCGTACGTCGGCGCTATTGTCGCATCCATCGCGATAGGGGCCACCGCCATCCCGGGTTCCAAGACGGCCGCGCTCGGCTCGAAGCCTCATTTGATGCTGTTGCCAATTTTGCTCGCTGCGGCCGGGCTTGTTGCTTCTATCCTTGCAATCCTGAGCATGCGTCTTGTAAGAAGAATAGACCCTCAGAAGGCGCTCCGTTATATTACTTTTTTTGGAGCTGCGGTCTTCTTTGTGCTGGCATACGTCGTGATAGACCAGGTTGATGTGTCCAATCGCGTGTTTCTGGCTACGCTAGCCGGGACGCTTGCCGGAATGCTGATTGGCGTTATGACGGAGTACTACACCTCCGGCGGGCCGGTCGTAAGGATTGCAAAGGCATGCCAGACGGGGCCAGCAACGGACATCATCATGGGCTTTGCTGTCGGGCTTGAAAGTGTAGTGCTTCCAGTATTTGGGATTTGCGGGGCCATATACGTTGCCCATGCCGTTGCCGGTCTATACGGGATCGGTATTGCCGGAGTCGGGATGTTGGCCACGATCGGCGTCACGATGAGCGTCGATGCTTACGGTCCGATCGCGGACAACGCGGGCGGTATCTCCGAAATGGCGGGGCTTGGGCCGGAGGTGCGCAAGATTACGGATGGCCTGGACGCGCTAGGCAATACGACGGCCGCAATAGGGAAAGGCTTTGCCATCGGCTCTGCCGCGCTCACGGCACTGGCATTGTTCTCGGCTTACGTTCAAAGCGTTTCGGCAAGGCATGGAGCCCCGCTGGACGTGCAGATTCTAGACCCTAAGGTCATCATCGGGCTCTTTTTAGGGGGGACAATCCCATTCTTGATCGGGGCGCTTACGATGACATCCGTAGGGCGTGCCGCGTTCCGCATGGTTGAAGAGATCCGAAGGCAGTTCCGAGAAATCCCAGGGCTGCTCGAGGGTAGGCCGGGAGTTAAGCCGGACACAGCCAGGTGTGTCGACATTTCCACCCGGGCGGCACTCCTCGAGATGGTTCTGCCTGGCTTGATTGCCGTATCGGCCCCGATCGTCGTCGGGTTTGGGATTGGCCCTAAGGCACTGGCGGGAATGCTCGTCGGCTCTACCATGGCAGGAGTGTTACTCGCGCTTTTGATGGCGAACGCGGGCGGTGCATGGGACAACGCCAAGAAGCTGATTGAGCAAGGGTTTCTTGGAGGCAAAGGCTCGGATGCCCATAAGGCCGCCGTGGTTGGAGATACGGTGGGAGACCCTTTCAAGGATACTGCCGGCCCGTCAATGAACATCTTGATCAAGGTGATGAGCATCGTTTCTCTTGTTTTGGCGCCTCTTCTGGCTTAAGGGGAATTGAGTGGGTTGTCGTGTAGGCCTTGTTGGGCTTCCAAACGTGGGCAAGTCGACCATATTTAACGCGCTTACGACAGCAGGGGCTCTTGTTGGCAACTACCCTTTTTGTACGATCGACCCGAACGTGGGAGTTGTCTCTGTTCCGGACCCTCTCCTAGATAGACTTGCCGCCATGTACGAGCCCGAGCGCGTCATACCGACAACGCTCGAGGTCGTCGATATTGCGGGGCTGGTAAAGGGCGCCTCGAAAGGGGAAGGGTTGGGGAACCAGTTTTTGGGGCATATCCGTAACGTAGATTTGATAGCCTATGTTCTGCGGACGTTCGAAGACCCGAGCGTGGTCGCCCTAAGCGGTGCGATCGACCCGATGGCAGACCTCGAAGTTCTCGAAATGGAGCTCTTGCTGGCCGACTTGGATGTACTGAGGAGGCGGATCGAGAAAATTGAAAGGCTTGCCAGGGTGGGGGCGGAAGGGGCTCTGGAAGAAAAAACACGCCTGTCCATCCTTTACGAAGCGCTTTCAGAGGGTAAGACCCGGAGCGAGGTTCGTGGGCTTCCTGCGGAAGTGCTCGCCCAAGCGGATGCGCTCAACGTGTTGAGTATCAAGCCTTCGCTCGTTTTGCTCAACTGTTCGGAGCGTGACCTGCCAGAGCCTGGACGGGGGACGCTCGAACAAATCAACGGGCTTTCGGTAGCAGGCTTTCCCGTTCTCGTTCTCTGCGGAAAACTTGAGGCAGAGCTTGCCGGTATGGACGAGGATGAGCGTAAGCAGTGGCTTCGCGATTATGGGCTTCAAGAGCCCGGCCTTTCTAGGTTTATCCGGAAGGCTTACGACCTTCTCGGTCTCGTCACTTTTTACACGGCCGGACCTAAAGAGGTCCGCGCCTGGACGATCCCCAAGGGTGCGACGGCCAAGCAGGCCGCAGGGGAGATTCACTCCGATTTTGAACGTGGGTTCATTCGAGCCGAGGTCATGGCGGCCGAGGCCCTTCTTGAGCTTGGCTCAGAGCACATTTTGAAAGAGCGGGGGCTAGTCCGCAGCGAGGGGAAGGATTACATAGTCAAGCCAGGCGATGTCATTACGTTTCGTTTTAACGTCTAACAACCCATACTAAGGAGCGTTTGATGCGCGAGTACGAACTGTTCTTGGTGGTTAACCCCGAGCTTGGCAAGCAGGAGTTGGCCGATTTTGAAAAGCGTCTCGTAGATCTGATCTCCAAGAACGGCGGCGTGTTGTTCGACCTAGAAGGACCGGACAAGGTGAGGCTGGTTTACGAGGTTAGGAGTCAGACAAGAGGGCATCGCTACATCGGCAGGGCATACTTGCCGCCGGAATCGGTAAGCGAGTTGCTGCGTAACTTTCGGATCACGGAGCAACTCCTGCGTTTCTTCGTGTCGCTCAAGGGCGAAGCCAAGATCAGCGCAGAGCAGCTCGAAGAGTTAAGGGCTAAACCCTTAAGGCAGCTTGCGGGGGTCGGAGAACCCGACGCCGATCAAGAACCCATCGAAGCGAGTTAAGAACGAAGGAGGTTAAGATGGCCCATCCTATTTTTTCTAGAAGGCGCTTCCTAAAGCGAAAAGTTTGCATGTTTTGTAAGGAGAGTACGCTTAGTGCCGACTACAAAGATCAAGAGCAGCTAAGGCAGTTTATTACAGACAGGGGAAAAATTCTCCCTAGACGGATTACAGGCACCTGTGCCAAACATCAAAGAAAGCTAACCACCGCCATCAAGCGTGCAAGGGTGTTGTCTATTCTGCCGTTTACCCAGTCTATGCCCTAAATTTGCGAATGCGCTTTTTGCGAGAAGCGGCGCTGTATGCCGGGTTGGGCATTATCCCCGCGCTTGCCACGCATTATGCTCCTATTGGCGGCCTTTTGTTGAGCCCCGTTCTTGTCGCCTCCCAAGCGGCCGCTTTTTTGAGAGGCGGAATGACGACGGGTACGGCGGTGGGGTTGGTTCTAGGAGGCATGCTTCTGGCGCTCCTTGGTGCAACGCAGGTTTTTATGAGCAGCGTGGCTTTGATTCTTTTGGGGGGTTGCATGGCCTTCAGCGTAGGAAAGTGGGGGGTAGGGTTCGCTTCGCTTTGCCTCGCCTGCTCTATGATAACATTGCTCATGCTCGCCGGGCTGTGGGTGGTCGCTCTCCAGGTTGGTCATCAGAGCCCGTTTGCGCTCATCACTGAAAGCATGGTTCGAGCCGGGGCTGGCGTAAACGAGGCACCCCTGGCCGAGCAAAACCTCAGGGCTTTTGCTGCGTGGTTTGGGCTTTCGTTCCCCGCGCTTCTTTGTTGCGCGTTTTCTTGGGAAGGGTTCGCGGCGTTAGCGCTTCTTGTGCATCTCGGCCTTGCAAAGATGCCCCAAGAAGGCCTACTTGGCATCCGTTTTTCCGATGCATGGGTTTGGCCTCTTCTTGGGGGAGGGTTCGGAGTTTTCCTGATCCAGTACGAGCCCATGAGGGCGTTAGCGTTGAACTGCCTGCTGATTGGGGTGGGCGTGTTTTTTTTCCGAGGGCTTTGTCTGGTGCTTGGGGTTCTCGAGCGTCTTGGGTTACCGTTTGCGTTGAAGGTGGCGGTTGGGCTGATGCATGCTCTAGTTGTTCCTTTGACGGCAATTTCCGTGTTTATCGGCCTTTTGGATGTGTGGCTCGACATACAAGGCAGGGCGAAGGCGCTTCGTTTTGGTACCGAAGGCTGAAATAGAGCGTTCCATAAAAGGAGGAAGGCAATGGCAACCATGAGAATCATCCTCCGTGAGGACATCGAGAAACTGGGCAAGGTGGGCCAAGTTTTCGATGTACGCTGCGGGTACTTTCGAAATTTCCTTTTTCCCAAAGGGCTGGCTTGGAAAGCGACGCCGGACAAGATTCTGGAAGTTGAAAAAAAGCTCCAAGCTCGGCTTCGTAGGGTCGAAAAAGAGCGGGCGAGGGCTACCGAGCTTGCAGGTAGAATTCAAGGCCTTGAGCTCGCGTTTCGGGCGAAGGCTGGCGACGAAGGCAAGCTCTTCGGCTCGGTAACGTCCCAAGATATTCAGCAGGCCCTTCTGGCCAAGGGGTTCGAGTTAGACCGAAGGCAGGTCCTGCTTGAGGAGCCCATCAAAACGATCGGGACTCACGAGGCGACGGTTCGTATTTTTCAAGACATCGCGGCGACGGTTCGTATCATGGTTGAGCCTGAGTAGGGGTACGGCTTAAGGGGCTTAAGGGATGGCTCAAAAAGAGCTTCCGTACAGTATTGATGCCGAACAATCGGCATTGGGGTGCGTTTTGATCGAGGACGGGGCCCTGTACGCGCTGATCGAAAGCCTCAAGGAAGAGGATTTCTATAAAGAAGCCCACAGGAGGATCTATGCCGCGATGCTGAGGCTCTTCCAAATGAGCCAGCCGATTGACCTCGTAACCCTCACCAACCATTTACTGGAAGCTAAGGAACTCGAGGCCGTCGGAGGGGCGGGGTATATCGCAAGCCTTGCGGAGGCGGTCCCAACCTACCAAAATGCGGAAGCTTACGTCCGCATTGTGAAAGAAAAAGCGCTCATCCGAAGGACGATCCTTGCGAGCATGGAAATCGCCGAAAGGGGGTTTCGCTACCAAGGAGCGGCGGACGAGTTCTTAGACGAAGCGGAAGATACGCTCTTTGGCGCCTCTTCCGCTCGAATACGGCCTTCTTTTCGGAGCGTGGGCGAAGTTCTCGAGGGGACGATCGGCACGATCGAGGCCGCCCTAACGAACAAGAACATGTTTGTCGGCATACCTTCGGGATTCATCGACTTAGATAGGCTTACGGGCGGGCTGCAAAAGCAAGACCTCATCATTATAGCGGCTAGGCCCTCCATGGGCAAAACGGCCTTTTGTCTCAACGTCGCACGGTATGCCGCCATGATGTGCAACCTCCCCGTGGCGCTCTTTTCGCTGGAAATGAGCGCCGAGCAGCTGGCCTTAAGGTTACTCTGTTCGGAGGCGAGGGTTGAGAGTGGGGCGTTGCGCCAGGGCTATGTCGCCAAAGAAGAGATGGGGAGGATCATCAAGGCCGCCCAAAGACTCTCCAAGATCCCGATGTTCATCGACGATTCGGCAAGCTTGAGCGTCTTGGAGGTTCGCGCCAAAGCCAGGCGAATGATGGCCGAACACAAGCTCGGGATCATTATTGTGGACTACCTTCAACTCCTGAAGGGCGTTGGGCACCCTGAGAACCGGGAAAAGGAAATTTCTGGTATTTCGCGTTCGCTGAAAGCGCTCGCCAAGGAGCTTGATTTGCCGGTGATCGCGCTTTCTCAGTTAAACCGCGCAGTTGAGGGGCGCACGGAAAAAAGGCCAATGCTGGCCGATTTACGTGAATCCGGCGCGATCGAGCAGGACGCCGACCTGATCGCGTTCATTTACAGGGACGAGCTGTACAACAAAAACACCCAAGAGAAGAACATCGCCGAGATCATCGTAAGCAAGCACCGGAACGGGCCTACGGGAACGGTTAAGCTGAGGTTTACCGCAGACTATACGCTGTTCGAGCCGCTAGATTCCGTGCACATCCCCCCCGAGAGCTCCGCATACTGAACGCAGGCGGCTCACTTGGTCAAGACAAACCCTTACTTAGCTTTCCCTAAAGCGGCCCGATAGCGCCGCAGGCAACCCGCCCATACAACACTCGTCCCACGGGCAGGAGTCCCCTTAGCGCGTTGAGAAGGTAAACAGCATCGGCCTTCAACAGGTCGGAGGCGGGGAAATGTCCTTCGAGTACCGGAATGCCCTGGGTGCGGAGTGCCCGAAGCATGGCTGCCCGCCCGATCGAAGGCAGGATAGGGAGCCCAAGGCCCGGGGTGTGGGCTACTCCGTCCTTTAAAAACAAGAGGGCGGACCGTGCGCCTTCGAGAAGCGTCCCCTCTGGCGTAAAAAAAACGGCCTCTGCCTCCGGGAATGGGGGCAGAGGCTTTGTCTTGTCGTCCAAAAAAAACCTCGCAAAGAATGTCTTTTCTTGAAAGAAGCGCTCCAGGCCATCTCGGCGCTGAGGGATGAGGATCACGGTTCCAACGCCATTACAGGGCTTCATCTCGCGCACGCTGACAGCGAGATGAAGCCGCCTGGAGTCAAGGTAGGCAAAGAGGTTCGCCTGGGAGGTTTGGCCGATGAGGCCGTTTTTCTCCGAAAGCACGCCGAGGGTTTTCTCGAGGTAGCCCAAGGAAAGGCTGCCCTTTAGGTCTGCGACGGGGAGCGTCCTGGAGTGTAAGAGCCGACATACGTGCTCCTTGAGGAGCCGAGCGCCTGCCGGCTCGAACCTGATTGTTTCGTAGACACCTTCTTGGAGCCCTCGAGACTTAAAAAGGGGCCACCCGAACGCCTCTTGGTGGTAGAATCGGCCATTAAGCCAGATCCAGCCCAACGTCGCCTCCAAACCCAAGTGCTTGCAAAAAAGGCTTGGCCTTGGTCTGCGTCTCGTCCCACTCTGCTTCCGGGTCGGAGTCTGCCACAATCCCGCCGCCTACGGGGTACACGGCCGTGCCCTCAAAGCAGAGCGCGGTACGGATAGCCATGGCAAGCCGTACATGGTCCTTAAAAACCCACCCGATAGCCCCGGTGTAGACGCTCCTTTCGGTTGGCTCGAGCTCTTCGATGATGCGCATGGCCATAATTTTGGGCGCGCCGGTAATCGAGCCCCCAGGAAAGGCCTTTCCGATTGCCTCGAAAAGGCCGAGTCTTTTTGGAAGCTCGCCCGAAATCTTCGTTTCCAAGTGGTGAATCCCCGGGAACGGCCTATGTCCAAAAAGGTTTTGCACTCGGATGCTCCCGATGCCGCACACGCGGCCTAAATCGTTGCGCATCAAATCAACGATCATCAGGTGTTCGGCCCTGTCCTTCGTGGAGGCTTGAAGGGTGTCCGCGAAAGAAGCGTCTAGGTGTGCCGCTTTAGACCTTGGCATGCTGCCTTTGATGGGCGCAGTGAGGATCTGCCTGTCGGGGGTGATTTCTAAAAAAAGCTCTGGGGAGTTAACCAGGACGCTCTTTAGCGGGTCTAGCCGGAGGAATGCCTGGTAAGGCATCGGGTAGCTCCGGGTCATCGCGCCAAAGAGCGCTTCGGGGTTTACGTTTTGGGCAAAGAGCTCGAGGCTTAGGTTGACCTGATAGACGTCGCCCTTTCGAATTCGCCTAAGGATCTCCTGTACGCCCCTTAAGTAGGACGCTTTCTTGGTTCCCGAGAAAACCTTTTCCGGATTGAGGCCGGCCCGTACGGATGAACCCTTGAGCGAATCGAGCGCCTCCAAGAGACTAGGTAAGGAGCTTTGACCCAGCCTTTCGCCTTCGCTAGAAAGGGGCTCAAGTCTTGGGCCTTCGGCTTCAAGGCAGAAGAAGTGGTCAAAAAACGCGAAGAATAACTCCGAGAATGGGACCGAGAAAGGCTTTAAGGGGCCGACGCGCTCTGTGTAGCGCCTAAGCGGGTAGCCTAAGTAGCCGACCCCCAAAAGGCCCGATGCATACCGCGTGCGGAACGTATCCAGGAAGATGAAAGGGTTCAGGCCTTCAAAAATCGTGGATGGGACGCAGCCCCGTCGGTAAAGGGTAAGCGCAGAGGATTCCAGCCGAAGCACGTACTTCGGGTTCATGGCAAAAAAGGGCGAGGGAAGCCCCGGGGAGGGGCCAAAATCGAGGCAGCAAAACGGCCAGATGGCTTGACTCAACCTAGGTATGATCCTCGCCTTTAAAGAGGGCCGGAGGTGCTTTAGGCCTCTAGCCCCCATTTGCGCTTGTTGGCCAAGACCTCTTCCGGCGTAGGTTTTGACTTTTCGAGAGTTCGGGCAACCTCGAATTCGTCTTTTCTGTCCATAATTTTGGCGTTGAGCAGGGTGTCGTCCTTGAAGATTTCCGGGATGCTTTCGTCCGTGAAGATCGCCTGCCAAGGGCATTCCGGCTCGCAAGCGCCGCAGTCGATACACTCTTCAGGGTGGATATAGAGCTGATTAGGAAAGGTTTCCTTATCCTCGCCCTTGTACTCGTAAATACACTCGACCGGGCAGACGGCCGCGCAGGCTGTATCGACACAATCCCTGCAAAGGCTGGAGATAACGTACGGCATGCTGAACCCTCCTTGGGGTTATATAAGACTTTATATGTCCTATTATATGCCTAAACAAACAACATCCTCAACGCTTTACCCCTTTAGGGGGCGTTAAGTTTTATGAAGCCCCCTGCGTTTCCATAGGAGGTAAATCGCAGGATAAACTAGGAGCTCCATGCAAAACGAGCTCATGATTCCGCCCACCATGGGTGCGGCGATCCGCTTCATCACGTCCGCGCCGATCTCGTATGTCTGCGCCCACATGATGGGCAGAAGTCCGACCATCATCGTCATGACCGTCATCATCTTTGGTCTTAGCCTGCCTAGCGCCCCTTCGTGGATGGCCGTTTCGAGGTCTTTCAGGTTTTGCATTTTACCCGTACGGAGTCTATGCTCGTAGGCCAGGTCCAAATAAAGCAGCATAAAGATACCCGTTTCGGCATCCACACCCAAGAGCGCTATGACCCCAGCCATGACGCCCACGCTGAAGTGATAGCCCAACAGCCATAAGGCCCAGGCCACCCCGATGAGAGAAAAAGGGACGGCCAGCATGACGATGAGCGTCTTGGTGTACGAGCGGGTGTTTAAATACAGGAGCAAAAAAATAATGAACAGCGTCAAGGGTACGACGAACCGCATTCGCTTTTCAACCCGCTGCATCGATTCGTACTGACCCGAGAAGGTAAGCGTGTAGCCGGGCGGGGTTTTTAGCTTATCCCTCAACAGGGCCTTGGCCTGGTTCACGTAGCTGCCCATGTCCACGCCTTGGGTATCCACGAACACGTAGCCCGCGAGCCTGCCGTTTTCGTCCCGGATCATCCCCGGGTCTGTCTTTAGGCGCAGTTCGGCTAGCTGTCCTAGGGGAACCTGAGCGCCGGCCGGCGTGGAGACGTAAACCCTCTTTAGGGATTCGACATCATCACGCCGCTCTGTCGGATACCGGACGTTGATAGGGTAGCGCTCCCTGCCCTCGATTGTCTCCGAGATGTTGGCCCCGCCGATGGCGGACATCAGCGTCTCTTGGAGCCCTTGGATCGTAAGGCCGTACCTTGCAAGCTCGGTGCGGTCGGGCTGGATGTCCAAGTAATACCCGCCAGCCGTCCGTTCGGCGTAGACGCTTCGGGTTCCTTTAAGGCCGCCTAGGATTGCCTCGATATCGGCCCCGACCCGCTCAATTTTAGAGAGGTCGTCTCCAAGGATCTTGATGCCTACGGGCGTACGAATGCCTGTTGTGAGCATGTCGATTCTGCCCTTGACGGGCATCGTCCAGGAGTTGATCTGACCCGGGAGCTTAAGCGCGGCGTTCATCCGGGCGATCAGTTCTTCGTAGCCTATCCGGTCTGGCCAGATGAGCCTTAAAGGGCCCTGGAGAAACTCGGGGACGTGCTCGGAATACCACCTAGGATTTTTGCTCCATTCGTTTTGGGGCCTTAAAAGAACCGTAGTCTCCATCATCGATAATGGCGCCGGGTCTGTCGAGGTGAGCGCGCGGCCCGCCTTGCCGAAGACCCGCTCGACTTCGGGAAAGCTGCTCAATATTTGGTCTTGAACCTGCAAAAGTTTTGAAGCCTCGGTGATCGAAATGCCCGGCGGCGTGGTGGGCATGTACAGAATCGAGCCTTCGTTTAACGGCGGCATAAACTCGCTGCCAATCTTGAAGAACAAGGGCATCGAGATGGCGAACAACATGAATGCCGCAAAGATTACGACCCTAGGCTTTTTTAAGACGAACCGGATCAAAGGCTCGTAGAGGGCAAACAGCCCCCTGGAGACTGGATGGCGGTGCTCGGGGTAGTAGGTCCCCACGAAGATGCCCGAGGAGAGCCGAGAAACCCAGGCAGGCTTAAACGTAAAGCGTTTTTCCCTTGTTAACAGCATCCTAAGGGCCGGGTCGAGCGTGATGGCCAGGCAGGCGCTAAAGAGCATGGCAAGGTTTTTGGTGTAGGCCAAGGGCTTAAACATTCGGCCCTCGTAGGCCTCCAGCGCGAAGATGGGGGTAAAGGCGACGGCGATGACCAAAAGAGAGTAAAAACTTGGCCTCCCGACCTCCTTGATCGCTTCGAGGATGCCGGCATCATGCGAGCCTTGCTCTTGTTCGTGGGGCTCGGCGATTCGCTTGTAGACGTTCTCCACGACGACGATCGAAGCGTCCACCATTGCCCCGATGGCGATGGCGATCCCGCCCAGGCTCATGATGTTCGCGCCTATCCCAAGGTAGTACATCGGGATGAAGGCCAACAGCGCGGCAAACGGCAGCGTGGCGATGGGGATGACCGCGGAAGGGAAGTGGAACAAAAACAACAGGATCACTCCTGAAACAACGGCCATCTCTTCGAGCAGCTTTTTTTTAAGCGTGTGCGTGGCCTCGAGAATTATCCCGGAGCGGTTGTACGTGGGGACAAGCTCGATGCCTTCCGGGAAAGACACCTCTTTCATTTTTTGCTCGATCGCCCGGATCACTTCCAGCGCGTTGACCCCGTAGCGCATGACGACTATCCCGCCTGTCACCTCGCCCTTGCCGTCTAACTCGGCCACGCCCCTTCGCATCTCGGGGCCAAGCCTTACCTGCGCGACGTCGCCGACGGTTACGGGAGTTCCGTTTTTGTCTACCTTAAGGACGGCGGTTTTGATGTCTTCGAGGTTTTGGACATAACCCCGGACGGTAAGCATGTACTCCCTTCCCGAAAGCTCAAGGAGCCTGGCGCCCACCTCTTGGTTTGATGCGCGAACGGCGATGACGAGCGCATCGATTGGGATTCCGTAAGCTAAAAGCGCCTCTGGGTTGGGGATGACCTGGTATTGCTTGACGAAACCGCCGAGGCTCGCCACCTCGGCCACGCCCGGTACGCCCTGCAGGGCGTACTTGAGTTGCCAGTCTTGAAAGCTCCTAAGCTCTTGAAGGCTGTGCTTGCCCGATCTGTCCACGAGCGCGTACTCGTAGACCCAGCCTACGCCCGTGGCATCTGGCCCTATCTCGACCTGGGCGTCCTTAGGGAGGTTCGGCGTCACTTTTGAGAGGTACTCCAGAACCCGCGAGCGGGCCCAGTAGATGTCCGTTCCGTCCTCGAAGATCACGTAGACGTAAGAAAACCCGTAGTCCGAGATCCCGCGAATCGTTTTTACCTTGGGCGCCCCCAAAAGGGAGGTGACGATCGGGTAGGTGAGCTGGTCTTCGACGATGTTGGGAGGTCTGTCCCAACGTGCAAGGACGATTACCTGGGTATCCGAGAGATCGGGCAGCGCGTCCAGTGTAACCCGGTTGAAGCAATAAACGCCCCAGAAGGCCAAGAACAGGCACACGAGGAATACGAGCAGCTTATTTTTAGCCGATAGCTCGATGATTCGCTCGATCATTTAGTGCCCCGTATGGCCCGCGTGTCCTGAAGGGGCGCCCATCTGGCCGAGCCCTGCCTTGAGGCTCGATTCAGAGTCAACCATGAAGGCGGCCTTATCGACGACCCTATCGTTTTCCTTGAGACCATAGAGCACCGCGTAGGATGTGTCGTTTTCGAGCCCAGTTTTGAGCTCTATGGGTTCGAAGTAGCCCTTGCCCATGTCGAGGAAGGCCACCTTCCGGGTGCCAGAATCCAAGACGGCCGATTTGGGAACGATGAGCTGCTCGCCCATGTTCGCAGCGAGCTCTATGTTGGTGTACATGTCGGGCTTGAGCTTGAAATCGGCGTTTTTGACCTCGATCCGGACTTTGTTTGTGCGGGTGTTTGGCTCGAGGTACGGGTAAATGTAGGCCACGCGCCCCGAGAACGCTGCACTCGGGTAGTAAGAGAGGCTGATTTTCGCTTGTTGCCCTAGCGAAACGAAAGGCAGGTCCGATTCGTGGGCATCGGCCAAAACCCATACCGTGGAAATGTCGGCGATGGTGTAGAGGCTCTCGCCCTTGGAAACTTTTTTGCCTTCTAATACATTCTTTTGGACGATGAAGCCGCTTTGGGGGGCGCACAAAAGAAGCGTCTTGCTTGTTTGGCCTGTCGCTTCGAGGTGGCGGGTTTGGCCTAAGTCGATGTCGAAGAACGCAAGCTTTCTTCTTGCCGCCTTAAGGAGGGCGTCTGCTCCGATCCCTTGGGTTTTTTGGAGGTTTAAGGCCAGAAGGAATTCTTGCTGCGTGGCGACGAGTTCTGGGCTGTAAACCGAAAACAAAGGCCTTCCCCTCTCGACCCAATCGCCTGTTCTATTCACGTAGAGCTTCTCCACCCAGCCTTCGAACTTCGCATAAACCTCAGAAATCATAGGCTCAGCGTAAGCGACCCTGCCCACGGTCCGGATTGTTTTGATAAACGGCCCGCGGGATACCCGGACGGTTTCCACCCCTAAGGCCTGCCTTTTCTTGGGACTGATTCGTATGCTTGCCCTACCTGGAACGGCAGTTTCAGCTTGGCCTTCTTTGTGCTTGGTGTCGGCCTCTTCCTCGATCGGAACGAGGTTCATCCCGCAGATGGGGCAGTTGCCCGGCTTGTCCGAGGTGTAGTTCGGATGCATCGGGCAGTGGTAGGTTTTGGCTTGTTGTTCGCTTCTAGATTTCGCCCGAGCAAGCCTTGTAGAACCCACTTCCATGAAATAGCCAATACCGGCGCCACAGGCAAGGACGAGCCCAAGAAAAACCGTGGCTCCCGTGATTTTTATGCGTAAGCCCTTATCGCGACTATGTTTTTGTTCGCGGTCCACGTTCAAGACTCCTTCTTGTTCATGTTTTCCGTAAACGGCACACCGGTAAGCTCCTCGATCTTGGCAATCGCCTTTCTAGCTTCCGCGATCTTTGCGGCATGGGCGATTTCGTATTCCAAGAGCGTCGTGGCGTTTGTCATCACGCCCAAGAAATCGAGCCTGCCCACGCTGTAGCTCGCCAACGAGGATTCGAGCGCGGCCCTAGCCTTGGGGAGGATGTGCTCACTGTAGAGAGAAGCCAGGCGCTTGGCCGTGAGGGCCTGGTTGTAGGCAGCCCGTATTTGGGCGAGCGTTTTCTGGAGTGTGTCCTGCTGAGCCTGCTTGCTCGCAACGAGGTTGGCCGCGGCCTCCTTGATGCCATAGACCTCCCTCCTCCAAAAGTACAGGGGCAGCTCGATTCCAAGGCCCACGCTCCACTGGGGGCTGAGGCCCTCCCTGTCGCCGTAGCCTGCACTCAGCCTAAAGTCGGGGATGTAGGCCGCCTTGGCATAGTTTAAGCGGATTCGGTCGCGATCCGTAAGGCGGTGCATTTCTTGAACGGCCGGGGAGCCCGCCTTGGCCGTTTGAACGAGGTCATCGAGCGAAAAACCAAGCTTGGCCGGTTCCAAGCGTTCCGGTATTCCCAAAGGTTCGGAAGGCGGCCTATTCAGAAGGGCGTTGATCTCGGCCTGGAGGCGCTCCCTTTCGGGGTTGAGCAACTCGAGGCGCTCTTCGATCCTATCGATTTCGATGTCCGCCAGGAGAACGTCCTGCTGTATCGCCTCTCCGACTTCGTAGCGGCCAAGCGCGTTTCCACGAAGGGCCTTAAAAAGGCCGAGCATTTCAAAAAAAATTCTCCTTGTTTCTTCTTCGAGCCAATAATCGAAGTAGGCCGACTTAAGCCTTGAGATAACCTCAAAGAGGGTCTTGTGGTAGGCTTCGTCCGCCGCATCCGCCTCCGCATCCGCCGCTCGGCCTAAAAGGTGAAGCTTTTTAGGGTACGGCAAGGGCTGGCTGATGCCGACCTCCAGCATGCTCATCGAATCGTTCCCCACGGAGTACTTCGAGCCGACGTTGGTCAGGCCAAACGTGAGCTCAGGGTTTGGCAGCGTGCTGAGTTGCTTTGGGATAGCCCTTGCCGCTTCTAGCGCGCTTTTGGCCCGCTTGAGCTCAGGGTTTTTCATTTTGGCCTCCTCGATGAGCATTGCCAAGCCGATGCGGCCTTCCTCCGCCCAAGCCATTGTGCCGAGGGGCGCGCTGAAGCAACAAAGGACGACGCCAACGACGACCCGGACGACGACGCGGTAAAAAAGAACCTTCATGTCTTGCATCCGTCTAAACGCTTGAGTTATTCTAGATTCGCAATCAAATTCTACACCATGTAGAAATGGTTGCAAAAAAACGAGAAGGATGTCAAGGAGGCCAGGCCGGCGATCGGCCTTCGGGTAAAAAACTTGCTTAGCGACCAAGGTACGAAAGGAGGACAACCCCGTGCAACGTGCGGTATTCTTTTTATCGTTTGCCTCAATGTTATTTTGGGCGTCTGGGAATGGCCTTAAGTTTGACGGCAGCGTGCTTGCTTCCTCAACCCAGACGGGCCCCCCAAATGTTTTGCTCGCCGTCCAAGACCTCTTCTACTGCCCGTATCACCCAGGGAAACCCTACGATGCGCCCGGTAAGTGCCCCGAGTGCGGAAGAACCCTTCAAAGCGGCAAGCCAGGACAAAACCCGCCCCGACGACAAGAGCCTAATCACGAACATTACCATGAAGGCGAAGCCCCGAAACTCGATGAATAACGCGTGTTGACACGTCTGGTGAGAAGAATTACTATAAATCCCTAATGTAATATGGATAAATCGTATGGAGGGGGCGATGGCCGAAGTGCTTGATTACAAGGGAATCCGTATTCCAAGGCTCACAAGGGGGATCGCCAACGACTCGAGCGAGCTGATCGGCAACACGCCGCTCGTCAAGCTCAAGAGGGTCACGGCAGGGCTGAAGGCCGAGGTCGTGGTTAAGCTCGAGTCTTTCAACCCGACATCGAGCGTGAAAGACAGGGTCGGAGTGGCCATGATCTTGGACGCCGAGGAAAAGGGCTGGATTAAAAAAGATACCGTGATCATCGAGCCCACCTCGGGCAACACGGGGATCGCCTTGGCATTCGTGTGCGCGGCCCGTGGTTACAGGCTGATCCTCACGATGCCCGATACGATGTCGATCGAAAGAAGAAAGCTGCTCAAGGCCTTCGGGGCCGAGATTATTTTGACGCCAGGCGAGCAGGGTATGTCCGGAGCGATCAAGGCGGCCGAAGAGCTTCTCGAGCGCACCCCGAACGCCTTCATGCCCCAGCAGTTCAAGAACCCGGCCAACCCTGAAATCCACAGGCTCACGACGGCCGATGAGGTCTGGAGGGATACCGAAGGAAGGGTGGACGTGTTCGTTTCGGGCGTGGGAACGGGGGGGACGCTCACGGGCGTGGCCGAGGCGATCAAGCCGATTAAGCCCGGCTTCAAGGCCGTTGCCGTCGAGCCTGCGGACTCGCCCGTTCTTTCCGGCGGGAAGCCCGGCCCTCACAAGATCCAGGGGATCGGGGCCGGGTTTATCCCCGAGATATTGAACCGCGGGATGGTCGATGAGGTTATCCAGGTGACGAACGAGGAAGCGGGCGTTATGGCCAGGCGCTTGATGCGTGAAGAGGGGATACCGGCCGGCATTTCTTCCGGGGCTGCGGCGGTTGCCGCGATCAGGATTGCCGAGCGAGAAGAGAGCGCTGGAAAGCTCATTGTTGCTCTTTTGCCCGATACGGGCGAACGCTACCTTTCAACCTGGCTATTCCAGGATATCGAAGGATAGAGGCTTATCGTTGTTCCTGGGGCTAAGAAGGTACTGTTGTCTTATTACTCTGGCGTTTGTGCGCCAAAGAGGCGGGGTCGTGTTCGAGGTACATCTTTTCAATCAATTCTTTGCGTCTGTCTTCAATGACCCTGCGTTTAAGCTTTAAGGTTGGCGTTAATTCTCCCGTTTCCAGGGAAAAAGGCTCGTCTAAGAGCGTAAAGTACTTGATTTGGGCGTAGCGGGGTAAGGTTTCGTTTACCTCGTCAACCTGCTTTTGAACAAGCGTTTGGATCTCCGGCCTGCCGATAAGCTCATGGTTTGAAGCTGCCGGAATGCCTTGTTCTTTCGCAAACCGTCTGATTTCTTCGATGTCCGGGCAAATCAGTGCCGTCAAGTATTTTTTGGCATCCCCAATCACGCATGCCTGGTCGATGTACGGCTTTGCCGTAAGCGTCAGCTCGATCGGGTGCGGGGGAATGTTTTTCCCCCCGGAGGTTACAAGAATCTCCTTTTTGCGGTCTGTGATCCTTAGAAATCCCTCCTGATCGAACTCGCCGACATCTCCAGTCTTGAAAAAGCCGTCTTCCGTGAATGCCTCTTTTGTTGCTTCGGGCATGTTCCAGTAACCCTTAAAAACCTGCGGACCTTTGACTAGAATTTCCCCATCTTCAGCAAGCTTTTCCTCCGTCCAGATGACGGGCTTCCCCACACAGCCCGGCTTGACCTGCAATCGGTAGACGACGGTGCTGTAGGCCAGAAGGAGCTTCATGGCACGGATAGGGCTCGTGTAGGGCGATTTTCCCTTGGATTGCTGCTTGACCATCAGGTCAAGCGTCCAGTCGATCATTTTGTTTTTAAACCTGCTCGCCGTTTCGGGGTCAAAACCTTTGAATTCCGTTTCGTTCCAATTGATGACGGGGGATGTTTCGGTCAGCCCGTAGCCTTCGAAGAGCTGTATTCCCAGGGCTCGGATGAACGCGCAAACCTCCTTGGAGAGCTTTCCTCCTCCAGACCCGGCAAACACCACGCGGTCCATCCCGGACACTCTCCGAATTCGGTTAAAAACGAGCGCATTGGCTAACGTAACCTTAAGCAGGTCGAGCTGCGACATTCTTGTTGCATTAGCCATGGATTCTGAAAACCTATCACCAACGCGAAGGGCCCAGGCAAAAACACTACGGTACGCCTTATTCTGCCGAGCCATGACGGAGTGCACCGTATCGTAGAATTTTTCAAAAAACCTTGGGACGCTGACAACGACGTTTGGCCGAACCTCCAGCAGGTTCTCGGCTATTTTCTCGTAGCTTTCGACGAACACAAGGACGTTGCCTAGGTGAAGAGTGCCCACATGGTAATCGGTGGTCATCCCCATGACATGGCATAAGGGTAAGTGGCAAAGGTGCGTGAGGGGGAACTCCGCGGCCTTAAGCCTTCGAAAAATGGTAGAGTTGGAGGTTTGATGGATGTTGGATACAAAGTTCTTATGGGTTAACACGGCACCTTTCTGGCGCCCTGTCGTACCCGAAGTATACACAATGGAGGCGATGTCATCTGGCGTTACCCGTTGCATCCTGGCCTCGAGAAGGTCCAAAGAGGCGTTGCTATGCCCTATTTTTGCGACATCTTCGAAGGTGTAGACACCCTGCGGCTTTTGGCCTTCAAGCGGCCCCATTGTGATCACGGCTTCCAGGGGCACCGCATGGGTTTTGGCCTTCAGAACCATCTCAAGCTTTTGCTGAGTCGACACAATGGCCACTTTTGCCCCGCTGTCGCCTAGCATGTAGGATAGCTCTTCGAGGGTGAGCGTGGAATAAAGGGGGACACCGACGGCCCCGCACGCCTGAATAGCCTGGTCGGCGATAACCCACCTTGGCCTGTTTTCAGAAAAGATGGCTACCCTATCGCCAGGCTTCAAGCCCAAGGCGACAAGCCCTCTACCCAAGTTCACGACTTCGTCCTGGACCTCTTTCCACGATAGGGACGCCCAAGCATTCTGGGGCCTTCCTTCTTTATCGTACTTGCCCCTCAGCATCTCAAGGTTTCTGTAGCGCTCGGCCTGTTCATGAAACATGCCGCACAGTGTGTCTGTTTTGTACGTCAAGGGGCTTTCCTACCTCTAGGTTTTTTCGTTTGCCCTCGGATTGACTGTAGCATAACACTTTTCTTTTGTTCTTTCAAAGCGCCTACACCTTGTACTGCAGGTTCATCTTTGCTCCAACGGTCCTCAGGACGGTAAGATAATTAAAGAAGCTTCACGTTGACCGTTCTTCGACCATAAAGGGGTAAGCCATGGCGAAAATCAACGAGCGTTCAGAGCACGCGCATTGTCAAGCGCACAATCAAGGCCCACAAGCTCCATACGTATGCCCGATGTGTCCCGGGGTACGTTCAGAGATTTCGGGGGCCTGCCCCAAGTGCGGCATGGCCTTGGAGCGTGAAACCCCGGTGCATACCCTGAAAACGCGCTGGACATGCCCGATGCATCCGGAGGTCATCCAGGATACCCCGGGAAGCTGCCCTGTCTGCGGCATGGCCTTGGAGCCCAGGGAGCCCGAACCCCTTCCCAAAGAAGACCCCGAGCTCAAGGCGATGACAAGGCGGTTTTATGTAAGCGCCGTTTTGTCTCTTCTTCTTTTTTTAATTTCTATGGGTGGCATGGCGCTCGAGGGAATCCTTGGCGTTGCCGTGCCGCATAAGGCGGGTGTTTGGCTCGAGCTTTTTCTGGCCACTCCGGTCGTTGCTTGGGGAGGTTGGCCTTTTTTCCATAGGGGCTATACCTCGGTTGTCAACCGAAGCCTCAACATGTTCACCTTGATCGCGCTCGGTACGGGCGTGGCCTATCTGTACAGCGTGCTCGCCGTGCTTGCTCCGGGGCTGTTTCCGGACGCGTTCAGGCTCTCCGACGGGTCTATTCCCGTTTATTTCGAATCCGCCGCGCTGATCGTGACGCTCGTGCTGCTCGGTCAAGTTCTTGAGCTCAAGGCCAGGAGCCGTACCGGAGCCGCCATCGCATCTCTTTTGGAGCTTGCCCCGAGGACGGCGCGGCGTCTCCGGGGTGACGGCGTAGAAGAAGACATTCCCATCGAGCAGGTGCAGGTTGGAGACAGGCTTCGCGTTCGCCCCGGAGAGCGCATCCCCGTGGACGGCGAGGTCTTCGAAGGAAAGAGCGCCGTGGACGAATCGATGGTTACGGGCGAACCCATCCCTGCAGAGAAAAGCCTCGGAGACCCGCTTATCGGCGGAACGCTCAATAAGAACGGTTCGCTGATTATGGTCGCAAAAAGGGTGGGGGAGGAGACGGTGCTCGCCCGGATCGTCCAGATGGTGGCGCATGCCCAAAGGTCTCGCGCGCCCATCCAGCGCTTGGCCGATAAGGTGGCCGGCGTTTTCGTCCCCGCCGTCCTTTTGATCGCGTTGGCCACGTTTGCCGCGTGGGCCTTGCTAGGGCCGAGCCCAAGGCTTACGTACGCGCTCTTGAGCGCGCTCGCCGTTCTTTTGATTGCTTGTCCTTGCGCCCTTGGTCTGGCTACGCCGATGTCTATCATGGTCGCGAGCGGCAAAGGCGCGCAGATGGGCGTTCTGTTCAAGGATGCCCGGGCGATTGAGATGCTTTGCAGAGTGGACACGCTCGTTCTCGACAAGACGGGTACGGTTACGCTGGGCAGGCCGGTCCTTAAGGGCATAATGCCTGAAGAGGGGTTCGAGGAAAACCAGATTCTCGAGTTTGCGGCCGGGTTGGAGGCGGCAAGCGAGCATCCCCTTGCGGATGCGTTCGTACAAGCCGCCAAACGCTTAGGGGCAGCGATCCTAAGCGTTGAAACGTTCGAAGCCGTAGCCGGGAAGGGGGTGCACGGCAAAATCAAGGGCCACGATGTCCTCGTAGGCAACCAAGCGATGCTCGAAGCATTCGGGGTTGCCCCGGGCGGGATAATAGAGCGGACGGAAACATTCCAGAAGGGCGGGGAAACGCTTGTTTTTGTCGTGATCGATGGCAGGCTGGCCGGGTTGGTTCGCGTGGAGGACCCCATTAGAGAGGGCGCAAGCGACGCAATCGAAGCGCTCCACAAAGAAGGTCTCAGGGTCTCTATGGTCACCGGAGATCGCCTTGTGGCAGCAAGGGCCATCGCGGGAAGGCTCGGTATCGATGATGTCTACGCCGAGACGTTGCCGGACCAAAAACAAGCAATTGTAGAGCGCCTGCAAAAAGAGGGCAGGGTCGTGGCAATGGCCGGTGACGGGATCAACGACGCTCCCGCGCTGGCCAAGGCCGACGTGGGAATCGCCATGGGCTCCGGGACGGACGTGGCGATCGAAAGCGCGGGCGTGACGCTCATGAGGCCCGATTTGGAGGGTATCTTACTGGCAAGGCGGCTAAGTAAGGCAACGGTCCGCAATATCAAACAAAACCTCTTGTTCGCCTTCGGCTACAACGCGCTGGCCATCCCGGTGGCGGCGGGGGTTTTCTATCCGTCCTTCGGGCTACTTTTGAGCCCTGTCATCGCGGCGGCCGCGATGAGCCTGAGTTCGGTTTCCGTGATCACCAACGCGCTCCGGCTCAGGCGGTTTAGTACGTAAGCAAGCGTTATCGAGCGACCAAGGAAAGGGGCTTGTCTGAGATGAAGGTTGAAATTATCTACGACGCCGATTGCCCGAACATCGAGAAGGTGCGCTAAGTCCTCAAGGAGGCGTTCGTCCGTGTGGAAATCCCACCGTCATGGTCCGAGTGGGTTCGGAACGAGCCCGGTGCTCCACTCTACACTCGACAATTCGGGTCGCCCACGATCTTGGTGAACGGCCGAGACGTAATCGGCACACACCCTAGCCAGGAACAGCATTGCTGCAGGCTATACGTGCAACCAGGTGGAGGCTTCGAAGGGACTCCTTCCGTGTGGGACGTTCTTAAGGCTTTGCACCTAGCTTCGGCATCGGATCCGGTTATGAATCAGCAACCTGGGGATTCTTAGCCATCCCCGGTGTCCTCGCCATATTGCCTGCACATCTTACGGAAACGGCGAATGTACTTTGAGAAGTGCCGGCATCCAGGCTTCTGTTATGATCTTGGTTTGGCATCTTTTGTACGGCGCTGTCCCTGGGCGGGCGTATGGCCTTTTCCGCCCCTAAGCCCGCCCAGGCTCGCACGAATACACCTGGCTTCTGGCGGCTATGGAGGCCTACGAGGGTTTTTGGAGCCTTACCCAGAAAGCCCTCTGGTTTGCCTTGAAGAGCCTTGGCTTGCCCGTTGTGCCGAACGACGTTTCGCGCTTGTTAGAAGCTTACGCATGCTTGAAGCCCTTCGAGGACACCAAGAAAGCCTTAAAATCCTTGAGCGGCTATCCGAAGTTGATCCTTTCGAACGGAACGCCGTCTATGCTGGATAGATTAGCGAAGAATGCTGGGTTGGGCGGGTTTTTTGAGGCCGTGCTCAGCGTGGACGCGGCCAGGGCGTACAGGCCAAGCCCGAAGGCGTACGCGCTGGCCTTTCAAAGGCTCAAGCTGGATTCAAACGAGCTTGCAATGGTCTCGTCGAACCCCTTTGACGTCATCGGTGCCAAGCGTTCCGGCATGCGCTCGGTTTGGGTCGCTCGCAGCAACCGCCCAATGGACGATCTTGGGTATATGCCGGACCTGACCCTTAATTCCCTTCTAGATCTTCACCGGGCGCTTGCCCTGTAAACCTTAAGCATTGAAATCTTTTGCATTATCCGGAGTAGCTCGAGGCTTTCAGCGCGGACGCAAGACGGGCGACACGCCTTCCTTGCGCGCTGGCGATGGCAAGCTCGGGTTCGCTCGGCATTCGGCTTCCATCTCCGACCACTGTCGAGGCACCGTAAGGCGTTCCTCCCATGGGCTCTTGGAGGCTCAAAAGGGTTTGCTCGGTGTAGGGAACACCGGCCAAGATCATGCCGTGGTGAAAAAGGGTGGTATAGAACGATAGCAGCGTCGTTTCATGGCCTCCGTGCTGGCTGGCAGCCGAGGTGAAGACGCTGCCGACCTTGCCTACGAGCACCCCTTTCATCCACAATCCGCCCGTTTGGTCCAAGAAATTACGCATTTGGGCGCACATGTTACCGAACCTTGTAGGCGTACCAAAGATGAGCGCGTCCGCATCGGCAAGCTGCTCGGGCCTCATGACGGGGATGTGCGAGAACGCTTCCCTCGCCTTCTTGGCCCCGCTCTTTTCGAGGATGTCCTCGGGGACGAGCTCGGGCACCTGAAAAAGGCTCACCTCGGCGTCCTGAACTTCGCGTGCCCCCTCAGCCTGTGCCTCGGCGAGCCTGTAAATGTGGCCGTACATGCTGTAAAAAACAATGGACACCCGGCAAGTCATGAGAACCCCCTTTTCCGGAATTTGTGGACGATTTAGACTATGATAGTGTACCATAGGACAAACGCGCTCATGCAAAAAACGTAGGTTATGGCCAAAAAACCTTCAAAATAAAAAAGAAGGATGAAGTGCGTGAGAAACTCGAAGCCCTTACTTACTCTTCGCAGTCCTTTCGCTCTTTTT
>DDYN01000016.1 GCA_002347965.1 Nitrospirae bacterium UBA2233 | reverse complement strand
TCGGCCACCACATCGCCAACGACTCGATTCGCGACTGGATCATGCCCAAGGCCGAGCAGTTCAAGAAAGACTTGGGCTTCGAGCCCGGCCCCTACGACGTCGCCATCGTCGGCGATTACAACATCGGCGGGGACGCATGGGCCTCGAGGATTCTGTTAGAAGAGATGGGGCTCAGGGTCGTAAGCGTCTGGACGGGCGACGCGACGCTCAAAGAGCTTGCTCTAATGGCGTTTTCTAAGCTCAACCTCATCCATTGCTACCGTTCGATCAACTACATCACCCGCTTTGTCGAGGAGACATACGGCGTGCCCTGGATAGAGTTCAACTTTTTTGGGCCCACGATGATCTCCAAGTCGCTAAGGACGATCGCCTCGCACTTTGACGAAACCATCCAGGAGAATGCCGAGAAGCTCATCGCGCGCTACGAGCCCGAGATGGGCGCGATAACCGAGCGCTACAAGCCGAGGCTTAAGGACAAGCGGGTGCTTTTGTACGTGGGCGGGCTCAGGCCAAGGCACACAATCCCCGCCTTCGAGGATTTAGGCATGGAGGTGATGGGCACGGGCTACGAGTTCGGCCATAAGGACGACTACCAAAGGACCACGGAGCACATCAAAGAAGGGACGGTCGTTTACGACGACGTGACGGCCTACGAGATGGAAGCGCTCGTCAAGGCGCTCAAGCCGGATTTGGTCGCCTCGGGGATCAAGGAGAAGTACGTGTTCCAAAAGATGGGTATCCCCTTTCGGCAGATGCACTCCTGGGACTACTCGGGCCCTTACCACGGCTACGACGGGTTCAAGGTGTTCGCCCGCGACATGGACATGGCAATCAATAACCCAGCCTGGAGTCTTATTCAGGCGCCCTGGAGGAGGGCTTAAGGCATGGACACCGGCAAGACCAACGCGCCTTTGGGCATCAAGGACCACGTAGAGCTCTTTCAAGAGGAGCGCTACCAAAAAAGCTTTGAGGCCAAGCGGGCCGCAAGCGAGATGCCCTGCGAAGAAGATGTCCTTAAGATCTCCGAGTGGACGAAGACCAAAGAGTACAAAGAGAAGAACTTCGCCAGGGAGGCGGCCGTCATCAACCCGGCCAAGGCCTGTCAGCCCCTGGGCGCGGTTTTGTGCTCGCTGGGGTTCGAAGGGACGCTGCCGTTCGTCCACGGCTCGCAAGGCTGCGTCGCCTACTTTAGAACCTACTTTGCCAGGCACTTTAAAGAGCCCATCGCCGCGGTCTCTTCTTCGATGACCGAGGACGCGGCCGTGTTCGGGGGGTTGAGCAACATGATCGAGGGGCTTGGGAACGCCTACGCGCTCTACAAGCCCCAGATGATCGCCGTCTCGACGACCTGCATGGCCGAGGTGATCGGGGACGACTTAAACGCCTTCATCAAGAATGCCAAAGAGCAGGGTGCGGTCCCCGAAGACCTGCCAGTTCCGTTCGCCCACACACCGAGCTTCGTGGGCTCGCACGTAACGGGCTACGACAACATGCTCAAGGGTATTCTGCAGGCGCTTTCCGAGGCGCGCCCCAAAGGAAGCCCGAACGGGAAGGTCAACATTATCCCGGGGTTCGACACCTACCCGGCCAACATTCGCGAAGTCAAGCGGATGCTCAAGGCCTTCGGCATCGAGGCAACCATTCTGGCCGACACCTCGGACGTCGTGGACTCGCCCAACACGGGCGATTACCAGCTCTACCCTGCGGGTACGCCGCTCGAGGAGGCGCTGGACGCCCAAAACGCGTCGGCCACGCTGGCCCTCCAGCGGTATTCGACCTTGAAGACGCTCGAGTGGGTCTCGCAAAACTGGGCGCAGCAAAAGACGCTCGCGCTTCGGCCGATTGGCGTCAAGGGGACGGACGCGTTCATGGAGGCCCTTTCGGAGATTACAGGGAAGCCCATCCCCGAAGAGCTAGAAAAAGAGCGCGGGAGGCTCTTGGATGCGATGACGGATTCCAGCGCTTGGATCCACGGCAAGCGCTTTGCGATCTACGGGGACCCCGATTTGGTCCTTGGGCTGACCTCGTTTTTGATGGAGCTTGGCGCCGAGCCCGCACACGTTTTGTGCACGAACGGCGACAAGGAGTTTACCAAAGAGGCCGAATATCTGCTCTCTTCGAACCCGTTCGGGGCTTCTGGAAAGGTTTACACGGGCAAGGACCTGTGGCATTTGCGCTCTTTGCTGTTTACCGAGCCGGTGGACTTTTTCATCGGGAACGCGCACGGCAAGTACCTTCAAAGGGATACGGGCACGCCGTTGGTACGGATCGGGTTCCCCATTTTCGATCGGCACCACCTGCACCGCTACCCGATCTTGGGCTACCAGGGCGCGCTAAACGTCCTGACGATGGTCGTGAACACGGTTTTGGACGAGCTAGACAGGAAAACGAACGTGCCGGGCAAAACCGACATCTCTTTTGACCTCATCCGATAGGAGTAAGCCATGGCCGTGCCAAGGGCAAAAGAGCTGATCAACGAGCCTTCCTGCGGGCACAAGCAAAAAGACAAGGCGGCATGCAGGAAGGCCCCCGAGCCCGGGTCGTCTTCGGGCGGGTGCGCTTTCGACGGCGCTACGATCGCGCTCGTCCCGATCGCGGACGCGGCGCACCTCGTGCACGGGCCGATTGCCTGCTGGGGCAACGCCTGGGGCTCGAGGAACAGCCTAAGCTCGGGCCCAAGCCTTTACCGTACGGCCTTCACGACAGATTTGAGCGAAAACGACATCGTCATGGGAGGCGAAGAAAAGCTCTTTCGGGCGATCTTAGAAATTGCCGGGCGGTACTCCCCGAAGGCGCTTTTTGTGTACCTTACCTGCGTGCCCGCATCTACGGGCGAGGACATCGAGAGCGTGTGCAAGAAGGCGTCCCGAAAAACAGGGCTGCCCGTTATCCCCGTGATGGCCCCCGGGTTCGTGGGCTCCAAGGTCTTGGGAACGCGCGTGGCGGGCGATACGCTCTTAAGGCGCGTCATCGGAACGAGGGAGCCCAAAGAAACAACCCCGTTCGACATCGCGCTCATCGGCGAGTACAACGTCTCGGGCGAGCTTTGGGACATCCTACCGGTTTTCACCAAGTTGGGCATCCGGGTGCTCTCCAAGATCACGGGCGACGGGCGCTTTGAAGAGGTTGCCACGGCCCACAGGGCGAAGCTAAGCGTTTTGATCTGCTCGAACGCGCTGATCAACTTAGCAGGCGGGCTTGAGGAGCGCTACGGCATCCCGTTCGTGGAAGGGTCTTTTTTTGGGCTCAAAGAAACGAACGGGCTGCTTTTAAGGATCGTCGAGCGCCTAGGAGATGCCGCGCTTATTGAAAAGACGCGCGCTTTTACCCAAGCCATGACAAGCCAAACCCTCCAAACGCTCGAGCCTATCAGGAAACGGCTGTTTGGCAAGCGAGCCGTGCTCTACACGGGAGGGGTCAAGAGCTGGTCGGTCATCTCGGCCCTAAAAGATTTAGGCATGGAGGTGATCGCCACGAGCACCAGAAAGAGCACGGAGCAAGACATTGCTAAGGCCAAAGAGCTTTTGGGTGATCGGGGCGTTCTTCTTACGCGGGCGTCGGGCGGGGAGCTTTTAGAGCTTGTACGCACGCGCGGGGCGGACATGCTGATTGCTGGCGGCCGCAACCAGTACGTCGCGCTCAAGTCCAGGATTCCGTTCTTAGACGTTAACCAAGAGCGCATGCGCGGCTACGCGGGCTACAAGGGCCTTATCAGGCTCGCCAAAGACGTCGATAGGGCGCTTGCCAACCCTGTTTGGCGGCTCGTCTTGGAGCCCGCCCCGTGGGAGGCAGCCGTGGCGGGCGAGCTCGCGGCCGAGGTGTAAGAAGATGGCCAGGGCGGTTTCTATCAAAAAAGACGTCTCTGTTGACCCCTTGAAGCTCTCGAGGCCGCTTGGTGCGGCCATGGCGCTTTTGGGCGTAGCGGGCGCGATGCCGCTTCTTCACGGGGCCCAGGGGTGTGCTTCGTTCGCCAAGGTGTTTTTTACCCGCCATTTCAGGGAACCGGCCCCGATGGGAACGTCTGCTTTAAGCGAAATGCCCGTTATCTTAGGGGGCGAGGAGAACCTGCGAAGGGCGCTCCTTAAGCTCTCCCAAAAGTTTCACCCCTCCATGATAGGGGTCATCGCCACTGCGCTCTCCGAGACGCGCGGGGAAGACGTAAGGGGTATGCTCGAGAGCTTCAAGAGTGACCATCTAGAGTTCAAAACGCCGCTGGTCTTTGCAAACGCGCCCGATTTTCAAGGGAGCCTTGAAGACGGGTTCGCCCTGATGCTGGAAGCCCTCGTAAGCGGGCTGATCCCGGATGATCGCGCCTTGAAGCCGATTTCCGGGGAAAGGCTTGTCAATGTCTTACCTAGCGCAGGGTTCGGCCCGGGGGACGTAGACGATATCAAGGAGCTAATCCAAGCCTTCGGGCTGATCCCTGTAGTCCTTCCCGACCTCTCGCTTGGGATGGACGGAAGGCTGTCCGGCGGGGGATTTCGGCCCGTCGTCATGGACGGAACCAGGCTTGACGAGTTGGGAAAGATGCCGTTTGCCCGTATGACGCTCGCGCTCGGGAAAAGCGTCGAGGGGGCGGCTAGTAGGCTTCAAGAGTGCTTTGGCGTTCCCTACCGGGTTTTTGACTCGGTAACAGGGCTTCAAGCTACGGATAGGCTTGTATCCGCGCTAATCGAGCTTTCTGGCGCGAAGGTGCCCCAAAAGATCCAGCGCGACAGGGAGCGGCTTTTGGATACCATGCTCGATGCGCATTTCTTTACAGGAGGAAAGAAGCTCAGTGCCGCGCTCGAACCAGACGAACTTTTGGCCGTCGCCCAGCTTGCCAAGGAGGCCGGCATGGAGCTTCAAGCGCTAATCGGCCCGGCCAACGGGCCTGCGCTTGCCGCAATCGAAGCCGAAGAGGTCACGATCGGAGACCTGGGCGATTTGGAACGGATGGCGGCGGGCTCAGACTTGCTCGTAGCCAGCGCAAGGGCGGCGCGTCTTGCCAAAAGGCTTGGGGTTCCGCTTTTTCGGATGGGTATGCCCGTATTTGACCGCGTGGGAGGGGCGATGCGCTCGAAGGTGGGATACAACGGTTCGGCAAGGATCCTTGCCGACATCGCAAACGTCCTTTTGGAGTTGGAAGAGCAAAAACTCGAAGAAAGAGAGCATCACGCAGTAAGCCATTTTGGATTGGAGGGGGTTGGATGAAGGTAGCGTTTGCTAGCGAGGATGGCGTCCATATCGACGCCCATTTTGGAAGGTCCAAAAGGATGTTCTTCTACGAAGTGGACCCTGAGGGCTACCGGTTTGCATCCGAGCTTGCGTTCCTTGGGGACCAAGAAGGGGCTGAGAGTGAAAGCAAGCTGAATGCAAGAATCGAAGCCTTGAAGGGCTGCGCGATCGTGTACATGGCGCAGGTCGGCCCGAGTGCCGCGGCAAAGCTTGTCGGCAAGCGAATCCACCCGATCAAGGCCAAGGAAACGGACGAGATTTTAGATGCCCTCAAGAGGCTCGTTGCCATGCTGGGCACGAACCCGCCGCCTTGGATTCGAAAGATTCTCGTAAGGGAAGCGGCTCCATGAGGGCAGAAGAGCCCTCTGGCCAACCTTTCGGCCCTTTCGAGGGGGCGTTTCTGAAGGATCTGGCCAGCCAGCTTCGGGCGAACGATCTTTACGGCACGCTGGATGCCAAAAGCGACGAAGAGCTGGTCGGCGGGCTCATAAACCCGAAGAAGGTGGACGCGTCGTCTTGCTCCCCGCTAGATTCCGCAACACTCGAAAAAATCCGGGCGTTTTACAGGGCGATTGCCGTTAGCTTAGAGCGCGACACAGGAGGGTTCTTCCAGATGGTTCTGGAGGTATCCTCCGAGGGGTTTGGCAGAGTCGTGATCTACGCTGGCAGGCTTGTCGTACTCGACAAAACCCTCAGGGATGCCCAGGCATTCGGGTTTTCCTCGTTGGAGAAGCTTCTTTGCGACGTGCGTGTGGCGACGAGCAAGGCGAAGGCGACGTTCGAGCGGTTTAAAGAGGTTGCATCCGCCCCATGAAAACGATGGATGCGTTCTACAGGCTCGAGCGGGCCGAGGAGTTTTATACTTTATTTACATACAATCTACTTGATTGTATGTAAATAAAATAATAGGAGAATGGCCCTGTGCGCAAAGTAGCCCAGTTTTTATCCAGTGCATGCGTTGGTTTGGCATTTCTTTCTGTGTTCAAATTAGGCCATACCCAAACTGATCCGAAATATTTAGACCTGACCATCGAGCGTTTTCATTCAGGCCTCGCCGCAGGCGAATTTACTTGTGTTGATGTTCTTACAGCGTATCTTGAGCGGATCGCGCGTCTCGATAAGACAGGTGACCGCCGTCATCGAATCAACTCAATTTTAACCTTGAACAGCCGGGCCCTCGTCGAGGCCAAAGAAAAGGATGACATTTATCGGAATACTGGCCAATTTGCAGGCCCGCTGCACGGTGTGCCCTACGTTGTCAAGGATGCCTTCGATGTCAAGGACTTGCCAACCACTGGGGGTTCTAGGATGCTGGCCGGGTCTATGCCCAAGGAGGACAGCGCGGTCGTAGAAAATCTGGAAAAGGCCGGCGCAATCATTTTGGGCAAGACAAACATGACCGAGCTGGCCTCGGGTGTATTGAGCTGGAACAGCTGGACGGGGCGTATGGGTAATCCATACAATCTCGGGCTGGACGTAGGCGGGTCATCGGGGGGTTCAGGCGCGGCCATAGCGGCAGATTTCGCGCTGGTGGCAATTGGCGAGGATACTGGAGGCTCTGTGCGGATACCGTCCACAAATAATATGTTGGCAGGTCTAAGGCCAACCACGGGACTGGTTCCACGCTTCGGCTTGTTGCCTCTTTCCGTTAGTTTCGACACGCCCGGCCCTATGGGACGTACGGTGGAGGATGTGGCCAGGACCCTGGATGCCATTGCCATACAAGATCCCCGGGATGCCTTGACTATGGTGCCCGAGTATTATCGTCCTACAAGCTACCGGACGAACCTGAAGCCGGATGGTTTGGTTGGGAAGAGAATAGGCGTCCTTCGCGGGTTTGGTCTGGCAGGGCCTGTCAATTTCGACCCTTGGGGGGCTTCTAACAGAGACAATACGAACGATCTGACCACCAGGGCATTGGAAGACATGAAGGCTAATGGGGCGGAGCTCGTGGATCCCGTTACCCTACCAGACTTCACCTTGCTACCCTTTGCGGCAATTCTGACCGAAGAGAAAAGCGCCCTTGATGCATATCTGGCAGGATTGGAAGAGCCCCATATTTCACGTTTGCTGGAGATGAATTACCTCCTTGCTGACCCGCGCATGGCCCCTATTCTCTTTGGATTGGGCCTAGTCGACCAAATATCGAGGGCGGTTCCGGATCCGGCGTTGGCGAGCTTGAATACGGCGCTGCTAAATTGGAAAAAGCAGGCGAGTGACTACGTAAGCGACGAGATGGATCGTCTTAAACTGAACGTGCTGGTTTACCCGCCGGTCACCCAGACGGCACCGCGTACTAACAACGCCCTCTATTTGCCGTTGGGCATGGAGCTTGCTCCTGTGACCGGCGGTCCATCGTTAGTGGTTCCCACCGGGTTTAGTGAAAAAACGGGAATGCCCATGAGTATCGAGATTCACGGTCGTCGCTTTGATGAGGCGACGGTACTGGAGGTTGGCTATGCCTATGAGCAGGCAACCCGGCGCCGTCGGCGGCCTGATTTGCCATGAGCGCAGACATAAACACATGCAAATAAGGGCCATAAATTGAATAGCGGATACGCCTTGCCGCTCATTTTATTGCTTGCTCGGAAATTAAAAAACTATGTTAGGGCTAATTAGAGTCTATTGAAAAGGAACTAACGTTTTCTTATGACGATGAAAAACAACGAGGCGTCTACAGATCGGTCATGGTCAGAATGAATTTCCCCGAGGCGTTCTACAGGCTCGAGCGGGCCGAGGAGTTGTTCGGCTTTTTTGGGGTTGCCTTCGATTCGGAGGTAATCGACGCGTTCAGGGTGCCCCTGCTTCGGCGCTTTCGGGCCTACAAGGCCCGAATCGAGGCCATAGAGCCAAAGCCTGACGAGGAAGAGGCCATCAGGCTCCTTCGGCTATCGCTCCTTAAGGCCTACGGCGAGGTCATCCGGGAAGAAGTTCGGAGAAAGGGGCTCGCAACCCCGTGTGTTGAGTGCCAGGCCGAATGCGGCGTATCGATTTGAATTGAAGGAGAAAAGAGGGTGAAGGCGACGATCCGTAGGACTCCAAGCGGGAAGCTGACCGTCTACATTGCCAAGAAAGACTTGGAAGAAGAGGTTCTCGAGCGCAAGCTCGAGGATTCGGGGGAGGTTCTCACGCTTTCGAACGGCTTTCGACTGCTCGTTCCGCCGGGGGCGCTCGAAGGCAAGCTTCCCGTCACGCTCGAGTTGAGACGGGTTTAAAGGCCGCATTTGGCAAGCGATAAGCTTAAAATGAAGGAGAGAGTCATGGCTGAAGCTTCGGGGTTGCTCGTTTCATTCAACGCCTCCGGCAGGCCCTGGACCCCTAAGTTCGTGCAGGCGATCGATACGGACAAGTGTCTTGGATGCGGAAGATGTTATAAGATATGTGGGTGCGCTGTTCTCATGCTCGAGGAGCTAGAAAATGACGAGGATGGGCGGATGGTCATGGGGCTGGCGCGCCCTGGCGAATGCATCGGATGCCAGTCCTGCCAGCGTGCCTGCCCAAAGAAGTGCTTTTCCCATGCCGAACGGATGCTGGCATAGGAGGGGGGAGACGATGAAAGCCCCCTTTTCGAGCATTCGTTTGACTTCCAGGCAGCCCGAGGACGGGCTCGGCATTAAGGTTGCGTTCGCATCCGACGACCTCCTTCACCTGACAGAGCACTTCGGCAGGGCCAAGCGCTTCGTCGTGTACAGGCTCGACGGGACAGGGGCGTGGATCGAAAGCGTCTTGTCGTTCCACCATCTCAAGGCGTCAGGTTCGAACGGGATTATGGACAAGCTCGAGGCCCTTAACGGGACCGACGTGATCGTAGCCGGCGAGATCGGGCCGGAGGTCACGGTTGCGCTGGTGCGGATGGGAATCAGCCCCGTCAAGGTTAAAACAGGAGAGACCGTCGAGGGGTTTTTGCAAAAGCTCGTCCGGGCGATTGAAAAAGACCCTCCCCCTTGGCTCAAACAGATCCTAGCTCCCAAATCGGAAGTAGCGCGTTACACGAAGTCGGCGAACCAAAGGCAACTGGAGATACACTAAACGTTAGGAGGGTGCCGTGAAGATGGTCCGGGCGATTATCCGGCCCGAGAAAGAGTACGAGGTGGTTTTGAAGCTCGAGGCCGAAGGGTATCCTTCGCTGACCAAGATGCACGTGTTCGGGAGGGGGAAGCAAAAAGGGCTTGTAGTCGGGTCTGTTCATTACGACGAGCTGCCCAAGGTCATGCTCTTGATGGTTCTAGAGGATAAGGACGTGCCCAAGGTCGTCGAGACGGTCATGGAGGCCGCACGTACGGGAAATATAGGCGACGGCCGAGTCTTCGTGACGGACGTTCTCGATGCCTACACCATCCGTACGGGGGAAAGGGGGCTATGAAAGAGGTTGTGGCCATCATCCGGAGGGCGCTTGTCCCCGAGACGAAAAAAGCGCTCGAGCGGGTCGGCGTGACGGGCATGACGCTGCATGCGGTGCTCGGCAGAGGCAAGCAGGGCGGGGTGATGAGCGAGATCGACCCAGAGCTGGAGGCCATGGAGGGGCCTGGCAAGCTGACCATGACCCCCGCTAGGTACGCGCTCGAGCACCAGATTCACCGGCCCTTGCAGTTTGTCCCAAAAAGGCTCATCGAGATCGTCGTGGAAGACGAAAAGGTCGAAGATACTCTCAAAGCGATACTCGAAGTCAATCAAACCGGTAACGCGGGCGATGGCCGGGTGTTCGTTTTGCCCCTTGAAGAGACCTACACAGTAAGGACGGGCGAAAAAAATCTGCTCTCTTAGGGGACCCATGGAGGAGTCCTACCGGCGGTTTGCAAGGCAGATCGCGCTGCCCGGGTTTGGCATCGAGGCTCAAAGGAAGCTTGCGTCTTCAAGCGTGCTTGTGGCCGGAGTGGGGGGGCTAGGCGGGCCTCTTGCGCTCGAGCTGGCGGCGGCTGGCGTGGGCGAGCTTACTCTCGTGCACGAAGGGGACCTTACCCTTGAAGACTTGAACCGTCAGGTCTTGATGCCCGAAGACGGCCTCGGGCGGCCTAGGGCAGAGCTTGCCAAAGAGGCGATTCGGCGTTTCAGTAAAACGACGCGCGTTCATACGATCTCTGGGTTTGTTCGAGACCTTGATCTTGACGCTTTGCAGCCCAAGCCGGACCTCATCGTAGATTGCCGCCATAATTTCGAGGACAGAGAAGCGCTCGGACTGTTTGCCGTGCGCACTCAAACCCCGCTTTTGGAGCTTGCCATGTACGCCTTCGAGGGGCAGGTCGTTCTTTTGGACCCGCCAAGAACGCCGTGCCTTTTTTGCTTGTTTCCCAGTTTTCCTTCCTGGAACCCGCGCTTTGGCGTGCTCGGGGCCCATGCGGGGCTCATGGGATGCTTGGGAGCGCTCGTGGCCGTCTCCTTCTTGGGAATGGGCGTAAAAGAGTACTACGGCATACTGGGGCTGATCCGGGCGTTGCCTTTGGAGGTCAAGAAGATTAAGCTCAAAAAAAGACCCGGGTGTGTTTGCCAGGCATGCTAGAGCGAGTTGAAGAATCGAAGCTGCTCAAGGCATCCAGGGCGATCGTTACGATGTATTCCAACCCTGGATCGCTGGAGGATACGCTCCAGGGCATCACCAGGGTCGTTTCGAGCCTCCTGGATGCCAGGCTCGTGTCCATCCTCCTCCTCGACGAAGATGAAGAAATCCTTTATATCAAAGCGCACTACTTGGGCTCGGAAGGGTACACACAAAAACCCCCCCTGGAGGTAGCCGGTTCGCTCGTGGGAGAGGTCGTAAAAACCAACTCCCCCGTCTTTATTCCGGACATTTCCCGGGAGGGCAGGCTTGTATACAAGGCGCTTCTCCAAGGGGAGGGGCTCGTGAGCCTGCTTAGCGTTCCTTTGAGCGTACAGGGTGTCGTGATCGGTGTAATGAACATCTACTGGTCGTTTGCCAAGGCGCTTAGCCAAGAAGAGTTCGAGCTTGCCAACCTCTCGGCGCTTCACTCCGCGATGGCTATCGAGAACGCCAGGCTGCATTGCCAGGTGGTTCAGGCCCAAAAGGAGATCGCCGACAAAGAGCGATTCGTGAGCCTAGGGGAGCTATCGGCCGGGCTTGCGCACGAGATCCGGAACCCATTAAACGTCATAAACATGCTTCTTTACGCCATACAGCGCCAAGCGCCGGAATTTTGCCGGTTTTGTCAGGTAACGGACGACATCGCCGTGCTAAACAACGAGGTGAAGCGCATTAATTTGCTTATCGAGCAGTTTCTCGATTTCGCGAGGCCGTCTGGCCTCCACGAGGCCCCTCACGATATCAAGGAGATCCTCGAAGAGGTGCTGATTCTTACGGCGTACGAGGCGAAGTCGCGCGGAGTGACGCTCGTTAAAAACTACGGGAAAGAGCCCGCCGTGCTCCGTGTCGATGGCAACAAGCTCAAGCAAGTATTTTTGAACCTCGTCCTCAACGCCCTCCAGGCGATCGAGGGAGCTGGAGAGGTGTCCTGCGGGGTTCATTGGTCGAAGGCGTTCCTTCGGGTGGATATCCAAGACACGGGCTCCGGTGTGGACCTCAAGGAGATTCCGAAGCTCTTCATCCCTTTTTACACGACCAAAGAAAAAGGGATTGGTCTCGGGCTTCCTTTGTCTGCCCGGATCATCGAGGAGCACGGGGGAAAGATTACGTTGGAGCCGGGCCCGAGCGGCAAGGGGATGACGGCAAGCGTCTGGCTGCCCAAGAAAGGGGTTGAGCCCGTCTAACGATGAAGCGCATCTTGGTCGTCGACGACGAACGGAACATTCATTACTCGTTCCGGCGGATCTTCAAGGGTCGCTACGAGGTGCTATCGGCCTACGACTCAAAAGAGGGCATGCGGAAGCTAAGGGAAGACCAACCCGACCTTGTCCTTTTGGACGTCAAGATGCCCTACGAGGACGGGATCGAAGTGCTTCGCAGGATCCGAGAAGAGTTCCCCATGCTTCCCGTTATCGTCATGACCGCCTTCGGGACGACCGAGACGGCCATCAACGCGATGAAGCTCGAGGCCTACGATTACCTCCTCAAGCCTTTCGACGTCGAGGCCTTTTCAGAGCTCGTCGCGAAGGCCCTCGAGGTCCGTGGGTTTCTGGAGTCGATCGGGGGGCAAAAGAGCCCCATTCCGCCCCAAGAAAGCGAGCTTGTCGGCCAAAGCGTCTTGATGCAGGAAGTCTACAAGATGATCGGCCGGCTTGCCAGGACGGACGCGACGGTGTTGCTATGGGGAGAGTCTGGTACGGGCAAAGAGCTGATTGCCAAGAAGATCCACGAACACTCTAGCCGTAGAGATTGCACGATGGTGGCCATCAACTGCGCGGCCATTCCGGAGAGCCTGATCGAGTCGGAGCTGTTCGGCCACGAGAAGGACGCCTTCACGGGCGCCGCTGCTAGAAAAAAAGGCTTGTTCGAGGTTGCCGACGGTTCGACCTTGTTCTTGGACGAGGTGGGCGAGCTTTCCTTGCCAATCCAAGCCAAACTGCTTCGGTTCTTTCAGGAGCGCGAGATTTACCGCGTGGGGGGGAAAGAGCCAATCCAACTGGACGTGCGGATTGTCGCGGCCACAAACCTGGACCTCGAAGAGGCTTTGAAGCGCGGAACGTTTCGGGAAGACCTCTATTACCGGCTTAACGTCGTAAGGTTGAACCTTCCGCCGTTAAGGGCGAGAAGACAAGACATTCCCCTTCTTGTGGAGCATTTTTTGGGCAAGTTCAGGAGCGAGCTCGCCAACCCTTACCTCCACATTACCCAAGAAACGATGGACGTGCTCCTTGCCTACACCTGGCCGGGCAACGTAAGGGAGCTTGAGAACACCCTAAGGGAGGCCGGGCTCAAGGCCAAAGGGGGCAAGATTACCCCCTTGGAGCTCTCCATACCCCCATACACGCTCGATTTAGACCCGGAAGCCAGCAGGACAGGGCAAGAAGAGCCCTTCGAGGCGAGCCTTGAGAGGTTCCTCATGAAGAACCCGGGGACAGCCTTCGACCGGCTCGAAGAGGCGACGGTCCGAAGGGCGCTCGAAATTTCCAAGGGCAACCAGGTCAAGACAGCCCAGCTTCTGGGCATCACCCGCAACGTGCTCCGCCATAGGATTAAGCGATACCACATCCTCGATGCCTAAATCTATGCATTGGGGGGGCGATGGCAAGCGTGTTCGCTCGAGTCGTTCATGGATATGTCCGCTCTTGAGGCACAGAAAGACTCCGTCGCCTTTCCGATTGAGCATCTAAAAGACGAAAGAGCTGTAGCGGCTATCTTGTGGCTTGTCAGGGCTGTCAAATGGAGCTACCCAGGCAGGAGAACAGGCCTGACAATGGTTTTTCTTTTGCCAGACATATGACCACGGCCGCTTACGCTGCCGCGGTCATATAAGTATCGGTCAAAGAAACAAAATTATTCACCCTTCGGCCGTTCAAAAGCTTTCTTGGCCCCCAGGTAAGCCTCGCGTGTGTCCAAATCTTGCAGGACTCCCTGGTCATTAAGCTCCATAAAGCGCACATGTTTAGCAAATCTTTTGATCAAGCATTTCAGCGTCTCTTCGGGCCGAAACGCACCCAAGTATTTCATCGGAAGTAGGACAGGATGGCCTTTTTTTTCTTGAAACATTGGAATAATTATTTGGGAGGCATTTTGACAAAATACGCCGGCCATTGTCTGGATTGTCTGCGGCTTTACGAGCGGGTGGTCGACGAGATGGACGAGGACGCCTTCTGTGTCGGCTTTTAACGCTTTAATCCCTACTCGTAAAGAATCAGCCATGGCTGAATTCGGTTTAGGGTTCGTTTCGACCCGTACGGGCAGGCCCTTAGCAAGCGCCTCGAGGCACAGACGAAGCCCTGGGTGAGTCACGAGGACGACCTGGCCCGCGCCACCGCTCAACATTGCCTCAAGGCAAAGGGTGACTGCCGTCTTACCCTGGAAATCAAGCAGGGGCTTGGGGCTTCCCATGCGCCGGGACAGCCCGGCTGCAAGAAGAAGCCCCGTTATGTTCGGACAGGTCATAGCTACGACGTAGCCGAATGATTTCGGCAAGGATAGAAATGGCAATCTCTTGTGGCGTTACGGCACCGATGGGCAACCCGGCGGGCGTCATGATGCGGGCGATGTCTGCCACCTCGACTCCTTCCCTTTTGAGGTGATCCTCGAGTGCCGCACGTTTGGTCTTAGAACCGACAAGCCCGATATAAGAAGCCTTGGTTTTCAGCGCGGCGCGAACCCCCTCGAAATCGTGGGCATGACTAAAGGTCGCCACAACTATGTAGCTAGATGGCCCGACCCAAACTTCTTGGAAGGGGTCGGCATAGTTGACGACGCGGGTGGTTTTTATGCTAGCGTTCCTTTTTTTGGCTTGTCCGAGAAATTCCTCCCTGCCATCCAAAAGTACGACACGAAACCCGAGTGGTTGTGCAAAGAAAGCAAGTGCTTGACCTATATGGCCTGCCCCCAAAATAATCAGCTCCGAGGTCGGTAAAAGCGGTTCGATGTAAACCTTGGCACTCCCTCCACACATATAGCCGGCCTCTTTAGAAAGCTTGATTGAAAGAAGCTCAGCGTGCCCGCCCTCAAAGGCTTTGAGGGCCCTTTGGATCACCTCGTACTCCATCATCCCACCGCCCACTGTGCCCAAAGTCGTACCGTCCCCATAAACAAGCATCTTGGCACCCGGCCTTTGAGGGGTTGATCCGACTGTCTCGACCAAAATAGCAAGTGCCACCGGCCTTTGATCCTTGAGGGCGGCGGTAAGCTCCTCGAAGAAAGTCGCTTTTTGCATTCTTTTCCTTCAGACCGATCTTAACGCTTCCTTGATCGCTTCGGTCGTTAAGGGCAGGTGTCCGAATCCTGTAGGCATAGCGCCAACGGCCAAGGCCTGCTTTTTTGATTGTCCCTCAAGAAGCTCTTTAATCTAAACCACCTGATAGGGTAATGCTTGCCCAATTCGCGTCCTACTCCTTGCGTTTACACCCGGCTTAACGCAGACGAAGCCGCCATAATGGCCTCGAGAATCCTCGGGTAGGTCCCGCACCGGCACAAGTTTCCCTCCATGGCCTGAGTGACCTCTTCATGGCTAGGGTTTCGGTTCTCATTTAAAAAGGCAATGGCCTGCATGATCTGTCCCGGCTGGCAGTATCCGCACTGGGGGACTTGGGCTTGAATCCATGCACGTTTGACGGGATGGTCGGGGGGAATCCCCTCAATGGTCGTAATTTTCTTGCCGAAGACCTCGCCAACAGGAATGCTGCAAGAACGTACGGCCTTTCCTTCTAAATGGACCGTGCATGCCCCACACTGGGCTATGCCGCATCCAAACTTTGTTCCTGTTAGCCTTAAATGCTCCCTTAGAACCCAAAGCAACGGGATATCCGGGCTTATGTCCAGAGCGTAAGGCTTTCCGTTTACGATAAGGCTTTTTTCGGTTTTTGGCATGGGCCCTCTCCTCGACAACCTTATTATAGTAAACAAGGGGTTTCAGTTTAGCATATTCAAAAAATTAAGGACGCTCCTCTAGGATTGCACCTAATATAAAGTTTTTGGCGCTTTATTGCCTTGCTCCACTCCATAGCATGGAGGCAAGCACGCTCAAAACACCGTCCTAATAGGGGAAAGAATGAAAACCGGCATTAGCTTTGGCCGAGCTCGATGGGCAGCTTACGGATACGACGCCCCGTCGCCGCAAAAAAGGCGTTGGTCACGGCAGGGATAGCAGGCGGAAGCCCCGGCTCGCCGACTCCGCCGATCTTGGCCATGGGGTTTTCCTTGATGAAAACCTCAATCTTCGGAGTCTCGCTCATCCGAAGGATAGGGTAGGTATTGAAGTTCTTGTTTTCCACTCCGCCTCTCTTAAAGGCCACCCTTTCTTTGAGGGCCGTGCTGATCCCCATGATGATGGACCCCTCCATTTGGGCCTTTACCGTATCCGGGTTGATGACAGGGCCACAATCAACCCCGCAGAAAACCTTGTGAACACGAATCCGGCCCGTCTTGTCGTCCGTTGATATTTCGGCCACCTGGGCAACGTGCGCGTCAAACGAGCCATGGTAAGCAAAGCCGAGACTATGGCCTTCCCTGGGCGACCTCCCAAAGCCCGCCCGCTCTGCCGTCATCTCGATAAGGCTGCTCACCCTAGGGTTGGCCTTTAAAAGTTCAAGCCGGAATGAGACGGGGTCTCTTCTTGCCAAGTGGGCCATCTCGTCGATAAAACTCTCGACAACGAAGGCGTTGTGCGAGTTGCCCACGCTCCTAAAGTAACCACAGGGAATGTCTGGGGTTTCCACTCGAATGTACTCGACCAAAAAGTTTGGCACGTTGTAGGGTGTGGTCACGATCCCGTCTACACCGGCATGGTCTATTCCCCTTTGGTAGCGGTGGGGAGAAAGGCGAAGGTACAGGGATGGAACGGCCACTCGGTGGTGCCAAGCGATGAGTCGGCCGTTTTCGTCCAGTCCGCCCAAAACCTCGCTTGCGCAACCAGGCCTGAATATGTCGTTTTGGAAGTCTTCCTCTCTCGTCCATACAAGTTTGATAGGCCTTTTGACCTGCTTGGCGATCAAAATCGCCTCTTCAATGAAATCCGAGCTAAGGCGCCTTCCGAACCCTCCCCCCGCAAGGGTGACGTGCACATGAATCTTCTTTTCATCAAGCCCCAAGTGCCATTTTGCAACCGCCAGGACAGACGATGGGTTCTGCGTTGGGGCAAAGATGTCCGCCCGGTCTTTTTGGATATGAACCAGACAGCTCATCGGTTCCATCGTCACGTGCGCAACGTAAGGAAGGTAGTAGGCAGCGCGGAACGTTTTAGAGGCATTTTGGAGCCCTTCTTCAATAGAACCCCTGCTTAAGGCAACCTTGCCCTTCCGCTTGAGGCACGATAGCAGAGCCGCTTCGATCGCTTCTGTATCGAGGTCGGGGTATCTGCCGGGGTCAAAGCGGGCTTTGAGGGCATTCTTGCCATTCCAGGCGGCTTCCAGCGTTTCGGCTACGACCGCGACGCCGTGCTCGAGCTTAACCACACCCCGGACGTAGGGTACGTGCAGGGCGGCCTCTTTATCGTAAGAGAGCACCTTACCCCCCAAGGCCTCGGGCCTGGCCAGGCTCGAATAGAGCATGCCTTCCATGAAGTGATCGATGCCGAACTTTGCCGATCCCGCAACCTTTGCAGGGATATCGACTCTAGGAAGGGGTTGGCCGATAAGCCTTCTTTCCTCCTTGGGTTTGAGGGGCGGGTCTTGCGGGATCTCAATGCTCGCAGCCTTTTGGGCGAGCTCACCGTAGCCCAACCGCTTGCCTGTCGGAACGTGCACTATGGTCCCGTTCTGTGCCCGGCACGAGACCCTATCAACGCCCCATTGTTTGGAAGCTGCGCTTATCAGCATCTCCCTAGCCGTGGCGGCCATCTTCCGCAACAAATCATGCATGTGCCGTACGGAGGTGCTCTCGCCGGTTAAAAAGGCACACCAGACCGGGTCCCAGTATTCTATTCTTGCCGGGGCCATCTCGATACGAACCAAAGCAGGGTCGGCTTCCAGCTCATCCATAAGAATTTGGGCAAGAGCCGTATGAACCCCCTGGCCCATCTCTGTCTTGTTTACCCGAAGCGTCACAATGCCATCGGCAGTCACCCGGACCCATGCATTCAGCCAGGCATCCAGCCTTTCCTTTGCCACGGCAATGCGAAGGCCCACAGGGGTTTGCATGAGACAGAGAGCAAGCCCTGCGTTTTTTAGCGTATCGGCCAAGAAGGCCCGCCGTGTCATCACCATAACCAGCTTCCTTGTCGTTAAGGATTAAAAAAGAGGTCTTGATGTTCTAAAAGCCACCGCGCCTTTTCTTTGGCGATGGCATTGGCCAGCGCCGCCTCGGGCATCACATCTGCCTGGGTATTGAGGACGTAAGTGAGAGTCTTTTGAAATCGCCCCTTGTCGGGGAGGTTCGTCAGGTAGTAGCGGGCGTAGAAGACGTGCGTTAGGAGGAAACGGTTCTCGGTCTTTTTGAAGGCAATCGAGAACTCCCTGGAAGCCGGCTCCGACCCTCCACCGATCAAGGGACCGATGAGCATATAATAGGCGCCCTGGAAAAGCCTTGGCGCATAGAAAAAATAGCTGTCGTCGAGCTCCAGGATCTTCTTGAACAATTCCGCAAGGTCGCCCATCTGTGCAACCTTCTCGGGATGATCTGATTCCAGCGGCACCACGCGGTTATCTAGGGCGAGCATCAAGCCGAGCCCAGTATTCATCCCATACCAAAAGGCCGCAGGAACGTCGTCTTTCTTGAGGCGATCGGCCATGTAAGCAATCTTAGTACCCCTTGCAAGCCCTTCTTGGAAGGCATGGTTCTCGTATGCCAAGGCCTGAAGGCCATAGCCCTTACCAACCTCGTAAACCTCCTCGGCATAGCCTGGGTCTTCCTCTTCAACGAGAAGCCCAAAGGATGCGTATGCTTGGGAGGCGAGCGTAAGGAGGGTGGCGTTTTGCGGGGTAAACTCGCACAACGCCGAAATGAGCAGAATTTGCCCGGCCAGGCCTTCTTTGGCAAGCCTGGCATTTTCGAGCCTTAGAAGGTTGTTTACCGTATGCTCCAAAAAGGGGGTGGCGGTATCCACGCCCTTGCGCTCTAAGAAACTGCAGGATGTCAATAAGCAGCAACCTGCTAAGACCAAGGCCGCTACCTGCTTATGTATGCTCACGAAGCCCCCTCTTTGTGGACTTTTTTGTGTTAAATTTGATCTAAACGGCTATAGGAAGCAGTAGCAACCTAAGGTTATATATTTCTTATTATTATGTTATTATGTCTCATCAATAGGGAGCTTATCAAGGATAAATAGCCACCACGCGCTCGATTCATGCCGTTACCCCTTATGGTTGTTTCTCGCCTTCTTTGGAGGGAACCGACACCCCTCGCCCCCCTTATCCCTTAGGCTCCTCTTGATGTTTAGATTGATGTAGCGCCGGCTAGCTATAATCAAATAACACACTTGTTTAACAATGGTCAAGTTTTTTATGTTCTATCGCTTGGACGGCGGGCATGCCGAAACTAGCGGCACGATCAAGGAGGGCGCCCCCCGTGACGGAAGAAGAGGGCGTTGTGATCGCCCATGCGTTATCCTTACAAACGAACACGACGGGAAGATTCCAGGCGACGGCGAGATTCAGCGATTCGAGCAGCATGCCCTGGTTCATGGCCCCTTCGCCGAAGAACGCTATGGCAACCTTGCCCGGACGAAGATGCTTGGCGGCGAGCCCAAACCCCGATGCTGCAGGTCCAGCGGCACCCACTATGCCGGATGATGCCGCCATATGCGCCTTTGAAAAAAGGTGCATATGGCCTCCCCAGCCTCTACAAAGGCCATCTGGCCTTCCTAAAAGCTCCTTGAGCAAGAGCGTGAGGTCAAACCCAAAAGTTCTTCCCGATCCCGACCTGGAGGAATACGCCAAGCGGCGGCAAGAGAACAGCGACTAGAGCGCTCTCGGCAGCGAAGGCTTCGTAAGCCGGCCTGCGGGTGTGCTACGCTATCCATATGCATAAGCTTCCCACTGTAGCGATCGGCGTGGATTTGGGCGGAACGTACGTGAGGGGAGGGGTCGTAACCCCGGAAGGGGAGGTCCTTTTTCGCGATAAACGCGCTAGCCGCGTTGACGCGGGGCTTCAAGATACGCTGGATGCGATGTATTCGCTCATTGATGGCCTTCAGTGCATGGCCGCCCAAAAAGGGTTGAAGGCGGCCGCGCTCGGGGTCGGATGTCCTGGCCCTTTGGAGCCCAGGACAGGCGTCCTTCTCGACCCTCCAAACTGTCCTGCCTTGAAGAATGTCAACCTGAAAGAGCGGCTCGAGAAAAGGTTTGGCATGTCTGTTTTCCCCATCAAGGATGCGAGTGCCTCCGCCCTGGGGGAGCGCTGGAAGGGCTCGGCAGAAGGGCTTGAGCATTTTGTTTTTCTCTCGCTCGGGACGGGCCTTGGCGGAGCAGTTGTGAGCCAGGGGCGGATATTCGAAGGTTCGTCCGGGATGGCGGCCGAAATAGGCCATGTGAGCCTGTTTCCCGACGGACCGCGGTGTAGCTGCGGAAGCTTTGGATGTGCCGAGGTTTACCTCTCAACGCGGGGTCTTTTGAGCAGAGTCAAGCGCTTGATGGGCGAGGATGGCATCTGGGACGGGCCGGGACTTCAGCTTGTCCAAAGGGTCGCTTTGATGGCCCGTAGGGGAGACAAAGGCGCCCTAGAGGTCTTAGAGGGCTTTGGCAAAGACTTGGGGGTCTTGTGCGCCTCGCTCGCGAACCTTTACAACCCAGAGGCGATCGTCGTCGGGGGGGGGCTTGCAAACCTTTGGGAGGGGTTCTCCAAGGCGGCCATTCGCGAAATAAAGCGGCGTGCCATGCCGAACCTTGTTCAGGGAATGAGCTTACTCAAGGCCAGGCTAGGGGACGATGCTGGTGTTATAGGGGCTGCGAGCTTGGCGTTTTGCGGTAAGGCTCCCAAGGGGGAGTCTATCGATCGGCGGCCTTGGGGTAGCGGCGACGTGCTCGCCGAGGGGCCGGGCTACAAGGTAAAGCGCCTTAGGGTGTCCCCTCAATCTAGGCTGAGCTACCAGCGTCACTTCCACCGTGACGAGGTGTGGGCGATCGTGTCTGCTCGATCGGCGTTCGTCACGATTGACGGGGAAAGACGGCCTCTCAAAGCGGGCGATTCGATCGCGATTCAAAAAGGCCATCTCCACCGTCTCGAGAACGCTTCCGATGACGCCGAGCTTGTCCTCATCGAAACCCAGATCGGAGCGAAGCTTTGTGAGAGCGATATCGAGCGGATTGAGGACGACTACGGAAGGGCGGATGCGTAGGGATGCCTGCTTTTGGTATGAATGAACGTTTGGACAGAAGCCTGGAGTAAGGGCGAAAGGATCGCAATGGACGACTCTACGGGGAATTCGGCGATATTGGGAGCATTCGCGGAGGAAACGGTCCGAGTGCAAACCGGGCGTTCGAAGGAAGGTGGCCGGTACAGCGCGGGCGAGGAGGTTGCCAACGCCGTTACGCATGGTCTAGGGGCGGCCTTGAGCATCGCGGCTTTGGCTATCTTGGCAACCCTTGCAGGAAAGCGCGGGGATGCTTGGCACGTGGTGAGCCTGTGCATTTATGGGGCAACGATGGTCTTTCTCTACAGCGCCTCCAGCCTATACCACGGCGTGTCCTCACCCCGGGCCAAAAAGATTTTTCGAACCCTGGATCATTCTGGCATTTTTTTGTTGATCGCCGGAACCTACACGCCGGTTGCGTTGGTGCTCATGCGAGGGCCATGGGGCTGGACTCTCTTCGGCGCGATTTGGGCCATGGCCGTCGGCGGGATTGCCCTAAAGGCCATTCTGTGGAATAAGCCGAAAATGTTCGGCTACCTTGGGGTGTCGCTTTATGTCGCCATGGGGTGGATGGTGATCGTTGCCGTTAAGCCAATGCTTGAGATGTTGCCGTTGGGAATGATCGCCTGGCTGCTTGCAGGAGGGCTCTTCTACACCCTTGGCGTTCCTTTTTACATGTGGAAACGCCTGCCTTTCCACCACGCGGTTTGGCATTTTTTCGTGTTGGGCGGGAGCGCCTGCCATTTTTTGGCCATCCTGTGGTACGTGTTGCCAAAGCAGTAAAGGGAGGGAGGACGCTCAGCTGAAAACGATCGTGCGGTTGCCAATCAGGATCACTCGGTCTTGCGCGTGGGCTTGCACGGCTCGGGACAACACGCTGCGCTCGACATCGCGGCCGAGACGGGCGAGCGCCTCGGCGTCGTGAGTGTGGTTGACGTGGATGACATCCTGCTCGATGATCGGCCCTTCGTCTAAGTCGGCCGTCACGTAGTGCGCCGTTGCGCCGATCAGCTTCACCCCGCGCTCGAACGCGCGGTGGTAGGNNCTTTGAACCCGGGCAGGAACGAGTGGTGAATGTTTATCGCGCGCCCGCACAGCTCGGCGCACAACTCCGCGGAGAGGATCTGCATGTAGCGGGCGAGCACCACCATGTCGATGCGATGTTCGGCGATCACCTCGCGCAGCCGCCGTTCTTGCTCGGGGCGCGTCTCGGCAGACACGGGCAGGTGCAGGTACGGGATGCCACGCTCGGTCACAAGGCGTTTACAATCGGTATGGTTGGACACCACGAGAGGGATGTCGACGTCCAACTCCCCGTTGCCGTGGCGGTAGAGTAGGTCGAGCAGGCAGTGGTCGAATCGAGAGACCATCACCAGCGCTCGGAGTCGCTCGGTTTCGGGCCGCACTCGGACGTCGAACTCGTTGCTCGGGAGCTCGGCCGCGAACGACTCTTGCACCGCTTGGGCGTCGGCTTTGCTGCGGAAACGTGTCCGCATCACGAACATCCCGGAGTCCGGATCGGTGAACTGTGCGTTCTCGATGATGTTTCCGTCAACGCTCAGGATCGCCCCCGTCGCCTGATGGACAATCCCCGGCCGATCGGGGCAACGCAACACCATGACATAAACCTTGGACATGTCGTCCACGCTAGCCGAGCTCCTTGGATTGCTCATGATAAATACAAGTTCATCCTAGGATTAGGGCCCAACAGTGTCAAGCGTACCCTTAGCCTTTTTAACCGGCAGCTCAAAGGAAGGAACGACCGTGCATCCTCAAGCCCATCGGAGAAGCTTAATAAGCCCAGCCCGATGAGTTCGTTCGGGTAGCGTGATCGTTTTCATGAAAACCAAAACCCGTAAGCTTGAAGCGTGACGATCACGGCGATGAGGCTGGCAAACAGGAGCGAATGGCCGAGCGTTTTCAAAAACACGTCTCCTTCCTTGCCTATGAGCCCGACGGAGGCGCAGGCGATGGCCAGCGAAGACGGCGAGATCATCTTGCCCGCCACGCCGCCTGTGGCGTTCGCAGCGACCAAAATGAGCGGGTCCACCCCTATTTGTTCGGCGGCTGAGCGCTGGAGCATTCCGAAAAGCGCACCGGACGAGGTGTCCGAGCCTGTCAAGAATACTCCAAGCCATCCAAGGAAGGGCGAGAGTTGAACGAACGCGCGCCCCGTTTGGGCGAGTACGACCCCAAGCGTCAACGAAATCCCCGAGAAATTGGCCACATAGGCGAACCCCAAAAAAGATGCGATCGTCAATATGGGCAAAGAAAGCGCCCTGAGCGTCTTTAAGTAGGCTTGCGCGCCCCTTTTTAAAGAAAACCCACAGATTGAACAGCTAAGGACACCTACCAAAAAAAGGGCCGTTCCGGCCGCGCTCAAGAGGTTGAGCTCGAAGACAGCCGGCAAGGGCTTTCCGTTTCGCACCACGGCTCCATCCAGCCACGGGATGGCAAGCTTGATATCCAGGATTTTATCGAGCCCAGCCTTGAAGGGCGGTATTCCCCAGAGTGCGACGAGCAAAGAAAGGAGCAAGAAGGGTAAGAAGGCCAAAAGCGCCTGCTTGAGGCTTGGGCTCTTTGCGCCAACCGGGTTCTCCTTGGGGCCGCAGAGCCAAAGCAGTGTTCCCACGACAAAGAGCGAGGCTAGCCCTGCAAGGATGTCTGGCAGCTGAGGACCAAGGAAGCGTGCGCTGGCCCACTGGGTTAGGGCAAACGAAAGCCCCCCGAGCGCAAGCCAAGGCCATGCCCTTCGAACGCCGCCCAAGCCTGACAGGAGAAACACCAGGTAGAACGGGACCATGATAGAGAGCGCGGGCAGCGTGTTCCCTACAACCCTGCCTACGGCCTCTGGCGGAAGACCTGCCACTTGGGCCGTTACGAGGATCGGCACCCCAAGCGCCCCGAACGCCACGGGTGCGGTGTTCGCCAAAAGGCAAAGAACGGCCGCGCTTTGAGGGGCAAATCCGAGCGCTACCAGCATGGCGGCCGTGATGGCGACGGGGGCTCCGAAGCCTGCGGCGCCCTCTAAGAACGCTCCGAACGAAAACGCGATGAGGAGCGCTTGAATCGCGCGGTCGGTCGTTAGAGAGGCGATAGATCGCCGGATCGTCTCCATGTGGCCGGCTTCTTGGGCAAGGTTGTAGACGAAAAGCGCGTTAAGGACGATCCAGCAAATCGGGAACAAGCCAAAAGCCATGCCGTAAAACCCAGAGAGCAACGCGAGCGTCAAGGGCATGCGATAGCCAAGAACGGCCACAAGCAGCGCGATCAAAAGAACTCCAAGCCCGGCGGTATGCCCAGGCAGGCGCCGGACCCCCAAGGCCCAGAAGAGGTAAAAAACGGGCAGCGCGGCAACGAGCGCCGAAAGTTGAAGGTCGCCAGTAGGGTTGACCGGGATCAGCCAAAAAGCCATCGTTCTTTCTCAAGCTCAAGCGCGATTATGGCGTTGCTTCGCTGCCCCCGTCTGCTTGCCCGACTCTGGCCTGTTCAAGACCTAGGCCCGGCATGTTCTGGCCGAAGGGCTTCGATGCGCTCAAACAGGAAATTTGTCCAGCCTTCGAACCCGTAAAGCGTCTTGGCCGATAATTCAAGGATGCGGATGCCCGTGTTGATTTCTTGCGCCCAAGCCTTGGCCTTGGAGGCATCGAAGGTGAGGTAGGGAAGGAGGTCTGTCTTGCTGACAACGAGAAGCTCTGCCGCCCGGAAGACGAGCGGGTACTTAAGCGGCTTGTCTTCGCCCTCGGTTACGCTCAAAAGGACGACGTTTACGTGCGCGCCCACGTCGTAGAGAGAGGGGCAGACCAAATTACCCACGTTCTCGATGAACAAAAGATCGAGCGCCTCGTGAGGGAGGTCTTCAAGGGCCTTTTCGACCATAAAGGCATCCAGATGGCAGGCTTGGCCCGTTGTGATCGCCTTGGCGAGCGCCCCTTTGGCCTGGACTCTTTCGGCATCCCTTTGGGTTTCCAGGTCTCCTGCCAGCACCCCAATCTTAAGCCTCCCCCGGGTCATTTCGAGAGTTCGCTCTATCAACGCGGTCTTGCCCGACCCTGGCGCGCTCATCAGATTTATCGCGAGCGTCCCATGCCTGGTAAAATGGCTCCGGACGTGCTCGGCCTGTTTGTCGTTGGCGGCAAGCAAAGAAACGCCTATATCGTGAGACATCGCCGAACCGGGCGATTTTTCGCCCGCTGGAACCTGTCCGGGCTCGCTGCATCCGCAAGTTGTGCACATCGAAGGCCCCCTTCGTTTGTTTTGGCTGGAATCATCTATACTATAGCGCAGGATTGACATTAATAGGGGGGGTTGGTTGAACATCTCTAGAAGAAGGGCGCTCCAGGCGCTCGGGTCCGTTCCGCTGGCGCTGGCCTATACAGGGCCCGCGAAGGGAGTTGGCGCGACCCAATTTTTAGGCTCTGCCCGTCCCCGGCCTACGGTTCCGCTTAAGGCAATATGGGCACATCTCGAAAGGCTCGCCGCCTTCAAGCAGAAGCGTGCGGGGTCCGAGGGCCTTTCGGAAGTAAGGGGCTTTCTTAAAGAGCAGCTTGAGACCCTAGGCTTTTCTGTTCAAACCGACGCGTTCCAGTTTTTGGCTTACCGGCCGAAGAGCAACTCTTTAACCATAGAAGGGCGAGATGTTCCGCATGAAACGTTTGCGTATTCAAGCGGGCTTGTAGGGAGTTTTCCAGTACGCCTACTTGAAGGCGGCTTGGACACTTCCCCGTTCCTTAAGGGCGCGATCGCGCTCGCTCCGATCGGGTCGTTCAACGAGGTTGCTGTAGCCTATCAGCGGGCGATCCATGAGGGATCCTCGGCGATTGTGTTCAGCCACGCGGGTTGTCCCGCATACCCGTTTGCTTCGTCCATGGGGTTTGCCTTCGACGGCGTTCAAAAAGAAAGCATCCCTGCGTTCAGCATACCGTTCGATGCAATCACCCCTTTGCTTGAGCGGCTTGGCAAGGAGGACGTTTTCGCAGGTGTCATGATCGAGCCCTCCACCTTGCCTGCGTTAGGGGAAAACCTTTATGCCTTCAGCCAACAAAATCCAGGACCTGCCCCTCTTGTGCTTCTTGCGGCCCATTTCGATACCTGGTTTGGAGGCGCAACCGACGATTGCGCCTCCGTGGCGTTGCTGATCGAGCTTGCAGGTGCCCTGAAGCGGGCCTATCCTCTAGCGAACCTCGGGTTCTTGTTTTTGGACGCGGAAGAGGTCGGACTGCTTGGCGCCTACAGGGCGCTCCAGACGCTCGGAATCGAAAACCGCCTTCCCATCAAGGCTTTTCTCAACCTAGAGCAAGCGGTCGTATCGCCCAAGGGGTTTACATCCTCCACCTTTTCTGCGCCCACGCTCTTTTTCGATGCGCTCTCCCAAACGCTCTTTGGCGCCTCCGGCGGCGTTCCCGTCCCCGCGTTCCTTAGGCTTGCCTGGTCCGGCGGGTCGTCCCTTTCGAACCTAGTACCTTTCTACAACGCGGGCGTTCCATGCCTTACGACGGGACCGATCATCGTGCCCTGGTTCAACCACTCTCGGGCGGATGCCTTGGACAAGGTTACCGACGGAGCGCTTGCCGATGCGTTCCGTTTCATGTTCGCCCTGGCCGCTTCGGTCCACGAGGGCGGGTTGGGGCTCGGCGGCGGGGGCCTTTCCATTCCGGAGGCGCCGAGTATGCTCTTTGAGCAAAAAGAATCTGGGTTGGAAGTACGGATCGTGCCGGCGTTTTTGCCTGGTAGGATGGATGCGCTTGTTTTGAATAAAGGCCTTTTGCCCGTTTCTAAGCCCATGCTCGAACCCTTGGGTAACGGCCGCTACCGGCTAGAGACGCTGGGACCCTTCGAAGGAAATTCTGACACTTTCTTGTTCGTTCGTCTCTTGGGGCCGATCCCCGCGGAAGGCTGGCTTAAGCTCTAATCTCAAACTTTTATTTAAAAATGGTATTGTAGACAGCGTGTCGTTTCGGGATTTTAAAGGTATAATAGGAAAGGCTTTAACAGCGTTCAGCATAGCGTCTATGAAGGGACTTGGAAGAGGGAGATGGATTTCGAGAGAGCACGCCAGGACATGGTCAAAAGCCAGCTCGAGAACCGCGGAATCTCCGACCGAAGGGTTCTCAAGGCCATGCTGGAGGTACCTCGTCACCTGTTCGTGCCCGCCTCCTCGGCCGGTGAAGCCTATGCAGACCGGCCCCTTCCGATTGGCGAAGAGCAGACAATCTCACAGCCCTATATCGTGGCCTTGAGCCTGGAGTATTTAGATGTTTCACCCGAATCCCGCGTTTTAGAAATTGGAACGGGCTCTGGCTATCAGACGGCGCTTTTGGCGTACCTGGCCAAAGACGTGTACACAATCGAGCGAATCGAAGGGTTGCTGGAATTGGCCAAGGGTAGGCTGCATGCCCTCGGTATCCAGAACGTGCGCTTTTGTTTGGGCGATGGGTCCAAGGGGTGGAATGATGCCGCCCCGTTCGACAGGATCGTGCTTAGCGCCTGCTCAAAAGATGTTCCCAGGGCGCTCGTAGGTCAGCTTGCCCCTTTGGGTCGGATGGTTCTTCCCTTGGGTCAGGGACGGAGCCAGCGGCTTACGCTCGTCACGAAGAGCGATACGGGTAAAGTTTACGTGAAACCGACCATTCCTTGCGTGTTCGTTCCTCTTATCGCCGATGAAGGTGCTTCATGAAATCTCCTGAGCTTACCCTTCTGAGCGACATTTCCCAGGTAATCTCCAAGTCTCACGACATTCACCAGACGCTAGAGGCGATTGTCGGGCTCGTCAAAAGGCGCATGGGCGTCGATTGCTGCTCGCTCTACCTCTTAGACCGCTCAAGGCGGCAGCTTGTGCTGAAAGCTACAGAGGGGCTGGATAAAGAAGCGATCGGCAAAGTTCGGATGCGCCCCAAAGAGGGGCTTGTCGGGCTTGTCGCCGAAACAGGTGCGCCCGTGTTCGTCAAGAATGCCTTCGACCATCCGAAATTCAAGTATTTCCCCCAGACGCGAGAAGAGCGCTACTCGACCTTCTTGGGCGTTCCTTTAATTGCAAGGCGCGCCTTGATCGGAGTGCTTGTCGTCCAGACGAAGGAGGGGCGGGACTTCAGCGAGGAGGAAGTCCAGATGTTCACGACGCTGGCCTCGCAGCTCGGCTCCGTCGTCATGAACGCCGAATTGGTTGACTTGCTGTTCGAGCGCTACTTAGAACCTGGCACCGTGGCACAACGAAAGGTAGGCTCTCAAGATGGGCCGAAGGAAGAAAAAGGCCCCCTAACCAGGCATGCCGTCCTTAAGGGGATTGCCGCTTCCCAGGGGGTGGGTTTTGGTAAGGCGGCCGTAATTACGCCTCGCTCGTTCGATCACTACCTGCCCGCTCGTCTCAACGTCAACCACGAGCCTCAAAGAGAGATGGCAAGGTTCCGGCGGGCCGTCCAAGAGACGTTCAAAGAAGTGTCCGCCATCCAAAAAACGATTGCCGAGACGCTTTCCGAAAAAGAGGCAGAGCTGTTCCATGCCCCCCTTCTTTTGCTAGAGGATGAGCACATGCTAGGGGCAGTGGAGCGGAAAATTTTAGAAGGCACGCTCGTCCCAAAGGCGCTCGAGGCCGTACTCGAGGAGTACCGGTACGTGTTCGAGAAGATCCCCGACCCTTACCTGAGGGAACGGTTCTCCGATTTGTCGGACATTGCGAGGAGGATTGCGGAGAACTACGCCAAGCGCACGAGGCGCAAGAGGGTTTCAAAAAGAGAGCAGGTAGTTTTGGTGTGCGACCCCATCAGCCTCATCTCGCTTGCCGACCTCGAAAACCGTTCCGTGGCCGGAATCGTCTCTGGTTCTGGCGGGCTCAACTCGCATGCAATCATTTTGGCGAAGTCGTTCGAGATTCCGGCGGTGATTGACGTCGAGGGGCTACTTTCCGTCGTGCACGACGGTGACGAGCTTATCGTAGACGGCATTCACGGGGTGGTGATAGTAGGGCCTAACGAAGAGCAGAAGCAGGAGTACAACTACACCAAGCGGGTGTACTTGAAAGACCAAAAGGCGCTGCTCCAGCAAGCCTGCGTCAAGGCAAGGACAATGGACGGAGTGGAGGTCTACGTCCTGGCAAACGCCGGAGTTATCGCGGATACGGACTTGGCGATCAAGTACGGGGCCGACGGGATCGGACTTTTTCGGAGCGAGCTTTCGTTCATGGATGCCAGCCATTTTCCGGATGAAGAAGAGCAATACGGGCTCTACCAGCACATCGTCCAAAAGATGGCCCCCAAGCCCGTTTGTATCCGGACGTTCGACATCGGAGGCGATAAAACAATCGCGTTTTTTGACCACAAGAACGAGGCCAACCCTTTTATGGGCTGGCGGGCCATTCGAATTTCGCTTGCCCTGCCCACGTTCTTCAAGGCGCAGCTCTGGGCAATTCTCCGGGCGAGCGCCTTAGGGGACGTCAGGATTCTTTTGCCGATGATTTCCAGCCTCGAGGAAGTTCAGCAGGTGAGGTCCCTTCTTGAAGAGGTCAAGGGTGAGCTTAGTGCCAAAGGAGAACCCTTCAACCCCAAGATTCCATTAGGGATCATGGTCGAAATACCGGCCGCGGCGCTTATGATCGAGGAATTGTTGGGCGCCGTCGATTTTGTCAGCATCGGAACGAACGACCTTATCCAGTACGTTTTGGCCGTCGACCGCAACAACGAGCGCGTGGCCAGTCAGTTCGACCCATACCATCCGGCTGTTTTGAGGTTCATCTACAAGGTGATCAAGGCCTGCAACCGAGCCAAAAAGCCCGTGAGCGTATGCGGGGAGATGGCCGCCGATGCGCTTGCTTGTCAGATCCTCGTCGGGATGGGCGTCAGGGCGGTTTCTGTGGCACCGCAGTTTGTGCCAAAGCTAAAGCTCGCCATTCAACAGGCCTGTGTGAGCGACCTAGCCCCGTTCATCCAAGCGCTCCTCAAGACGCGTACGGCCATGAACGCTAAGCGTCTGATCGAGGATAGGTTTGTCAAATTCCCCATTTTGCCAAGAAAGGTGTAGGTATGCGTACGTTCTTTCGTTCATGGGCCTCGGGCTTTGCGCTCGTTGTTGCTTGTGTGTCGTCGGCAGCTTCTGTGTATGCCGTGGATTTCGGGTGTTTACCGAAAATATTCGGGCCATGCTTTTTAAAGGGGTCGCATACCGACGCGCTGCCTTACAAGACCCCTCCTAAGGGCACGGCCCCATTTTTTGTCGAGGCCGCGAAGAAAGACTTGAGCGTGAGGGAGGTTCTTAAGAAGGCGGAGCCAGGCTGTTTTCTGTTCGAGGTAAACCCAAAGGCGGCGCCGGTGTTGCTGCAAGGCAGAGCGTGGAAGCTTGGGCTGATCTTTAAGAACGGCTGTCCGACGAGCGTAGACCGTGGGTCAAGGCAAGGGGTTGCCGAGTACCTTTTGGCCAGGCCCTACAGTACGTTAAGCCTTTTGGCGGGCTTAGACGAGGCGGGGGAGGACCCTAAAGCTAGGATGTCCCTCCAAATCTTTGGCGACGGCAAAGAGCTTGCGCGTGCGACCTGCCTAAAATTGGGCGAGCCCAAGCTGATGAGCGTTGACCTTAAGGGCGTAAAGCGGCTTACGTTCGTTCTTGGCGTGTACGTCGCAAGCCCCGGGCTCAAGAACCCCGCGAGGGCCTCTATCGTGAGCGTGTACGCGTGGTAGGGCTACTCTATCTCATATAGAATGGTTGGTTGATACGGAAGGCAGGAGGCTTTGGTGGTTGAAAATGTGCGCTTTTTCGAGGCCTTCAACGCCGTCGTCATCGTGGTTGACATCGACAACGGTACAGCCGATGATCTATAATGACAAACAGGGGCTCATAAGAATTTAATAAGATTTTACGCAAAAAAGGAGGAATGGCGATGGTCAAGAAGCTCACCAAAAAAGGCCCAGAGCTTGCGCTCGGAAGGGTTCTAGGGTCGGCCTCGCCTTTTGCTAAAAAAGGCCCTCAGGGGCCGCAAGGCGGTGCGGGCGGAGGTATGGGAATGGGTGGCAGAGGTGGAATGGGCATGGGAGGTAGCTGCCCTTACATGTAAGCCCACCCTGTTCTGCGCGGAGGAGGCGTTTTTAGCCCCTCCGCGCTCTTCTTCTCTTTTCTTTGGGTCTTTGGGTATTGTAAGCTCGCTGCGGGAGAGAAATGCCCCCTATCTCTCCTTCTTCCGCGTCCACCCCTTCGAAATCTCACGAAAGCCTGTACTTTGGGAAAGTTGGCGGAAGCGTGTGGGAATCGAACCCACCGTACCTTTACGGGGTACCGCTGGATTTGAAGTCCAGGCAGGCCACCAGGCCCGATCCGCTTCCAGAACGAACGGCTAGCTCCACTTTAGTTTAAGTAATGGCTCAAGCCCGGTCAACCATACCGTGTTTGGTTTTGGCCTCAGGTTTCCGCGAGCGTTCGCGCGTCCCCGATGCGCCGGGTAAATCTAACCCGGTCGAAGTACTCCAGAAGCGGAATGACGAGCTTACGGCTAGAACCCAGCGCGTCGCGCACCTCACCGACACCCACAGGCCCTTTCTCCAGGATGAGTTCTTGTATCCTCGTTTTTGCCCGCTCGAGCGTCTCTTTTGGAAGAATGAGGTCTTCTTTCAGGCGGATGAACTCTCCTTGCTCGAGCAAATAGGCGAGTAGCTCGAACGCCTCGTCCCGGTTCAAGCCGAGACCCTCAAGGGCCTCCTCCCAGCTTGGAGGCTGGAATTGGGCCTTCAAAACCCGCTCGGTCGCAACCTTGCCCGCCTTGGCAAGCTTGTCCGGGAGCGTGGGCAAAAACCCCTCGAGGGCGACGAACTCGCCTTTGAGTCGGACGGTTCCCCAGCTCTCGAGCGCTTCGAGCAAAAGCCCGAACCCCCTCGGTTCGATTCTCTTGGCGAGCTTTTCCCGAATCAGCTCCCTGGAGATTCCGGCCCTTGCGGGGTGGGCCTTGTGGAACGGCGTAAGGAGCTCCACGATCCCTCTTCGGAGCCACTCAAGCGCCGCTCCTCCTACCCACAAGCGCTTGCCATCGAGGCTGAAAGCGAGCGCCTTACCCGCTTGTTCGAGGCCTTTTAGGGACAAAAGAGCTTGAGAAAGCTGGTCTTGGGGTAGAGCAAGCCTTTGTACGAGCGCCTCTTCGCTTACCAGCTCAAGGCTCCCCAGGGCGTCCTCGATCAAGTCTTCCAGTGTGCCTTCGAGCTTTTTTCTCAGGCTTTTGGCAAGCTCGGCCTTCTTGGTGCGTGTTTGAGCCCCGGCAATCTGGATGACCTTGCCGCCCCCGATCGTCACCATGGGGGAGTACGACCGGATCACGAACCTATCCTTAGGGGCAGCCACGACGGGGGATTCAAGCAAAATCCTGGCCAGCCCGCTTTTTCCGGGTTCGAGCGTTTGGTCTTCCAGAAGAACGACCCTTCCTAGCACCTCGGCCGTGCCCAGGTAAAAGTGTACCCTCTGGCGTTGTTTGAGCGGCTTGGCTTCGGCAAGAAGATGGATCACCGCATCAAGCCTTAGGACCTCATCAAAATAGCCCGGTGCTACGAGCACGTCTCCCCTTTTGAGCTCTTCTGCACCGACCCCCGTTAAATTGACGGCCACCCTCTGTCCTGCAATCGCCCTCTCAACCTTTTGGTCGTGGACTTCTAGGCCTCTTATGCGCGCCTTGATTCCCTTCGGAAGGATCATGATCTCGATTCCAGGCATGAGCGTTCCAGACCAAAGCGTCCCCGTAACGACCGTTCCAAAGCCCTTAAGCGTGAACACCCTGTCAACCGGCAAGCGGGCGGGCCCGCCTTCGGGCTTGGGCGTTGCTTTGGAAGCGAGCGTGTCGAGCGCTTCAAGGAGCTCGTCCAGCCCCTCGCGAGTCTTGGCCGATACGGCGATGATGGGTGCGTCTTGAAGGAAGGTTCCCACAAGAACGCCTCGGAGGTCGTCTTTGACCATACCCAGCCAGTCATCATCCACAAGGTCTTTTTTTGTGAGGACAACCAGGCCTTTTTGTGTATGCAAGAGGTCTAAAATCGCCAAATGCTCGAGCGTCTGGGGCATGACACCCTCGTCTGCCGCGATGACGAGCAAAGCAAGGTCCATACCGGCGGCGCCCGCCAGCATCTGCCGGATGAAGCGCTCGTGGCCGGGCACGTCCACAAGCCCCAGTATTTTGCCGGAAGGAAGCTTCAGCGGAGCAAACCCAAGCTCGATCGAGATGCCCCGTTCCTTTTCTTCCTTTAGCCTGTCCGTGTCGATGCCCGTCAGCGCCCGGACGAGCCAGGTCTTGCCGTGATCGATATGGCCCGCAGTCCCGACGACGACGTAGTTCTCAGCCCCCATTCTCGCCTTTCCTTCCCAAAACATCGGCAAGGGCGCTGCAAACGAGGTCTTCTTCTTGGTGCAGGATCGTCCGCACGTCCAAAAGCACTCTCCCCTCTCGCTCTACGCCAACGACGGGAGGGCTGGCCTTACGCAGCGCGGCTCCGAGCTCCTCGGCCTTCGTACCAGCTACCTGAAGCCCTACGGCGTAGGAGGGCAGGTAGGCTTGAGGTAGCGCTCCGCCACCCACTTTGCCTTCAAGCGGTACTACGTGAATTTCCACGGCATCGCCCAGCGTTTGTTTGAGGCTCGAGGCAAGCCTCAAGGCCCTAGCTTCGAGCTCCTTCGGCTTTTGGGAAAGCATCGCAAGGGCTGGGATTTCCCGTATCGCCTTTTGGGGTTCAAGGTAGGACAGAAGCGTTGCTTCGAGTGCTCCAAGGATGAGCTTGTCCAGACGAAGCGCCCGCATAAGCGGGTGCTTGGCCATGGCCTCGATCATCGCCCGCTTCCCGGCTGCAATGCCGGCCTGAGGGCCTCCAAGGAGCTTATCTCCGCTGAAGCACACCACGTCCGCCCCGGCCGCCACGATTTCTTGAACGGTCGGCTCGCTTGGAAGGCCTCGGGAGTCAAGCGGAACGAGGCATCCGCTTCCCAAATCCTCGAGCATCAAAAGCCCCCTTTCGTGGGCAAGGGCTGCGAGCTCCTGGGTGGGTACGCTACGGTGAAACCCGACAATCCGGAAGTTCGAGGGGTGTACCTTGAGAAGCGCCGCCGTTTCGGGGCCGATCGCATCCTCGTAGTCTTTGATGTATGTTTTGTTCGTCGTGCCGACTTCGACGAGCTTGACGCCCGCCTGCGCCATGACTTCGGGAATACGGAAAGACCCGCCGATCTCGACGAGCTCGCCCCTCGATATGACCGCCTCTTTGCCGCTGGCTAGGCCAGAGAGCATCAAAAGGACGGCGGCCGCGTTGTTGTTCACGACAAGCGCCGCTTGGGCGCCCGTAAGGCTTGTCAATAGAGGTTGAATATGGCTTACGCGCTTGCCGCGCTTTCCGGATTCAAGCTCGAACTCAAGGTTACAGTATCCTTCGGCAAGCTCGAAAACCCTTTTGGCCGCGTGCGACGGGAGCGGCGCCCTGCCAAGGTTTGTGTGTAAAACGACCCCGGTGGCGTTGATGACGCGCTTAAGGTGAAACCCGCTTGCTTTAAGCCTTTGCTCGACCTGTTCGACGAGGCATTCTAGATCGGCCTGGCGGTCAGCGCTGCCCGGGTCGAGGTTTTCTCTCAGGCTTTGGAGCGTATCCCGGATGGCCGCGAGCACTAATGGCCTTGGGTAGCGCTCGAGCATCGTTTGGACAGCATCGTGCTCCAAAAGCCGGTCGGTCTTGGGGATGTGCCGGGAAAGGCCCGGGTTTGGCTCTTCTCTCATGCAACCACCAAGGTTCCTTTGGGGGCTTCTAGCACTTTCCCGATAAGCCTGGCACTCAAAACCCCCGCTTGATGAAGGCCGGAAAGCAGGGCCTCTGCGCGGCCTTCGGGCACGCTGATCAAAAGCCCGCCCGAGGTCTGGGGGTCGGCAAACAGCCACTTGAGGGGTTGTGACACTCGGGGCGAAACGCTCACGGAGCCCTCCTTGAAGGCAAGGTTCCTCTTTGCCCCGCCGGGATATACGCCTTCTTCCGCGAACGACAGCGCGAGCGGATCGATCGGCACGGCGTTTGTTTCTATGCTTAAGCAAACCCCCGAACCCATCGCCATTTCGAGCGCATGGCCCAAAAGGCCAAAGCCCGTGATGTCCGTGCAGGCGTTCACGCCAACATCGAGCATACAGTCTTTCGCCTTGACGTTGAGCGCGAGCATGCTCTCGAGCATGGCCTGCATGTCGGCTTCTTTGATCAGCCCGAGCCTGAGGGCCGTGGTGAGGATCCCGCTGCCCAGCGGCTTTGTCAAAATCAGCCTGTCTTTTGGGCTTGCTGCCTTGTTTGTCAGGATCTTTGCCGGATGAGCCGTGCCGATCGCGCAAAGCCCGTACTTTGGCACGCCGTCTTCGATCGTATGGCCGCCCACCAGCAGCGCCCCCGCCTCTTTAACTTTAACGAACCCGCCTTTTAGAATCGCCTCAAGCACTTCGGTTCCAACATCCTTGCAAGGAAACGCCACGACGTTGAGCGCAAGGATGGGATCGCCCCCCATCGCGTAGATGTCCGATAGCGCGTTGGCCGCCGCGACCTGGCCGAAAAGGTAGGGGTCGTCCAAAAGCGGCGGAAAAAAGTCCACCGTGGCGATCAGCGCAAGGTCTTCCCTAAGGCGGTAGACCGCCGCGTCGTCGCTCGTTTCCATCCCCACGAGCAGTCTAGGGTCGAGCGGCTTGGGGAAGTGTTCCAGGATGCGGGCCAGGACCCCCGGCCCCACCTTGGAAGCTCAACCCCCGCCGGGTGCGAGCGTGCTCAGGCGCACTTTCTGACCATTTGTCGGAGTTGTAGGTTTCATCGTTCATCCGGAATAAATTGTATACCACTACTCTTCGTACGATACCACAGACTTCGGTTGCTAAGATAGGCCTTCATGGGGGCTGTTAGGGGCGTGATCGGGTGCGGTTTTAGAGGTTGGGCGTAAGGCGTTACAATGAAGCAGGAAGGCCAGGAAAAAGGTTCTGCGAGAGGTGGACAGTGAAAGCGATCGTTTTGCACGTCGAGGATATTGCGCTCAAGAAGGGGAACCGGCCGTATTTTTTTCGGCAGCTCATAGCTTCCATTCGGCCGAGGCTTTCGGATGTCGGAGACTTTCGAGTTTTCGCGAAAGACAACCGGGTCTTCGTCGTTACCGATGACGAACGCTCGCTCGAGCGCGCCTTTCGCCTTGCGCCATGCTTTATGGGGGTCGCGCTAGCAAGGAAGTCTACGTCGGTGCAGCCCGACATCGGGGCCATCGCTGGGGCGGCCCTTGCGCTTGCGGAGCAATCAGCTTTTACCTCTTTTAAGGTAGAAACGCGCCGTTCGAGCAAGAAACACCCGTTCACGAGCCCGGAAGTGAACCAAGCGGTAGGGGCGGCCATTCAGGCCAAAACCTCCGCACGGGTCGATTTGACCAAACCGGAACAGACTTTTTGGGTGGACGTGCTCCAAGACGAGGCGCTTGTCGCCTCGGAACAGGTCAAGGGGTTTGGAGGGCTTCCCGTGGGAAGCTCCGGCAGGGCGCTATGCCTGTTTTCGGGCGGAATCGATTCTCCCGTAGCGGCGTTTTTAGCGATGCAGCGCGGCCTTAAGGTTGACCTCGTTCATTTCAGCGCATTCCCCTATGTTCGGTTCGTTAACGAAGAAAAGCAACGCTTGCTAGCAGAAAGGCTTGCGTTGTTCCAAGGGGCAACCCGCATCTACCGCGTCGGTATCGGAGAGGTGCAGCAAAGGCTTGCCGCCCACGTCCCCAAGAGACTGCTCGTTGTGTTTACCAGGCGTACGATGTTGCGCATTGCGGCAACGCTGGCTCAGCGCTTTGGGTGCGGGGCGCTGCTTACGGGCGAGAGCTTGGGGCAGGTGGCATCCCAGACGCTCGAAAACCTGAAGGTGATCGATCAGGCCAGCCCCGTGCTGACGCTTCGTCCGCTGATCGGACTGGGCAAGCAGGCCATCGTCGGTATCGCAAGGCAGATCGGGACGTTTTCCATCTCTATTCAGCAAGACGAAGATTGTTGCCAGCTTTTTTTGCCCCGCCACCCGGAAACGCGTGCCGGCTTGGAAGAGGTTCTTGCCGTTGAATCCGGCCTGCCCGTACACGCTTGGGAGGAAGAAGCGCTGGAAGCCCTCGAGTCTTACGACGTCTTTCCCGCGCTTCAAGGGTCGCCCCTTGAGAATGGCGGCGGCACCCTTATTCGTGAAGATCGTCCCCTTGTTTATGGGAGCGTGTCGTAGCGCTTAATCCCTTCGACCTTCAAGACAAAATCCTCCCCAAACGCCAATGCCGGCGTAAGCGCCCCTACCGGCCTCAAGCGAAAAAGCTCATCCACGCTTGCCAAGCAAGAAAGCGCCGTGAATCGGTATGTCTCCGGCGTTTCGAGCCAAGCCTCGATGGCTTGCCCATCGTCTTGTTCGACCCTTGCGTAGACATAGCCATGCTCTTTTTTCATCGTCTTTTCGTTGGGGCCTTCCGGAAGAAGGCGTAAGGCTGAAATCATACCTCTTTGAAGAAGGCTGGATTTTGCCGCTTTTTGGGATAGGCGAATTCCTGGGCCGCCTAGGCCCATCAGGGAACCTGGAAGGGCCAGGTAGGTCGTGATGTTGGGAATGCCTGTCGTACGCCATGCCGTCTCCAGGTCTCCCCAGGGAATGGGGTAGGCATCGAGCGTTTTGAGGGGAAAACGAATTTGTTCCTTGCCTTCCCCTAACGGAAACGCCTCGAGCTGGCCGTTTTTTCGTACCCATCCGCCTTGGGGTAGGAACCCGAGCATCGTTTTGAGCGTACCCCTGCTTGGCCTAAGTAGCCCGGCGACAGCTAGCTTCAAGCGGGAAGCGCCCGGCAGGCGTTGGTGGACGTGGGCGGCAAGGCAATCTGTAGGTACGACATCGAACCCTACGCCCGGAATAAGCGCCACGCCCCGCCCTCTTGCCTCTCCATCGAGCTGGAAGGCCTTCTGAAAAACTGGGATCTCGCCGGTAATGTCGAGGTAGTGGACCCTTTTCTTGAGGCAGGTCTTAATTAGCGGGTCTGCTGTTTGGACAAACGGCCCTGCCGTGTTCAACACGGCTTGGATGTCCTCGAGCGCGGCATCCAAGGCGCTTGCGTCGTCAAGTGCTGCGACGCGAAAGGGCAACCCGAGCCTTTCGGCAAGGGGGCGAAGCTTTTTAGGGTCTCGTCCGGCAAGGATAGGCTTGAGCCCGCGTTTGGCGGCTTCTTCGGCCACCAGCCGCCCAGTAAACCCGTAAGCCCCGTAGATTAGCCATGAATCCATAGCCGTCTTCCCGTTCTCGTTTTTCAATAAAGCGTCTCCGGCTCGATGGTCGCGAGCGTCAACAATAGCGCGGACCTTGGCTTTCGGGGCGCAAGGCCAAAGGGCTAGATGCCGAAACTCGACCCGCAGCCGCAGCTTTTCTTCGCGTTCGGGTTGTTGAACACGAACCCGGATTCGATCAGGCTCGAGATGTAATCGAGCCTTAACCCATCCAGCAGGGGTGCGCTCGTGGGGTCGACAAAGACCTTGATGCCGTCGCTTTCAAGCTCGAGGTCGTTCGAGTCGGGGACATGGACGAGGTTCATGCTGTACCTGTAGCCGGAGCAGCCGCCTGCATCGACTCCGATACGGATACCGGCAAATTGCTCTTTGCCCTCCGGCCGAAGAAGGCTGACAACCTGATTTTTGGCCTCTTGAGAAATTTGAATGTTCATCTTTCCGCCCCCTTTAAAAGTATAAGATTAATTAGGGTGATTATATCACTTTGAGCCCCTTTTTAAAATACCTACGGCTGCGCGTGGAGACTGTCGCAAGCGTGCACTTCGATGCGCTTGGAAGCTTGCGGGCAAAAGAATGAGATTCTACTATGGATAGAGAATTTATGGCCACGTTCTTTGTATAAATTTGGAGGCGTGATCTATGGCGTTTTCCATGACAAAAAGCGAGCGCGAGGCCTACCTGGCCGGCATACACGTGGGGATTTTGAGCGTTGCAGAGGAAAGCCAAGGCCCTTTTGCCGTGCCGGTTTGGTACGCCTACGAGCCCGGCGGAGAAGTGAGGGTGGTGACGGTCCGAACCACCAAAAAGGCAAAACTGATCGAGCGTGCCGGCCGCTTCAGTCTTTTGGCGCAAACAGAAGCTCCGCCCTACAGGTACGCGAGCGTTGAGGGGCCCGTCGTGGCCATGGAACCGGCGGACTTAGAGAGGGATTTAAGGCCCCTTTGTCATCGCTACCTGGGCAGAGAGCAAGGGGATGGCTATTTTGATATGCTCGCGTCCATGCAAGGAGAACGCGTGCTCATAAAGATGCGCCCGGAGCGCTGGCTTACGGCGGATTATTCGAAAGCGCCCGGCTAGCCTTTTTCCGCTTGCCTTTTGGCGCATACGGCCGAGACCTCCAGCCTGGCGCCTTTTGGAATGCCGACGTTCCCGATGAGCTCCCTGGCAGGAGGGGTGCCTTGGCAGAAGAAGCGCTCGTAGGCCTCGTTGAACTTAGGCGCCTCGCCCAAGTCTGCCAAGCAGACCCGAACCTGGGCCACGTCCTCAAGCCCTAGCCCTGCGGCCTCTACGATAGCCGTGAGGTTCTTGAGCGCTGTTTTGGCCTGATCTTCGATCGTTTCGCCCACGATTTGTCCCGTTTTTGGGTCCAATGGTAGCTGTCCGGAGACGAAAAGCAAGCCGCCTACCTCAACAGCCTGGGCGTACGGCCCTTGGGGGGTTGGAGCGTTTGGCGTGCTGATGAGCTTTTTCATGCATTCTCCTTGTCAAAAGAGTCAAACCAGCCGTATGCTTGGGTCGAGGCAGCATTGGTTTTCATTGTGCAAGAAACTCAAGCCCAAGGACAAGCCGCCAGGGCCAGAAAGTCTTGTGCCTGCTTGAAGGAGCTTGCCAGAAAGGAGGTCGCTGTGGGGATGGAGCCAGACTCGTCACGGCTGGTCCAAAAGAAGACCGGACAAATCTTTGCTTGGCTTAAGGCCTACCATCAAGCAAAAACTGCTATCAAAACCCGCGTTGAGGATCAACTCTGGCTCTGCTGGTTCCATAATCTTCCCGACCATCCCGCAATTCGCCTGCGCCATTACGAAGAAGCGTTACAAAAATCCGAAGGGGTGTTCGAGGAAGATTGGTTTCTCGCGGTGCGCCGCCCTGACATCCAATCGGCCCCGCCCCCACCAGAAAAGATTCTTCCATGGCTGGGAAAAGGCTGGGAAGACCCCTCGAAAGAAGTTCGTATTTTAGAGCACCCGATAGCGATGGACGGTTCAGGCATGCCTCGGTCGGTTTTATTTTTAGAGGACGAGGAAAGGGCCCGGCTGTTTGATGGGTGGAACAGAAAACGCGAGGAATGGGCAAAAAAAGAACGGCCCGCCAGGGAGGCTCGAAAGGTCTTTGAACTTTTTTATGGGCTCTATGCCAGTATCGAAAGGGAGCCAGAAAGCGTTGAGCTCGTCTTGGGGGACGGCATCTTGCGTTGGCAGGTAGAGGGCAACGAGATATGCCATCCGCTTCTTTTAAAGCGCGTACAGATGGAATTCGATGCAAAAATACCAGAGTTTCGCATCATGGAAACCGACGAGGGGGTTGAGCTTTACTCGGCGCTTCTTGGTAAGGTTCCTGGCCTTACGGGCCCAAGCATAAAGAACCTTCGAGAAGCCTTTGATCAAGGGGAATACCATCCCTTGGATGGTCAGGCCACTTCAGATTTTTTGAAAAGCTTCGTTCAGCAGCTGTCGCCTCAAGGAGAGTTTTTTAAAGGAACACCTGGGCCTCGAATTTCGTCGGATCCGACGATTTCTAGGGACCCAGTGCTTTTCTTAAGAAGGAGGGACCTTAAGTACGGCCAGGCGATCGATGGAATCTTGGAGAGCCTTGAGGAGAAAGCGAACATTCCGCCCGCGTTCTGGCGGTTCGTCGGGGTAGAGCCCGAGCAAGCCCAAGGGGATGGCTTGGAAGAACCCCAAGGGTCGAGCCCATGGAGCGGCCTTGAGGACGTGATTTTTACGAAACCTTGGAATGCTGAACAGCTCGATATCGTCAAACGTCTTCGTCGTCAAAGTACCGTTCTTGTCCAAGGACCTCCAGGGACGGGCAAAACCCACACGATTGCCAACCTGATCGGCTATTTGCTGGCAAACGGGCAGAGCGTCCTGGTGACCGCGCACACGAGCAAGGCCTTAAAGGTTCTAAAAGACAAGGTTGTTCCAGAACTACGGCCGTTGTGCGTTAGCGTTCTGGAAGACGAAACCGAATCGAAGCGCCAGCTCGAGGATTCTGTCGAGGTCATCGTGGAGCATCTCAGCTCGGACACTACGGAAGGCTTAGAGCTCAAGGCTCGAAAAATAGAAGCCAGACGCCGTGAGGTTCTAGGCCACCTCTCCCAAGCCTGGCAGCAGCTCAAGGAAGTCCGTAGTCTCGAATACAGGGAGCTTGTGCTCCTGGGTTCGTCGTACAAGCCTTCCGAGGCGGCCAAAATGATCCAAGCAGGAAAAGGCAAACATGACTGGATTCCCGATGCCTTACCCCCGGATACTCCCTGCCCGCTCGATTCCAGCGAGGTTTGCGAGCTTTACCGCCTTTCGGCCACTCTCACTCTAGAAGATGAAGGCAAAACACAGCAGGCCCGGGCGTTCCTTGCAAACCCAGACTCTGGGTTACAAGCCTTTTTAAAGAGTGACCCCTTTGGCTTGCTTGCTTCTCGGGTTACGGAAGCCAGGCTATGGGCAAGCGAGCCCTTAGACCCGCAGCTTCTCGAGTCGCTTTTAGAAAAGCTTGACCGGGAGCGGGTTTGGCTTAAAGACCTCCAGCGAGGGGAACCCTGGAGGTTGAGAGCCATTGAAGCGAGCCTTGGCGAGGGTTCGCAGATGGATGCCTGGAAAAAGCTTTTGGAGGCGATCGAAGAAGTTGAGCGAACGTCATCGAGCATCGAGGGCGGCGGACTGTTTTTTTCTGTTCTGCTTAAAAAGCGAAGGCTGAAAAGGGCTAGGGTGGAGCTCGCTAGGTTATGGGATGAGCTTATGGCCCCTTCTGGCCTTCCTTCTTCGGCAGAGCTCTTAAGCCGAGGGGTGCGGCTGGAAGAAGCGCTGAGGCCTTATGGGCGTCTTGTTCGAGACTTCATCGAATGGTTCACGCAAAAATGGAAACCCATCCAGAATGAGCTTGTTGTCAGCGGGTTTAACTGGGAGGCGTGCTTCGAGAAACAGCCTCCGAAGCTTGTCCCCTTTGCCGGTTTCGAGCGTTTGTGTGGGGCTATTGAAGAGGCAAGGCAAGAGCTTCAGGCAAAATGCGTGGCGTTGAAACGCGCGCAGAATTGTTTTTGCGATCTTCTTCAAAAAAAGTTCCAGCTCGAACGAAAAAAGGCGCTCCTTTCAAGACTTGAAGGCGTTGCTCCCAGGTGGGCCTCAATGATCCGGGAACGGCAAGGAATCCATGCGAACCAAAATCCTCCTGGAGACCCAAAAGAAGCATGGCTGTACGGACAGCTCAAGGCGGCGCTCCATAAAAGGAACCAGGTCTCGCTAGACAAGCCTCAAGAGGCGATCGAATCGTTGCAAGCAGAGCTAAGAAATGCGAACACGGAGCTTGCGGGCGCCCGTGCCTGGGCGGCTCGGATCAAAAACACCAGCCTTCCGCAAAGGCAAGCGCTCGTCGGCTGGCTTGATACGGTTCGAAGGATTGGAAAGGGCACGGGAAAGAGGGCGCCAGGGTTGAGGAAAGAGGCAAAAAAGAAGATGGAGGAATGCCGGCAGGCCGTTCCCGTCTGGATTATGCCCACTTCCCGGGTTATAGAAACATTCAACCCAAAGAAGACGCGTTTTGATGTCGTGATCATTGACGAAGCGAGCCAGTGCGACCTGCTTGGGCTATGCGCTTTATTCATGGCGGATAGGGCGATCGTCGTCGGAGACGACAAGCAGGTCAGTCCCCTGGCCATCGGGAGCGATGTTCAAAGTGAAGAGCGTCTGATCAGCGAGCATTTGGGCGGTATCCCGAATAAAGACCTCTACGATGGCCGGAACTCCGTGTATAACCTGGCCAGGCAATCGTTTGGGGCATCCATTAGCCTCCTTGAGCATTTCCGCTGCGTCCAGGACATCATCTCTTTTAGCAACATGCTTTGCTACGGAGGTAAAATCAAACCTCTTCGTGATGCAAGCGAGGTCAAGACCGTGCCTTTTGTGATTTCTTACAGGCTTGAGGGTGCCTTCAAAGAAGATAAGGTCAACCCGAAGGAGGCCCAGGCCGTTGCCTCTCTTTTAATGGCCGCCATCAAGCAGGCCGAGTACCAAGACGCTACTTTTGGCGTGATCTCGCTCATGGGTGACGAGCAAGCCTTGGAAATAGACCGGCTCTTGCGTCGTCACCTTTCTCCTGAGGTTTATCGTGCCCGGCGCATCCTTTGCGGAAATGCAGCCCAGTTTCAAGGGGACGAAAGGACTGTCATGTTTCTTTCGATGGTGGACGCGCCCCAAGAGGGGCCGTTGCCCCTAAAAACCCAAGACCGGGACACTCAGCGCTTCAACGTTGCCGCGAGCAGGGCCTGCGATCAAATGTGGGTTGTATACTCTCTTGACCCCAAGCAAGACCTAAAACCTGGCGATCTGCGCAGGCGATTGATCGAGCACGCGCTCGATCCAAAGGCAGCACAAAGAGCCTCGGGAGTAATAGAAAAGCGGGCGGAGTCGGAATTTGAAAAAGAAGTCGCCCAAAGACTGCTAGCCAAAGGCTATAATGTCCACCCTCAGTGGGAGGTCGGAGCTTATCGGATTGATCTTGTCGTGATCAACAAAGACGGCAAAAAGGTTGCGATAGAGTGTGACGGGGACCGCTACCACACTCTCGACAGGCTCGAGGAAGATATGGCCCGCCAGGCTATTCTGGAAAGAACAGGCTGGCGTTTTATTCGTATACGCGGGAGTGTCTTTTATCAAGACCCGGATACAACGATCGATCGGGTTGGAGAGAGGCTGCAGCGCCTTGGTATCATGCCTTTTGAGTCCTTGGAAAGCCGAATAGCCCAGGAATCCTCGAGGGATGACGAGCTTAAAGAGCGGATTGTCCTAAGGGCTGCCAAGATTCAGGCCGAGTGGGATCGAGACATCGAGTGGGCAGCTCCTAAGCCTTCCATGCCAAGCCTGAAAGAGAAAGAAAGCCCAACAATGGCTGAACCTGGTTGGCAACGGGCCGAAGAACAAAAGAGGAGCGATCAAGGTCTTGAAGAGGGTGGGCCTAGGCTTGTGTATCCGTATACCAAAAAAGAAGAATTGGTCATCCGCCCTTCTGAAGAAACTCCGGATCGCCAAGCGCCATCACGACTTCGACTGATCAAGCCTCGAGCGGCAAACCTGGCCAAAAAACGAGCCGACCCACTTATTGAAACGCTCGAGAGCCTTTATGCCTTGGATTGGAAATGCCCAACTTGTCATCGAGAAGGGCGAATCTTTATAGGCCGGCATGGACCGTTTTTATCGTGCGGGGATTCTTCGTGCAAACAAACAGCTTCTCTTCCTATGGGAATCCTCCAAAAAGCGCTCGAGACCTTGAACGTACAATGCCCCACTTGCCGGGCGCCGATGAGGGCGGCTTTCAGCAAAAACGGTCCTTTTGTAGGATGTACGCGCTATCCCGAGTGTAAGACACCCATGTCTTGGAAAGACGTGCGCTTTTTGCTCAGAGAGCAGGCTTAAGGCGATCGAGGAGGACTCGGAATATCTACCCTAAAGGCCCGGACCCTGCCAATGGGGACAGGGGAGCTAAGGCACGATGACGTAGGGCCAAAGCGGCTCGTACTCCCAAGTGCTGTAGTTTAGCTCTAGGCTTGCCGAGCTGCCGCACCGCGAGATGACCGTGGCGCGCGCGGCGGGCAGGGGGAACTGGGGCAGAATAATTTCGCCCTGTATGGTCTGGCCCCCAGAGATGAAGGCAAGCGGCATGCCTCCTGGATAACTGAGCGTAAAAAGGGCATCGTATGTGTCTTGGGGTTGGGTATTGGCGTAGTCAGACGACATGGGGACGATGCTCAGGCTTGTTTGCCCGCCCCTAGGGAAATCCAAAATTACCTCTCTTAAGCCATTTTGGGCAGTCTGCACAGGAAGCACGGGCCCGTAGGGGCTTTCTGGGTCTAGGGTTACGGTAACGCCGATGCGCCCTCCTTGGGGGGTGAACGCGTACACTGCGCCGTCGCACCGAAGGCTGGCCTGGGCGGGCGGGCTTTGAGGAAAAGCCGACCCAACGGCAAAAAGCCAGGCAAACGCCGCCATTCTTAACACGCGTCCGGCATTCCACATCAACGGGCATCTATGATAAGATGGGCTTTCAGCGGGCATGGGGCCTGCTCCTTATTTAATAGTGCATACTGCAGAACGACAGATGGCACGAACGAAAAACCTGATTGTTTGCAGCGTCGCTTTCTTTCTGGCCCTTGCTGGATCGTCCGCGATTTTTGCCCAATCGAGCCCGTCTCCATCCTCTTACATTAATTTTAACGTGTCCATCAACGTGCGGGAAGGACCGGGTGTTAGTTTTCGCTCGGTTGGTTCCGTCAAGCCTGGAGAGCGGGTTCAGGTCATCGGAAAACAGGCAGGCTGGGCCAAAATTCGCCCCGAAGGGAAGGCGCTGATCGGCTGGGTTGCCGAAAGTTTCGTAAGCCAAGGAACGCCCCCCGTAATCCTAATCGAAGAGCATAACGATGCCCTCGCCAAGAAAGATGCAGAGATCGAAGCCCTAAAGCGCGAGAACGAATCATTCAAGCGCCTCGTGGGTACGCTTCCAAAGGAGTTCTTCCGGCCCGATGTTCCCGTCAGAGAGATGCTCAAGAGGCAGGTTGATTATTACGACCGGCTTGTCCGGCTGAAATGGTTCATGGGCGGAGGAGCGGTCTTTGTCGTAGGGCTGTTGTTCGGGGTTGTTGTCGGACGTAGCAGGCGTAAGCCTCAAAAGCGGCTGATGCTGGACTAGGCGGCCGAACCGTGGGGTTTTCGCTCGCCTTCCGCCTTCTTAGGGGCTCGCTCAGGCATGATACGCTCCGGGCAGCCCTTACGCTTTTTACGATTATCCTTTCGATCGCCTCGTTCTTCTCCATCCTCACCTTTAACATGAACGTGATGGAAGCCTTCCGCAAAACGCTCGAAGCCTTCTCCGGAAGGGCTACGCTAGAAATCCACACGCCTAAGGTTGGAATTCCGGAAAGTTACCTAGAGACGGTACGAGAGATGCGCGAGGTCAAGGTGGCCGCGCCCGTCGTCCGCGGCATGGTCTTGCTCAAGGGGCTCAAAGACCTGCCCGTACAGGTAATCGGCATCGACCCGTTTTCGGACAGCGCGATCCGTAGCTACGAGTCCGGGGATGAAAACGTAGAAGACCCGCTCAAGTTCCTCTCCTCTCCAAGCAGCGTTTTGCTGCCCAAACGCTTGGCTCAAAGGCTAGGGCTCGACACGGGGGGACGCTTCGAGGTTCTTTCTCCTTCAGGAGCCAAAAAGTTGGAGGTTCGGGGGACGGTTCGCGAGGTTGGGCCGGCTACGATCTTTGGCGGGGAGGTGCTGATCATGGACTACTGGGCGGCACAGGCCCTGCTAGCCAAAACCGAGAGTGTAGACGAAATTTCCGTTTTGGCAAAGGAAGGCGTTGCTGTTGCCGGCCTGAAGGCAGAGCTTGCCAGGGTTTTGCCCGGCTACGTGAACATAGAGGAGCCTCAGCTGAGGAAAGAGGGCGGGACGAGAATTCTCGGTTCGCTGGAATTCCTTCTGGGGTCCGTTGGGATGCTTGTTATGGGCGTGGCGTTTTTCGTGGCTTACAACACGTTCCAGGTTGCATTCTTAAGGCGTTCGCGGGAGTTCGCAATCTTGCGGCTTGAAGGGGCAACCACCCCACAGCTTATCGGGTTCCTTTTGACCGAAACCCTTTTGATCGGCGTGCTAGGTTCGCTGCTTGGCGTATGGCTAGGGTTTTGGCTCGCCAAGCTCAACTTCTTGCTGGGCAAGGAAATGGTGGCCACGCTCTACTTCCGTATGCTTCCCCGTGAAATGACCGTATCGCAAACCTATGGCATTCTTACGGGTGGGGTAGGGCTACTGGTTAGCATCCTAGCCGGTGTCGTTCCCGCCCTTTCCATGAGACGCTTGAGCCCGCTCGAGGCGCTGAGGCCGATAGATTTTCGTCAGAATGGCGCCCTAGACCGTTCAAAGGTCACGATATGGGTGTCGGCGTTCATGCTCTGCGCCTGCATTGCCGTCGTCAACGTGAGGGTTTCGGCCATTCCGGTTTTTCTTAAGGGTGCGCTTGCCATCCTGCTTGCCTTTGGGGCGTTTGGCGTGGCGCTACCGGTTTTGCTGCGTACGAGCGCAAGGGTGCTTCGTCTGGTCTTGGGGGATCGAGCGCTGCTAAAGCTGGGCACGGAACAGTTCGAGAGGACGGCGAAACGGAGTACGTTTGCCGCGTTTGCAGTTTTGCTCAGCTTCACGCTGTTTATAGGGATTGAGCTGATCCTGAAGAGCTTTCAAGGGAGCGTGTACAACTGGGCCATGCATACTATTCGGAACGACCTGACCGTCCTCCCAAAGGGGGCGATGCCGGGCAGGCCCACGTTTCCGCTTCCGCAGGGCTTAAGGGGTCGTATTGCACGCGTCCCTTTCGTGGAATCCGTCGGCAGGTACAGGGCAATCCAAGTTCGGCTTCCGGAGAAAGACTACGAATGCACGCTTCAAGCCTACGATTTCAACGTGTTTTACCGGTATTCTAAGGACATCCTGATCAAAGGACGCCCCCCGTCGCCGGGCGCACCGAACGAGGTGGTCGTTTCCTACACGCTTTCAAGAAGGCTCGGGCTTGACACGGGCGACACTTTTCTTCTGGCGGGGAAAACGAACACGCGCCGGGTCAAGATCGCTGGGGTCATTCAGGATTACTCGAGCGAGCGTGGGATCGTAGGCCTGGATTACGCATCCTACCAAGAGATGTTCCAAGACAGCACTGTCGAGAGCTTTTCGGTGTACCTCAAGCCTGGAACCGGCCTTGAAGCCGCAAGAGCCGAAATCTACCGCGTGCTTGAGCCTACTACCCCGGTGTCGATCCTGAGCAACAAGGAGTTCAAGGCCGAAGTTCTTTCGATCATGGACCGCTTCTTCGTGATTCTTTCGTTGATTGCCTACACGGCGTTGGGGATCGGCGCCTTTTCCATGGCCTCGATCTTGATTTCCCAGGTTCGCGAAAGGCAAAGCCAGCTTTCTTTCCTTCGCGCCATCGGAGCCAGCAGGCGGCAGGTCAAGGGGCTTATTTATTTGGAGACGTTCTACTTGGCCGCGTTCGGCTGGCTTTTTGGCAGCGTGCTGGGTTGGATTATGGCAAGACTTGGTGTGATCTTGATAGGGGAGGGGACGGGGTTTTTCATCGGCCTTCGGCTCGATGTACAGCCATTCGCCATGGCCTTGGCAGCCGGTGGGACGCTTGCACTCCTGACATCGATGATTCCAGCAAGGCAGGCCGCCGGCCTGGAGATCGTTAAGGGGCTGCAGTACGAATGAACGATGCGTTCAGCTACCCCTGCTTCGTTTCGCTTCGCTCGGCCAGCCAGCCGATAAGCGGCGGGACCCAGCAAAGGTTGGCGGCTATGGTCTCTAGTGCCGTTTGGACCTGGGTTGTCGGGCTGAAGCCCAAAAGCCTTGCAGAGAGGAGCCCGATGGGGACAAGCGTCAGCACCAAAAGGCTAGCGACCATGACGCTCGAGCGGAAGTAGGCTCGAAGAGCCCGGCTCAAGCCATTCTCTTGACGCTTGAGAAATAAAAAGCCCGCAACATTGCCCCCTATCTGGTCGGAGAGCGCGTAAAAGTAAGGAATATAGAACCCTTCGATGCCGTAGACGTCTACCCCGGCAAGGCGGCTGCCCAAATCAACGACCCATGGCACCGCCATCCCAAAGAGCTTGCCCCACCCGTACGCCTCGGCCATAGTGGCCTTGGCCCCCGAAAGGCGCTTCCTTATGGCAAAAAACCCCTCAAAGAGGCTCTCCCCTTCCCCCGACAGAGTACGGACGGCCAACTGCCCAAGGGCGCTGGTCTTGAACCCTTGGGCATCCAGCAGAAAACCGGCCAGTATCCCTGTGCAGTACCCAACGAGAGTAAAACGGATGAGCTCAGAAAAGCCGCTTTCTTCGCAGACCCCGGCTTCGGCCATGATGCGTGCCCTTTGTGCGGGTGGTTGGCGTTTGATCGGTGTGGGTTGGGCTCTTCTACCGGTACACAGACCTTATGTATCCTGTTGTCCGATCGAGCTCGAGCCTGTCGACAAGAGACCCTTCTTTTGTCGCGACCTCGGCGCTGAACCGGCCGTTTTGCTCCTTGATCTTGTCGAGCCTCAAGTTGGGGTTCTTAGTGCTACTTATGTAGTCCTCGAAGGCGGCCTTGGCCTCGTTCAAACCTATCGGTACGGTAGTTTTGGTGGTATAGTCGGGGCTTCGGCCGTAATACGGGGAGGTGGCCCCATGCCAGGGGCCATGAGTGTATCCTGGGCATCCATGCCAGTCCTGCTGATCCCACGGGTGGGCGAAGGCAGTCCCTGGCCCCAGGGGCCCCAACAACAGGGCGACTCCTAGGCTCACGATCCCAGTGCGTGTCATGCGTAACTCTCCTTGTTTTGTTTTGGAGTGGCTTGGATTTTCCCCTATCTACCCAGGCGGGTTCGTGGGTTCAAAGCTGGACCCCTTCTTCGGCTCGTTTGGTGTCCTCGCCGTTTACCGCTGGGCATCGGGTGCAGGCATAGACATGTTCCCCCACCTCCCTAAGCAGGATGCCCGCAAGGTCGAGTATCCCTGAAATCAGGAGGCCGTTTTGGCTGTATTCAACGAACCGGCCCTTGCGTCTGGCCGTGACAAGCCCGCATCCTTTGAGGCAGGCGATGTGGTTGGAGACGTTGGGTTGAGAAAGGCCCGTCCTCTGGACGATCTCCGTCACGGTCAAAGGACCGTCCTTGAGGCTTTCGAGGATCGTTAGCCTCGAGGGGTCGCCCAAGCCCCTGAATAGCTTGGCCTTGATGGCAATGACGTCTTGATGGGCGGCCGACATCATTTGTGAGCTCCTTATCATTATATGATTATACAGTAATATAATAGACTAAAGATGCCACTGTCAAAACTAGGGGACAGGGCACCTCACACGGCCTTCTTTTGGGGGACGCCCTCGATCACTCGTACCGAAGGGCTTCGACGGGGTCGAGCCTGGAAGCCTTGTTTGCGGGGTAAATGCCGAAGAAGATTCCGACGGCCGCGCTGAAGCCCGTGGCCAGCAGGATTGATTTAAGCGAAATGACGGACTCGATCGCCTTTGAGGTTTTTAGCGCGCTAGCTAAGCCTTTGCTTACGAAAAACCCGAGCCCAACGCCAATAAGGATGCCGAACAACCCCCCGATGAGGCTAAGGCTGATCGCCTCGATCAAGAACTGCGAAAGCACGTCTTTCCTCGATGCCCCGATGGCCTTCCTAATGCCGATCTCGCGGGTTCTTTCCGTGACCGTTACGAGCATGATGTTCATGATGCCGATTCCGCCGATTAACAGCGAGATCAGCGCAATTCCGCCCAACAGGACCGTAAACGTGCCTGTGACCCGTTCCATCGTCTTCAAGAACTCTTCTTGCGTACGGATCGTGAAATCCTCGAGGCCGTTGTGGCGTGCCTTGAGGATGCTCGTTACCAGCGCCTGGACGAGCTTGGCCTGTTTTAGCTCCCTCGTTTCAAGGTAAATGGCCTGAACCCTGTCGTTTCCCGTGAAGCGCTTCTGGATCGTCGTGATTGGCAAGAACATCTGGTCGTTAGGGTCTACGAAGATGCTCTTTTCTTTACGCTCCATGATTCCGATTACAGTCAGGCGTTCGTTACCCACCTTGATCGTCTTCCCGAGCGGGTCTTCGGTCGAGCCAAAAAGCCTCTCTTGAACCTTCGTACCGATGACGCAGACGTTGGCCCAGTTGTCCGCGTCGGCTTTGCTGAAGAACCGTCCGCGCCCGACGTAGAACGTTCGGACGTAGGGGAAGTTCTCCGAGGTCCCCTTGACCGAGGTAAAGTACTGCTCCCCTTTGTAGCGAAGCCAGCCGCCAAAGTTGGATTCCGGGCATACGCGCTTGATTTGGGGGATGCTTCGCGCGAGCGTGTCGGCATCTTCGTTTGTAAGGCCTTTGGTAAGCCCGAGGGCCTTACGTTTCTCTTCCTTGGCCAGCTCGGCGATAGGCTTTGGGGAGACAATGATCAAGTTCGAGCCCAATTCCTGGATCTGGCTTGTAACCTGGCGTTTGGCCCCTTCGCCGATGCTGAGCATTCCGATGACCGCCGCCACGCCGATAATAATGCCGAGCATCGTAAGGAACGAACGGAGCTTGTTCTGCAGAAGGTTGCGCATGCCGTTGTTGACGCCCTCTTTAAGGCTTGCCCGCCCCTTGTGTCCCAGGATCGTCTTTGCCTTTGCCGCGGCTCCGGATTGTGGCCTACTGCCGGGCTCTAATGTGTCATGGGACACCACGATGCCCTCCTGGCCGCCGATCTTGGCCGCAGGGACGTGGGCCTGCCTTCCGTCAAGGTGCTCATCGCTCTGGATCTTCCCGTCTCGGATCGACAATATACGCTTGGCCTGTCTGGCGACTTCCGGGTCATGCGTGACGAGTATGATCGTTCGTCCTTCGGCATTGAGCTCCTTGAAAATTCGCATAATTTCCGCCGAAGACTTGGAATCAAGGTTTCCTGTCGGCTCGTCGGCCAAAACGAGCGCAGGGTTGCCCACGAGCGCACGCGCGATCGCGACTCTTTGACGTTCTCCGCCGGAAAGCTCGTTTGGGTCGTGGTGAATCCGATGGCTAAGCCCTACGCGTTCCAGGAGCGCAACGGACCTCTTAAACCGAGCCTCTTTTTCGATTCCCCTGTAAAGAAGGGGGAGCTCGACGTTTGCTACGGCAGGGAGCCTGGGCAAAAGGTTGAAGTTTTGGAATACAAACCCGATCTTTGCGTTTCTTATGGCCGCAAGCTCTTCATCGTCGAGCACGCTGACGTTGATGTCGTCCAGTTCGTAGGTGCCGTAGGTAGGGGTCGAAAGGCACCCTATAATGTCCATGAGCGTCGACTTGCCAGAGCCGGATGGACCCATGATGGCCACCATCTCTCCCGCTCCGATCTCAAAAGAAATGTCATCGAGGGCGGCAACGACGTTATCTTTTCCTAAGAAGTAGTGCTTACTGATCCCTTCAAGCCGAATGAGCGGCACGGGCCCCTTCCTCTTCCTTCTTCTCCTCGTGCAGCTGCTCGTACCGGTATACCGCTTCGCCTGGCGAAATTCCCTTGAGGATCTCCACGTAGAGCTCGTTTTTTATCCCAGGGGTCACGATACGCTTGGTTTTTTGCCCATTTTCTTTCACGTACACGTATGAATCACGCCCTTCTTTTTGAATGAACTCTGCAGGAATGTACAGGGCGTTTTCTTTTGTACCCGTGATGATGTCCACGTCAGCCGTCATGCCAGGAAGCATGGCCGGGTCTTTTTGGTCGATGTCAATAATGACTTCGTAGCTCATGATGTTCTCGACGATCTGCCCCTTGGGGGTGATTTTGGATACATGGCCGGCGAATTCCCTGTTGGGAATGGCATCGAGCGAGATCTTCACCTTTTGGCCCAAGCTTACCTGAGCGATGTCAACCTCGTTGATGTAGGCTTTGATCTGCATCTTCGTCGTATCGGCCACTTCCATGAGGGCTGTGGTGGTAACAAAGAAGGACACGCCCGAAGCCACCTGTTCGCCTTCATCCAGGTTAATTTTTGTAACGATCCCTTCGATCGGGGAGGCGACAATCGTCTGCTCGAGCCTCGGGACGACGAACTCGTCCACGGACTGCATCATCGCCTCCGGGTCGTAGCCAGACCCTTTCAAGAGGAGCCATAGGAGCTTTTTGTCGTTTTGGTACTGGAGAACCGCGGTCTCATAATTCTTTTTGTAATCTTCGAACTGGTCTTTAGAGACGATTCCCATGTCGTTGAGCGTCTTGTAGCGCTCATATTTGGATTTGGCGATCATAAGGTTGGTTTCGGCGACACGAACAGAGGCGCGTGCCTGGGTCAGCTGGGTGGCAAACTGGGTTTCTTGCTCGATAATGGCGAGTTTTTGGCCTTTGCTGACCTTATCGCCCTCCTCGACAAAGATTTCCTTGATCGTGCCGCCCTGTTCGGACTTTACTTCGATAAGCCTGGAAGGTTCGAGGTTCCCGACATCCTTGATGGCGGCCTCCAACGGGCCCACCTGAGGCTTGGTCATTAGTTCGAACTCGTCCGTCTTGGTCTGGCCGCCCATGCGGGTCATGTAAAACACGCCGACAATGAGGGCTAGCAAGATGAAGAAGGCCGCCCTTCTTCTTGTCTTTGCCTTGGTTCGGTCGTTTATTTTAGGACGCGGGAGAGTGCTTTTTGGTTGTACCTCCATGGGGGAGAAGGCTTCCTTTTGGTTTGGGTTGTCTTAACGTTCATCGTGAATCAGCGGGGAGGGTTTCTGGCTAAATTTCTTTTCTCACCTTAACCTTTGGCATGCAGGTTGTCAAACCTTCGGGCTTAACGTCCAACACCGCCCCGCGGGGACTTAGAGGGGCCTTTTTCGTACCAAGGGATTCTTGGGTTTTGGATGCCTTCCGGATAGTGGGAGGGGGAACGGAGCTTTGGCAGCGGCTCAGACCTATTGGGCGGCGTCGATCTTTCAGGTCCTTGCGTTGCGGAGGTTGACGGGGCATCAAACTCCCAGTTTCGCATGGGGGCGCGCTTTTGCCGAATGATGTGGCGAGGCTTGGTTTTTGCCTCCTCCCCGCCCGGCGGCGCGGACGATGTCCAAGGTACTTGAATTTCCACGCCCTCGGGGATTACGGCCTTATCTGGCTCTACAGCGCGCACTCCGCCGAAAGCGCCTTCTTGCTTTTTCGCCGGATTAGCCTTCATGCCTACTGAACTCGAAGTGCTCTTACCGCGAACGTCGCCTCCTCCTTGAGCTTGCGCCTCTTTTGCCGACATCAAACTCAGGCTCGTCATGACAAAAAGCATCCCCACTAAGAATGGGGCAATCCTAAAACAACGCATACCTAAATATTTTAGCAAGGATAAGCTCGAAGAGCCATAGTATCGGCCTTGTGAGTTTTGGCGCTTGCCGAAAAAACCCCTCAGAGCCCTTCTTTTTTGTATTGTTCGGCCAAGCCAGGGTAGGCGGCAGGGTTGGCCACGGTCCAGAAGAGCTGTTCTTTGGTCGCCGGACCCTTGATTTCTGCCGGGATGCCAGCAACGAACGACCCGTCCGGGATAGCCATGCCGGGACGGATGACGCAGCCCGCGGCGAGGATGCAATCGGAGCCGATCGCTACGTCGTGCAAGACTGTCGCGTTCATCCCAATAAGCACCCTTGAGCCGATTTTTTTCGCGTTTACGACGGCTCCGTGACCGAAGACGACGTCATCGCCGACAATCAGGTTCATCGCATCCGGATTGCCGGAGGGAGAGCCACAGTGGAGCACGCAGTTGTCCTCGATCGCGCAGCGGACCCCGATTACGATCCTGCCAAAATCCGCGCGGACGACCGCACCCGGCCACACGCTCGAGCCTTCTCCGATCTCGACATCGCCTACGACATAGGCAGCCTCGGAGATGAAAGCGCCTTCATGGACCTTGGGTACTTTGCCCTGGAAGCTTCGAATCATCCATATCTCCTTAATCTCAATTAAAAAGCGTGCAGGTTGGGCTGGACAGGGTCGAGAAAACGGCCGGAAAGATTGCCCATAAAACTCCCGGCAGCGACATAAAGAGGGCATGATACGGGGGGGTGCCCTGGCCTTCCTGTGGGAACATCCCAAGGAGACGTTTCACCCTAACCTCCAAGCCCTGCTCAAAGCATGGGTTGATGCTCAGGGGCGGCGTTACGGGCGAGACCTTTGCTACCTTAAGGAGGGCGGAGGCAAGCACAACCTTGCCGGTACCGCCTGTAAGGGCCGCGTCGTCGGCAGCGAACTCCATCATTTCCCGAAAGCGCTCCTTTAGCCAGGAAAACAAAGGGATGAAAAAGAAGGCGCGAGAAATGAGCTCGAGCAGGGCAAGCATCAGCCCGTCGCTCGCTTTTGCGTGGTGGGCTTCGTGGAGGAGGAGGCCTTCTCGCTCCTCTTTTACGAGCTGACGCCAGAGCGCTTGAGTAATGAAGACCTTTGGCCGGAAGTAGCCCACGCTGAATGCCGTGGCGAGCGAGCCCGCGGGAATGAGAAAGACCTGGGGCGAAGCGGGCAAAGGTTTCCTATTTAAGCCGGCAAGATGCCTTCTTAGCGAAACCGTCGCCCTTGCGATCGTTACGCTTCCCCAAGCAAGCCCGGATACGACAAGGATTGCCAGGGTATACCCAAACAGCGGTACGCCCAACCTGTGGACGATGAGGCACAAGGGCCGTTCGTTGACCTGGCTACAAAAAGGGCTGCAAACAAACGGGGGCGAAAGAAGGCCGAACATGAGCACGGCCAAAAGGCAAACAAAGAGTCCCAAGGCCGTCCAGAAGAAAAAGAGCTTCTTGGCTTGAGGGCTCACCTTTCTCCCTCCATTTTATCTTTGATGCACTTCTCCAGTTCGCTGACGGTTTTTTGGTCGAGCGTATAGATGGTATCGACGAACGCGGCTACTCCAGCGGGGCCAGAAAGGCTCAAGAGCTCCAGAAGTACGGCCTTGGACGACTCTTGGACGTAGCGGTGCCTGGACAACGCCGCCTGGAAAACATAGGCCCGATCTTGGGCGAGCTCTTTTTTTATAAAACCCTTTTGCGTGAGCCTTTCAAGTACGGTCATGACCGTTGTGTATGCAATAGGCCTTTTAGGAAGAATCTCCTCGTATACAGTTCGCCCCTTGATCGGTTCTTTTGCTTCCCAAATAATTTCCATGATTTGACCTTCTAGGCTGCCCAATGATCTAAACGGCCTGCGTTTTGCTTTCTCCATTCCGTGCTCCCCGACTTTTTTCTTAAGTTCTTAGTCTACTCGAAAATTTATTAGAAACCTATTCAAAGCGGCATATTCTATATTTTCGAGATACGCCCAAGACGACACCCCATAGCTGCCCTTATAACGTCAGGATTACACAGAAACCCCTTGACACACACAGTATACGAGTTACACTAGTAGTACTACATAGCATAGTACTACTAGCATTAGGAGTGCTCTAAGTTTTCTACAGTAATGACCAACAACATAAGGAGGGCGCTTGGATGGTAAGGCAGCGCACGAAGAAGGGGGCCAAGCTTGCCATTGGTTCGCCATGCCCCTACGGGGCCGTTATTCCTGGCAAGAAGGGGCCTGGTCCGTTCGCTGGGCCTCAAGGACAAGGCGGCCCGCCTTGGTCCTAATCTAATTTGAGTAAGGCAAGCCAGGGGGAGTTAATCGCCCCCTGGCTTGCCTTACTCAAGGAATTTAAACGAACGAAAGGAGCAGAAATGCGTGTTGGTATGAAGTCAGCGGTTTTGTCCGTTGTTGGCGTGCTGGCCTGCGGCAGTATGGCGTTCTCTCAGCCTGTCAGAGGAGTATGGTCTGCGTTGGGGGCCGAAGAAACGATTCAGGGGTCTATTGAAGAAATTCAGCAAATCCCGGGCCAGCGTCCAGGGATGGTGGGGCTTCGGTTTGTCGTGGCCAGCAGTACGGGTGATCCGGTGACGGTGCTCGTAGGGCCCGCTTATTACCTTGCGCAGGCGGGCTACAGCCCGAAGGTTGGCGATAAAATCTCCGTAGAAGGGTTTATGATTCAATCCGATGTTGATAAAATCATGGTAGCCAGGACGATCACGGCCGGGGCCTTGACGATTCCCTTAAGGGACGAGCAAGGGATGCCCCTTTGGTCGGGGGGAGCCAGATTTCCGGCGCAGTTTGCCCCGCAATCCAAGCTCTGCGAGCCGGCCCTCATTCTGGCGAGGGGCTACGGCAGGTATGGAAACCAAGGTGGTAGCAGGCCCTCTGGTGCACCTGGAGCCGGCATTAGCACACCCCAGGGCGGCCAGGGGACGGGTGTGTGCCCGTTAGGGTATCCTGCGGGAACGGGGGTCAACAGGCCGTCGTCTCAAGGGTTGCAAAATTCGCCTCGTGGAGTTGCGCCATCTTTCCCGAACCGTTAGGCAAGCAGCAACTTTAACCAAGGAGGTTACGATGAAAGTGTTGGCTCGAAAGATCGGAGGACTCGCCGCAGGGTTTGTATTTTTTGGCCTGCTCGCGTCTTCATCCTTTGCCCAGATGCCTAGAGGCCCGATGTATCAGTGGGGAACGGAAAAAACGCTTACGGGGACAGTCGAAGAGGTTCAGACCGTCCAAGGGAGGGTGCCCTGGATGATGGGTGTCCACCTAGCGGTTGACACCAAAGACGGGGCCTTTACCGCTATGGTAGGGCCTTATTACGTGTTGCAATCCCAAGGCTACGAGCCAAAAAAAGGCGATAAGGTAGAGCTTTTGGGTTCCGTCCTCAAGATTAACGACCAAAACGTCATCATCGTGAAAACGTTGAAGGCGCAGGGCAAGGCGGTTGAGCTCCGTGACGACCAAGGTTTTCCGCTCTGGAGGGGGGGGCCTAGGATGGGAGGCCGCCCTGGAATGTGGGGAGCGCAGCCGGTCGCGCCTGTAGCTCCTAGCTCCAAATAGCTGAACGCTCAACGGCAAGGCGCGTTTTTGCGCCTTGCCGTTGTTGCATCTCCGGGGGTTTCTAGTCTGCCCGAAAGTGGCATCCAACGGAGTTTTTGTTCTCCCAGGCCGCTTGGGCTATCGTCTTCGCCGCACCTACGGCGTTCCTGAGGCCGATCAGGCCGTCTGTTAGCTTGCTTTTTCGGTAAAACCTCTCGATCTCCGCTTCAAGGTGGGCAAGCTCTCGCTGCGCGCGCTCGAGCCTTGGAGCGGTGCGTACAAGTCCGACGTAGTTCCAAAGGATGTGTCGAATAACGCTCAAATCCTGTGCGATCAGCGCGGCGTCCGTTTTGTACAGGCCGGTTTCTTCCCAGGGCGGAATCTCCTCTTCGGAGAGCGGGCTTTGGGCGCGGTTGGTTTCTAGGATCTTCCCCGCCGCCTTATGGCCCCAGACGAGCCCCTCCAAAAGGGATGTGCTGGCCAACCTGTTGGCGCCGTGTAGGCCGGTACAGGCAACCTCTCCCACGGCATAGAGCCCGCCTAGGCTTGTCATTCCCACGCCGTCCGCTAAGACCCCCCCGCAGTGATAGTGGGCCGCGGGCACGACGGGGATGGGCTTTTGAGCGATGTCGATGCCAAGCTCGAGGCATTTGGCGTGTATGTTTGGAAACTTTTCAAGTATGGTCTTTTCTGGTAGCGCGCTGGCCAAATCGAGCCAGACGCAAGGGCTGTCAGAGTGGAGCATTTCTTCGTGAATCGCACGGGCGACGACATCCCTGGGTGCCAAGTCTTTCCAGGCGGGGTCGTAGCGTGCCATGAAGGCTTCGCCCTTATCGTTCAAGAGCCTGGCCCCTGCCCCTCTTACGGCCTCGGAGATCAAATAACCCGGGGATTTGGGGTGGTAGAGCGTGGTCGGGTGAAACTGGACGAACTCGCTGTGGGCTGTACGCGCCCCCGCCCGGATGGCCATTGCCAGCCCATCGCCCCGGGCCCCGGCCGGATTGGTCGTCCACAGATAGAGCCTGCCTATCCCGCCCGTGGCCAGGATCGTGTTTTTAGCAAGCAGGCGTTTGACGACGCCTAAGGCTTGGTCGAGCGCGTACGCGCCGACGCACCTTGGCGGCTCGTAGGCCCGGATGAGCCGGTTTCTTGACTGGTGGGTGGTTGTCAAGAGGTCCACTGCCGTGTGTCCTGGAAGCATCCGGACGTTTGGGTGTTCTTGGAGCGCCTTCAGAACGGCCAAGGCGATCGTCCTGCCCGTGGCATCCTTGGTGTGAGCAATCCTAGGGATCGAATGCCCGCCCTCGAGCGCGAGCAGAAGCTCGCCCGTCTCGGCCCTATCAAACTCTACCCCGCACCGCTCCATCAAGACCTTTTCGATGAGCCTAGGACCTTCGTTAGCCAGAAAGAAGGCCGCGCTTGGGTTGCATACGCCGGCCCCCGCCCTTTGGATGTCCTGCACTAAAAGCTCCGGGGTGTCGTCCTTGCCCTTGTAGATGATGCCTCCTTGGGCATGGTACGTGTTGGAATCCTCCGCCCTTTCGGCGCGTGTCAGGACGTGTACGGGAATGCCTGCATCGGCGAGCCTAAGGGCCGCTACACCGCCCGCGATTCCGCAGCCGATCACTAGCACCTCTGCTTGAACGAGCTCTTCCATGCTAGCCCACCTCGAGCATGCGTTGGATAGCCCCGAGCGCCCTTTTGCGGGTAGGCTCGGGTACGTCGATCTCGTGGCGGTTCTGTTGGAGGGCCTGAAGCGTCGCCTCGAGCGAGACGGCGTTCATGTGGGGACAGCGGATGGCGCAAAGCCGGACGATCTCTTTCGTGGGGTTTGCCGCCTGAACGTTCTCGCCCATGGCACACTCGGTCAAAAGGGCGAAACGCGCCTTGGACGAGCCCGCGACGTAGCGTGCCATGCCGGACGTCGAGCCGACGAAGTCGCAGAGCGCCGTTACCTCGGGCTTGCACTCAGGGTGAGCCAGGACGGCCACGTCCGGAAACTGCGCCCTTAAGTTTTTGACGTCTTCGGGCTGAAAGCGCTCGTGAACCTCGCAGCTTCCTTGCCAGCCTAAGATTTCCCAATCGTCTGCATCCGGGAAAACGACCGTCTGCCCGGCTCCTTTTTTTGCGTAGGAAATCTTCTTGTCGAGCTCTTCGGCCGTGTTGGCCGCAAGGAACGCGTCCGGCAGGAAGATAACCCGCGGCGCGTTCATGGCTTGAATGACCTCGGAGGCGTTGGAGGAGGTGCAGCAGGCATCGCTAAGCGCTTTGATGTCCGCGTAGGTGTTGATGTAGCTCACAACGGGAACGCCAGGGTATCGCGCCTTGATGGCTTCGAGCTCTTTTGGGGCGATGCTTTCTGCCAAAGAACACCCAGCCCTAAGAGAGGGCAAAAGGACGGTTTTTTTTGGGTTCAAGACTTTGGCCGTCTCGGCCATGAACTTCACCCCGCAAAAAACGATGACCTCGGCGTCTGTCGTGGCCGCCCTCCTGCTCAGTTCCAGCGAATCGCCCGTAAAGTCGCAGACGCTGTAGTAGAGCGCGGGCTCCATGTAGGCATGGCCAAGGATGACGGCGCGGCGCTTTTGTTTAAGCTCGAGAACCTTGTATGCGATTTCTGCCTTGTATGCGATTTCGAAATCGGGCAGGACGTTCTGGAGTTTTGCCTTGAGAGTTTCGTAAATACCGGCTTGGTCTTTCATGGGATGGGTTCTTTCTCCTTGAGAATATGGCGGGTTTATCAGACAAGCAGGCTTAGATCGAGCGCTTTGGCCGAGTGTGTCAGCATCCCGACCGAGACGAAATCTACTCCCGTTTCGGCGATTTGTCGGACATTCTCCAGGTTAATCCCGCCGGAGACCTCCAGCGAAGCTTTGGCGTTGACGAGCCCTACTGCTTCTTGGATGCATTCCGGAGTAAAGTTGTCCAAAAGAATACGCGCCACGGGGAACGCGAGCGCCTCCTTCAGTTCGTCCAAGTCCCTTACCTCAATTTCGACGGGCAAACGCTTTGGGTTGTTGGAGAGCGTGCGCTCGAGCGCTTTCCCGACTCCGCCCGCCAGCGCGATGTGGTTTTCTTTAAGGAGAATCATGTCGAACAACCCAAGCCTGTGATTTTGGCCGCCGCCTAGCAAGACGGCCCATTTCTCGAGAGGCCTTAGGCCGGGTGTGGTTTTCCTGGTATCGAGGATCTTAGCCTTGGTATGCGAAACGGCGGCGACAAACCGGCGTGTGAGCGTTGCAACTCCGGACATGCGCATTAAAAAGTTGAGCGCGACGCGCTCCCCGGAAAGAACTACCCCGGCACGCCCTTCGATTGTGGCGATTGCTTGGAGGGCGCTGACCTCTTTGCCGTCCTTGGTGAGCGGCTCGAAGGCCAGGCCCTCATCCAGGTTCAAAAAGACGCGCTTTGCCACCTCGAGCCCCGCGATCACGCCGGGCTCTTTGGCCAGGATTTGAGCCTTAAGCTGTCTGTCTTGAAGCCCGAGTGCTTGCAAGGTGGCATCCCCAGTGTCAAGGTCTTCTTGGAGTGCCCTGGAGACAATCGCTTCCAAAATTTCTGGGCTTACGTAGGGGGGCAACCCGTTTGTCATTGGCGCCTATTCTCCGATGATCTTGACGAGCACGCGTTTTTTTCTTCGTCCGTCGAACTCTCCGTAAAAGACCTGCTCCCAGGGGCCGAAATCGAGCCTACCTTGGGTGATAGCTACGACGACCTCCCGGCCCATGACCTGGCGCTTCAAGTGCGCATCGGCGTTGTCCTCGCCCGTACGGTTATGCCGGTATTTAGATACCGGCTCGTGCGGGGCAAGGTTCTCCAGCCACTCCTCGAAATCTGCGTGCAACCCTGGCTCGTCGTCGTTGATGAACACGCTCGACGTGATGTGCATGGCGTTGACCAACATGAGCCCCTCCTTGATGACGCTTTCTTTCAGGCATTCCTCGAGCTGGGGCGTAATGTTCACAAACGCCCGCCTCTTGGGCAGGTCGAACCAAAGCTCTTTCCTGTAGCTCTTCAACGTCCTCTACTCCTTTGGGCTGGTTTGGCCTGGATTCTCTAAGGAAAGCATGCCGCTTTCGGTGTCTATTCTTAACCTTAAGCTTGCCCCCTGGAAGAGGTTCATCCCCAAAAGCCCCTGGACGTCGTCTTCCCCGTTCGGATAGTCGGTGTCTTGTTTGAACACGAGCACCGGAACCGCTCTCCATTCGTAAGGGCCGATGCGAAGCGTATCCAGCTCGACGCGTCGTGTCTCGATCCGGCCTCCGCCCGCGACCATAGCAAACGTCTTTTTGCCCTCATCCTCCCGGATTCCTAGCGAATTGGCAAACGTTCCCGTGATTGCCGTAGCGGTGGCTCCTGTATCCAGCAAGAAATTTCCACGCATCGGGCCGTACGACCCGTGGACGATCTCGACGGGCACCAGGACCTTGCGACTGCGCACGGATACCGGCGTGCTCGTCCCTTTGGCTATGGCATCGCCTTGGAAAAAATCCCTTCCGGACAGGGTTTTGGTGTTTTCCTGCGCTTGTTTTGGCGTGCTGTCAGGCCTCAAAACCTGCGTGGGGATCTTATCCACGCGCTGAGGAGTTTCTTTCACGACCCTGGTTGCGTCATCGGTTATGACGAGCCTGCCTGCGGGGTCGGTGTACCGGTAGAGCACGCCGGCCTCCAAGAAGCCAGGGACGCAAAGCAAGGCTCCAAGAGATTCCAAGAGTCCAAAAAACGCGCTACGATGTTTGAAGGTGCGCACACTGCCGCCTGCGTGGAAATCGTCTTAGTACCAGTATAGCGCGTTCCCGTCGGCTTTCGGAAGCCGCCCGTAAGGAACGCCGGGAAGAAAATGTGGGGGGTTTCATGGGGAAGGCAAAGACTATCGTAGGTTGCATTTTGTGTGCAGTAACGTGCTCGGCGCGCGTGTTTGCGGCCGATCTTGACAGCGCATTCCTGAAGAGGATGCTCGAGCGCCACAGGCCGCACCCTATGTTGAACGTTGCGGACAAAGGGGCCAGCATGCTCGCCCCGGAGAACACGATCCCGGCCATCGAGAAAGCCTTCATGCTCGGGGCGGACGTCGTTCGGGTCGGGGTTCATCTCACGAAGGACGAGGCCGTCGTCGTCCTACAGGACCACGACTTGACAAGGGCGACGAACGTACTTAGCGTGTTCCCGAACCGGCGCTCGGCGTTCGTTCGGGATTTTACGCTGTCCGAGGTCGGCCGTTTGGACGCTGGCGGCTACTTCGCGCGTGAGGACCCGTACGGCACGATCAGGTCTGGTGCCGTTTCTCGTGAGGAGGCGAGGCTCTACGCCTCGGGTTCGGTCAAAGTCCCTACTCTCGATGAGGTCGTTACCCTGGCTAAGCGCTACGATGCCGCTTTGGACATAGAAATCCGCCAGCTGCCCGGGTTTTATCCAAAAATTGGCGAACTCGTTCTTGATGTCGTCAAGAGGGCCGGCATGGAAGAGCGCGTGCTCATCTCTAGCCTCGACCACACGCTCCTGTATGAGATGAAAAAGAAAAATGCTAAGGTAGACTATGCGCCCGTCATGCTGGAGAGGCTTTACCTTCCGGGGCGCTACACGCGCGACAACCTGGGAATGCGCTCGCTTGAGCTGGCCTACGACCTTCTTGCCGTCGAGTTAGGCTATCCGAAGAACGAGACCGACTTTGCGGATGCCCTTAAGCGAAAGGTGGGGGTGCTTGTGTGGGGCGCGAGTGATGCCGAGGCATTCCCCGTGCTTCTTCGGCTTGGCGTAGCTGGGGCCATCACCCAAAGGCCCGAGCTGCTCGAAGCCTATCTAGACAGGCTCTTTGGTGACGACGAGGGAAAAAGGTGAAGCCCGTACCCCATCTTCTAGACATAGCCCCACTGCGCCTTGAGCTCCTCGAGCGGTTGATCGAGAGGGGCTTTTTTTTTAAACGCATTGCAAGAGAGGCTCCAGAGCGGCTTAAAAGCCCGCTTTGCACGGGAAAAAGGCTTGTTTTGCTGTTCTTCGAGCCTTCTACCAGGACACGGACCTCGTTTTCGCTCGCTGCCAAACAGTTGGGGTTTGACCTTCAAACGTTGGAGCCGGGCTCGATGAGCCTCGTAAAGGGCGAGAAGTTGATCGAGAATTTTTTAAACCTAGGAAAGTTAGGGTTCGACGTGGCCGTCGTCAGGCATCCCAGTTCGGGCGCCCTCCACTTTTTGAGCCGCCACATCGGGGTGAGCCTAGTCAACGCGGGCGATGGCTGCCATGCCCACCCAAGCCAGGCGCTTCTGGACATGATGACGATCAAGGAAAGGTTTGGAGAGCTCAAGGGGCTCCGCGTTGGCATCGTGGGAGACGTGGCCAAGAGTAGGGTGGCGCGCTCGGATATACATGCCCTAAGAAAGTTCGGGGCAACCGTTTCTTTGATCGGCCCGCCGCACTTCGTACCCGATACCTTGGAAGGACCGGGTGTCAGGGTGAGCCACGGCTTGGACGGCCTGATTAAGGGCCTGGATGTCCTTGTGATGCTCCGCATCCAAACAGAACGGGCCGCCTACGACCCTCTGCTTAGCCTTTCTTGGTACCGGGAAGCCTACGCGATCACGCTCGAGAGGTTTTCTAGCCTTCCTGACCATGCGATAGTCCTGCATCCAGGCCCGGTATCCTTGGGCATCGAAATGGACGAGGAGGTCTTAAAACTCGATCGTTGCCTTTCCTACACGCAGGTTGAGAACGGGGTTTTTGCCAGGATGGCGGTTCTTGAATGGGCTATGGAAGGAAGAGGGCGGTGCTGCTGATTCGAAACGGCTACCTTGTAGACCCGGAGGGAGGGCACACGGGCCCCGGCCAGCTGCTAATGGCCAAAGACAGGGTTGTCGCCGTCTTGGGGCCGAACGAGCCGGTGAATACGGCGATGCTTAAACAGACGCTCGATGCCGAGGGGTGCCTTGTAACGCCCGCATTCCTCGATTTGCACGCCCATTTAAGGGAGCCTGGGTTTGAGCACAAAGAAGACGTTGCTTCAGGCCTGAAATCAGCCGTTGCGGGTGGGTTCGGGTATGTCTGTGCCATGCCGAACACCTATCCCGTGAACGACAACCCGATCGTGACCGACTATTTGTTGCAGAAGGCCAAGGCCTTGGGGTTAAGCGAGCTGCTACCCGTTGGTGCGACAACGCTTTCTCAAAATGGCGAAAGGCTGACCGATTTCCACGCCCTCCTTAAGGCCGGCTGCGTGGGCTTCTCGGATGACGGCCGGTCTATTGACGACCCCTTGGTCTTTCAAGACGCTCTCATTTACACGGGCCAGCTAGATACGGTACTGTTTGAACACGCGGAATCAAAACGGTTGGGCGGGTATCGGGGAATTCATGCGGGTATCGTCGCCGCGTCCCTGGGCCTAGAGGGCTCTAGCGCTCTTTCTGAAACGGCGGTGGTAGCCAGGGACGTGGAAATCCTAAGGCATGCCAAAGGCAGGCTCCATCTAACCCACATCTCCGCCAAGGGCTCGCTTTCTTACGTTCGTACTGCCAAGGAAGAGGGGCTTGGGCTCAGCGTTGATCTGACCCCGCACCATTTGCTGCTCACCGAAGAGGCGCTAGCGGGTTTCAACACGACTCCCAAGGTGAACCCGCCTCTACGCACGGAAGAGAACCGGCTTGCCCTCCTCCATGCGCTAAAAGAAGGGCTGATCGATGCGATTGCCACCGATCATGCCCCGCATACGCAAAGAGAGAAGGACACGTATTTTGAGGATGCTCCGCCCGGCGTCATCGGGTTTGAAAGCGCGTTCCCGGCCCTTTACGGCCTCGTGGAAAAAGGAGAGCTTGGGCTCGAAAAGCTCGTTTCTTTGCTGAGCATAGGCCCTGCGGGGGTGTTCGGGATTAAGGGCATCGGGCTAAAGCAGGGCTCCCTCCCAAACCTGGGGGTATGGCGGGTGTTCAAAGAACCCTTCCCCCTTCCTCCTCCGCGCTATTCAAAAGGGAAAAACTGCCCGTTTGTGGGGATCGAAACCAAAGTTAAGCTTCAGGCGTTTATCGCCGACGGGAGGGTGGTCTACGAGTATGAAAGGGGTTTTGGCGCTTAAATCCGGGTTTTGGACGACAGGAGAGCTGTTTGGCGCGGCCGAAGAGTCCGCGGGCGAGGTGGTGTTCAACACGGCGCATACGGGCTACCCACAAGTCATAACGGACCCGTCCTACTTGGGCCAGATTGTAACGTTCACGTACCCGATGATCGGGAACTACGGCGTGCAGGCCGACGAGCTCGAATCGCCGAAGGTCCACGCCTCCGGCGTCGTCGTAAGACAGCTTTTTCGACCCTCGCTTCATCCCAAAGCATCCTCGACGTTCGCCGAGTTCCTCGAAGCGCAAGGGGTTCCCGGGCTTTCTGGGGTCGACACCCGGATGCTTACGAGGCACTTAAGGGAGTATGGCTCGCTCATGGGCATTTTAGCCCCCGCCGAGCGAGAAGAAGACGTTGCGGGGGTTGTGCAGCGCGCCCGCGTTCTTGAGGGGCTCGAAGGCAAAGACCTAGTCAAGCAGGTACTCATGGGCTCGAAAGTAGAGCTATTCCGCGCACAAACCCGCCAAGACAATGCCGAAGCAACCCGTGGGCTTGTCCTTCTTTGCGACTTGGGGGCCAAGCACGGGATCGTCCGCGATTGGCTGTCCTTGGGGTTCGACGTGTTGGCTTACCCTGGCGTGCCAGACTGGGACGTTGTGCGCCTCCATAAGCCTAAGCTTGTTTGCCTCTCGAACGGCCCTGGAGACCCGGCAGCGCTCACGGGGGAGGTCGAAAGGGTCCGGTCTTTTTTGGGGAAAGTCCCCGTGTTCGGGATCTGTATGGGCCACCAGTTGCTCGCGCTCGCGCTGGGCGGCCGTACTCAAAAGCTTAAATTCGGCCATCACGGCGTCAACCACCCCGTTGTAGAGCTTGAAACGCGCCGCGTGGTGATTACCTCGCAAAACCACTGCTACACGATTGTCCCAGAATCGCTCCCCAAGCACGTGCGTGTGACCTATACAAGCCTCTACGACGGGACGATCGAGGGGATGGAGGTCTTAGACATGGGCCTTCAATCCGTTCAGTTCCACCCCGAGGCCAGCCCGGGTCCGCTCGACCCAAAATTCGTATACCGACGCTTCTTAGGGGCCATCCATGCCTAGGGATACATCCATCCAAAGCGTACTCGTTCTTGGCTCCGGCCCGATAGTGATCGGCCAGGCGGCCGAGTTTGACTATTCTGGCACGCAAGCGTTAAGGGCTTTGCGCGAAGAAGGAATTCGCACCATTCTCGTGAACTCGAACCCGGCGACGATCATGACCGACCCAGAGCTGGCCGACAGGACCTACATCGAGCCCCTCCTTCCCCAAATCGTTGCGTGCGTAATCGAAAAAGAGCGCCCGGACGCCATCCTTCCGACTGTAGGCGGTCAGGTTGGCCTAAACCTTGCCGTAGCGCTCGAAGAGGCGGGAGTGCTCTCGCGCTTTGGCGTCCGACTGATCGGGGCTCAGGTAAGAAGCATCAAGAAGGCCGAGGACAGGGAGGCTTTCAAGCGCGCCATGGAGCGTATCGGGCTAAAGGTCCCTCAGAGCCAAAAGGTCCGGACGGTTCAGGAGGCCAAGGAGGCGCTCGAGCGGATCGGCCTTCCTGTCATCATCCGCCCCTCGTTCACGCTCGGCGGTTCCGGTGGTTCGATCGCGTACAACCTCGCCGAGTTCGAGCAGCTGGTTTTGCTTGGCCTTCAGGCCTCCCCTGTGCACGAGGTGTTGATCGAGCGCTACCTCTTGGGCTGGAAGGAGTTTGAGCTCGAGGTCATGCGCGACAAGGCCGACAACGTCGTCGTCGTCTGTTCGATCGAAAACTTTGACCCCATGGGAATCCACACGGGCGATTCGATCACGGTTGCCCCCATCCAAACGCTCACTGACAGGGAATACCAGGTCCTAAGGGACGCCGCCAAAGCGGTGATCCGGGAGATCGGCGTTGATACGGGAGGCTCGAACATCCAGTTTGCGATGGACCCGGGACATGAAGAGGTCATGGTGATCGAGATGAACCCCAGGGTCTCCAGGAGCTCCGCGCTGGCCTCCAAGGCGACAGGGTTCCCCATCGCCAAGATCGCCGCGAAGCTGGCCGTAGGCTACACGCTAGACGAGATCCAAAACGACATTACCAAGGTGACGCCCGCCTCGTTCGAGCCCGCGATCGATTACGTCGTCGTGAAGATCCCGAGGTTTAACTTCGAGAAGTTCCCCGAGGCCGCTCCCTACCTCTCACCCCAGATGAAGTCCGTGGGCGAGGCGATGGCGATCGGCCGGACGTTCCAAGAGGCGCTCCAAAAAGCCCTACGCTCGCTCGAGCTCGATTCTTACGGGTTCGATTTGGCATCTAGGCTCTCCGAGCTGGCTCCTGCCGAAAAAGAGCTTGAAATCATCCGCAGCCTCAAAGATGCCTCCTGGGACAGGGTATGGATGGTCGCCGAGGCGTTCCGTACCGGCCTTACCCTCGATTACGTCTACGGGTTAACCAAGGTTGACAAGTGGTTTTTAAGCCAAATCCAGGACCTCGTCCAGTTTGAGGCCGAGCTAGAGTCGATTCACGACTTCCACGGGCTTCCCGAAGAAAAGCGCTATGAGATTCTTTCCAAATCCAAGCAGGCCGGGTTTTCGGACAACAGGCTTGCCCATTTGCTACGTAGCGACCCAAGCGGTATCGAGCGGCTTCGGGATCAAGCCGGCATCGTCCCCGTGTACAAGGCCGTGGATACCTGCGCGGCCGAGTTCGAGGCGAAAACCCCGTACTTTTATTCGTGCTACCAAACCGAAGACGAGGTGCCCAAGTCGTCAACTCCTGGCGTGGCGATCCTAGGGAGCGGCCCGAACCGGATCGGCCAGGGGATCGAGTTCGATTATTCGTGCGTGCACGGCGTGATGGCGCTAAGAAGCTTGGGGCTTCGCGCCGTTATGGTCAACTGCAACCCGGAAACGGTTAGCACCGACTACGACACCGTCGACAGGCTTTACTTCGAGCCGCTGTCTTTCGAGGACGTCCGGCATGTGCTGCTTGCCGAGCCGCTTCAGGGGGCCATTGTCCAGTTCGGCGGCCAGACCCCTCTGAAGCTCGCCATGGCGCTCGAAGCCTCCGGGTTTCGGCTGCTTGGCACCGATCCAGAGCATATAGATGCGGCCGAGGACAGGGAGAAGTTTAACGTCCTACTTCACGAGATAGGGCTCAAAACGCCGCGCAACGGTGTGGCCAGGAGTGTCGAGCGAGCGCTTGCCGTGGCCGAAGAGATCGGCTATCCCGTGCTTGTGCGCCCCTCGTACGTCTTAGGAGGCCGAGCGATGGAGGTCATCTACGAGGCTTCCAGCCTGCTTGGGTACTTGAAGAGGAATACCAAGGTCAGCTTTGAGCACCCTTTGCTTATAGAGTCTTTCTTGGAGGACGCCATCGAGCTTGACGTGGACGCCGTAAGCGACGGTAGGCAAGTGTTCGTGCCCGCCATCATGCAGCACGTCGAGTTGGCCGGCATCCACTCGGGCGACAGCGCCTGCTCAATCCCGCCTTACGACCTTCCCGAAACGCTCGTTCAAGGCGTCTTGAAGGCCACCAAGGAGCTCGCCAGTAGGCTCGAAATCAAGGGGCTGTTAAACGTCCAATACGCCATACAGAATGGGGAAATTTATTGCCTGGAAGCCAACCCGAGGGCCTCACGCACCGTGCCGTTCGTAAGCAAAGCCTCCGGCGTGCCGCTTGCTAAGCTGGCCACGCGCGTCATCATGGGCCAAAAATTGGATGCGCCCCAAGATTTGATCGCGCACAAAAAAGGGCTGTACTTCGTCAAGGAGGCCGTCTTTCCCTTCCTTAAATTCCAGGAGGTGGACGCGATTCTTGGGCCGGAGATGAAATCGACGGGCGAGGTGATGGGCGTGGGAAGGAGCTTTTCTGAGGCCTACCTGAAGGCACAATGGGCCGCCGGGTCGATCCTGCCCAAATCGGGCAAGGTGTTCTTGAGCGTCCGGGACGCGGACAAGTCAAGGATTGTGCCCGTCGCCAAAGGGCTGTTGGCGCTCGGGTTTGAGCTCATCGCCACGCGCGGGACGAAAGCTGCCCTGCAGGACCACGGCATCGAAGCTACGCAGGTCAACAAGGTTCACGAAGGGCGCCCCCACATCGTCGATTTGCTCAAAGACGGACAGATCGGGGTTGTGATCAACACGCCCGAAGGCTCCGGGCCTGTTCTGGATTCCTTCGACATCAGGCGAGCCTGCTTGGTCTACAACGTGCCCTACATGACGACGATCGCGGGCGCAAGGGCTGCGCTCGTTGCCTTGGAGGGCATGCATGATAAAATAGAAGTTCTTGCGCTCCAAGATTTTCATAACGCTTAACCAGGGGTCCTAAATTCTATGGAGATTCAACCGACCGAGCCAATCCTTAGCGACGACATGACGATTGGCTATATCTTAAAGACCTACCCTGCTTCCAGGGCTGTCTTTAAACGCTATGGGGTTCGGTGCGAGTCTTGCAAAGGGGCGGTCTCCGAGCCCTTGCGGAACATGGCGGCAAACTACGGGATAGATTTGAACTCATTCTTGAACGAGCTTCGCGAGGTCATTTCATGAACACCCAGGATGTCTTTCCCAAGCTCAAGACGCTTCCCCCGTACGTCTTCTCTGTCGTAGACGCGCTAAAGATGGAGGCAAGAAGAAAAGGGGAAGACATCATCGATTTGGGGATGGGGAACCCGGACTTGAAAACTCCGGAGCCCGTAGTTAAAAAGCTTATTGAGGTCGTCAAAGACCCGAAAACTCACCGCTACTCGGCATCCAGGGGGATCAAGCGGCTTAGGGAGAATATTGCAGCGTTTTACGAAAGGCGCTTTGGTGTTTTGCTCGACCCGGACACCCAAGTATGCGTGACGATTGGCGTGAAGGAGGGGCTTTCGCACCTGATGCTGGTCGTGACATCGGAGGGTGGATGCGTATTCGTCCCGGCGCCGAGCTACCCGATCCATGCCTACTCCGTCATCATTGCGGGTGGAAGGCTTGAGCACGTTCCGATGCTTCCGGAAGACGACTTTCTAAGCAAGCTGGACAAGGCGCTTTCAAAAGACCGGGCCACGTACAAGCTCATTCTTTTGAGCTTTCCGCACAACCCTACGACCGTTTGTCAGGACAGAACCTTTTTTGAGAGAGTTACCCAACTCGCCAGGGATCACAGGGCCTGGGTCGTACACGACTTCGCCTACGCCGACCTATGCTTTGAAGGCTACAAGGCGCCCAGCCTGCTTCAAATCCCCGGCAGCATGGACGTGGGGCTCGAGTTCTTCTCGTTTTCCAAGAGCTTTAGCATGGCCGGTTGGCGGCTTGGGTTCGCCGTAGGAAACCCGACGCTCATCCGGGCGCTTACTCGGATCAAGAGCTACCTCGATTACGGGGTGTTTACCCCAATCCAGGTGGCCGGCATTACGGCGCTCAACCTAGAAAATCATTACGTCCAGGACATCGTGGAGACCTACCAAAGACGGCGCGATGTCCTAGTCGACGGGCTAAACCGGATTGGCTGGGAGGTCCAAAGGCCCAAGGCGACGATGTTTCTCTGGGCAAAGGTTCCCGAGCCTTTCGACAAGCTCGGCTCGCTTCGCTTTGCCGAGTTTCTCGTTAAAGAGGCCAAGGTGGCGGTTTCCCCCGGGATAGGGTTTGGAGAGCTGGGCGAAGGCTACGTCCGCATGGCGCTCGTTGAAAACGAGCATCGGATCAGGCAGGCGCTAAGGGGCGTCAAGAAGGCGCTTTCCAGCCCCACGATGCTCGATGTAAGGGTTGGCTGACCGGTATGGGGCAAGAACGCGGCCGCGTCGCGCTCGGAATTGCCGGCGTGGGAACCGTTGGCAGGGGGGTGTTGGAGCTTTTGCTGGTCCAAAAAGAGACGCTGTCTAAAAAGGCGGGTGTGGCCCTCGAGATCGTTCGTGTTGTAGACAGAGATGCCGAGCAGAAGCTATCGGGGTTGTCCAATTTAGGCGGCCTGGATGTTTCCAGTAATCTAGAAGACCTCTTGAAGCCCGATGTCGACATCGTCATCGAGCTCATCGGCGGTACTCAAGCCGCCAAGGATCTCATTTTTGGGTCGCTAGAGAAGAAAAAGAGCGTTGTGACGGCCAACAAGGCGCTCCTTTCTTCCTTGGGCAGGGAGATCTTTGAGCTGGCCCAAAAGCAGGGTGTGGGGCTTGGGCTTGAAGCGTCCGTCGGGGGAGGAATCCCGTTGATCGAGGTGATAAGGAACAACCTTGTCGCAAACCGGCTTGACGGGCTCTACGGGATTTTGAACGGGACGTCCAATTTTATCCTCGAGGCCATGACGCAAAAACGAATCCCGTTCGAGCAGGCGCTGGCCGAGGCCGGGGCGAAAGGCTATGCCGAGGCAGACCCGACGCTCGACATCTCGGGCAAAGATACGGCCCATAAGCTCTGCGTCCTTCTTGGCGTTGCGTTAGATTTTTGGCCGGGGTTGGGGGCGGTTTATACCGAAGGGATAGAACGAGTTGCAGAGCTAGACATCGCATACGGAGCCGATTTGGGGATGGTTATCAAGCTTTTGGCCATCGTCAAACGAGTCGGACGGTCGATCGAGTGCCGAGTCCACCCCGTGATGGTGCCCGAACGGCACCTACTGGCGCACGTAAACGGCGCGTTCAACGCGCTGTATCTCGATTTGAGCTGCACGGGCCCTCTTTTGTTCTTCGGGCAGGGGGCGGGCCGTTACCCTACAGCCTCTGCCGTTGTAGCTGATACAGTGGCGATTGCCGGCGGGTTGGCAAGGGGAGTTTACGCACTCAGGCCGCCAGGGTCGCTAGATGGTGAGCCGTCGTTGACTTCCGTGCCGATGGAAGAAATCGAGACGGAGTATTATCTGCGGTACATGGTTTCGGACGTGCCCGGTATGGTGGGCAAGATTGCCACGGCGCTCGGCAATCACGGGGTGAGCATTTCGCAGGTCATACAAAAGGAGCGTAACGAAGGGGGAGAAAGAGTGCCTGTCGTCCTCCTTACGCATAAAACGAAAGAGCGTTGTCTCAAGGCTGCGCTTAAAGAGATTTATTCACTCGGGGATGTTCTTGGCGAACCCCCCCAAGTGATTCGGATAGAGAGGTTTGCATCATGACTAAAACCTGGCCCGGCGTATACAGGGCGTTCCGCGACTGGCTTCCAAAGATCGAAGAAGAGGCCATCGTTACGCTATTGGAGGGCAACACTCCGCTCATCCCGCTTAGGCGGCTGCCCAAGCTCTGGGGTTTTGGAGAAACGCGCGTGTATGTAAAATACGAAGGGCTTAACCCGACAGGGTCGTTCAAGGATCGGGGGATGTGCGTGGCCGTATCCAGGGCGTTGGCTACAGGGGCGAAAGCGCTCATATGCGCATCCACGGGCAACACCTCGGCGTCCGCCGCCGCCTACGGGGCGAGGGCCGGGGTACCGTGCCATGTGCTCATTCCAAGAGGGAAGATCGCCTTGGGCAAGCTTGCCCAAGCGCTCGTCCACGGTGCAAACGTAATCCAGATCGAGGGAAACTTTGACGAGGCGCTTTGCTTTGTCCGCGAGCTTGGAGAGCGCGCCCCGCTCACGATCGTCAACTCGATCAATCCGGACCGCATCGAGGGCCAGAAAACCGCAGCCCTCGAAATTATAGGGTCGCTCGGGGGTGTACCAGACATCCATTGTCTGCCGGTGGGCAACGCCGGCAACATCACCGCCTACTGGATGGGCTACAAAGCCCACGCCTCAAGGCATGGCATCGATAAAATGCCAAGAATGCTCGGGTTTCAGGCGGAAGGCGCCGCTCCGATCGTGCTCGGCAAGAAAGTCGACAACCCAGAGACAATCGCCACGGCCATTCGCATCGGGAACCCGGCTTCATGGCAAGGCGCGCTTCAAGCGGCAGAAGAATCCAACGGTGCGATCCGGGCGGTGAGTGACGAGGAAATCCTCGAGGCCTACCGTGCGCTCGCATCGAACGAAGGGGTCTTCTGCGAGCCCGCTTCGGCCGCGAGCCTGGCAGGCCTCAAAAAAGCGATTGCCGAAGGCCTTATTCCGGAGGGCAGCGAGGTTGTGTGCACGCTCACCGGTCACGGGCTAAAAGACCCGGACATCGTGGTGAAGGGCTTTGAGGGGAGCTTTGTCACCTTGAAGGCGTTCAATGAAGTAGAGAGCGTGCTGTTGGGGGCCAAGACATGAAGCGTTTTGTCCTTCTCCAGGGCGATGGCATGCCGGATTTGCCCATCGAGGAAAAAGGCGGCAAAACGGTGCTTGAGCTGGCAAAGACTCCCAACCTTGATTTTCTTGCCTCGAGGGGAGAATTCGGCTTGGTAGACACCATTCCTGAAGGGTTCGAGCCTCAAAGCGACATCGGGAACTTGAGTCTTTTGGGATACGACCCAAAAGAGGTTTACACGGGCCGTTCCCCCATCGAGGCCGCGAGCAAAGGGATTGTCTTAGGGGACGATGACGTGGCCTTTCGGCTCAACCTGGTGAGTTTCGATGAGGCCAAGGGCGCTTGGTTTCTGGAAGATTTCAGTGCCGGCCATATCGAAGACCACGACGCCAAAGAGCTTGTCCGCGCGCTCCAGCAGGGGTTTAACTCTTCGCTTCCGCTTGAAATCCACCCGGGCCTCAGCTACCGCCACATCTTGGTTTGGCGCAACGGGGAAAGCCGGTTCGTCCTAAAGCCTCCGCATGATATCCAAGGCCAGGGGGTGGAAGCGTACTTGCCCAAAGGGCCGGGTGAGGAAGTGCTTACAAGGCTGCTCGTGGAGGCAAGGGAGATCTTAAGGTCCCACCCTCTCAACCAGAAGCGGATGGCGGAAGGCAAAATGCCTGCAAACGGTGTTTGGTTGTGGGGACAGGGCAAGGCACCCACGAATATTAAGCCTTTCACCGTGCATGCGGGCCTTCCTGGGGCGGTCATCGCGGCCGTGGACCTCGTCCGAGGGATCGCAAAGCTGGCCAAGATGCATCTTGTCGAAGTCGAGGGCGCGACGGGGTTTATCGACACGAACTACGCCGGCAAAGGGGAGGCGGTTCTTCGAGCGCTCGGAGAATACCCGTTCGTATTCCTGCATCTCGAGGCGCCGGACGAGGCGGGGCACATGGGAAGCCTAGAAGAAAAGATTCGGGCGATAGAGCGCTTCGATGCCGAGATCGTAGGCCGAGTGCTGGATTTTGCCAGGGTGACGGGCGATGTCCGGATTGTAGCGACCTCTGACCATGCAACGCCCTTTGCGCTCAAAACTCATGCCCCCGGCGCCGTGCCGTTTGCACTCTGGGATCCTAGAATGACCAGAAGCAACAAGCATGCGGTCAAGTTCTGCGAGGCCTCGGCCAAAGCCTCGTCCGTACGGTACCCATCGGGCCCGTCGCTCTTCTTTCGCCTGCTCGATCGTGATGGCCTGGCGGATTTTTAGGATTTCTGATTTCTAAGGTAACGAAAGGATTGACCTGGAGGGGACATGGACCGTAACTTGGCGATGGAATTCGTCCGTGTGACCGAGGCCGCGGCGCTGTCGTGTGCACGGCTGATGGGCCGGGGCGACGAACGGGCCGCGGACCAGGCAGCCACCGAAGCGATGCGTAGGGTTCTTGCTTCTGTACAAATTAACGGTACGATCGTGATCGGGGAAGGGGAACGCGACGAAGCCCCCATGCTCTACATCGGCGAAAAGGTAGGGACCGGGTCGGGTTCCGAGCTCGATCTAGCCGTCGACCCGCTGGAAGGGACGACGATTTTGGCGACAGGCGGGCCGAACGCGTTGGCCGTGATAGCGTCTGCTCCCAAGGGGAACCTCTTTCATGCTCCCGACATCTACATGGAAAAGATTGCCGTAGGGCCAAAGGCCAAGGGGGCGGTTGATATCACAAAACCCCCCGCTTGGAATTTAAAGCAAATTGCCGACTCGCTCGGAATGTACATCGAAGACTTGACGGTTGTCATTTTAAACCGACCAAGGCACGAAAATTTAATAAAAGAGGTTCGCAAGGCTGGCGCGAGGATCCGCCTGATTGGGGACGGGGACGTTTCGGCGGCGATTGCGACGTGCAGGGAGGACGCCGACGTGGACGTGCTCATGGGAATCGGCGGCGCTCCGGAGGGTGTGATCGCGGCGGCGGCGCTCCAATGCTTCGGCGGCGATTTTCAAGCGGTATTTAAGCCTAGGAACGAGCGCGAGACCGAGCGGATGCAGAAAATGGGAATCAGGGACCACCTGAAAGTCTACAAGATCGAAGAGCTGGCAAGCGAAAACTGCCTGTTTGCCGCAACGGGCGTTACTACGGGGGATTTCCTGGAGGGTGTTCGGTATTTCAAGGGAGGCGCCCGTACCCACTCTGTCGTCATGAGGCAAGAATCCCGGACGGTCCGCTACATCCAAGCGACCCATTGTTTCGATTTTAAGCCAATATACTAACGAAGAAGGGTGTTGCATGCGACTAGCGGTTGACCCGGAAAGGCCCTACGGAAGGTGGCTTGAGCGTGCCGTAGGGACGCTCAAAGAAGGTGGCATTGTTCTCGTTCCCTCCGATTCCGGCTATGGGCTTGCTTGTTCGGTGTTGAGCCATGCTTCGATCGAGAAGCTAAGGCAGGTAAAAGAGCTCGAAACACAGAAATATCTAACCCTGCTGTTTTCCGACCTTAAACGAATCGGCGAGTACGCCCAACTGTCCGACTATGCCTTCAAAACAATCAAACGGGCGATCCCGGGGCCCTACACGTTCGTGTTGCAAGCCACAAAGAAAGTCCCGAAGCTCTTGGATACCAACCAAAGAACCGTCGGCATACGCATTCCGGACCATCCCGTGACCCTTGCGGTGCTCAAGGAGATCGAAGAACCCCTTGTTCACTCCTCTTTCCCTTCGGGAGAGGCGTTGTATACCGATCCGGTGGAAATAGAGAATCGGATGAAAAAGCAGCTCGACCTGCTTTTAGATGCAGGCATTCTTCCCGTTACTCCCACGACCGTGGTAGATTTGAGTCAAGAACCCTACATGATCCTTCGACAAGGACAAGGCGATGCATCCTGGATCGTTGGCGCTTAAGGCCGTATTCTGCCTTTTTTTGGTGTTGTTTGCGGGTGTTGCTCCTCTTGGGGCCATAGACGAAGACGAGATCCTGGCGGGGCCTTACCTTACCAACCTAAGGCCCACGCATGTGACGGTGAACTACGAAGTCAACCGGCCCATGCTGGGTTGGGTGCAGTTCGACACCGAGGGGCATTTCGACTCGGGATGGAACTACACGCACGGCTACCCGCCGGAAGACGTCCTTTCCGACCTCCACCACATCACGCTGCCAGGGCTCTTAGACGACGAACGGTATTACTACTCGATCACGCTTAAAGACCCGAACGACGACCGGGACTATGGGTTTTTCGATTACTCGCTAAAGACGCCTCCAGAGAAAGGCCAGGCGGAGGTCAGCTTCAGAATCGGCGTGTACGGGGATTGCTACGGCAACCCAACGCTGCTTAGGCGGGTATCGGACGACATCATGTCGGAAAGGGACATGATCGCGGCATTCTTGGTGGGCGACGTCCTTCCTCCCGATTACTCCGAAACGGCCTGGAGGGACTTTTTCTACGGCGTGGAGTCTCTTGGCGCAGAAAAGGCGATCTTTCCGTTAAAGGGCGCCAACGAAGCTAGCGGGGAGGCTGCCAAAGCGTTCGATCGCTACTTCCCGTTGATCGAGGGTCCGTTGGATACCCCAAAGACCTTTGGCTACCACAGCTTTGATTGGGGGGTTTTGCACTTGATCGTGCTGGACACGCTCAAGATGGACGAGGCTCAGGCAAGCTGGCTCGAGCAAGACCTCCAGGGTTCCGCCTCGGCGCCATACGTCCTCGTTTTCCTGCATCAACCCCTCGAGGAGCTTGACGAAGGGATGGCAGGAAGGCTCGAGGGGTTGTTTGCAAGGAACAAGGTTTCTGTCGTGTTTTCGGGCGGCGATGGAGACTTTCGGCTCGAAGATCGCTCTGGGGTTCATTATGTCAATGCAGGTTCGTTGACCCAGCCAGCCCAGGAAAGCCGGCCTATTCCCTCTGAGGGGAACGGGCTTGTCTTGAGAGATGCCATACCTTACGTTTCTTTCCAGGTTGGCGAAGAAGGAGACGTCTGGTTGGAGGTGATCAGCATGGGTAGCCTAAGCCCAGATGGCCAGGTGAAGCGCGATCGCAATAGCGTCCAGAAGCTCCAGGTTCTGCCTAGAAACGTGCCATAACCGGCAACCCGATGACATCGTTGGCGTTTCTTGGGGAAGGCTTAAGGGATGACGGCGCAAACGCGCGGTTTGTGATTCTTTCGTGTCCTTACGAAAGGACTGCCTGCTATTTAAAGGGGACGGCGCTGGCCCCAAGAGAGATTCTCGCAGCCAGTGAGCAGTTAGAGCACTACGACGAGAAGCTTCGCTTTTCGCCCGTCCGGGCAGGGATTCGTACGGCTGAAATCTGGTACCCAAACCTTCCTTCGGACGACCCAGAGTCCGTGATCGAGGCCTACCGGGGGTTTTTCCGTCGGGAGTTTGACCCCTTGAGCCAAGTGCCCGTCCTCATCGGCGGAGAACACTCGGTTTCGCTCGCCTTGGTGCCCTTGGTTGCCGAGGCCTACGACGATCTTGGGGTGGTGCTTTTTGACGCTCACGCCGACCTGCGGGATTCCTACCAGGGTCTTCGGTTTTCGCACGCCTGTGTATCCAGAAGGCTGCTCGATGCGTTTCCTATCGCACAATTCGGCATTCGGAGCTTGAGCGAGGAAGAGGCACGCCTTATCGAGCAAAAAAGCCTATCTGTGGCGTATGCGCACACGCTCAAAGGTGCAGAGGGTTGCATAAAGGCTCTTGACGAGGCGCTTTCCAAATTGCCCCAAAACGTGTACCTTTCTATCGACGTGGACTGCCTCGATGCCTCTGCGATGCCGGACGTCGGAACGCCCGAGCCTTTTGGCCTTTCGATGTTCGAACTGGAGGCGATGGTCAAAGTCCTGACGAAAAGAAAACGTGTCGTAGGGTTCGATTTGGTGGAACACGCCCCGCTGAGCCCGACCAAGGCGTCTACGTTCAGCCTTGCAAGGTTTATTTACAGGACGATCGGGCTCATAGCCCTTTCTATGGGCTGGGCATCTCCTCTAGAAACCTCCCTTGTTGTCGGAAACAAAGAAGGAAGCGTGCATGGATTTGATTCCTAAAGGACTGTTCTTTACGAGCGGTGTGGGCGTTCACAAAGAGAGGCTCGTTTCGTTCGAGCTCGCGCTCAAAGACGCCCGCGTAAACCATTTGAACCTTGTGACCGTCTCGAGCATCGTCCCGCCCGGATGCCAGGTTGTCTCCGCCGATGAGGGGGTAAGGCACCTAAAACCCGGGGCGGTTACGTTTTGCGTAGCGGCGTGGATCTCGAGCAACGAGCCCGGCCGTACTGTTACGTCGGCCGTTGGAATGTGCAGCCCAAAAGACCAGGCAATGCACGGATACTTAAGCGAGCACCACGCGTTCGACGAGAGCGAAGAGCTGGCCAAAGAATATGCCGAGTACTTGGCCGCGTTGATGTTCATGAACACCAACGGGATTCCTGAGGGTACAGGGCTTTCTTGGAGTGCCAACAAAGCCATCTGGATGGAAACCAACCGAATTTTGAGGTTGGAAAGCGCTGTAAAATCTGCTATAGTGTCGCTTGGTACGTACACGACGGTTTTTGCAGGTGCGATATTTTTGTGGTAGAACCTTAATTGAGGTGCGTTGTTGATCAACCCAAATTAAAAAGGGGGAGCTAATGAAACACGGAACGTTCAAGAAGGTCCTGTCGGGTGTGGTAGTCGGAGGGTTAGTCATGACGCTCGGGCTTGGGTGCAAGAAGAAAGAAAAGACCGAGGAGCCTCCCGCCGGAACGGAGCAGTCTGTGCCCACGACCCCGGAGGAAACGCCGAGCGAGCCCCAGGCTCCCTACGGAACGGAGGCGCCTTCAGCCCCGAGTGCGGAGCCAAGCGAACCGACAACGCCCCCGGCTGACGGAACGACGCAAGCCCCTATGCCTTAAGGGCCAGGGCAAAAGGACGACTGCATGATTGGCGAATGGGTTATTACCCTGTGGGAAGATTTTTTAAAGCTGATGATCGACGTTCTTGACGTACCAGGAATCGGGGATGCGTTAACGAGCGCGAGCGTGGGAACGCTTGATTCGCTGGCAACCATCCTGTCGGTCCTTCCCGGATAGGGAGGTGTTGACAGGTCGGTTGGCGGTGTAGCTCAGTTGGTCAGAGCACGCGGCTCATATCCGCGCTGTCCGGGGTTCGAATCCCTGCACCGCCACCACGGTTCTTTAGGATGCGATGGTGGATGCGTCCAAAAAAGCGGCCCTTTTCCTCGAATGCCTTTCTGGCAGGCGAGGAGGGCCGCTTGCTTTTCTTGAACGTGAAATCTTGGCGGTATTGCAGTCCCAAGGGATGATCTTTGGGGCGAGCCGTCTTTTTGTCGGCTGTTCCGGCGGGGTCGATTCTACGGTTCTGCTTTTTTGCCTCTCCAGGCTCGCTCCGATGCTGAACGTCCCCTTGGGAGTTCTTCACGTCAACCACCGTATGCGTCCAGAGGCCCCTCTAGAGGAGCGCTTTACAAGGAGTATTGCGAAAGGCCTCAGGATTCCATGGCGGGGGCTCGAGCGTCTTGCTCCTTTGCTTCCAGGACAAAGCCAGGAAGCTGCCTTGAGAGACCTCCGCTACTCATTCTTCGGGCATGTCCTTAGGCAGGCTCCGGGTTCCATGCTCGCTCTTGGCCATCATTTGGACGACAGGGTTGAAACGTTCCTAATGTTTTTTTTAAGAGGGTCCGGTACTCGCGGTCTTTCCTCTCTTCGTGCAAAACGAGGAGATGAAATCGTCCGGCCGTTGATCGAGACGCCAAGGTCGGCTATCGAAGCCTACGCCAACGAAATAGGCCTGCCTTTTTTTGAAGACGCGACAAACCGGAGCGAAGCTTACGTGAGGAATCGGATCCGAGCGCGCGTCCTGCCCGCGCTCATACAGGCGTACCCCGGCCTTTATTCTGCCGCCAAGAAGAGCTTTCGGCTGCTCGAGGCCGAAGCTGATTGGCTGGAAGCCCACGCTAAAGAGCTGTTTGGCCGGAGCCTTGTCAGCGCCTCGAGGGATGAAGCGGTGTTGCAAACGGCCGAGCTTGTTCAAGCCCCCGATTCTCTCGTAGAACGCACGCTTTTTTTACTGATCGAGGCGCTCTTTGGGCTTAGATCAAACCTTAAGACGCTCACTAGCCTTGTCCAAAGGGTGAAACAGGGTAAGACGTTTTGTCTTCATTTCGATCAAAAATTGGATGCCTACGGGTTTTATGGTAAGCTTGTTCTTAGAGGAAGGGTCGCAAAGAGGGCGAAAGCGCTCTCATGGGTCTACAAAGTGTTCCGCGATGGGGTTGTGAATTGCCCCGAAGCGGGTATTCAGCTTGAAGTTTGGGAGCGCCGTGCAAGCAAGGCGGAGCGGGAAGGCGAAGTGTTGCATAACCCGTGGATAGCGTACCTTGATAGCCGCAGGATTGTTTTTCCACTTCTTTTGAGGCCCGCAAGGTTCGGCGACCGACTGAAGCCCCTTGGGATGGGCGGGCATACCAAAAAAATCAAGGAGGTTTTCCAGGATTACCGCGTCGACCCCGGAGTGCGTTGGACAACGCCCGTTCTGGAAATCCAAGGCGAGATCGTCTGGGTGATCGGCCTCAAGAGGGCCGAAGCGTTTAAGATTCTTCCCGATACCCAGGCCGTTCTGGAAATCCATGCGAGGCCTGCCCCGGGCGGCGATATGGACACGGGTAACCCACCTCCTACTCAGTCAAGGGAGACGTGTTGACCAAGTTTTCCAAAAACATGGCTTTGGTGCTGCTTGTCGTCCTAAGCCTTCTTGTGTTCGTGAACTTGACAGAGCAGGTTTCGCACACAAAAAAAGCACTGACGTTTAGCGAATTTCTCGATCATCTAGACAAAGGGGAGGTCGAGAGCGTCGTCATCGAAGGCCAGGCCCTTTCCGGGAAGCTCAAGGGGGAGGCCACCTTCCAAGCGTACGCCCCTCAAGGCTACGACCTCGTTCCTAACCTAAGGGCCAGGGGCGTGCAGATTGAGGTCAAACCCGACGGCCACTCGCCATGGTACATCACGTTGCTGGGCTCTTGGCTGCCCATTCTCTTGTTGATCGGGGTGTGGTATTTCTTCATGCGCCAGATGCAGGTAGGTGGATCCAAGGCATTGAGCTTCGGCAAGAGTAAGGCAAACGTCATGATGGAGAACCGGATAAAAGTTCGCTTTAAAGACGTCGCCGGAATTGAAGAGGCAAAAGCCGACCTCCAAGAGATCGTAGATTTTTTGAAAGACCCAAAACGCTTCACAACGCTGGGAGGACGCCTGCCTAAAGGAATCTTGCTTGTGGGCGCCCCCGGCACGGGTAAGACGCTCCTCGCCAAGGCGATTGCGGGAGAGGCGAACGTCCCATTTCTTAGCATTTCGGGCTCGGATTTTGTCGAAATGTTCGTCGGTGTCGGTGCAGCCAGGGTTAGGGATTTGTTCGCCCAGGCAAAGAAGCTTGCCCCTAGCCTTGTGTTCATAGACGAAATTGATGCCGTAGGGCGTCATCGTGGGGCCGGGCTAGGAGGTGGCCACGACGAGCGTGAGCAAACGCTCAACCAGCTTTTGGTCGAAATGGACGGGTTCGAGCCAAACGAGGGCGTTATTTTGATTGCCGCCACGAACAGGCCGGACGTGTTAGACCCTGCGCTCTTGAGGCCAGGGAGGTTCGATAGGCATATCGTCGTGCCCAAGCCGGACATTAAGGGCAGAGAAGGAATCTTGAGGGTTCATATCCAACGAATTGTCTACGATACGGATGTAGATATCGGAGTTCTGGCAAGAGGCACACCCGGCTTTGCCGGTGCCGACTTGGAAAACATGGTCAACGAGGCCGCGCTAATCGCCGCCAGGAAGGGGAAGCCCAAAGTCACGATGGAGGATTTCGAGGAGGCCAAGGACAAGATATACATGGGAGCCGAGCGCAAAAGCCTCGTCATCCCGGAAAAAGAGCGGAAGCACACGGCCTACCACGAGGCTGGCCACACGCTTGTCGCCAAGCTGACGCCTGCTTCGGACCCTGTCCACAAGGTTTCCATCATACCCAGGGGAATGGCGCTGGGGATCACTCAGCAGCTCCCCGAGGGGGATACCTTTTCCAAGACAAAAGAGGACCTCCTATCCCATATATGCGTTCTTCTAGGTGGACGGATCGCCGAGGAGACGATTTTCCAGACACTTTCGACAGGGGCTAGCAGCGACCTTGAGCGGGTTACGGATGTCGCCCGAAACATGGTGTGCAAGTGGGGGATGAGCGAGCGTCTCGGTCCGTTGACCTACGGCGAGAAAGAGGAGGAGGTTTTTTTAGGCCGGGAGATTACAAGGCACATTACCTATTCCGAGCTGACCGCAAGGGAAATCGACCGAGAAATCCGTTTGATCGTGGACAATTGCTATTCGAGGGCAAAAACTCTGATCACGGACAACCTGCACGTCCTAAAGAGGATCGCCTCTGAACTGCTGGAAAAAGAAACGCTTGATTCGAAGGATATAGATCGAATCCTCGAGGAGTGCAGGGCCATTGCATCCGACCAAATTCCAGGGGTTATCGGCTAACCAGCTTGTCTCGTTGGCAGGGCGTTTTCGCTCGAGCGCCAAGCTGTCGTTGGTGATGGGTATTCTTAACGTTACGCCAGACTCCTTCTCTGACGGGGGGAGGTTTTTGGACCCAGGTAGGGCCGTTGATCATGCCTTTCGGCTCTTAGAAGAAGGGGCGGATATCTTGGACGTCGGGGCAGAATCCACCCGGCCTGGTGCTAAGCCTGTTTCTGAACATGAAGAGTTAAAAAGGCTTCTTCCCGTCCTTGAGAGGCTCCAAAAATCCGCTTTTCCGTTGCCAATCAGCGTGGATACTACTAAGGCGCGCGTCGCCCTCGAGGCGATTGAAAGAGGGGCCTCGCTTGTCAACGACGTCTCCGCGCTACGCTGGGATCCTTCTATGGGAAGGACGCTGGCAAAGTCCAACGCTTTTGTGATCTTGATGCATGCCCAGGCGGTGCCGGGGCGAATGCAAACGCTGGCTTGCTACCACAATATTACCCGCACTGTGTACCATTTTTTGCACAACCGCATAGCTTATGCCGTGGCGCTGGGCATTCCAAAAGAACGTATTCTCATCGATCCGGGCATAGGGTTTGGCAAGCGACCCATGGACAACCTGACGCTCCTTCGAGAGCTAGGCCAACTTGGCCCGCTGAATGCCCCTATCGTTGTCGGGGTAAGTCGAAAACGCTTTTTGGATGCTTTCGCTCTGAAGCCCCTTTCCGAAGAAGAGAAAGACCGCTTGAGCGTCATTGCGGGCATCAACGCCCTGCAGAGCGGCGCAAGCGTGTTAAGGACGCACAATGTTGGACAGACGGCCCAAGCAACCCGTCTTTGGAAGGCGCTGTCATGTTCGGGTTGAGTTTTCCCGACCTCCTGGACATCGGCATCGTCGCGTTCTTGATCTATCAGGTTCTCAACATGATCAAGGGGACGAAGGCCGTCCAGATGCTTATGGGGCTCGTCTTCCTTTTCATTCTATACTACATCTCTCAGCTTTTAAGGCTGCCCACGCTCAACTGGGTCCTGGACGATGTCCTTAGGTCGCTCATCCTCATTATAATCGTTTTGTTCCAGAACGATATCCGCAAGCTCCTCATGAGCGTCGGGACGAACCCGTTCTTTGGGGAGATGAGCCAAACCGAGGAAAGCAAGGTAATCGAGGAGGCCGTGGTTGCTTGCCAGATTCTGGCCGCAAGAAGGATCGGGGCGTTAATAGTATTTCAGCGCAACGTTGGGCTTAAAACCTATGTCGATACGGGGACCCTCTTGGATGCAAGGCTTTCTAAAGAGCTCTTGCAGGCTATTTTTGTCACCAGTTCCCCTTTGCATGACGGGGCGCTGATTGTCCAGCATGGCCGTGCCAAGTCTGCCGGATGCCTTCTTCCGCTGAGCATGAACCCTTTGCTTAGCAGGACACTTGGAACGAGGCACCGTGCGGGCCTTGGCGTTACCGAGGAGACGGATGCCGTCGTCCTCGTTGTCAGCGAGGAGCGTGGGTCTGTCTCGTTGGCCGTGGACGGGCAGCTTTATTTGGACCTCGAACCCATAGAAATCCAGGATCGCCTTAGGGGGCTGTTCGAGGTTTCGAATACAAGAGCGCGCTACATCGAATGGATCGTTAGGAATTTGAAGGCATGGAAGCAGGCTTTCTCCGTCCCCTAAAGGGAAAGGCGGCCCTCAAGATCTTGTCGCTCGTGCTCGCGTTTGCCCTTTGGCTTTTCGTGACGGGCGAGAAGGAGGATGAAGTAATCCTTCATGTCCCCATCAAAATCCTGAACATGCCCCAGAATCTTGCGATACTGGATGAACCGCCAAAGGCCGTTCAGGTTCGTTTTGCAGGGTCTCGCTCGTTCTTCCCCTTCCTGTTTCGAGAAGACCTCCAGATCAAGGTGGATGGGTCGAGCCTGAAACCAGGAAAGAACACGCTCGATTTGCGCTACGCGGACATCANNGAGCGCATCGAGCGGAGCGTCCGGGTAGTTCCCGAGCTGGGGGGTATTCCAAGAGGCTCTTCTTTCAAGGTTGTCGAGGTTTCCCCGCCCATCGTGCGGTTGTCCGGGCCCAAAAGTTTGGTAGGCAAGGTATCGATCGTTCACACGCAGCCCCTCGAGCCGGCGATGAGCGAGACTGTAGGAGAGGTTGTCATCAAGGCTTGCCCGCTAGACACGGACCGGCTTCCCCTGGGTGTTGCCGTGACGCCCGCGGGTGTGACGGTTCGGCTGATCTACGGGGAGCCCACGCATGACAACGCAGAAAACGTCCCCAAGGCCTCCTAGGTGCGCCTGTCCTGTAAAGCTTCGAAAGGCATTTTCTAGGTTTACGAAGCGCCGTAGAGGGGCTATAATGCCTCCATGTCCTTGAATTTAAGGGGTTGGTACGATGGGGAAGCTCTTTGGGACGGACGGGATAAGGGGTGTGGCCAACAAGGAGCTGTTAGTGCCCGAAACCGTCGTACGCATCGGGAAAGCAATCGGAATCTCGCTCAAGAACGGGCAGGCCAGGCACGGCAAGGTCCTCATCGGCAAGGACACCCGGCTATCCGGGTACCTTATCGAGACTGCCATCTGTTCCGGGCTTTGCGCTGTCGGAGTGGATCCTTACCTAGTTGGGCCTCTTCCTACGCCGGGTATCGCCTTTTTGACTTCGAACATGCGCGCGGGTTACGGGGTCGTGATTTCGGCCTCGCACAACCCTTACTACGATAACGGCATCAAGTTTTTCGATGCGGACGGCTTCAAGCTATCCGACAGCAACGAGGCGGTCATCGAAGACCTCGTGTTCGCCGCCCCGTCCGGGTACGACGTCTCCCACGGGGACATCGGCAAGGCATTTCGCATTGACGACGCCGTAGGCCGCTACGTCGTCCACTTGAAGTACGCCTTCCCCAAGCACATGGACCTCGAAGGGGTGCGGATTGTGCTCGATTGTGCCAACGGCGCCGCCTACAAGGTGGCGCCTTGGGTGTTCGAAGAGCTGGGCGCCGAGGTGATCGTCATGAACGACGAGCCCGACGGGACGAACATTAATGAACGATGCGGCGCAATCCATCCTGAAGCCATGGCAAGGAAGGTTGTAGAGGTCAACGCCCACTTGGGCCTCGCGCTCGATGGCGATGCCGACAGGGCCATCTTGGCCGACGAAAAGGGGGAAATTGTTCACGGCGATCAAGTGCTCGCCATGTGTGCGACCGCTTGGGCAAAGGAAGGCAGGCTCAAGCGCAACCTTGTCGTTGCTACCGTAATGAGTACGCTGGCGCTAGACAGGTTTTTGGCTGAACAGGGCATCGGGCTCCTAAGGACGCAGGTGGGCGACCGTTATGTTGTCGAAGCGATGCGCCGCGAAGGGGCCAACATAGGAGGCGAATCATCGGGCCATTTCGTGTTCTCCGACCACGCGACCTCGGGGGACGGCATCTTGACGGCCCTGATGGTCCTCGAATTGATGCTAAAGGCAAACCGTCCGCTCTCCGAACTAGAGCGAGTTCTCGAGCCTTCACCACAGGTCTTGCTGAACGTCGAGACCAACGGCCACACGGCAGAGCTTCTTTCGGGTGAAACGTTCCAGGCCAGCATCCGCCGTCTCGAGCAAAAAATAGGTAAGACGGGCCGTGTATTCGTCCGAGCCTCGGGCACGCAGCCGCTCATCCGCATCCTCATCGAAGGCGAAGACCGTGCGGTTCTAGACGACGTCGGGCAAGAAATTCTCGAAGCGATCCAGGGGTTGAATGGAAACGCAAAGGGAGCGTTTGAGGGCAATGGCCGAAATGCGCTTGGGAGTTAACGTAGACCACACGGCGACGCTCAGGCAGGCGCGCGGAGGGGCGGAGCCGAACCCTGTCCATGCCGCTTTACAGGCCGAGCTTGCCGGGGCGACTAGCATCGTCATGCACCTGAGGGAAGACAGGAGGCATATCCAGGACGAGGACGTCCGGCTGGCAAGAAGGCTGCTTCGGGTTTCCTTGAACCTCGAGATGGCCTTAAACGAGGACATCGTTTCGGTGGCCCTCGAGGTACGCCCGGCACAGGCGACGATCGTCCCAGAAAAGCGCAAGGAGCTCACGACCGAAGGCGGGCTGGAGCTTACCGGGTTGAGCCAAGAGGCGCTCGGCCTTTTGGAGCGGCTCAAGGATGCCGGCATTCGAACCTTTGCGTTCATCGAGCCCGATTTGGCCCAAATCCTACGGGCAAAAGAGCTCGGGCTTGCGGGCGTGGAGCTCCACACGGGCCGGTATGCAAACCACACTCTTAGCATGGATGCCTGGCAGGGCGAACGGGCGAGGATAGAGGCTGCCGCGCAAAAGGCCCACGCCTTGGGGCTTGTCGTTGCGGCGGGGCACGGGCTGAACTACCAAAACGTCCGGCCGATCGTCAAGATTCCTTCCGTAGAAGAGCTCAACATCGGCCACAGCATTATTTCGAGGAGCGTTTTTGTCGGTATTTTTCAAGCGACCCGGGACATGCTCTCGCTGACCCAGCGATAGGAGCCTTAGCATGCGGCTTGCGACCAACGAGCTTATGCGCGAGGTAGACAGGATCACGATCGAGGAAGTCGGGATCCCAGGCGCGGTGCTCATGGAGAACGCGGGTAGGGCGATCGCTGGCGCCATCGAGCGGGAGCTCGGAGGCCGGCTTGCCTCCCGTTCGGCGCTTGTCGTCTCCGGCAGGGGCAACAACGGGGGTGACGGGAGCGTGATCGCCAGGGTGCTCCTAGACTCGGGCTGGCGCGTTCGATGCCTGTTGCTATCCAGGCTCGAAGAATTAAAGGGCGATGCGGCGCTCCATTTTGGCGTCCTCAAAAGGCTTTATCCGGAGGCCGTCTTGGAAGCGCCCGACCAAGAAGCCCTCGAGCGCGCCATAAAGGCCCATGAGGCTTCCCATGCCGCGCTCGTCGTGGACGCGATCCTAGGAACCGGCATTCAAAGGCCCGTCGAGGGGCTGACAGAGGCGGCAATCGTCATGGTGAGCGGGCTCGGCCGCCCTATCGTGAGCGTGGACATCGCAAGCGGAGTGAACGGCTCTACGGGGCAGGTCATGGGCAAGGCCGTTCGTGCAAAGAAGACCTACTCGATAGGGCTCATGAAGCTTGGCCAGGCGCTTTATCCGGGTGCTGACTACCAGGGAGAGCTCGAGGTCGTCGACATCGGGTTTTCAGAAACGACCTACGCTAAGCTCATATTGCCCTATTTTTTGGGTTGCGAACATGCCTTTGTGGGGGCCCTGCCTAAAAGATCGGCGGACAGCCATAAAGGAACCTACGGCCACGTTCTCGTCGTCGCGGGCTCAAGGGGCAAGACGGGCGCGGCGGTAATGGCCGCTACGGCGGCCGCCAGGGTGGGAGCGGGCCTGGTAACGCTCGCGATTCCGGCATCCGAGTACTCGCAGGTCTCGGCAAGGCTTCTGGAGGTCATGCAAGCCCCGCTGGAGGCGAACGCGCTCGGAGAGTTTGCCGCGACGAAGGCCAACTTTCGGGCGCTCGAGGCGTTGCTCAAGGGTAAGCAGGCCGTCGTGTTCGGCCCCGGGGTAGGTGTTTCGGAAGATACCAGAAAACTCGCCGCGTTTCTTTTCCTGCACGCCCAAGCGCCTGTCGTGGTGGATGCCGACGGGCTCAACCTGATTGCCCAAGACCCATCGCTGCTTCAGGGGAAAAGGCCCCCCATGCTCGTCCTAACTCCCCATCCGGGGGAGATGGCAAGGCTAACCGGGCAAAGCACAAAGGCCGTCCAAAATGACAGGGTCGGGACCGCCGAGGCCTACGCCAGCCGCCACGGCGTGTTTGTCGTCCTTAAGGGAGCAAGGACAATCACCTCCTGCCCCGAAGGGCCCGTTTGGGTGAATGCCTCGGGTTGTCCCGCGATGGCCTCGGGCGGCACGGGAGACGTCCTTTCTGGAATGCTGGGCGGACTTTTAGCCCAGGGGCTTTCTCCTTACGAAGCCGTCCCGTTCGGGGTGTTTGCCCACGGGGCCGCGGGTGAGCGGATGGCGGCCCTTAAGGGAACCTACGGGTTGCTCGCCGGCGACTTGTTAGGAGCGTTGCCCTCCATCTTTGGCGACTACGTGGCCCAAAACCCCGGCCGTTAACGGCCTCAACCTTTTTAGGTGGCCAGGTGGCGGCAACGCGTGAACCAATCAGCCCCATGATCGCCGAGCACTTTGCGTTGGTCTCCAGCGCCGAGACGCTCGCGTTTGCCAAGCTCTTTGCCAGAAGGCTCGAGCGTTTTCCCGCTTGCGTGTTCTTGGAGGGCCCTCTTGGTGCGGGCAAGACGCTCTTTACCAGAGGCCTTGTTTCCGGGTTGCTCGGCGTCAAGGCCGCTAGCCAGGTCAAGAGCCCCTCGTTTGTCCTCATCAACGAGTACAAGGGGAAAGAAGGCCCGCTCGTAGCCCATATTGACTTCTACAGGCTGAACGGCTGGGAAGAGCTTGTTGACGAACTGCTCGATTACCTTTCTACCCCCTGCCTGATCGTGATCGAATGGCCGAAGTTGTGCCAAAGTTTTTTCGTCCCGCACGTTCGACAGGCGTATAATATTTCCATCAAAATCACCGGGCCGAGCGAGCGCCTGATTACCGTTGAAGAACTCTAAGAGGTCAGAGCAATGGCACTCATCGTTCAGAAGTTTGGCGGGACATCGGTTGGGTCTTTAGAGCGAATCAAGAACGTGGCCAGGCGTGTAGCGAAGGCAAGGGACGCGGGCAACGACGTGGTCGTTGTCGTTTCGGCCATGGCGGGCGAGACGGACAGGCTTCTCAAGCTTGCCAAGGAACTTTCCCCCATGCCGGACCCTAGAGAGTTAGACGTCGTGGTCTCGACGGGCGAGCAGGTGAGCGTGGCGCTCCTTTCCATGGCCCTTTTGGATATGGGCTGCAAGGCGCGCAGCTTCCTTGGGTTTCAGGTTCCGATGCAAACGGATGAGGCGTTTTCTAAGGCTCGTATCGTCCGGATTCCAAACGGGCCGATCCACCAAGCGCTGCATGAAGGCGTCATTCCGGTCGTCGCGGGCTTTCAGGGGATAACAAAAGAAGGGCGGATCACCACGCTCGGCCGGGGCGGGTCGGACACGACGGCCGTCGCGCTAGGCTGCGCGATCGCGGCGGATGTCGTCGAGATATACACCGACGTGGACGGCGTGTACACGACAGACCCCAACATCTGCCCAAAGGCCAAGAAGCTCGCCAAGGTTTCTTACGAGGAGATGCTGGAGATGGCAAGCCTGGGCGCAAAGGTTCTTCAGACCCGATGTGTCGAGTTCGGCATGAACTATGGCATGCCTATCCACGTTCGTTCGAGCTTTAACGACGAGGAGGGAACCTGGATCATGAAAGAAGACGAAAGCATGGAGCGGGAGCACGTTACCGGCATTACCTGCGACCGGAAAGAGGCCAAGGTGACGCTCAAGAAGGTTCCCGACAGGCCAGGCATCGCGGCGGCCATTTTAGGGCCTGCCGCCGAACGGGCCATCAACGTGGATATGATCGTCCAGAACGTTTCAACCGAAGGATTTACGGATTTTTCGTTCACCGTGAACCGTTCGGACCTTCCCTGCGCCAAGGAGCTCATCGAGCCCGTGGCCCGTCAGGTTGGGGCGGAGGCGGTAGAGACGGCGGACAGCATTGCCAAGGTCTCCATCGTGGGCGTTGGCATGCGCTCGCATGCTGGCATTGCCAAAAAGGTGTTCGAGACGCTGGCCAAAGAGGGGATCAACATCCAAATGATCTCGACCTCGGAAATTAAAATCTCTGTCGTGATCGACGACCGCTACACGGAGCTCGCCGTCCGCGCGCTCCACGACGCCTTCGAGCTCGATAAGGAACCGTAGCGTTAAAGGCTACGCCCCGCTATGATAGCCGGCGGGTTCGGCCGTGCCCCCTCCATGATAGCCGGGACATTCTTGTCCCGGCGCAAGAACGAACATGCAGGGTGCGAAAGTCCCGCCGATCGCGGAGGGGCACGCAACCGGCCGTTTCAGATAGCCGGGACATTCTTGTCCCGGCGGGAAAGACAAGCGGGACAAGGGTTCGGCCTTGCCCCCTCCATGATAGCCGGGACATTCTTGTCCCGGCGGGAAATGCGGGACAATAGTGTCTCGCCTATAATAATAGAGGAAAACAATGAAAAATCGGGTGGACATCTACGATACGACGCTAAGGGATGGTACCCAGTCTGAAGACATCAGCTTTAGCCTTGAAGACAAGCTAAAGATTGCAAAAAAGCTTGCCCAGCTTGGGGTGGCCTACATCGAGGGCGGTTGGCCGGGGGCGAACCCCAAAGACTCCGAGTTCTTCCAAAGGGCCAAAGACCATGAAATTGCCCCTAGCGTACTGGCGGCCTTCGGCTCGACAAGGCGGCCTTTAACCCTAGCCCATCAAGACTCAAACCTGGCCGCGTTGATCGAGGCCGATACCCCAGCAGTGACAATCGTCGGAAAGAGCTGGGGTTTGCACATCATAGAGGGCCTCAAGACGACGCTCGAAGAGAACCTTTCGATGGTCGCCGACTCCATCGCGTTCTTGAAGTCAAAAGAAAGGCGGGTCTTTTTTGATGCCGAGCACTTCTTTGACGGGTTTACGCACAACCCCGACTACGCGCGCGCCGTCATCCGGGCTGCGTTTAAAGCCGGGGCGGACGGGGTCGTTCTGTGCGACACGAACGGCGGGTTTTTGCCGTTTGGTGTTCAAGAGGTGCTCCAAGGCATCCAAGAAGAGCTCAAAGGGCGCTACTTCGGCATTCATACCCACAACGACTCCGAGAGCGCCGTGGCAAACGCGCTCGTGGCCGTAAGGCTTGGCGCTTCCCAGGTTCAAGGGACGATCAACGGGTTCGGCGAGCGCTGCGGCAACGCAAGCCTCTGCTCGCTTATCCCCAACCTTACGCTCAAGATGGGGATCGCTTGCATCCCCAAAGAGAACCTTGTGCTCCTTAAAGAAACCTCCGAGCTCGTTTACGAGCTCGCCAACCTCTCTCCCAACCGGCACCTGCCCTACGTGGGCGAGAGCGCCTTTACCCACAAAGGCGGGCTGCACGCTTCAGCCGTCCAGAAGAACGCCAGAACCTACGAGCACGTCGACCCAAAGCTTGTGGGCAACGTCCAGCGCATTTTGGTTAGCGAGCTCGCCGGGCGCTCGAACGTGCTTGCCAAGGCGGCTCAGCTCGGCATCGCCCTTGAGGGCAACGGGCATGTCCTCGATCATGTCTTGAAACACATCAAGCTGCTCGAGCACCAAGGCTACTCCTTCGAGGTGGCCGACGGCTCGCTGGAACTTGTGCTCAGGCGCGCGCTGAACCCAAACCTGCCCGTGTTTTTCAAGCTGCTCGCCTTTCGTGTGCTCGACGACAAGCGCCAGGAGGACAACACGCCCTTTTCGGAAGCGACCGTCATGCTGGAGGTGAGCGGCAAAACAGAGCACACGGCGGCGATAGGCAACGGCCCGGTGAACGCGCTGGACAACGCGCTCATGAAAGCGCTGCGCAAGGTATATCCCGTGCTCGAACCCGTGAGGCTGTTGGATTACAAAGTGCGGGTCTTGACCCCGGACAAGGGCACCGCGGCCAAGGTACGCGTCCTGATCGAGGTGGGCGACGGCGAGCGTTCCTGGACGACGGTGGGCGTCTCCGAGAACGTGATCGAGGCTTCTTGGCAGGCACTTACCGAGGCAATCGAGCTCAAGCTCCTTCGCTCGAACACGCAAGGCTCCCGATAGGCGGGACATTGCCCTTCCCAGCGCCCGATAGGCGGGACATTCTTGTCCCGCATTTCCAATGCCTTGCCTTTTCGCCGTGCCTTTTTCGCCGGGGTTGGAAAACCCCGGCTATCTCGTTGATCGTTCGCCGTTTGCCCCCACCCGATAGGCGGGACATTCTTGTCCCGCATTTCCAGGGCCTTTCTATCCGCCGGGCCTTTCTATTCGCCGGGGTTGGAAAACCCCGGCTATCGTATTGCTCGCCCCCTCCCGATAGGCGGGACATTCTTGTCCCGCATTCCCATTCCCTTTTTATTATTCGCCTTGCATGGCCATCGATATCGCGTGGCAATTGATCCAAGCCTATGGTAAATTAATGCGAATCGCTTTAAGCAAAGTTAAAAAATACTCACCAACCCTGTCGCGGCCAGGCTTAGCGGGCGTGCCTTAGCCTAGCCGCCTGAGGTTAAAAGGGGGGGGTTCCATGGCTCAGCCCGTCTTATTAGCGATCGACGTGCAAGAAAGGCTCTTTACCGTAATGCCCGAAGACGACCGCTCGAGCC
>DDYN01000037.1 GCA_002347965.1 Nitrospirae bacterium UBA2233 | reverse complement strand
CGTGAAATAAAGGAGCGGGGGGATGTTTTCTCAAAAAGTTCGGATTAAGCTCAAAGGGTACGATTGCCGACTTTTGGATACGACTGTTTTGGACATCATCGAAACGGCGAAACGTACAGGAGCGCGTGTTGCGGGCCCAATTCCTTTGCCGACGAGAATCGAGAGATTTACGGTAAACCGTGCGACTAACGTGGATAAGAAATCCAGAGAACAGTTCGAAATCAGGACGCACGCGAGGGTCATTGATATCATTGAACCTACTCAAACAACCGTGGACGAGCTGGGCAGGTTGGACATATCGGCCGGTATAGACGTTGAAATCAAGCTAACGTAAGGAACAGTCATGCTTACGGCAATGATCGGAAGAAAGCTTGGCATGACCCAGGTTTTCCAGGAGAACGGAAAATGTATCCCTGTCACCGTCATAGAGGCGGGTCCTTGTACGGTTACGCAGGTAAAAATGAAGGCGCATGACGGGTACGACGCCGTGCAGTTAGGTTATGAGCCTGTTTCCATTCAACGTTTGAGGCGTCCCCTCAGGGGGCATTTAAGCAAGGCCAAGAAGGGCGGGTTTCGTGTTTTAAGGGAGGTCAGGCTCCCGGACGACGGCTCTTCGGTGGGGGTAGAGCTCGGTCTGGAAGTTTGTGCCGATATTTTCTTGGACTCCAAGAAAATAGACGTGGTTGGGGTATCGAAAGGAAAGGGCTTCCAGGGGGTTATAAAGCGGCATGGTTTTGCCGGTGGTGTGGCGACCCATGGGTCGATGTTCCATAGGGCTCCCGGTTCGATCGGATCCGGTACGGATCCGGCTCGAGTATGGAAGGGGCAACGTCTTCCTGGTCGAACAGGAGGAGAGCGAATGACGCAGCTTAACCTAGAAGTAATCAGGGTTGTTCCAGAAAAAAATATTCTCCTCGTCAAAGGGGCAGTTCCGGGCCCTTTAGGCGGCCTCCTTATGATCCGGAAGGCAAGAAAAGGTGGAGCTTAAACCCATGGAGCTGGACGTTTTCGATATTCAGCGCAACAAGGTTGGGGAAGTGAGCCTTCCGGACGGCTTTTTTCCAGAAGATTGGAAGCCATGGCTCGTTCAGGAGGTCATTAAAGAGCTAGCCCAGGGAAACCGTAGCGGAACTCGGAAAGCGAAATCGCGGGGCGAAGTCAGTGGAGGCGGGAAAAAGCCGTGGAAACAAAAGGGTACAGGAAGAGCAAGACAGGGAAGCAACACCTCTCCCGTGTGGGCTAGAGGCGGGACTGCTCATGGGCCCAAACCCAAAGAGTATTCCGCCCATGTCTCAAAAAAGAAGAAAATCGCGGCTTTAAGGCAAATATTGGGCTATAAGTACCGTGAGGGACAGCTATTCGTCCTCGACCCCCCTGTATTGCCGGAGCCTAAAACAAGGTTGTTTGCAAAAAATTTTGCATCCTTTCTCTCCCCCTATCGAACGGCTTTGTTCTTTGTAGACAAACAAGAAGATACCTTCTTCCGGGTTACGAGGAACCTTCCTTGGACAAAGACTTTGGCTATCGAAGGGCTGAATGTGTACGATCTGGCAAAACACGATGTGGTTGTGTTCGCCAAAAAAACCTTTGAAGAACTCTTAGGAAAGCATCGATGGACGGAAAGCTCTACGAAGTCATAATCTCTCCTCATATCACGGAAAAGAGCGTGCAAATACCGCCCAACAGCAACCGGGTTGTTTTTCGTGTTCAGCCATGGGCCAGCAAGGGGCTCATAAAAGAGGCGTTCGAACGGTTGTTTAAGGTTAAAGTAGAGCGGGTGCACGTGCTCCACGTCCAAGGAAAGGCGAGGAGGGCCGGCCTTCGCAAGGGGAAGGAGGCCGACTGGAAGAAGGCGTATGTAACGCTCAAGCAAGGTGAACAGGTAGAAGTATTCCACGGGATGGTGGGAAAGGACGCTCGATATGCCTCTTAAGCCGCACAAACCGACGTCTCCAGGTCTTAGACAGCGGGTTTCCCCTACGTACGAAGAAATCACAAGACAGGAGCCGGAGAAGGGGCTGGTCGAAATTCTAAAGCGTAAGGCTGGCCGCAATAACCAAGGCCGGATCACCGCATGGTGTCGCGGCGGAGGGTCTAAGCAATACTACAGGATTATCGACTTTCGTAGGAACAAGCGTGATGTGCCGGCCAGGGTTATCCACATCGAGTACGACCCAAACCGTACATGCAGGATTGCGCTACTTTTGTACAAAGATGGCGAGCGCCGGTATATTTTAGCCCCATCCGGGCTAAAGGTCGACGATGAGGTAATGGCCGCTGTCAGCGCTGACATTCGCCCCGGCAACGCTCTTCCGCTTAGGGCGATTCCTACAGGAACGCAAATTCATAACATTGAACTCAAGCAAGGTAAGGGTGGCCAGCTTGTTCGAGCGGCGGGGGCAGCGGCTGAGCTGCTAAACAAGGTTGATTCCTACGCCCACGTCAAGCTCCCCTCCGGAGAGGTCCGCCTGATTCATCTTGACTGCTATGCATCCATCGGTCAAGTAGGAAACATTGAGCATGCCACAGAAGCCCTAGGAAAAGCTGGTGCAACCATGCATAGGGGTCGAAGACCAAACGTAAGGGGTGTGGCCATGAACCCGGTTGACCACCCTCTTGGCGGCGGTGAAGGGAAGAGCTCTGGCGGGAGACACCCCACCACTCCCTGGGGAAAGCCGACAAAGGGGTATAAAACAAGGAAGCGCAAAGACACAGACAAATTTATCGTAAAGCGCAGGAAGTAATGTATGGGAAGATCGCTTAAAAAGGGCCCCTTTGTGGACGGACATCTTCTTGAGAAGGCCATGCGTGCGGTAGAGACGAAAGACAAGAAAGTGATCAAAACATGGTCACGCAGGTCTATGGTGCTCCCTGAATTTATCGGGCTTACGTTTGCCGTCCATAATGGCAAAAAATTCATTCCTGTGTATGTTACGGAGAATATGGTGGGCCACAGGTTGGGAGAATTCTCTCCGACACGGACCTTTACACAGCACTCTGGAGACCGGAAGGCCAAAGTTGCACGCGGGAAATAAAACAAGAGACGAGGAGAGAGGTTGTGGCTGCTTATGCCCTCCTAAGGTATGCGAGGGTTTCGCCGAGGAAAGCCAGGCTTGTTGCGGAGGCCATCGAGGGCCGGCGGGCCGAGTATGCGGTTGCATTGCTCGAGAACATCCCCCAGAAGGCCGCGACAATCTTGCGGAAAGTACTTAGGTCGGCAATATTTAACGCGACCCAGGATGTTAGCGTGGACGTTGACAACCTGGTCGTAAGTCAAGTTCGGGTGGATAACGGACCCATGTCAAAGCGGTTCAGGCCGATGTCGATGGGAAGGGCTGGAAAGATTCGGAAGAGAACATCTCACATTCGAGTGGAGCTTGCAGAGAGGTAAGGTACATGGGACATAAGATTCATCCAAGAGGGCTTCGGATTGGGATCTTGGAAACGTGGGATTCCAGATGGTTTATGCAGACGAACTACGCGAAGACGCTCGATGAGGACAACCGCATCCGGAGGTATTTAAAAGAAAGGCTCTATACCTCTGGGGTGAGCAGAATCCTCATCGAAAGACGCGGAAACCGCCTCTGGATTACCATCCTTAGCGCTAGACCTGGCTTAATTATAGGGAAAAAAGGTCAGGAGGTCGAAAGATTAAGGGATGAGCTGCGGATGTATACGGACAAAGAGTCCCATCTAAACATCCAAGAGGTAAAACGGCCTGAGACAGATGCTCAGCTAATCGCCGAAAACGTGGCCTTGCAGCTTGAACGCCGAGTATCTTACCGTAGGGCCATGAAGAGAGCTATGGCTAACGCCATGCGGTTTGGGGCGCAAGGATGCAAAATTGCATGCGCAGGAAGGCTTCAGGGGGCGGAAATAGCCCGGACGGAATGGTATAAAGAAGGCCGAATCCCCCTTCAGACTTTAAGGGCCTCGATTGACTACGGCTTTGCGGAATCAAAGACGAAATACGGGGTGATCGGGGTCAAGGTGTGGATATTTAAAGGAGAAGTGTTGGAGCAGCCCATAATGAGGGGGAACATCCATGCTTAGCCCTAGGAAGGTCAAGTATAGGAAGCAGCAGCGCGGGCGAATGAAAGGGTTTGCTACTCGTGGCAACTGGCTTGCCTTTGGCGATTATGGTGTCCAAGCAATGGAGTGCTGCTGGCTGACAGCTAGACAGATTGAAGCCGCTCGAATCGCGATTACGCGCCACCTTAAGCGTGGCGGCAAGGTCTGGATTCGGGTGTTTCCGGACAAGCCTGTCAGCAAAAAGCCCGCTGAAACACGAATGGGGAAAGGGAAGAGTGCTCCGGAGTTCTGGGTTGCTGTCGTCAAACCTGGGCGCATTCTCTACGAAGTTACGGGAACTGATGCAGAATTGGCCAAAGAAGCGGTACGGCTGGCTAGCCACAAGCTGCCAATCAAGACTCGGTTTGTTATGCGAGAGGCGGTATAGTGATGGAAAATGCCGGAATGTTGCGTGAAAAATCCAAAGAAGCGCTCCTCAGGGTGCTTGACGAAGCCAGGGAAAACCTTTTTCGATTGAGAATGCAAAAAGCGATCGGGCAGCTGGAAAATACGGCTCAGCTCAAGAGCACGCGCAGACAGATTGCCAGGATTCTTACCGTAATTGCACAAAAGGACGAGGCCCATGGAAGCTAAAGAACGCGGACAACCCAAGAGATTGATAGGAACCGTCGTAAGCGCCAAGACGGATAAGACTCGGTCTGTTGTGGTCGAGCAGCACAAAAAAGACCCGCTGTACGGCAAGTATATCAGAATAAAGCGGAAATTTATGGCGCACGACTCCAATAATCTAACGCATGAAGGGGATCGCGTGGAGATTGTCGCGTGCCGACCCGTAAGTAAGGCAAAATGCTGGCGCGTAACCCGTGTTCTTCGCTTGGCGCTTGCCGAACTCGCGGAACAGGAGGGGCAGGTCGAATGATCCAGATGCAAACTCTTCTGGAAGCCGCCGACAATTCGGGGGCCAAAAAGCTTTACTGTATCCATGTTCACGGGGGTTCCAGCAGACGTTATGCCTCCTTAGGGGACCTTATTACCGTTTCCGTAAAGGAAGCGATCCCGAACGGGAAGGTAAAAAAAGGAGACGTACTCAGGGCCGTGGTGGTTCGTTGCAAGAAGGAAGTCCGGAGAGAGGATGGCAGCTATGTCCGATTCGATCACAATGCTGCCGTACTCGTAAACAAGCAGAACGAGCCGATCGGAACCCGTATCTTCGGCCCTGTTGGCAGGGAGCTTCGAGCTAGACGCTTTATGAAAGTCATCTCCTTGGCCCCTGAGGTGGTATAAAATGCTCGAGATCAAGAAGAACGATGCCGTCGTGGTCTTAGCCGGGAAGGATAAAGGCAAGAGAGGGAAAGTACTAAGTCTCTCGAGGGAAAAGGGTCGCGTTTTTGTAGAGGGAATAAACAAGATCAAGAAGCATGCAAAGCCCTCCAAGAGCTTTCCAGAGGGCGGCATCATAGAAAAAGAGGGCTCGTTGTCGATTTCTAACGTGATGCTCGTGTGCCAACACTGCGACAAGGGGGTCCGGTATCGCTCGACAATGACCGAGGACGGAAGGAAAGTCAGGACGTGCGTGCATTGTGGCAACGTACTCTAACGCTCCAAACCACAGAGGATGCATAACGCAGATGGCTACGCTGAAGAAAAAATACATCGAAGAGATTCTTCCCAGATTCCTTAAGGAGTCTGGGTTCAAGAATCCGATGGAAGCGCCCAAATTGAGCAAGGTTACGATCAACATGGGGCTTGGTGAGGCGGTTCAAGACCCAAAGCTCATCGCCCAATGTCAAGAGGATGTGGCTGCAATTACGGGCCAAAAGGCCGTCGCCACACGCGCCAAGAAGTCGATCGCAAATTTCAAACTACGGCAAGGTCTTCCCATTGGGGTGAGAGTGACGCTTAGGCGGGACAGGATGTATGATTTTGTCGAGCGTCTCGTTTCTATCGCTATCCCCAGGATAAAAGACTTCCGTGGAATTTCGCCGAGAGGGTTTGACGGACACGGGAACTACACGTTAGGCCTGAAGGACCAGATGCTTTTTCCCGAAATTGAGTACGACCAGGTCTACAAGCCTAAAGGAATGAACATTACGTTCGTAACTACGGCCAAAACGGATTTACATGCCAGGATGCTGTTAGAGCAGCTTGGCCTACCGTTCCGGAAGGGGTAATCAAATCATGGCAAGGAAATGTCTTATTGTTAAGAGCCGAAGACCGGCCAAGTTTCAAGTTCAACAGCGGAATAGGTGTAACCTTTGTGGGAGGCCTAGAGGATATTACAGAAAGTTTGGCTTGTGTCGGATCTGCCTGCGTACGCTTGCCCATAAAGGGGAGCTGCCAGGGGTTCGAAAAGCTAGCTGGTAGGAGGAGACAGGCATGGTCACGGATCCTTTAGGAGATTTGCTTATCCGGCTTAAGAACGCCCAAGCTGTCCGGAAAGAAGTTGTCAGGATGCCTTCCTCAAGGTTGAAGCTAGAAGTGCTTGGTGTTCTTAGGGAGGAAGGGTTTATCCGGGAGGTTGAGCCGATCGAGGGAAAAGTCCAGTCTTTTCTCGAGGTAAGCCTCAGGTTTCTTAGTAGATTTCGCGGGGCAATTCAAGGCGCAACGAGGGTCAGCAAGCCCGGGCGCCGGGTGTACATGGGCTCCGAAGAGCTTAAGAAATGGATAGGTAAACGTTCCGGTGTCTGGGTCCTTTCCACTTCAAGGGGCATCTTGACCCACAATCGGGCGCTTGAACAGAAGGTGGGAGGTGAAGTCCTCCTGCATATCTGGTAGCGGCCAAAAACGCGGAGTGTGATTATGTCACGAATCGGGAAAAACCCTATCCTTTTGCCGGAGGGGGTAAGGGCCGAGATCATAGATGGCGGCATGGTGCATGTAGCAGGTCCAAAGGGTGCTCTCGCGCATAAGTTGCATGAAGGCATCGCCGCTAAGCTTGTTGGGGGCACCCTTCAGGTATTTCCCACGCAAGAGAGCCGAAAACACAGGGCCCTATGGGGGCTCAACAGGACTCTTGTGGCCAACATGGTGGAAGGGGTGCATCGAGGGTTTCGCAAGGGCTTGGAGATAGTGGGTGTGGGGTATCGGGCTGAGATGCGTGAGGATGGCCTACACGTTAGCGTCGGTTATTCGCACCCTGTCGTTTTTAGGTTACCAGATGGGGTGCGCGCGAGCGTAGAACGGCAGGTCTATATTTCCCTTGAGGGGATCGACAAGTATCTCGTAGGGGAAACAGCAGCCCGAATCCGGAGAGTTCGTCCCCCCGATTCCTACAAAGGAAAGGGAATTCGCTATCAAGGAGAGGTGCTGAAGCTTAAGGAAAGCAAGAAATCTGCCAAGAAGTAACGAGGAGAGACCGTGGCGGACGTTGTAAGGAAAGAAGCATGGCTCAAAAGAAAGCGGCGCATACGAAAGAAAATATCAGGCTCATCAGATCGGCCTCGCGTAAGTGTGTTTCGTAGCAGGCGTAATTTTAGCGCGCAGGCAATCGACGATGGTTGTGGGGCCACCCTAGCGAGCATTTCTACAGAAGACCTGCATGTGAAAAAAGGCCTGAAAATCGATGGGAACGTCCTGGTAGAAAATGCGAAGGCCATGGGTGTTCAGTTTGCCAAAATTCTTCAAGAAAAAGGTATATCAATGATTGTTTTTGACAGGAACGGCTATGCCTTCCACGGTCTGGTCAGGGCCTTCGCCGAGGGTGCGCGCGAAGGCGGGGTTCTCTTTTAATGGGACAGGGCAGCATGCGAGATGGTTCGCCAAAAAGAGTGCGAAAGGAATCGCCGGCGGATGAGTTCAGCGAACGTGTTTTGACGATCAACCGCGTAGCCAAAGTGGTGGCTGGAGGCAAGAGGTTTAGCTTTAGCTCCCTCGTGGTCGTGGGAAACGGCCAAGGATTCGTAGGTGTAGGCCTTGGAAAAGCCAAAGAAGTTCCCGAATCAATCCGAAAAGCCATGTCAAGGGCGAAAAAGAAGTTGCTCGCCATCGAGCTTGTCGGAGAAGGGACGATTGCGCATGAGGCGACAGGATCCTTCGGAGCCTCTCAGGTAATCCTTAAACCGGCATCGCCCGGAACCGGCGTGATCGCCGGTGGTGCTGTCCGGGCAATCCTTGAGGCCCTTGGGGTGCGGAATGTGCTGACAAAATCCCTGGGGTCCAACAATCCGCACAACCTTTCCAGGGCGACGCTTGATGCCCTCGAGCAAATTATGGAGCAGTCACGTTCCCAGCGGTCCAGAAAGACGGCGTAAACGTTCAAGATCAAGCAAAGAAGGAACAGAGTATGCCTATTTTAGCATCCTTGGTTAGGCCTAAGGGGGCAAAACGTCGTAAAAAGCGGCTGGGAAGCGGACCTGGCTCCGGCCACGGAAAGACGGCAACACGAGGGACCAAGGGAGCAAAGGCACGGTCGGGTGCTGAAACTTCTCCCGGATTCGAGGGGGGACAGATGCCATTCAAGAGGCGTATCCCTAAAAGGGGTTTTACCAACCCTTCTAGGAGAGACTATGCCGTGTTGAATCTCTCGCAGATATCCAGAATTGAGGGCAAGAGCGAGCTGGATGAGGCATTCTTGTTCGCCTACTTTCGTGTCCCTAAGCACTTTATGGGGATTAAGCTGCTAGCCCAAGGGAGCGCAATCAGGCCTGTTACTATTCGAGTCTCAAAAGCATCCAAGGCGGCCGTAGCCAAGGTAGAACAAGCGGGCGGAAAGGTCGAGTTCATCGGTGCTTAGAAGCCTGGCGAAACTGTGGAACATTGAGGACCTTAGAAAGCGGATCCTTTACACGCTCCTCCTTCTCGTCATTTTCCGGCTCGGGGTGTACGTTCCGACCCCGGGGATAGACAGAGAAGCTCTCGCCGCGTTCTTTGAGCGTTCACGGGGAACCCTTCTGGATGTCTTCGACATGTTCTCGGGTGGAGGGCTTGAGCGCTTCAGCGTGTTTGCTTTGGGTATCATGCCCTACATCAGCTCGTCGATTATTTTTCAGCTTTTGGCCGTTGTTGTTCCTTCGCTCGAAAAGCTTCAAAAGGAAGGCGAGTTCGGGCGCAGGAAGATCAACCAGTATACGCGCTACGCCACGCTTGCGCTCGCGTTCTTCCAAGGGTTCGGAATCAGTATCGGCTTAGAGCACATGGTGTCACCCGCCGGGGTACCGGTTGTCCCTGGAGGCGGAATGGGGTTTCGTCTCCTAACGGCTGTTACCGTTGCAACGGGTTCTATGTTCGTCATGTGGATCGGGGAACGAATATCCGAAAGAGGGGTGGGGAACGGTACCTCGCTGATTATTTTTGCGGGAATTGTTTCCGGCATCCCGTCGGCCATCATCAGAGTGGGAAAGCTTGTTGTGGCGGGCGAGCTAGGAATCGGCAGCTTGTTGCTCGTTGGGATGATCATGCTCGCGTGCATCGCGTTTATCCTGTTTGTAGAACGTGCCGAAAGAAGAATTCCCATACAATACGGAAGGAGAATGGTGGGGTCGCATGTACATGGGGCACAACTTTCTCACCTTCCGCTGAAAGTCAACACCGCGGGAGTTATTCCGCCTATTTTCGCCTCGTCGCTTCTCATGTTTCCTGCGACGTTCCTGCAGTTTCTTCCACCGATGCAACTCGAAGGCCGGCCTTGGCTTGAGAATTTGATGCTGTACTTTGCTCCGGGCGCTTTTGGATACGAGGTTGTTTATGTTATGCTTATCGTGTTTTTCACGTACTTCTACACGGCTGTCCAATTTAACCCCGAGGACGTCGCCGATAATTTAAGAAAGTACGGGAGCTTTATTCCGGGGGTTCGCCCCGGGAAGGAGACAGCCGAGTATATCGACACGATCCTGACTCGGTTGACGCTATGGGGAGCCTTGTATCTATCGGTAATCTGCGTCCTTCCGAGCGTTTTGGCGAGAGAATTCCGGGTGCCGTTCCGATTCGGCGGGACAGGCCTGTTGATTGTCATCGGGGTAGCTCTCGATACGATCGCGCAACTAGAGTCTCAAATGTTGGTTCGCAGCTACGACACATTTATCACGGGAGTAAGGATTCGTGGTAGGCGAGCGTGAGTTTCGCGTTGTTCTTTTGGGTCTCCCTGGAGCGGGCAAGGGGACGCAGGGCAAGCTTCTTCAGCAGACCCTTGGAATACCAACCATATCTACGGGTGACATGCTTCGCGAAGCAATGAACAGCGGTTCGGAGTTAGGCCGTATGGCGAGGTCGTACATGCAAAAGGGAGAGCTTGTCCCCGACTCCGTTATCGTACGAATGGTTGAAGAAACCATAGGGTCAGAGCGGTGCGCCAAGGGGTTTATCCTAGACGGCTTTCCTAGGACGTATGAGCAAGCAAAGGCACTCGATGGAGTGCTCGAGGCTTGGGGAAAAACGTTGACCAAAGTACTTTATTTTAATCTTCCCGAAGAAGAGGCGGTTCGGCGTATTTCCGGAAGGATGGCCTGCAAGAGCTGTCAGCGTATGTACCATAACTTATTCAACCCTCCACCAACTTCTGGGAGGTGCGAATGTGGTGCAGAGCTGGGCATTCGAGAGGACGACAAAGAAGAGACTGTGCGCAAGCGGGTAGTCGTATACCGATCGCAGACGTTACCCCTCCTAGAATACTACGGGCAAAAGGAAATCCTTTGTGCCATTGACGCCAGCCCCACGATTGAAAATGTTCAGAAAGAAGCCCTGAAAGCGTTGTGCGCAAATGCTTAAGGGCGTTTTTTTGAAGTCTCCAGAAGAAGTCCAGAAGATCGCACGAGCCTGTAGTACGGCCGGCGTGATCTTGGCCGAGATCCGCGAGCGCGTCAGGCCGGGTATACGGACTGCGCAGATCGATGCATGGGCACGGGAGCTGTGCAGGATGAATCGTGTTAGCCCTGCATTCCTCGGATACAGGGGGTACCCTTCTTCCATCTGTGTTTCGATCAACGAGGAGGTTGTTCATGGTATCCCGGGGCAACGTATCCTCGAAGAAGGGGATGTCGTCAGCTTGGATTTTGGGGTACGCTACGAAGAGTATTACGGGGACACGGCGCTGACGTTTGTTTTGGGCAACCCGAATGATGTGCGCATAACCGGGCTACTCGAAGCGACCGAAGCGGCTCTATGGAAAGGGATCGAGAAAGCCAAGCCTGGACGCAGAATTGGGGACATTTCTGCCGCTATCCAGAAGACGATAGAAGCGAGAGGCTTTTCTGTTGTCCGGGAGTTCGTCGGCCATGGCCTTGGAAAGCATCTTCACGAAGAGCCCCAGATTCCTGGATACGGACAAGAAGGAACTGGCCTTAGAATTCAGCCGGGTATGGTCTTTGCAATCGAGCCCATGGCCAACCTTGGCACCTGCAACGTAGAAATTTTGAAAGACGGCTGGACAGCGGTCACGAAGGATCGGTCCGTATCGGCTCATTTTGAGCACACCCTTGTCGTAACGGACGGGGGAAATCAAGTTCTAACGCTTATTTCAGCTTCAGCTACAGGGTCTTAGGGAGCATAGGGTGCCAAAAGAAGAGTCGATAGAGGTTGAAGGCATCGTTGTAGAAGCCCTTCCAAACGCGATGTTTCGAGTCGAACTTAAGAACGGGCATAAAATTTTGGCTACCATCTCGGGAAAGATGCGAATGCATTACATCAAGATCCTGGCCGGCGATACCGTTGTGGTGGAGCTTTCGCCGTACGATCTATCAAGGGGTAGGATCACTTACAGGGAAAGGGACAGGTAATGAAGGTTCGAGCCTCCGTCAAGCGGATTTGCGGAAAATGCAAGGTGATTAAGCGTCATGGCATCATACGAATTGTCTGCGAAAACCAAAAACACAAGCAACGCCAAGGGTAAGGTTATAGATGGCAAGAATTGTCGGGGTTGACCTTCCGGAACACAAGCGCCTTTTTGTAGCTCTCACTGCGATCTACGGGATAGGCCGAAGTAGGGCGATGAAAGCCCTGGAAGACTGCGGGATCGATTCGTTTAAGAAAGTTGCAGACCTATCCGATGTCGAGCTCAACCTTCTAAGGAAGCACATTGAAGATACCTACAGGGTCGAGGGCGAGCTCCGCAGAGAGGTTATGATGAACATCAAAAGACTCATGGATCTTGGTTGTTACAGGGGGTTGCGTCACAGGAGAGGTTTACCGGTCCGTGGTCAACGGACCCGAACCAACTCCAGGACTCGTAAGGGGCCGAGAAGGCAGATCGGCGGTAGGAAGAAAAAAGCCTAGGAGCGCTAATGGCAAAGGTTCAAAAAAAAGTCAAGAAAATTAAAAGAACAGTTCAAAGCGGGATTGCGCATGTCCATGCCTCCTTCAACAACANNTGGAGGGGAACGTCTTGGCATGGACTAGCGCGGGTATAGCGGGGTTTAAGGGCTCAAGCAAAAGCACCCCTTACGCCGCTCAACAGGCGACCGAGGATGTCTCCAAGAAAGCGCAAGCCTACGGCCTTAAGAACCTCCAGGTATACGTCAAAGGTCCTGGACCAGGAAGAGAGGCCACCATTCGGACTCTTCAGGCGTGCGGGTTTAATGTTACCCTTATTAAGGACGTTACTCCTATTCCCCACAACGGCTGTAAACCGCCTAAAAGACGGCGGGTCTAAGAACCCTCACCATCGGAACCCTTGAGGAGGTAAAACTCTGTGGCAAGATATTCGGATTCTGTGTGTAGATTGTGCAGACGGGAGGGGACAAAGCTCTTCTTGAAGGGCACGCGTTGCGTCTCTGACAAATGCGCCGTTGACAGACGCGCTTATCCACCCGGTCTTCATGGTAAAGCGCGTGGCAAGCTGACAGACTACGGCATACAGCTTCGAGAGAAACAAAAAATCAAGCGCTTCTACCACATGATGGAGGATCAATTTCGGATTTTCTTCGAACGGGCATCGAAGAAAAAGGGGAACGCGGGCGAGAATTTGCTTACATTGCTCGAGCGGCGGTTGGATGCCGTTACGCATAGGCTTGGCTTTGCCAGGTCTCAGGCGGAAGCAAGACAGTCGGTTCTACACGGCCATATCCTCGTTAATGGCCGAGCGGTTAATATCCCGTCTTATATCGTTCGGGAAAGCGACGTCATTGAAGTAAGGCCCAAGGACAAGGAGAAAGAGTTTATTCAGGAACGTACCGAGGCTTTAGCCCGGCATACCGCCCCCTCATGGCTCTCTCTTGACCCTGGACAGCTGAAAGCTCAGGTAATGCGCCTTCCATCGAGGGAAGACATTCCTTTCGAAGTTAAAGAGCAACTTGTGGTCGAGCTTTACTCGAAATAATACAAGGACGGTTTATGAGAATGGATGCTAAGGTTTGGCAAGGGCTGATCAAGCCGAGCAAGTACCGCAAACACGAGGGATCGAGCGCTTCTTACGGCAAGTTCAGCTGGGAACCGTTAGAGACCGGGTTTGGAATAACCCTCGGAAACGCGCTCCGACGCGTTCTCCTTTCGTCCATCGAAGGGGCTGCCATTACGAGCGTGCGCGTGGACAACATATATCACGAGTTCTCGACTATTCCCGGCGTTGTCGAGGATTTCCTGGATATTATCCTGAACCTTAAGCAAGTTCGGCTTCGAGTGTATAGCGAAGAGACCCAAACAATGTGTATAAGAGCCGCAGGGCCGAAGATTGTCCGGGCTGGGGATATTGAAGCTCCGCATAACGTGGCCATCGTGAACCCAGAAAAGGAGATTTGCACGCTTGACTCCGACGCGAGCCTTTACATGGAAGTAACGGCCGCGAAGGGACGAGGCTACGAGCAAGCCAAAACTACCAGGGATGTCGAAGGGCCGATCGGGTATATACCGATTGATGCCATTTACTCGCCGGTTACAAAGGTGACCTTTGCAGTAACGCCTGCACGCGTAGAACATCGCACCGATTATGATCGCCTTACGCTCGAGGTATGGACAGACGGAACCATTACACCCGAAGAGGCCGTCACGATCAGTGCCAGAATCCTGCAGGATCAACTGAACGTCTTCGTGTTCCCTGAAATTCAAGGAGATACCCAGCCCGCTCACCAGGAGGCGCTCGAAGCTGCCCCTCTAAAGGAGGTATTTCTGTCTAAAATCGAAGAGCTGGAGGTTTCCCACAGAACGATCAATACTCTCAGGAGTACCAACGTTTACTACATCGGCGAGCTGGTCCAAAAGAGCGAAGAGGACCTCCTTCAAGCGAAGAACTTGGGAAAAAAATCTGTAAGTGAACTTAAAGAGGCCTTGGCGCGGCTTGGGCTGACGCTTGGTATGCAGGTTGATCAAGAGGCATTCCTCGAACACCTTAAAACCCGCCTCCGGGAGGGGGAATATGAAACACAAGATCGAACATCGCAAGCTGGGTAGGAACACGTCTCACAGGTTGGCTCTTCTACGCAACCTTCTGAGATCATTGATTCTTCACGGAAGAATTCAGACGACCCACGAGAAGGCCAAAGAAGCCGGTCGTCTTTTTGATCGCATGGTTGGCCGGGCGAAAAAAGGCGATCTTGCCAGCGTTCGGCTGATCGCCCGCGTTCTCGTCGAAAGGGACGTTGTCAGAAGGCTTGTTGCGGAGATTGCCCCGAAAATGCAAACGCGATCGTCCGGGTTTACGCGGATCATAAAAATAGGGTTTCGACGGGGAGATGGCGCAGGTGTCAGCATCCTGGAAATCGTGGAGTAGGGCCTTTGGTTCTATCGCCCTGTTCGGGGTTCTAGCGGTAGGCTGTACCTACTCAGGGTATTTTGGGGGCGAAAGCAGAGAAGTGGGGGCCGCGCTTACGGCTCCTTCCCCTGTACTTCGTGTAACTCATAAGTCTGATAGGCTTGCGGGGGTAAAAGCGCTTCTGCTCGTCCCCTTCGTTTCCTACCCGAACAAGGAAGGGGAAATCCTGAAAGATCCGTTTGTAGGTACCGTCTTTTCCAGGGGGCCTTGTCCTGCACAATCCGGGTACGCGCTTTACCGAATGCTCGAAGATGCGCTTCTGCCTACGCCTGAACTGAGAATTCTTCATACCGATGAGCCCGAAGGGGTTCAGGGTACGCTATGGGATTATGCTAAAAAACGTGGTGAGTTTGGAGAAGCCTTGAGCGCGTACCTTATCGGCCGCGCGAAGGAAACAGGCGCGGATGCGGTTTTGAGTGGGGTTGTATACCGCTACAAGGAAAGAGTTGGGGAAGCGCTTGGCGCTGAGGAGCCCGCTAGTATCGCCTTTAGCGTATTCGTACTCTCTAGGGACGGGGGGCTTCTTTTTGGTGGGGCTGTCGATAAAACCCAAAAGGAACTTCTGGGCAACATTGCAGATGTGGGCTATTACGTCAAAGGCGGGTTAAGCTGGTGGCCCGTGGAGCGCCTTGCGCGTTTTGGCATCGACGAAGTTGCAAGCACCCTACGAAGCGCGTTTTCTGCGCCTAAAGAATAGCGATGCGATGATTAGCCTTCAAGACCTTATCCTTAGGCTGCTTTCGTTCTGGGGTTCTCGGGGGTGCGTGGTTGGACAACCTTACGGGCTGGAGGTTGGGGCAGGGACGTTTAATCCGCTGACTTTTTTGCGTGTGCTTGGACCGGACCCATGGAACGTGGCATACGTGGAACCCTGCCGAAGGCCAGCCGACGGACGCTATGCTGAAAACCCCAACCGTCTTCAACGCTACTACCAACTCCAGGTGATTTTGAAGCCTTCGCCTAAGAATTGCCAGGAGCTCTACATGGATAGCCTTGCCTTTCTCGGCCTAGATCTTGGGCGCCATGATGTCCGCTTTGTAGAAGACGACTGGGAGTCTCCTACGCTTGGAGCGAGCGGGCTTGGATGGGAAGTTTGGCTGGACGGGATGGAGATCACTCAGTTTACCTATATGCAGCAAATGGGCGGGATTGAACTTTTTCCTGTATCGCTCGAAATTACCTACGGCCTTGAACGAATCGCAATGTACCTCCAAGGGGTAGAATCTATTTTTGACATCCTCTGGAACGATACCGTAACCTACGGCGACATCCATAGGCCCGAAGAGTATCAGTTCTGCAAGTACAACTTCGAACAATCTGACCCGGATATACTCCGGGAATTGTTCGACACCTTCGAGAAAGAGAGCAATAGGCTTCTTGGCCTGAGGCTGGTATACCCTGGGTACGATGCCTGCTTAAAATGCTCGCACATTTTTAACCTGCTCGATGCTAGAGGGGCCTTGGCCCACACTCAAAGAGTTGCCTATGTAGGCCGGGTACGCATGCTTGCAAAACGGGCCGCTCAAGCTTATATAGAGCAAACTCAGGGGGAAGAGCTTGCCTGAGCTGCTTTTTGAGCTTGGTGTAGAAGAAATGCCGGCCAAAGCGGTTGAGCCTGCGATCGAAAAGCTTCGATTGTCGGTGAACGAGGGGTTTGCGCGCTATGGGCTTGAAGTAGGGAACGGACGATCTTTTGGGACTCCAAGGAGGCTTGGCCTGCTTCTCGCTGACGTTCCGGAAGGGACGGCAGACCGTCTTGAGCGTGTCTTTGGCCCTCCTGCACGTGTCGCGATGGAGAATGCAGACACTCTCTCGCCAAAAGGCGTCGCGTTTGTGGAGAGCCAGGGACCTGACGTGATTCGGTGGTTCGTTGAGCCCACCAAGCGAGGAGAAACGCTTTGCGTTGAAAGGCGTATTCCTGGGACTCCTTTGTGCGACCTCGCCCCAAAAATATTCCTTGAGGCCCTAGATAGGCTCTCGTTTCCTAAAGTAATGCGCTGGGGCTGCTCGCGGGAAACTTTTGTACGTCCTGTACGGTGGATCCTTGCCCTTTTGAACGAGAAAATCCTCCCTATCGAACGCTATGACCTAAAAAGCGGAGGCGTTAGCTACCCTCATCGCCACAAGGGGTTTGCTCCAGTACGCATTCCGCATCCGCAGGATTACGTTTCCCTTATGGAAGAAGGGTTTGTCTCGGTTTTTCCGGAGGATCGTAAGACAAAGCTCCTTAAGCAGACCCGAGAGCTTCTGCTAGATTCCGAACATCTAGGAGAACTTAAACAGCAGGCGATTGAAGAGGTCGTTCAGCTTACCGAGTGGCCAAGGGCGTTGATCGGGAGGTTCGATGAACGCTTCATGGCTCTTCCTGGGTTTGCGATAGAGCACGTGATTTTCAGGCATCAGAAATGCCTGGCCGTGTATCAAAAGAACTCCAAGAATATTCTCCCCAAGTTTGTCGCCGTGGCTAACCTCCCAGAAGACGACCTATGCCTTGTAAGACAAGGGTTTGAGCGTGTTGTTAGGGCAAGACTTGAAGATGCCCTTTTCTACTTTAACCAGGACCTTAAGCGGCCACTCCTCGAGCGCTTCGAAGAGCTTGGCGGAATTCTAGAGCATGAAAAGCTTGGTACCCTTGCGGACAAAGCTGAACGGCTTGAGGTAATTTGCTCATCTCTAAGCCTGCCTTCTTTAGAGGGGGTTGCACGCGAAAAGCTTTCTTTGGCGATAAAGTTGATGAAATGCGATCTAGCCACCCAGATGGTAGGGGAGTTTCCAGAACTCCAAGGGCGCATGGGAGAAGAGTATGCCCGCCATTTTGGCTATGGAGAGGAAGTGGCTCGGGTAATTCACGAATCAACGCTTCCGTTGCCGAATCGAGCCGAACTTCCTGAGTCGCCGGTAGGAATATCCTTGAGCATACTGGAAAAGCTCGATACGCTTACCGGGTTTGCCTTGATCGGGTTGCTCCCGACAGCCGCGCAGGATCCCTACGCCTTACGAAGGAAGGCGCTCGCGCTCGTGCGGATCATCTTAGGGCGAAACCTTCCCCTCGACGTGGGAGCCCTTTTTGATGCCTCATTCGCGGCATACGAGAGCCGTACGGATATAAAAGTGCCACCGGGGGCGAGGGCGTCAGCACTGTCGTTCGTGACGGCCCGCTTAGAATCGTTCCTCGAATCCAATGGGTATGCAAAGGATGCTCTCCAGGCGGTTCTTGCTCGCAGCCGGGGGGTCTTCTTGGGAGACCTAAGGAAGCTGGATGCCCTCGCAAGCGCGCGCCAAAGGGGTGCTTTCGGAGCAATCGGGCTGAACATCAAACGGATTCGGAACATTCTCCCCGAGAACGATTCCTACCTTGCGCACGCGGAACGCCTTAGCAAATCTGCCTACGAACTCGAGGAAGAGAGGGCACTGCTCGAGGCCTTTCAAAGGCTTGAGAGTGCCATTGATGAGGCCGGGTCCTCGCTTGCCTATGATGGCGCTATGAATGCTTTGGAAGACCTCAAAGACCCACTCGAGCGGTTTTTTGCCCGCGTTATGGTCAACGTCGAAGACCGCCATGTTCGCGCAAAGCGCATCGCCCTGCTGGCTTATGGTTACAATCTCGTGGACACGATCTTGGACTTTTCGAGGTTATCCCTAGAAAAGTCTTCCTAGCTCGAAAGGGGAGAAGCGTATGAAACAAGCCCAGAAGTACGTCTATTTTTTTGGACACGGGAAAGCCGAAGGCCACGCAGGCATGAAGGATCTCCTGGGGGGGAAAGGCGCCGGCCTCTGTGAAATGACGAACCTAGGAGTTCCTGTCCCCTGCGGGTTTATTGTAACGACGGAAGCGTGCATTCTGTACTACAAGCAAGGCAAGAGCCTGCCTGAAGGGTTAGACGAAGAGGTCCAAACGCATCTTTCTAGGCTCGAAGAGTCCACAGGAAAGCGTTTTGGGGACAAAGAAAACCCTCTTTTGGTTTCGATCCGTTCGGGTGCACGTGTGAGCATGCCGGGAATGATGGATACCGTGCTAAACGTGGGGCTTAACGATATAACCGTACAAGGGCTTGCCCAGAAAACGAACAATCCAAGGTTCGCCTACGACAGTTACAGGCGTTTTATCGCCATGTTTAGCAGTGTTGTCCTAGGAATTCCCTACGAACATTTTGAAGTCGCGCTTGACGACCTGAAGAAATCTATGGGAGTGAACCACGATACTGACTTGGACGCTGATGCGCTGAGGGAACTTGTAAAGCACTACAAAGGGATTGTCGAGTCGACAAAAGGGGCACCATTTCCTTCCGAGCCTAATGATCAGCTCTGGGCTACAATCAAGGCCGTGTTCGAGTCATGGAACAGCCAGAGGGCTACGACATACAGAAAAATCCACAAGATTCCCGACGAATGGGGAACCGCAGTCAGCGTGGTAAGCATGGTATTCGGTAACATGGGGGAAGATTCGGGTACCGGAGTTTTATTCACCAGGAACCCCGCAACCGGCGAGAAGGTCCTTTACGGAGAATACCTACCGAATGCGCAGGGAGAAGACGTCGTTGCCGGCATTCGTACCCCTTATCCCATCTCGAAAGACCAAGACACCAACGGCACCAAGAATACGCTCGAGGAGCGTATGCCCGCTGTTTATCGAGAAATTACGCGGGTGGCGGCAAAGCTCGAGGCGCACTATAAAGATATGCAAGACATTGAGTTCACCATAGAGAAGGGCAATCTCTGGATCTTGCAGACCCGGTCTGGCAAGCGTACCGCTCTGGCAGCCATGAAGGCCGCCGTCGATATGGTTAAAGAAAACCTTATCGACAAAGAAACGGCGATCCTTCGCATCTCACCCGACCAACTAAACCACCTCCTTCATCCCGTGATCGACCCAAGGGCAAAAAAAGAAGTGCTATGCAAGGGGCTGCCAGCCTCCCCTGGTGCCGTAAACGGCATGCTGGTGTTTACGGCCGACGAAGCAGTTAAGCGGGCCAATATGGGCGACCGCGTCATTCTTGTGCGTCCCGAGACATCACCGGAGGATATACACGGGATGTATGCCGCCCAGGGAATTTTGACTGCCCGTGGTGGCATGACCTCGCATGCGGCTGTCGTCGCGAGAGGCATGGGAAAATGCTGCATCGTCGGCTGCTCCGAGATCCGTGTTTCAACAGAAAATAGGGTAGCCCATGTAGGGAGCCTTGATCTCAAAGAAGGAGATTGGGTTACGCTCAACGGATCAACAGGGGAGGTCATGAGAGGTATCATCCCCACGATCGATGCTGCAATGGGCGATGATTTTACAATTTTTATAGAATGGGTCGACGCGGTAAGACGTCTTCGTGTCAGGGCAAACGCCGATACTTCGAAGGACTGCGAGGTTGCCCTCCGGTTTGGGGCGGAAGGGGTAGGCCTTTGTAGGACTGAACACATGTTCTTCGCGCCCGACAGGATCCTTGCAGTAAGAGAGATGATTCTTTCTAGCGAACACGAAGGCCGAAAGAAGGCGCTCGCAAAGATTAAGCCGATGCAGAAGGGAGACTTCGCTGAAATTTTCCGAACGATGGGCGAAAGGCCGGTAATCATCAGGCTATTGGACCCGCCTTTGCATGAGTTCTTACCCAAAACAGCCGAAGAGGTCGCCGAGATCGCTCGAGAGATGCGTCTTAGTCCGGAGGCAATCAAGGCCCAACGGGCGAAAATGGAAGAGTTCAACCCCATGCTCGGCCATAGAGGTTGCAGGCTAGGGATCACTACGCCTGAAATTTACGAGATGCAGGTTGAAGCGATCCTTGAGGCCGCGTGCGAACTCAAAGCGGAAGGGCTCGATGTACACCCTGAAATCATGGTTCCGCTTGTCGGTACCGAAGAAGAAATTGTCTTCGTCAAGGCCTGCATTGACAAGACCGCCAAGGGGGTAATGGACGCCAAGGGTGTTCGTGTGTCCTATAAGGTGGGCACTATGATCGAGCTTCCGAGGGCCTGCATCGTGGCCGACGATATCGCAAAGGTTGCGGAATTCTTTTCGTTTGGGACTAACGACCTGACCCAGATGACTTTTGGGTTTTCTAGAGACGATGTCGGAATTTTCTTGCCGGTATACTTAGAGAAAAAAATTCTCAAGGTAGACCCGTTCGAGTCGCTGGATACGCAAGGCGTCGGCCGACTGATTCAGCTTGCCGTAGAGAAGGGGCGTAAGGCCAGGGCAGGCTTGAGCGTTGGAATATGCGGCGAGCATGGAGGCGACTCTGATTCTGTGAAGTTTTGCCACAAGGCCGGGTTAGACTATGTCAGCTGCTCTCCTTTTCGTGTGCCCATCGCCAAGCTTGCCGCCGCTCAAGCGGCCCTAGAAGATAGGATGACAGCGCAACCTTTGGAGTAAAACCTACTCTATCCCGCGGGGAGTAAGCCCGTAGGGGGCGCTTACCCCCGCTTTGCTTTTTTGAGACCTTCAATGCTCCTTCCTGGTATAGACCGGATACGCCTAAGCTGTCAGGGGACGGTTTTGCTCTCAAATGTTGCAGTTTTTTAAGTAGTTAACATAATAGTTCTTATGCGCATTTTCTATTACGAGACGCGGGGAACATTTGTACCCATGCGAATGACCTGCTTTCTTTAGGGTGTTTCTCCCTCTAGATAGGCTACAACACGGATAAGGAAATCCGGGCTGTCCGGAGTCAACGAGGCTTCTAGTTTTTTAGGGTTGTTTTCCGATAGCACCCCTATAAAAGCGGCGGCCTCCTTAAAAACTTCGTACGAGACCTTGTCCTTTTTGGTAATCAGCAGGTTTTCGTTTACAGCCTTTGTGTCGCGTTGCCACAGAGCAATCCTTGCCCTAGAGTACCCCCGGATACCTCTAAGGAAAGGTTCCTTTGGCTCCTTTGTTTTAGGGAGGCCGTTTAACCCGTTGGAACCGTCAGTCTTTTTGAGTAAAGCGCTTTCGGCCAGTACTTCTGCCAAGCCTGCCATATTAGGGTGTCCAAATTCGGGAAGCCTCTGAAGATGTTCCGAGGGGTTAATTTTCGGGTCTTGGAGTTGCGATGTATAAGCATACAATAATTCAACGCTATGTCGTGTTTGACTATTCAAGCGAAATCTGTATCCGAGCACCGCTAAAGCAGAAAAAAGTACAATAACTACAGAAGCGGCGATACGGCGCCCAAACCTACGCCATATGCGGAGCACGGCGTGCTCCTTAGGCAAGGCATACTCGTGCCTTGTGCGTTTTTTATCCATCTAATTGACCTCTCAGTGTGTGGCGAAGCGCTTCAATAATCAACACGGGAACTATCTTCCCGACTAGCGATTGATTTCCAAAAAAAACTACCGCCTTGTTGTGCAATGTCCGACCCATGACTTCTTCTTTGCTCATTTTACTCGGTTTTTCGACCAGAACCTCCTGGGAAGAGCCGATGGCCTTAAGGAGGCTTTTTTGAGCGATACGCTGCGTTACGTCTTGAAGTATAGCAAGCCTTTCTTCTTTCACTTCTTTTGAAACCTGACCTTCCATCTTTTCGGCCTCCGTAAGGGGGCGTTTTGAGTATTTAAACGAGAACGAAGAATCAAACCCAACCTCTTCTACAAGCCGCAGCGTGGATTGAAAGTCTTCGTCGGTCTCTGTGGGGAATCCAACGATTAGGTCGGTAGTCAGTGCAATGTCGGGGCGTGCCTGTCTAAGCCTCTCGACAATCGCTAGATAATCCTTTCGGGTATAGCCTCGGCGCATCAAGCCGAGAATCCTGTCTGACCCCGATTGAACAGGCAAATGGAGGTGCGGACAGACCGTTCGAAGTGAAGCGAAACATTCCACGAGTGAATCATCTGCATCCGTCGGGTTTGAGGTGGTAAAGCGTATCCGTTCGAGCCCGGGAATGCGATCGAGCTCACGAAGGAGCTCGGGAAACGTGATGTCTTGTGTATGCTTGCCGTATCGGTTCACGTTTTGGCCTAAAAGTACAAGCTCACGAACGCCTTGTCCTACCAGCCTTCTAGCATGCATGAGGATAGCTCTACTCGAGCGCGATACTTCCGGACCCCGCACGTGTGGCACGATGCAAAATGAGCACTTGTGGTCGCAGCCCTGCATAATCGTCAAGAATGCTGTAGGCCCATGGGTTTTGTTGTTGCACGGGAATAGCGATTCATCGAAGTCTTCGGGTTGGTCCATAAGCATTGTATTCATTGCGACGTGAGAACTCGATTCGCGAACGGCCCTTAAAAGCTCCGGGATTTTGTGGAGGCTGTAGGAATCAAAGAGAAAATCGATGCCCCAGAAACGCTCGAGAAGCGCTCTTCCCTCTTGCTTGGCGACGCAGCCGCCTATTCCAAGAACAAGCCCAGGGTTTTTCCGCTTGAGCCACTGCATCCTGTTTGCAAAGGCATACACCCTTTGCTCGGGTTTTTCGCGGACACTACAAGTGTGCAACAAGACGACATCGGCGAGCTCCGGGGATTCGGCAAGCATACAACCGCCCTGTTCGAGAATCGTTGTGAGACGGCTCGCATCGTCCTCGTTCATTTGACAGCCGTATACCTCAAGGTAAACACGTATCAACGCGCCCGCTACCCCCTAGACAAAAGGAATAAGAATGGTTATACTGAGATATTAGACGACTTTATCTTTTTATTATCATCTTTTTATCTTTCAACGCAACGCGGGGCGCCTTTTGTCCCCGGCTGAAACCAAGGGTTGTGTTGGTCCATCCGTGCGCTCTAGAATTCAAAAACTCTCGCGTTTAGTACTCGTAGATTAACACAACCTCTCGGCGAAGGGAAACGTCGGAGAGGGTACTTTCTCATCAACCCGTCGATGTTTTTTGTTTATTACCTGCGAGGAGGAGCTACGTATGAAGCAAAGCGACAGGGAGATGCAAGGGGCTGGCTCTGCAAAAGACACCCGTAGGGCAGGCTCTCGGCAATCCCTGAACCTTGAAAAGCTCACAAAGGTCCTTCCCAGCGACTTCTTGCTCGAGGAGCACCTTGAAGATGAAGCGAAAAGCTCTGGAAGGTCTTCTATAAAACACCATAAGGCTCTTTCTCACGGCGATAGTGGCGAAAGGGAGGATGCCAACGATGACCCTTTGGCCCGAAGCAACGATCCGGTCAAGCTATACCTTCAGGATATGGGAGAGATTAGCCTTTTAAGCAAACACGAAGAAGTCGAGATTGCACGAAGGTTTGAGTACGGCAAGCAGCAGGTTTTTGCCCTTTTGTTCCAGCCGCCCTACACGTTGCGTAAGCTCTTGAGTCATCTCGAAGGGATTCATGAGGGAAGGATATCTGCGCGCTACATACTCGATGACCCGACGGACCTTGCTGGCGACCAAGATGCCGATGAGGACGAAAGGGGGGATGTCGCCCCACGTCTCCCCATGAAGACGCTAGAAGAGGCCATCGCTTCAGCCAGGCAAATCCTAGAGGACATGGAAGACAAAGAAGCACGCTCCTCCTTGATTGTCTCCCTAGGATCCTTAAAGCTCCATAAAGCCTGCACAGACAGGCTTACCCGCAGGCTTGAACTCTTCTTGAGGATTATGCACAAGAAACAAAGAAAAATTGAGGAGTTCGAAAGGCTTTCGGCTGGGAATCGTATGGTGTTTGACTTGCATACAGGCTCGAGGGTGGAGGTGTCAGACTACGAGAAAAGGCGAAATGAAGCCGAGGAAAGCCTCGAGCGTCTGGAAAAACGCGTTGGGATAAAGCATGAGGCCTTGAAGGCGCTGCTAAAAGAGCTTAGGGAAACCCAAATCCGGGTGCAAGAAGTAAAAAACGAAATGGTTCGGGCTAACCTGCGGCTCGTGGTCAGCATCGCCAAAAAGTACGTCAACCAGGGGCTTTCCTTCTTGGACCTCATTCAGGAGGGGAATATCGGCCTCATGAAGGCGGTCGACAAGTTTGATTACGGGAAGGGGTATAAATTCTCCACATACGCTACGTGGTGGATCAGGCAATCAGTAACTCGGGCGATTGCGGATCAGGCTCGTACAATACGCATCCCCGTTCATATGACCGAATCAATCAACAGGCTTACGCGAATCAAGCGGACGTTTATCAGAGAAAACGAGCGCGAACCGACGGTCTACGAACTCGCCGATCGGATGGATATGCCCCCAAAAAAGGTGCAAATGATTTTAAAGGCCATTAAAAAGACGGTGTCGCTCGAAAGCCCGGTAGGAGACAACAGCGACTCTGAGCTTGGCGATTTCCTGGAAACCGAGGAGTCTGTCAACCCCTTCGAGGTCGTTCAGGAAAAAAACCTTTCGGCGGTCGTCCGGAAAGTCCTTGCGACGCTCACGCCCAGGGAGGAGAAGATCATTCGGATGCGCTACGGGATTGGAGACCGAATTCCACGCACCCTGGAAGAAGTCGGAGAGATTTTCCACGTAACGCGCGAACGAATCCGTCAAATAGAGGCAAAAGCGCTGAACAGGCTGCGCCACCCGTCAAAAAATTACACTCTGCAGGAGTTTATCGGCGAAAACCAAGGCCAAGGTTAGGGATGAGGTAGTCGCGCTTGGTATGGGGGTCTGGATAACCCAGCCCCCCTCTTCTTTCTTCCAGCGCTCTTTTACGATTTCTTCTCTGTACCTATTGTCTGGATAGAGAATGTAACGCTTACGAACCTCTACCGTTGCGGCACTACGGTTTTTGTCCCAAACTACATTCACAATTTCAAACTCTATCAGGTCTAGGCGCTTTTCGAGCGTATCTTTGTTGGCAAGCAACCTACCCTTGTCCCCTTTTTCCAAGAAAGAAGCGGCCTTTTCATAGTCTCGCCATTTTAGCGCTTGATTGTACGTGTAGGAGGCCCTTTTGGCCGAGAGAGTCTTTTGATAGGAACATCCAGCTGCAAACACCATTATTGCAAGGAACGGCAATATAATTCGAAGAGGTTGGCTCATGGCAGGGCTCCTATGTCTCGTCAACAACTTGCTGTTTGAATCTCTCAAAAAGTTTATTCGACATGGTGTAGGGGTTAAGAATTTCATCCTTCCAGGCGCCCCCAAGAAGATGGTTCAGCTTCGCTTCCAGAAGATGAAGGATGCCGTCTTGCAGCCTCCCTACAACAAGCTGCTTTGCAATTTGCTCCTCTTTGCGTCTTCGTCGTCCTGCTTGATTTAAGTACGTCCAATGGGCCTTGATCGCCTCCTGCAGCTCTTTAAGCCCTTGATTATACGCAGGGCTTGTCAAGATTACCCTTGGCTGCCAATCCTCCGGGGTGTAAACCTTCATGCCGATCAGGTCCTCGATCTCGGACTGGAGCGTGCGGGCTGAATCTTTATCCGCCTTATTGACGACGTAAATGTCTGCAATTTCCATAATCCCAGCCTTTAGGCTCTGGATGGAGTCTCCAAGCCCTGGCGCAAGCACGACGAGCGTGGTGTGGGAAACTCGCAAGACCTCCACTTCGTCCTGCCCGGTACCCACCGTTTCGACAAAAATCGGACTATACCCCATTGCCTGCATGACGACGAGAGAATCCTGGAGGGAGGCCGAGAGCCCCCCCATCCTCCCGCGGCTTGCAAGGCTTCGGATAAACACGTCAGGGTCCGACGCGTGACGGGACATTCGAATCCTGTCGCCCAACAAAGCGCCTCCGGTAAAAGGACTCGAAGGGTCGATCGCCAAGACGCCAACGCACGCCCCTCCTTCCCTCTCCTTGGCCACAAGCGCATCTATAAGCGTACTCTTGCCCACGCCGGGAGGGCCCGTAAGCCCGATCACCTGGGATGGCTTTCGTTTGGGGTAGATCTTTTCCAGAATTTCTACGGCCTTCGGGTCTTGATCGTCTACGGCCCGCAGAAGGCGGGATGCTATAAGGGCATCCTTCTTGAGGATGCCCTCGAGGATGGCTTGTACCTTCGGCAAGGGAAACCTTTCTTACAGGCTTTGAGGAACGATATTATCTTCTATCCACTTTACGATCTGATCCGTGAGAGCTCCTGGAGTGAAGGCCTCCTTAACCCCCATCTTCTTCAAGGCGACGATGTCTTCGGGGGGGATGATTCCGCCTCCAAAAACGGGAATGGTCGCCCCCTTCTCTTTCAAAAGGTGAAGAACCCTCTCGAACAGCTCAAGGTGGGCTCCGGACAGGATGCTAAGCCCTATTGCATCCACGCCCTCTTGGATTGCCATATTCACGATCGCTTCGGGTGTTTGGTGGAGCCCGGTGTAAATCACCTCAAACCCGGCATCTCGAAGCGCGCGCGCGACGATTTTGACTCCCCTGTCGTGGCCGTCAAGGCCAACTTTCCCGATTAAAAGACGAACCTTCTTTTCCATGCTCAAGCTCTCTTTTCTTCAGATATAAGAAACTTCCCGGTATTTGCCGTAGACATCCTGAAGGGCCTTTGCGACCTCTCCTAGGGTTGCAAGGCTCTCAACGGCCAAAACGAGGGCCGGAATAAGGTTCTCGCCCTGTTCGGCCGCTCGCTTGAGCGCGTCCAAGCCTTTTTGAGCGGCGGCGTTGGATCGCCTGGCCCTTAGCTCTCGTACCTTTCGGATTTGCTCTTCTTGCTGTTTCCTGCCGACACGAAGAAGCGGGATTGATTCGTCCTCATCGGAGGCAAACGCGTTGACCCCGACAACCGTCCGCTTCCCTTGATTAAGCTCATTTTGATAGAGACAGGCGGCCTCTTGGATCTCTTTTTGCGGAAACCCCGCCTCGATCGCCGGGACCATCCCGCCATACTCATCAATTCGGCGGATATAATCCATTGCCCTTCCTTCGATTTCGTCCGTAAGGCTCTCGATGAAATAGCTTCCTCCAAGAGGATCGCCCGTTGAAGGTACACCCGTCTCGTAGGCCAAAACCTGTTGTGTCCTTAGGGCCAGGGTTGCAGCAAATTCCGTGGGCAACGCGTACGTCTCGTCCAGCGAATTCGTGTGGAGAGACTGGGTTCCGCCCAAAACAGCCGCGAGAGCCTCGATTGCCGTCCGCACGATGTTGTTGTGCGGCTGTTGGGCCGTAAGCGAGCATCCTGCCGTCTGCGTGTGGAAGCGCATCCAAAGGCTTCTTTCGTCCTTCACGCCGTAACGTTCCTTCATTTCGCGTGCCCAAACTCTCCTTGCCGCCCTGTATTTGGCGATCTCTTCGAAGAAATCAATATGGGCGTTAAAAAAGAACGAGTAGCGCCCTGCAAACTGGTCAACCCCCAACCCCCTGCCAATGGCCCGCTTGACGTATTCCAGCCCGTCCGAGAGCGTAAAGGCAAGCTCCTGAACTGCCGTCGACCCCGCCTCGCGGATATGGTAGCCGGAAATGGAGATCGTATTCCAGAGGGGAACGTGATTCGTACAAAACTCGACGATGTCAATCGTCAGCTTAAGCGATGGCTCAATCGGGTAGATCCACTCCTTTTGGGCGATAAACTCCTTGAGCATGTCGTTTTGGAGCGTACCTTTTAGGCTTGAAAGGGGGACCCCCCTACGCTTTGCAAGCGCTAGGTACATGGCAAAGACGATGGGGGCCGTGCAATTGATCGTCATGGAGGTCGAGACCTCGCCAACGGGAATTTCCGCAAAAAGCTCGTCCATGTCCTCGATAGAATCGACCGCCACGCCGCACTTTCCAACTTCTCCCAAGGAAGACGGGTGGTCGGAATCGAAGCCCATAAGCGTAGGCATGTCAAAAGCAACGCTAAGCCCGGTTTGGCCCTGAGAAAGGAGGTACCGAAATCTTGCGTTCGTATCGCTGGCCGTCCCAAACCCGGCAAACTGACGCATTGTCCAGAGCCTCCCCCTGTACATATCGCCATGAATACCCCTGGTGAAAGGGAAGGTGCCTGGATCTCCCAACTTTGCTTGGTAGTCAAACCCTTCTATGTCTCTTTCGTCATAAAACGTCTCAAACGGAATTCCCGAAAGAGACGTCGTATTCAGCGTAGGCGATGTTCCCATCGGCTCCCCTTTAAAGCGCAAAATTTTCTTTTTTGAGCTCGTTGGCGAGGACCAGCCTTTGAATCTCCGAGCTTCCCTCGTAGATCTCGGTGATCTTGGCGTCCCTGAAAAACCGCTCAAGCTCGTAGTCTTTGATGTAGCCATAGCCTCCAAGAACCTGTACGGCCTTTGTGGCGGTCTCCATGGCCGTCTCTGCGGCAAAAAGCTTGGCCATCGAAGAGTAAAGCGTAGAACGACCCCCCGAATCCTTGAGCTCTGCAGCCCTTAGGACAAGCATGCGGGAGGCCTCAATTTTGGTTAGCATGTCTGCAAGCATCCATCCGATCGCCTGGAACTCAACAATGGGCCTGCCAAACTGTGCCCTGGTCCTGGCGTAGGCCGCTGCACGCTCGAACGCCCCTCTGGCAATCCCCACAGCCTGGGCGGCAATCCCGATCCTTCCGCCATCAAGGGTCGCCATTGCGATCCTGAACCCATCACCCTCGTTGCCGAGCAAGCATTCCTTGGGGAGAAAGACTTCGTCGAAATCTACCGGGCATGAATCGGCGCCGTGGATCCCGAGCTTCTTCTCCGGTTTACCCACAAGAACGCCTGGTGTCTCCATGTCTAGAAGGAATGCCGAAATTCCCCTGTGCCTGAGCGAACGGTCCTTTGTAGCGAACACGATGGCAGTTTTTGCCCGGGAGGCGTTCGTGATGAACGCCTTCGCCCCGCTTAGGGTGTAACCATCCGAAGCATGCTTGCTGTAGGAGGTTTTCAGGTTGGCCGCATCCGACCCCGCCTCTGGTTCTGTTAAGCAGAAACAACCAATTGCCTCTCCTTTTGCCATAGGAGGGAGAAGGCGCTTTTTTTGAGCATCGGTACCGAACCTGAGAATTGGCCAAACCGCGAGCGAACTGTGAGCAGACACAATAGTGCCTACGGCGGCGGAAGCGCTCGAAATTTCTTCAACGGCAAGTGCGTACAGGTAGTGGCTAAGCCCCGCCCCTTCCCATTCGTTTGGGACGAACATTCCCATCAACCCTAGCTCTCCAAGCTTGCGAACCGTTTCTACGGGGAATACGTCGTCCTCGTCGATTTTCTTGGCCATCGGTGCAAGCTCATTCTTGACGAACGCCCGAACCGTTTGAATGGCTAGCTGCTCTTCTTGCGTCAACTCTCTCATCTTGTTGTGGTTCCTTATTATTTATCGAGGGCCTAGCGCGAATTGAGGCCTTCGTTTTCCGAGAAACGCGGCAATCCCCTCTTCTTTATCCTGATGCGCAAAGCAATTACCGAAGGCGAGCCTCTCGACAAGCAGGGCCTCGCGGACGCCCAAGTCCCAACCTGCCTGGATGGCGGCCTTAGCCTGAGCGATCGCATGAGGGCTTTGGGAAAGCATCGGTTCTAAAAAGGCATCGGCCTTCTTCATGGGGTCCTCCCCCTCCCCCGTCAATGCATCACAAAGCCCCACATCGAAGGCTTCCTTTGCCGTCATGCTCTTTCCGGAAAAAATCAGTCTTTTCGCCCTTGCCATCCCGATGCGCCTTGCCAAGCGAACGCATCCTCCAAACCCTGGAATGATCCCGAGATGAACCTCCGGCTGGCCGAACTGCGCCTTTGGCGAAGCCACGATGAAGTCGCAAGCTAGCGCCAACTCAAGCCCTCCTCCGAGCGCAAACCCGTTGACACAGGCAACGGTCATGATCGGCAGCGATTCGAGCTTTAAAAAGACTTCTTGCCCATACCTGGCAAATTCTAGGGCCTCCGTTGGCGTTTTCTTTGCCATCGCACGAATGTCCGCCCCGGCGACAAACGCTTTATCGCCCGCTCCCGTTATTTTAAGGGCTTGCAGAACGCTTACGTCCAACCTATAGAGCGCCTCGTCAACCTGTTTGATCGTGGCCTCATCCAGCGCGTTGAGCTGTTCTGGCCTGTTGATCGTGAGCGTTGCAAAAGGGGGCGATTGTTCGAGCACTACATTCACGACAATCTCCGTTTTTATTCTTTTTTATTCCTAAAGCAGGTCCATCAGCGTGTGCTTATGCGCTCTTCTGGCCACTCCTGTTTGCGCTGCCGCTTTCATCACGGCGGCGGCCACAAGCTTGGCAACACGTTTGTTGAACACGCTCGGAATGATGTAATCCTCGCTCAATTCGCTCTTTGGGATGAGGTTGGCCAGCGCAAGCGCGGCAGCCTTCTTCATTTCCTCGTTGATCGAGTAGGCCCTACAGTCCAGGGCCCCGCGAAATACCCCCGGAAAAGCGAGTACGTTGTTAATCTGGTTTGGATAATCCGACCTTCCCGTAGCCATAATTCGGACGTAAGGCTGGGCTACTTCTGGACGAATTTCCGGCTCAGGGTTGGCCATGGCGAACACGATCGGGTCTCTGGCCATTTTTCTGATCATTTCGACGGTTAATACTCCAGGCCCAGAAAGCCCTATGAACACATCTGCACCCTCTAGCGCGTCGGCAAGCGTTCCTCTTAGGCCTTCCGAGTTGGTATGTTCTGCAAACCAATCTTTCATGAAGTTCATATTCTCCATGCGCCCTCTGTATACGGCCCCCGTTTTATCGCATCCTATGATATGCCGAACGCCAGAGGCCATCAGGATTTTTGAGACAGCGATTCCTGCAGCACCAACCCCGCTGAACACCACACGTATGTCTTCGAAGTCTTTCTTCACGATCCGGAGAGCGTTGGTAAGGGCGGCAACCGTCACGATGGCCGTACCGTGCTGGTCGTCGTGGAATACTGGAATGTCGAGCTCTTCCCGAAGCCTTTCTTCGATCGAAAAACATCTAGGAGCCGAAATATCTTCAAGGTTAACCCCTCCGAAAGCGGGCGCGATCGCCTTTACGATCTCGACGATTTTGTCCTCGTCTTTTGTGTCGAGACAAACGGGAAAGGCATCTACGCCGCCAAACTCCTTGAATAATACCGCTTTCCCCTCCATGACGGGTAAGGCTGCCCTTGGCCCGATATCGCCTAAGCCCAAAACGGCCGTCCCATCCGTCACCACGGCCACCATGTTTTTCTTGCAGGTAAGGGTAAACGCCTTTTCCTCGTTTTCTCGAATTGCCATGCAGACACGTGCAACACCCGGGGTGTAGGCAATCGAAAGGTCGTCCCTGGTTTTAAGCGGAACCCTGCTTTTAAGTTCAATCTTGCCGCCAAGGTGGGCAAGAAAAACCTTATCTGATACGTTAATCACCCTTACCCCTTCGATCCCTTTAAGGGCCTTAACGATCTCTTGGACTCTACCCACCTCTCGAAGCATGACCGTGATATCGCGAATGATCTTCCCTTTGCCTACATCGACGATGTCAAGCGCTCCGATGTTGCCTCCATACTCTCCGATCGTAGAAGTGATTTTCCCTAGCGTTCCCGGCCGGTTTTGCGCCTCTACCCGGAGTGTCAGCGTGTAGCCCAAGGGTTCAGTAGGTTCTCCGGATGTTTTTCGAAAATCAACTGCCCGCATGAATACTCCTTTCTAAAAAATAGAATCGCTATTTATTATATATTATTATAGCCCTTACTAGAACTTTTCAAAAGGGTCGAACAACTTCGAGTATTCTTCCAAGACTAGCCTGTCGGTCATTGATGCGATATAATCGGCGATTTTTCGTGTATCACTCTGGCTTTTCATCTTCTGTTGCACCTCGACAGGCAAAAGCTGAGGAGATTCTTGGTAAGCAAAAAACAAAGACTCGAGGACCCTGGACGCCTTTTTACCCATACGAAGCACCTTGGGATGACGGTAGAGGTTGTTCATCAAGAATGCGTTAAGCGCCTTGTTTTTAGGGGCCATCTCTGCGGATAAGCCTACCAGGTAAAAGGTTTTACTGTGTGCGGCCTCTGGATTCTCGATGTGTTCGGCGTTAAGGCGTTCGGCGGTATGCACGATGACATCGCTGACCAGGGTGTTGATCAATTTCCGGATGAAAGCCTTGATCAAGATGGGCAACGCGACGTCAGGACCCATTTCCTTCTGTATCTCGTCCGCACAATCCCGAGCGAGCGGGACCTCTACCAGGCCATGGAGGCCGATAAGGCCAGAAGCCAGCCCATCGTCGATGTCATGCGAAGAATAGGCGATTTCATCCGCCATGTCTACAACCTGAGCCTCAAGCGTCGGAGCAGCATTCCCTCGGAACATTTCTGGAATTTCTACGTTGCGGTTCGGCTTGTATTTCAGGATTCCTTCTCTCACTTCGTACGTGAGGTTTAGGCCTGGGAACTTACCGTAGAGCTCTTCAAGCTCGTCCACAATTCTTAAGCCCTGCAGGTTGTGCTCAAACCCGCCGCAGTCTTGCGTCAGACGGTTCATAGTAGCCTCCCCCGTATGTCCGAACGGGGGGTGTCCAATATCATGACCGAGCGCAATCGCCTCGGTTAAATCCTCGTTCAACCCTAACGCCCTGGAGATAGTCCTCGCGATTTGCATGACTTCTAACGTATGGGTTAGCCGAGTTCTGTAGTTGCCGTCCTCGTGATTCACGAACACCTGGGTTTTGTATTCAAGCCGGCGAAATGCTTTAGAGTGGATAATTCTATCCCTATCCCTTTGGTATTTCGTCCTGTAAGGATGTTCTTCTTCGGGATAGACTCGCCCCCTAGATAGATCGTCGGGCATCGCAAAAGGACTTAAAGGACTTCCTGCATGCATCTATTGGCTTCTGTTCCGGTATGTGATAGCATAATCTCTCTTTGACGCCGCAAGCGTTACCTTTTGGCCCCTGTAGCTCAGTGGATAGAGCAAGGGATTCCTAATCCCTGTGCCGCAGGTTCGATTCCTGCCAGGGGCACCATTTTCGCTTTTTATGGCTTTTCCAACGAGACCATTCCGTTTAACCCGTGTACGGCCTCCCCTATCTGTCGTTTTAGGTCATCGAACAGCTCGTCAACGCTAGGAACTTGCTCGATAAGACCGACAGCCTGCGAAGCCCAAACAAACCCTTCGTCCAGCTTTCCTTCGAGCACGGCGCGCTGGTTTGCGGCGCCAGAAATGAGGGGGAAAAGCGCCTCAAAACCGGCCCCTCTGTGTTCTTGCTCAAGGATATCCAGCGCATAGGGAGTTTTAAGCGCTCTCCCAGGACGCTGAAGGGACCGCTCGATCACGATCGTATCGTGAACTCCGGCAGAAACGAGCATTTTTTTGTACGCTTCGTGTGCAACGCACTCTTTAGTCGCTACAAAGCGGGTCCCCATCTCGACTCCCTGCGCCCCCATGGCCAACGCGGCCACGATTTGTGAGCCTGTCATAAACCCGCCGGAGGCCACGACAGGGATGGTGATCGCTCTTACAACCTCTGGAAGCAGCACGATTGATCCGATGTCGTCTCGGCCGATGTGTCCTCCCCCTTCCATGCCGACGGCAATCACTGCATCGACACCGAGCGTTTCCGCTTTCTTGGCCTGCTTTGGAGAAGAAACAAGGACAAGGACCTTAACGGGCGTTCCTTCGAGCTTTGACAGGACATGCTCGGGGTTGCCCGCCGTCAATGTTACGGCAGGTACCTCTTCTTCTATGACGGCCTCGACAAACGGAGAAACGTCAAGCCTGCCAAGGGCAATGTTCACCGCAAAGGGCTTCTTGCTTAGCCGACGAAACTCTCTAATCTCCTCAACGAGCGCCTCTTTGGTGCCGAGCGTTACGGCCGTTATTTGACCAAGCCCTCCGGCGTTGGAAACGGCAGCAGCTAGCCTTGCTCTTGCAAGGTAGGCGAGCCCCCCCTGAATTAACGGGAAAGAAATTCCCAGCATTTCTGTGAGGCGCGTTCGAATGTACAAGGCAGCCCTCCTCCGGAATTAAAAACGGGAATGGTAGAGCCAGGCAAGCCCGCGCTCGATCATTCTGGCGACCGACTTTGAATAGGGGTACCATGCGACCTCTCGGTTTGGCGCAAAACGAGGCAAGAGCACGCTCTGTGACCTTAAAAAACGGCGAATTCCCTCCTTGCCGTGCCGTGTTCCGTAGCCGCTCTGCTTTATGCCGCCAAACGGTAGCTCGGGCACCACAAAATTTGTCAATGCCTCGTTAATGCACACGCTTCCCGACTCTAGTCCACGGCTAAGCCGAAGGGCCTTTTTTTGGTTTCCCCACACGCTTGCGGACAACCCGTAGGTCGATTGGTTTGCGGCTGCCAGAGCCTCCTCGTCGTCCTTCACTTTCTGGATAGCAATGATTGGTCCAAAACTCTCTTCCTCCATGATGGCCATGCCCGGCCTTACGTCGACAACGACGGTAGGCTCAAAAAAATATCCACCAAGCGATGAAATTCGTTTTCCACCCGCTAGAACTTTGGCCCCTTTGGCCAACGCATCCTCAATATGGCGTTCGACGATTTGCAGCTGATCATGGGTGGTCATAGAACCCATGTCTACCGAAAACTTTTCATCGATTCCGACTCTCAAGCCTTTAACTTCTTTTAGCACTAGGCTTACAAACGCTTCGTACACGGCTTCTGTGGCATAGATGCGCTCGATCGAAACGCAAGTTTGGCCAGCATTGAACAAGGATCCCCACACGATCCCCTTGGCTATCCTCTTGAGATCTCCTCCTTCCAGAACGATGGCGGGATCCTTGCCGCCAAGCTCAAGGCTAAATGGCTTGAGCACGCGGGCGCAAGCTTCGGCAATCTTAAGGCCCGTACTGTGGCTACCCGTAAAGGCCACCATGTCCGCGTGGCGTACGACGTGCTCTCCCGTTTTGCCGTTGCCCGTGGCAGTTTGGTATACCCCTTCCGGCAGTTCCGCCCTGCGAAAGACATCCTGAATCAGGAGTGCGGTAAGGGGGGTAAATTCTGAGGGCTTAAGGATAACGCAATTTCCGGCGATAAGCGCGGGGCCTGCATCGCAAAGGGGCAGGAGAAATGGATAGTTCCAAGGGGAAATCACGCCGACAAGACCCCTTGCAAAATACCGGATAAACACCCTTTTGAGGAATCGCATCGGCCCATGGGGCGTTCTACTTTCGTCCTTGAGGAAAGATTTGGCGTGCTTTCTGTAGAATGTGAGGATATCGATGGCCCCGAATAGCTCATAAAGCGCCTCAGTCCTCGTTTTGCCCGTTTCGAGGCATATCGTATCTAAGATTCTTTCTTTTTCGTCGATAAAGACGTCTATGGCACGCCTGATTCGTTGAGTCCTCTGTTTAATCTCCAAATCTTTCCAGCCGACAAAGGCCTCTTTTGCCCGCTTCACCAAAAAGACAACATCATCCTCGCCCATCAAGGGTACTTGACCCAACTTCTCTAGCGTTGCCGGAGACTCAACCTGAAGAAAACGACCGGTATCCATAAAATAACCCCTAAAGAATGCTATATTAGTAGGTATTGCGGTAGACTACCGTACCATCCGGTGATTTCTGGGGCCAACCTCCGCAAAAAAAGCGGGGTCTTCTTCGGCCCCCCTAAAATTACGTCTTTCCATTCTGCTTAGGATGACGCAGGTCGCTCCGGCCGAAAGAAGCGACCAAGCATGTAAACTACAAAAGCCAGCCCGAGGATAAACAACGCAAAAAAGATGGCCATTGGGCCGACCTGGTAGCGGACGCTCAAGGGCGCCGCGTGAAAGTATGGCGCAATAAAGGCATCTCGAAGGCGGTCCCGCACAATCGCCATAAAAACGACCCCAAGGGCCGATAGAATCAGCGCTGCCCATGCACACCTGCGGGGATCTTTAGCGTGGAACGCCGAAGATATTGCGAAAATTGCGGCAAGGCCGAGCATAATCCCTAAAAGCAACGAAATCGTCCCAAAAGCGCTTTGTCCTAGAAAGAGCTGCCTGTAAGGTGCGGAAAGGCTAAAAAGAAACCCAAAACCCGCCACCATGGCAAGGCCAGTAATATAGATGAACCACCTGCCGCCATACTCGATCAAGAACCTGCCATAATCAGGCTCTTTCTTAAAATGAAATATGCCTAACGCAACCACAAAGAGCGAGCCAACCCCGAAAGCCGCCAAAAGCATGTGGGCGTACCGGAAAATAAGCGTCGGATCGCTTAAGTTCAGCCGCATTCCTGTTGGGTCTGCTGCATACATGGCAAACCATTTTTCCGGCGTGATGAGCAATGTCATGTTATTCACGAAGATAAAGGCGATAAGCAGAAAAAAGACAATGGCTACGAATACGCTCAGATCGATCAGTTTCGAAGCGCGGTTCTTCCACCAGCTCCCGATGTACAAGCTATAGTAGGCGAGGAGTAGTAGAGCAATGACCATAAGCCATGGCCATGCGATCAGCACGGACGATGTGTAAAAAAAGTTGCCGAAGAGTACCTGGATAAAAAGCAAGGGAACGATTCCAAACGTGATTGCCGGAGAAAGCAGAGAGGTTGTAGAATGCATCAGGCTGTCAGAAAGGCGCTTATGCTCGGGAGTTTCCCCAAACCAGCGTATCCAAAGGCCGATGAGCGTCGCGCCGAGCACGCCATTGACTGCAAGGATATGAAGGACGAACCCCAATACCAGCAGGACTTCAAGAAGCCAGACGGCTGCTGGAAGGGGCGTAGGGCCAGCGTAAGGCACAACGGCTTGCGCGTTCATGTCTCATTCCTCCAGGCGTTCACGAATTTGATTGCACCACGGATGTTAAGAAATGCGAAAGGGCCTCCTCCTCTTTTGCGGTCCCAGCAAAAGGCGGCATGACGTTTGAGGTCGGGACTTTGTCCAGTACACCGAGGATTGCGAGAATTGCCGGTTGGCTCGTGAGCTGTTTGCGCCGCAACAGCCGGCCGATATCCCTGTAGCCCCCCAATGAATGGCAGGCCTGGCATTCGAGACGAAAGACCTCCCGACCGGCCTGGATCATGTTGTCTTCATGAATTTCGCGTGTTTGGACCCAATTTGCCGCCCGAAGGACTCCTCTCTCGTTCAACGTAGGAAGGTTGAGCCCCATATCCCCATCCAATGGGACGCTATAGATAGAGTTGCCGTACATGTACCCAAAAATTATGTAAGGTTTTCGAAGGATTTCTCGAAGGCGTTCGAACGAGGCAACCGCAGAGAAGGCTGCAAGTAGCACGAGCAAGGAAAGGACAAGGGGCGTTCTCTTAGCCAAAAGCCAGGCAATGAACGCGAGCACGAAGGCAAGAAAGGCGCTTAAACCGATAAGCATGGCAGAGTACGTCGCTGCAGGCAGCGTGCCCTTTGCTAAAGCCCAAACTGCCGGGGGGATGCTCTGGGTATACCAGTACGCAGCGGGTACGGCAAGGATGGCGTTGAGGAGTACCCAGATGGAGCTCCATCTTACAACCTTGGCCTTCAGAGCTGGATCTTTTTGCCAAGCCGCAGTGATGAGCGCGTAGACGCCTGCAAGCGCAAAGCTTAAAAATGAGCGAAAGAATAGGGAGGGAAAGAAGGTCGGGTTAAAAAACCCGTTCCATACCTGAAAGTCTTCTAGCCATTTGCCAGGAGTCAACATGAAATCGACGATACCGTTGATGACAAACAGGCTCATCCATGCTGCAACGAAGTAAGCCCAGCCAAACCAAAGATGGGTCCTTCGGTCGAGCTTGTCCCATCCGTAGTAGTACATCAAGACCGCGGCGATTTCGATGGCAAAAAACACCCATTCGATCGCCCAGAACCACACAAAAGTGCGGATGAGCGCACTCGTCGCCTGAGGGCTGATAAGGGCGATTGTCCACCAAATACCGACACCCGTTACAGCCCCCCATACTACCGTTATGAGTACGAAAAATGCGGAGTGAAGCTTGAGCCAGGAAAGGAGCCCGGAATCATGTTCGCGGTAAGCTTTTCTTTCTGTAAGAACAAGGAACAGCCCTCCGCCTACTGCAAAGTGAGAAACGAACACGTGGACAACTGCTACGATGGCGATTAGAATGCTCGATCCAAACCAAACGTCCCATACAGGAAAGTTCATCCCTCTTCCCCCTTTTTGCCACCATTAATCCCGACACGAAGCAGGGTTACCAGCTCGGGTATTTACCTAACGCAATGTAGACAAAAAACCTCCAAGCCGTTGGCCAGGGTATAGCGTACACCAGCAAAATCGGGATTAAAAGACGTATAAGGCAAAAAAGGGAGGGTGGCGGAGAGAGTGGGATTCGAACCCACGGTACCCCTTTTTGGGGTACAGTCGCTTAGCAGGCGACCGCCTTCGACCTACTCGGCCATCTCTCCGAAAAAACGCTTCACCTGGCGGAGGAGGTAGGATTTGAACCTACGGTGCGGAAAACGCACAACGGTTTTCAAGACCGCCGCCTTAAGCCGCTCGGCCACTCCTCCACGACATTTACTTTAGTAGTTTTACCGTCAGCGATCAACCATCAACCCTCAAAACTTCCTGCCCGTCCATAAACGGTCTAAGCGCCTTCGGTAGCATAACCGACCCGTCTTCAGCCTGCCCGTTCTCTAAGATTGCCGCAAGGGTTCTGCCAACGGCCAGGCCTGACCCGTTGAGCGTGTGAACAAAACGATTTTTACCGGTGGCTTTTTCTTTGTATCGAATCGCACCCCGCCTTGCTTGAAAATCGCCAAAATTACTGCAGGAGGATATCTCCCTGTAAGTATACTGGGAAGGGAACCATACCTCGATATCGTACGTCTTTCTGGCTGCAAACCCAAGATCCCCGGTGCATAACACAACCACCCGGTACGGGAGCTCCAGCTCTTGCAAAACCCTTTCTGCATGGCAAAGGAGTTCTTCTAGGGCCGCTTCGGAGCCTTCCGGCTTGACAAAGCGAACCAGCTCAACCTTGTCGAACTGGTGCTGACGGATCAGCCCTCGAACGTCCTTGCCGTGCGAGCCAGCCTCCCTTCTGAAGCAGGGCGTGTAGGCTGTGTAGCATAAAGGCAGTACGTCTTCGTCAAGGATTTCCCCCCTATGAGTATTTGTAACGGGCACCTCGGCGGTAGGAATCAAGTAGAGCTCATCGAGGCCGATGGAGTAGAGGTCATTCTGAAACTTGGGAAGCTGCCCTGTGCAGAGCATGCTTTGGGCATTCACAAGAAGAGGCGGGGAAACTTCTTTGTAGCCGTGCTTAGAGGTGTGTAGGTCCAGCATGAACGCGATCAAGGCACGCACTAACCTGGCACCCTGGCCGATGAACAAAGGAAAGCGTGCCCCCGCGATTTTGCTCGCCCGGTCGAGGTCCAGAATGCCTAACGATTGAGCAATCTCGACATGCCCTCTTACAGGAGAACGAAACGTCCTCGGTTCGAGGTAGCGTCGGACCTCAATATTGTGCGCTTCGTCTAGACCGACGGGTACGGATTCATCGGGCAAGTTAGGCAATCCTAGGAGGATACCCTGAAGTTCTTGCTCTACTACGGATAAGTCTTTCTCGAGTTTCGCGATGGTCTCGGAGACCACCTGCAGTCCATCCATAAGGTAGCCTGGATCTTGGCCATCGAGCTTTGTTCTGGCAACCTGTTTGGATCCCGCGTTGCGCTTTTTCTTCAGGTCTTCTACGCGCTGGATAAGTTCGCGCCGTTGTTTATCGAGCTCGAGGAAGCGTTTGAGCTGGTCTTCTAGGAAGGGGTCTTCCCCCCTTGTCTTGAGACGCTCGACGACGAACTCTGGGTTTTCGCGAATAAACTTTGAGTCGAGCATTCTATCCTCTGTGGGTTTGCCTGGAAAATTGACTGCTCCCAACTATGGATGAAAGCCATCCCTCGTTGGGAGACGAAACTCGCTCTATCAATTCACGAGGAATATCTCCCAAAAACGGCGAAGGTTCTCTCGGCTCTTTGCCCATTGGGCCGAAACGATACCTGCATAAGGACAGGAAGAGTCGCTCTTTGGCACGCGTAACGCCGACATAAAACAACCTCCTTTCCTCCTCGATCTGGTTGGGAAGATCCCTGCAAAGACTGTGCGGCAAAAGGCTATCCTCGAGTCCGACAAGGAATACGAACGGAAACTCCAGCCCTTTTGCCTGATGAAGCGTCATCAACAGCACCTGACCGGTGCGCGACCCTGCCTGATCGAGGTCGGTCATCAGTGAAACATGGTCGAGATAGTCCTGGAGTTCCATTGTTCCTTGGGTTGCCTCAAGGGAGCGCGCCAGCGCGACCATTTCGTAGAGATTCTCTACGCGTTCTTTCGCTTCGCGCTCTGGTTTTGAGAGGAGTGCTGCTTCAAGGCCGCTTTCGTTGACGACGCAAAGAAGCCCATCGGAAAGCGACGATGCGTTTTTTATTCCCTCATTCATCTCTTGCAACTTTTTTCCGAGCGCAAGAAGCTTTTTTGCCTGGGATTTCAGCGGGGATAGCAACATTTCGGTCGTCAGCAGGGTTAGGTAGTCATGGCCAACCAGTTCTTTGAGGTCTGAAAGCTTTTGAAGCGTGACCTCGCCGATTCCTTTGGGGGGGTTCTGCGCCAGCCTGTAGAGGCTTAACGTATCGCATGGGTTGGCTAAAAACTTCAGGTAGGCAAGGAGGTCTTTAATTTCCCTTCTTTGGTAGAATTTCACGCCGCCTAGGATCAAATAAGGAATCCCAACGCCTAAAAGCGCCTCTTCAAGCGCCCGAGACTGTGCGTTGGTCCTGTAGAGGATGGCGATCTCGCCAGGATCTTTACCGTCGTTGATCAGCCTTTGTATAGCCTCGGCAGCCATCCTGCCTTCTTCAAACTCGTTCGATGCCTCGATAAGTTGAATCGGAGACCCTTTGGTGTTTTCCGTCCAAAGCGTTTTGCCTCGCCTAGAGTTGTTTTTCTTGATGACGCCGTTCGCCGCCTCTAGAATGACCCGGGTGCTCCGATAGTTCTGCTCAAGCCGGAAGACTTGAGGCTCGGAGAAATCCTCTTCAAACCGAAGGATGGAGGCAAGGTTGGCTCCCCTCCAGCCGTAGATTGACTGATCGTCGTCGCCGACGGCGAATAGAGGCCTGTTGGGCTGGCATAAGAGCTTCAAGAGGCGGTACTGGGTAAAATTGATGTCTTGGAATTCGTCGACGAACACGTGGCTGAAGCGTCGTCGCGCCTGCTCAAGGATTCCTGGATCCTGCTCTAGTAGCCTTACGGGCCTAAGCAAGAGATCGCCGAAATCAGCCAAGTTCTCCTTTTTCAAGTAGGCTTCGTAGGCTTTTATGATCTCAAACAGGGCAAGCCCGCGCGTCTTGGCCAGAAAAGGGTTTATGGACTCGATCGCCTGCTCGAAGGTCAACATGCTGTCCTTCATTTTTGCCAGCACTTGGGCAATCAACCCGGAATCTATGCGCTTGTCCTGAACGTTGGCCGCTCCTACGAGCTTTTTGAGAAGCCTTGTTTGGTCCGCATCGTCCAAAATACCGGGTCGTAACCCCGCAAACGAACGTAGGAACCAAAGCCCGAAGCTGTGGAAGGTCGAGGCCGTAACCTCCCCCCCTACGCCAATTCCCAGCATGTCGGTAAGGCGCTCGCGCATCTCTCTGGCGGCCTTGTTCGTGAACGTTATGGCCAGTACGCCCCTTGGATTGACGCCCTTGGCAGCAAGATAAGCAATCCTCGTCGTGAGTACTCTCGTCTTTCCAGACCCCGCACCCGCCAACACGAGCGTAGGACGCTCCGGCGCCATGACGATTTCTTTCTGAACTGGGTTTAGTGTCTGGATCAGCCGGTTAATATCAAAACAGTCCATCTCTTGGCCTTAGCGTTTCTTTCTAGTGTCCCATACGAAGCTACGAAGAAAAAGCGTGCAGAATGGGGAAAGTTCCCTAGCCAGCCGGTCTTGGACCGGTATGAATAGGCTGGGCGTAAGTTTCTGATCCAGAAAGGGTACTTTTGGTTTTAAACGCCTCAACCCTCTGGTTGTAGAAAAGAATAATGTCCCTGCGATCGAGCATGCCTAGCAGCCTTTTCGAATTCCTTTCTTCGACGACCGGTATCTGACGCAAGTTGCGTACGGTTATCTTCTTGAGAACTTCGTTTAGGTCTTCTGTGGGGTCTGTTACTACGACTTCTGTTTGCGCTAGGTCTTTCATGGTGACGAGGTCGGAAGTGTCCGATTCAAACAGTGCGCCCCGGAAGTCTTTGATTGAAAATATCCCGCTTAGTTCCCCTTTATCGTTCACGACGGGAAAGTACTGCTGGTTCGTACTGGCAAATACCTGCTTAAACTCCCTAAAACGCATACCCTCTGGGACGGCCGTTACCTGTTTGAGCGAGTCAAGCAGGTCTTGGACCTTGATTTCTTCCAGCACGTCGATAAAGAATTCTCCTTGGTGGGCCGGGGATGCAAGCCTGTTTCTCACCTGCTTCGAGTAAATCGAGGACGTACCCGTTAATGCATAGCAAATGGCGCATACGAGCATGGAAGGAAGAAGGAGAAGGTAGGAACCGGTCATCTCGCTTACCATGATAATAGTAGAGATAGGCGCCTTGGAAACGCCGGCGAAGAAACCTGCCATGCCCACGATGACGAATGCCTCGGGGTGAACGACGATACCCGGCGCGAGTGCATGAAAGGCTTTTCCAAGGCAGGCGCCTAGAGCTCCGCCGATCACGACGGACGGACCGAACACGCCCCCGCTCCCCCCTGACCCGATCGAGAAGGCGGTCGTTAGGATCTTACCAAAAGCCAAAGGAAGAAGCATGCCGAAGCCTGCCTGCCCGTAAATAGCCTGTTGGAGAAACCCGTAGCCAAACGCGAGCGTCTGAGGGTAGAAAAAGCCGATCAAGCCGGTTATCAGGCCTCCTAAGGCAGGCTTAAAGATGTTCGGCAGTTTCAACCTCCGGAACCAGCCGTGGATGCCGTAAAAGGTATGGACATAAATAACGCCCACACCGGCAAGCACGAGTGCAAGGATGATGTAGAACAAAAGCGTGGCCGGGTTCTGGAAGGCAAGACTCGGAGCGTTGAAGAGCGATCCAAAACCAAACAGCGAACAAAAAACGCAATAGGAAACGACAGCTGAGACCCCTGCGGGGATGATTACTTCGGCCTCAAACTCGGGCTGGCTGTAGAGCACCTCCGAGGCGAACAGCGCGCCTGCCAAAGGAGCCCGAAAGATTGCGCCGATACCCGCCCCCATGCCGGCCGCCAGCATGATGCGACGCTCCCTGTCAGAGAGCCTAAAGCGGTCTGCGAGGAACGAGCCAAAGCCGGCGCCAATCTGGGCAATCGGCCCTTCCCTCCCCCCTGACCCGCCGGTTGTTAGCGTAAGTACCGAGGCGATTGTCTTGACAAACGGAATACGCGCCCGAACATGCCCTTGCTTGCGATGGTAGGCCTCGATGACGGCGTCAGTTCCGTGGCCTTCAGCCTCCGGGGCGAGGGTGTAGACTATAAGTCCGCTCAAAAGCCCGCCTAGGGCAGGAAGCCAGATGAGCCAGGCGCGATGAAAAGGTGTGGTCGTTGGAAACACGCTTTGCTCTCCAAAGGGTGCCGGCGGACGATAGCCCGCAATCCCGCCCAGGAAAACATGCATGCCGACATCGCAAAGGACTTGAAAAAGGATGGCGCCTAGGCCTGCGACGATTCCGATCGCGATGTAGGCCGCTATCCAGCGACCTGCCGATTTGATGATTCCGTTGAGCATAAAGACTAGACCGTAAGGCTCGTTTGACGAAGATGGCAAGCAACCGTTTCTTTACGTGTTCTATGCTAGGCCTTTTTGTGTAGAATGACAATAGAGGTCGATTAGACAAGAAGGAGTATCTTGTTGCAAAACGCACGCTTGAGCGCAGCCTTGGAGCGAATTGCTTCCACCCGACCGCTCATCCATCACATGACAAACCTGGTCGTTGCGAGCGTAACGGCCAATCTTACGCTTGCAATGGGGGGACTTCCCATCATGGCGTCCGCCAAAGAGGAAGTCGAGGAGATCGCCTCCAAGTCGAGCGTCCTTTTGCTCAACATCGGTACGCCCACAAGCGAGCAGCTTGAGGCGATGAAACTTGCCGGTTTCATGGCAAAGGAGCTCAAGGTTCCGATCGTCTTCGACCCGGTCGGAGCCGGGGCAAGCCGCTTCCGGACGAAGGCGGCGAACGATCTCGTCCGAGAGCTTCAACCATCCGTAATCCGAAGCAACCTTGCCGAGGCTCTTTCGTTGCTCGAAGAAGACGCGCGTATCCTCGGCGTCGAGAGCCTCGAGGACGACGAAGAGGCCGCCAAGCGGGCTGCTATGGAGCTTGCTACACGCTTTGGCTGCGTGGCGGCCATTACGGGCAGAGTAGACATCGTCTCGGATGGCAAAGATGTGGGGCGCACGACAGGCGGGAGTCCTTTGCTCAAAAGCATTACGGGGTCGGGCTGCATGGCAACGACGGCTGTGGCTTGCTTTCTTGCCAATGAGGCCCCTATCAAAGCCGCAGCGCTTGGACTCTCTCTTATAAAAACGGCAAGCGAACTCACTTTGGAGGTCAAAGGGCCTGGATCCTTCCAGGTCGCCCTTCTGGATGCCGTTTACCGCCTTAGAGGAGGGCTTTAGTCTATGCTCAAGAGGCCCATTCTTTGCGCGATTACGGCGAGCAACGCTCGGCTCAGTCATGCCGACATCGCGAACGCAGCAGTCAGGGCCAACGTGCCGATGGTCCAGCTACGCATGAAGGGTGCTTTCAGTACTGAGATGTACGAAACGGCCCGAACCCTTCGAGCAATCACCGAGGGAAAGGCTCTTTTGATCGTCAATGACAGCCTAGAGGTGGCGTTGACGGTAGGAGCGGACGGCGTTCATTTGGGAAAAAAAGATTTGCCCGTTGATGCCGCGAGACGGACCTCCCCGAAGGGGTTTTTAATCGGAGCGTCCGCATCGAATGCCCACGAGGCAAAAAAAGCCGCAACGCTCGGGGCGGACTACATTGGAACGGGCCCCGTGTTTGCTACGAAGAATAAGCCGGGTGAACCCCCAATCGGGCTTGCTCGGCTATCCGAGGTGTGCGGTGTCGTCTCGATCCCCGTCCTTGCGATCGGGGGCATAACGCTCGAAAATGCCCCGCAAGTCATGCAGGCTGGAGCTTCCGGTGTGGCCGTAATTTCAGCCATCTTGGACGCAAAGAACCCCCTTGAGGCGATCCACAGCTTGCTGGCAAGCCTCAAAAGGGGGGTCTCTTTCCCATAGCCGGGAAGGACGCGCCTAGAGGTGGCCTTGAAAAGCTTTTCGCGCGATTCTTTGCCCTTTGTCAACCCGCGTCGTTCCACTGGGCGTTCCGATGCACGGGCAAAACTGCCCCCCTTGAGCAAGGCATCGCCTCGCAGCGCTAAAGCCCTTCCGAGATGATCCTCGGCATCAGTAGGACTTAGGCAACCCGAGGACATGCTCGGCGATGAAGTTCATAGCCATCTCGTTGTTGATAGGGGCGGTCTTCAAAAGCCTTGCCGGGGCCCACATGCGTATGAGCTGGTAGTCGGTCACGAAACCGTTCCCCCCGTGAGTCTGGATGGCCCTGTCTACAGCGTCAACGGCCAGCTCGGAGGCCAAAAGCTTGGCCATGTTCGAGTACCCGCCAGTCTCGGCCGGTGGCAGTCCTTTATCGAACGCCCAGGCCGCCTTGTAGGTCAAGAGCCTGACCGCCTCCTGCATGGCCTTAACGTGCGCCAACGGGTGCTGAACCCCTTGATAGGCGCCTATAGGGGCGTCTGACCATACTTTCCTCTCCAGCGCGTAGGCTACGGCCTTCCTGAGGGCGAACTCCGACATCCCCACGCAAATGGCTGCGGCGAGGATGCGCTCCGGGTTGAGCGCGTGGAACAAGACCATCGCCCCCATGTGCTCTTCGCCCACGCGGTTATCCACAGGGACCTCGACGTCGTCGAAGTAGAGCTGGAACTGCTTGAACCCCTCGATCCCCATCGTGTTCATCTCGTTCATCGTGATCCCTTTGGCCTTGGTGTCGACGATGAACAGCCCCATTCCGTAGCTCTTGGGCAAGCCTTGGCGCTTGAGCTCCTCTAACGTCATCGTGCGTGCGACGATGATCGCGTGGTCTGCCACGTCGAACCCGGTGATCCAGGCCTTCTGCCCGTTGAGCCTGTAGACGTCCCCATCCCTTTTGGCAAACGTCTTCATCCGAAAGGAGTTCGTCCCGGCATCGGGCTCTGTGATCGCGAAGGCCATCTTGATGTCCCCGCTGGCTATCTTAGGCAGCCAGGCCTGCTTTTGTTCTTCGGACCCGCCTTTGAGAATGGCCATCGTGTCCATCGTCGTGAGGACAGCAAACAGAGAGGCCGAAACCCCCTCCATTGAGAGCGTCTCCAGGGCAAGCGCCATGGCCAACAGGCCTACCCCCGTCCCACCGTACTCCTCGGGGATCATCGCCCCTAATATGCCGGCGTTGCCCATCTCCTTCCAAATCTCTTCGGGGAACCGTTGCTCCTCGAAGATCATTTTATTAAACAGGTCCATTTTTGGGCCAAGCTTTTTGGCCATTCCTTTGGCTGCCTCAACAACCATGAGATGCTCTTGGGTAAGACCGAATTGTTCCTGTTCCATGAGTGCCTCCTCGAATAAAATACAAGGGAATCATCGAGCCAATCTGTTAAAAATATCAAAAAACTGGTATATTAATCAACTGATGTCACCAAATGGGCGTTGATTGAATTACAAGAAGAAACAGGTTGGGAATGGCGTGGAAATTCTAGAAACTTGCCTCTATACAGAGGACCTAGGAAAGGCGCGAAAGTTCTACGAAGGGATTCTGGGGCTTAAATGCATTCAGTTCAAAGACGGCCAGTTCGCCTTCTTTAGGACTGCAAGAGGCGTCCTTCTCGTCTTTAACCCGGCCTATTCGCGAAACCTCCAAAAACTCCCACCTCATGGGGCCACTGGGTCCATACACGTCGCCTTTCGAGCGGACGAGCAAGAAATCCCTGAATTGAAGAAACGCTTCCAGGAGGGCGGGTTTGTAACCTACGACGCACTTTGGGGGAACGGACAATCGAGCTTTTACGTGTACGACCCCGCAGGTAACCTGATCGAATTTGCCCCTGCTGGCATCTGGGAGCTTCCTGAAGGGGCCTAAGCCCTAGGCGCCCTTGCCTTCAACCCGATGGCGACAAGGTATGCAGCTCCAGCTAGGACCGCAATACTAGAACCTGTAGGCAAATCCAAGAAATAGCTCGCAATGATCCCGGCCCACGAAAGGAGCAGGCAAAGAACGCCCGCGAAGATCATGGCCTTCCAGAGTTTCATCGGAAAAACGCAGGCAATAGCGGCCGGCAGCGTAAGCAGCGCGATCACGAGGATGAGGCCTACAAGCCGAAGCATGGCGACAGTAGCGAGCGCCACTAACAACAGGATGCAGGTAGAAAGCATTTCGGTTTTGATGTTGCGTACCTTGGCGAACGACTCGTCGAAGCATAATACAAGGATTTCCCTGTAAAAGGGCGCAACTACACCAAGGACGGCCATACCTAAAAGGGCGGTCAAGAACAGGTCTGTATCGGAAACCAGCAGGATGTTTCCGAACAGGTAACTCATGGGGTCTGCATACCCAGGGGTCTTCGAGAGAAAAAGGAGGCCAATAGCCATTCCCACGGCCCAGATCGCCCCGATGACCGTATCCTCGCGCTGCTGAAAGCGAAGGCTTACCCAAGAAATGCCAAGCGCGGATACCAGGGCGGCAAGAATAGCCCCAGGAAGCGGCCCGCCCCATGGAATGCCAAGCGCACGTTCGCAAAATAGGCCAATACCGATACCGCCCAACACGCTGTGGGAAATCGCTCCTGCTGCAGAGCTGACACGCCGCACAACAACGAGCGTCCCAAGGATACCGAACGAAACGCTCGCAAGGAACGTGATGAAAAAGGCGTTGGCTAAAATACCTAACCCTAGATCCATTCGGACCTATCTTTCTTCATTGCCTAGGACAAGGTCATGTCGGACGAGTCGCATTGGCTCGTTGTAAAGCTCATGCAGCGAGAAGGAATCGAGCTCGGAGGTTGGATGCTCAACGACCCTTCGGTTGACGCAAAACACGCGGTCTACATGCTTCGAGACAAAGCTAAGGTCGTGTGTAACGAGGAGCAAGGCAATTTTGCCCTTGAGTTCGGCCAAAAGTTCGGCCAAAAGCTTGCCCCCTTCCGGGTCGACGTTAGCCGTCGGTTCGTCCAAAATGAGCACCTCAGGGTCGCAGGCAAGGGCGCGAGCGATCAACGTCCTTTGCCTTTGACCTCCAGAGAGCTCGGCAAAAAAACGATCTTTCAGCGGCTCAAGCCCGAGGAATGCCAAGACCTCTTCGGCCTTTTTAAGGTCAGACCTCGAGTAACGCCAGCCCCCTTCCACACCAAGCCTGCCCATTAGCACGACCTCTTTTGCGGTAACCGGAACTTGGAGGTCAGATTTGATCGCTTGGGGCATGTACCCAGCCTTAACTCTCGCTTGTTCCGGGCGTTGCCCAAGCAGCGATACCCTACCGCTTTGCGGCGGTGTAATGCCTAAAATAACCTTAAGAAGCGTGGTCTTCCCTCCCCCGTTCGGGCCCAAAATGCAGACGTACTCCCCTCGTGCGACGAAGAGGCTTACATCTTCTAGGACGGGCCAGGAGGCGTACGCAAAGTTCACCCCTTCCAGGCATACCGCCTCATGTCCCACGGGAACCTCCTAGCGCTCCAGAAAGAACCCTTCCAAGCTTCCGGATGGTATCGAACACGTTGTAGTCCAACACGTTCACGACAACGAGGTTGGCATCCAGCGCTTGGGCGACGAGCCGAGCCTTACTAGAATCAAACTCGGGTTGAACAATCACGATGCGAACATGCTCTTTTTTTGCTTGGACAACCACCGCCTGGAGCCTCCTTGGCGTGGGTTCCTTCCCTTCTTCTTCGATGGAAAGCTGGCGCAGCCCAAAGTTTGCGGCAAAGTGGCCAAACGCCGGGTGGTACGCAAGAAAAGCCCTTCCTTTGTAGGGCGCGAGCATGGCTTGAACTTCGCCCTCGAGGGATTCGACCTCTCCCAGAAGCACAGAAAGCCTACTACGAACCTCTTGCTCCTTGCCTGGAAGCATCCGGGCCAGGGCCGATGCAATGTTCTTAGCGATACTCTTCAAGCGCCGCGGTGAGAGCCAAACGTGGGGGTCTTGGCCCTCTTGGATGTCCTGGGCAAGGTCTACAACCTTGAGGTTAGGATTACTTTGCTGCAGGCGTTTTGCCAATGCCCTCTCAAAAGGAAGCCCCACGATAAAGAAGGCCCTAGCCTTCCCTAGCGCCAACACCTGTCTTGGCGTCGGTTCGAACGTATGGGGGTCTTTAGAGGCGCCCGCAACTACCTCCACTCGCACAAAGGGTCCGCCAAGGCGCTCGGCCAGGAAGGCGATCGGCGGAATGCCGGCGTACAGCTCGACGACGTCGCTTGCACGCGAGCTTCGCACCAAAGCGGATGTGGCCCCTAAAGCCAAACAGCCCGCAATTACGAGCGCGACGAGATTAAGCCTTCGCGGAACAAACCGGAAACAAGGCATGACACTCCTTGCATTCTTTAATCTCATGGTCTTTTAAGAATTCCTTCCAATGCAGCTTGAGATGAGGCGACAAGACGCCAGTTCCGTTGCACAAGGGGCATATCCCGGAAAGGTACGCAAGGAGCGCCGTGCGTATGAATTCCGAACGGTTGGGGATACGCTCGAGCGTCCTTGCCAAGCCTTCGTCTACCTTAAAAGTGATAATTTCCTGCTTCTTCGTCGGCATCTATCGAACCCCTCCTTAATAAAGTGTATTACAGACGGGCCCTATTCATCAATGCCTTTTGAGGTACGAACGCTACAATAAGGCTATCACTAGAGGATGTACCGGGTGTCTGGAGGCGATGAGAGCAAGAATAGGGACTTCTGGTTTCTGCTATCCCCACTGGAGGGGGGTTTTCTATCCACGCGAGCTCCATCAGGCCCGCTGGCTTGAGTATTACCAAGAAAGGTTCGATACGCTGGAAGTGAACTCCACATTTTACCGGCTGCCAAAGCCCGAAACCTTCCTAAAATGGAAGCAAAGCGTGAGTCCTGGCTTCATGTTCTCCCTCAAGGCTAGCCGGCTGATCACCCATCTAAGGCGGCTGAAGGATGCAGAAGGCGCACTTGCACTCTTCTTGGGTAGGGCAAAAATCTTGGGCAATCTGCTCGGTCCCGTCCTATACCAACTTCCTCCTTCGTTTAAGCTCGACATCGGACGCCTGGGTGCATTCTTGGCGCTTCTTCCTGAGGGCATATGCCATGCGCTTGAGTTTCGTCATCCGAGCTGGTTTATCCACGAGGTCCGAAGCCTACTCATCCGACAGGGCGCTTCGTTCTGTATCGCGGATGGGCCGGATGCACACCAGAACCCGAAATGGATTACCTCGGAAACTGTCTACATCCGTTTCCACGGGCCGGCATGGCAGCGCCAGGCGCAGTATCGCACAGAGCAGCTTGCAAAATGGGCCGAAAGAATCGAGGGATACCTTAAGGAAGGGCTGAACGTTTTCGCGTTTTTCAACAACGACGCTCATGGGTTTGCAGTAAAGAACGCCGAACAGCTCAAACGTCTACTCGGCGTTCCTTAAGGCCGGTCAAAGCAAAACAGGGTGGCTTGGGATTTCCAGAAAAGCACGGGACAAAAATTTTCGCCCATCGAAATCTCGGTATTTCTTAGGCTTCTTCGTCGAACTTCCTGTCGATAAGCCCCTTTAAGGCATTGATGGCGAGCTCCGCATCCTCGCCTTCTGCAAGAATCTCTACTCTGGACCCTTTTGTTGCAGCAAGCGTGAGCAAATCTAGGATGTTTTTCGCATTTGCGGTATTGCCGTTCTTTTTGAGAGAAACGCTCGAGCGGAACGTCTTTGCCTCTTGGGCAAGCTTTGCGGCCGCCCTGGCATGAAGCCCGAGCGTGTTAACAATCTCGACCTCTTGTCTACAGCGCATACCCTTCGCCACCAGCACGCGAGTCAGCCTGAGACAGACAGAACGCAACTCGTGTACCCTTTCCCACATGACTTTCAATGATAAGCTCCCCGTTGTGAAGTTGCAAGAGATGTTTTACGATAGCGAGCCCAAGGCCTGTTCCTCCGAGCGCGCGGGAACGAGCCTTGTCTACTCTGTAGAACCGCTCTGTGATCCTTGAAAGGTCCGAACGTGGAATTCCAATGCCCGTATCTTCTACGGATACCCAAACCTTTCCTTGTCCTTGCTGACATTCCGCTCCGACGGTTACGCCCCCTTCGTTGGTATACTTAATGGCGTTTTCAACCACGTTGATGAGAACCTGGAGGATCTTGTCGCGGTCGCAAGCAACCCGGATGTCGGATGCACAACGAACTTCGAGCCTAAGGCCCTTTTCTTGAACCATCGGAAAAAGGATTTCAACCGTTTCTTGAATAAGCTCCAGAAGGTTATGGTCCCCGATCGTCATGTTTACGTTTCCGAGCTCGAGGTTTGAAAGGAGGAATAGCTCATTAATGAGCCTATCCATCCGCTCCGTGTGCCGCTTGGCGATCCCTAGGAACCGCTTGCTCGCGCTCTGGTCTTCGAGTGCGCTGTCGAGCAAGGTTTCTAAAAACCCGTTGATTGTCGTGATCGGCGTCTTCAGCTCGTGCGCCACGTTTGCGATAAAATCCGACCGAACTGCCTCGAGGCGCTTCCATTCTGTCAAATCCTGCACAAGAACAACCCAAAAATCCTCTTCAATATAAGAGGCGCGAAGGCCAAGATAGCGGCCTTGCGCTAAAAGTTTTCCTCCGGTACGGACTTCCCTCCGCCTTGATTGATTTGCTTCCAGAACGAGCGCCTCAATGGCTTCAACCAGCCGAAAATCCCTTATTTCATGTTTTAGGTGCTTGTTTACGGCGTCTCCTTTGAGCCCTAAAAGGCGAACTGCGCCTTGATTGGCATGAACGACTCTAAGCTCGCCCGTTAACAGGATGACGCCTTCCTCGATTGAGTCGAGGACGGCCAACAAAACCCCGAGTCGCCCCTTCAACTCTAGCGCCAATCCTTGTGTATTCCGAAGAACCTCCCTGGTCTTCCAAAAAGGGGCTAATATTAACCGCGAAAACCTTGAAGGGGGTGTTGCAACGGGCAAAGATACGAGCGCCAAGCGAAACATCGCGAGCCCTAACAAGGCTCCAAGGAAAATGCCAACTCCTAAGGCGGCAAAAAACACTAAGAATCCTTAAGTTTTTGCTGGAACTTGTAACCCGTTCCACGAACGGTCACGATATGGGTAGGGTTTGCAGGGTCATTCTCAAGCTGGGCGCGCAGGCGGCTTACGTGAACATCTACCGTGCGGGGCTCGATAAAAATGTCTTGTCCCCACACTTTTTCTAGCAGCTGTTCTCGAGAGAAAACCCGGTTTGGATGGGTAACCAACAGCTTTAGGAGCCTGAATTCGGTCGGAGTGAGTTGCAAAGGCGACCCGTCCTTGAGGACGTCGTGTGTTACAAAGTTCACGTAGAGCCTCCCGAAGCGCGCCTCGCTTTCTCCGGCCTCGGAGGATCTTGCACGCTTCAGCACGGCCTTGACGCGAGCGGTCAGCTCCCGAACGCTAAAAGGCTTCGTAACATAATCGTCAATGCCTAAATCGAACCCTTTTATCTTGCTTTCCTCTTCCGTCCTTGCCGTAAGGACGATGATCGGAAGCCCTTTTGTCGCAGTCTTCGATTTTAAAATTCTGCAAAGCTCGATCCCGTCGATACCGGGAAGCATTAAATCCACAAGAAGCAACGCTGGGGGGTCTTTCTGAACTTGCTCTAGCGCCTGAAGCCCGCTTCCCGCACACCTGACCTCAAACCCGGCCCTGGTTAAGTTGTAAACAAGCAGCTCTACGATGTCTTCTTCGTCTTCGACGATTAAAATATAGTCAGACACTGCGAGGAAATAACCTTGCAAAAGCGATGGAGGCGGCACCCGGATTCGAACCGGGGTATAGAGGTTTTGCAGACCTCTGCCTTGCCACTTGGCTATGCCGCCAGATCTCTTGGGATTTACGCATGTGCAAAAAAATGGAGCGGGAAACGGG